>DUKV01000061.1:0-64068 GCA_013329165.1 Methanocalculus sp. | reverse complement strand
TGTTCGCTGGCGATCTGCTCGTACATACGATAGACGATACTCACCGCAAGCAGGAGACCGGTTCCCCCAACGGCACCGATGACACCGAAGAGATTTGCGGCGACCGAGAGGAGACCGACAAAGACACCCCCGATGACCGTCACACGCGGAATGTAGCGATCAAGGTACCGCTCGAGCACCTGGGGGTTGCGGCGGTAACCCGGGATATGCATGCCACTGTTCTGGATCTGCCGGGCAACATGCTTTGAATCAAGCCCTGCCGTCTTCACCCAGAAGAGGGCAAATATCGCGCCACCGACAACCATGATAGTCACATCGATACCAAGACGCAATAGCACTTCCCATGGTGCGTGGCCGAGATCGCTCATCCACCACATCCAGTCCTGAGGATTGTTGATGGGTGCAAGGAAGTACATGATGCCATCAAGTGGCTGTGTCCCGTCAAAACGCCCGAATATCGTGATCCCCATGCTTGAAAGGAACATTCCAAATATCTGGACGTTTGCCTGAAGGACACGGACAAGGATCATCGGGAGCACGCTTGCATAAATGAGCTTCACCGGGAATTTTGCCCTGGATCCCCTGACATTTGCATGGGCCAGGGGGATCTCGATCCGGGTCGATTCGACATAGACGATCACCAGGAAGATGATCACCGTTGTGATCAGTGCGATGATATCAGGCGTAAAGTACTGAAGGAAATTTCCTCCTTCAAATATGATGGCGAAGAGACGCGGGAAGAAACCTACCGGGTAGGGATCCGTCACAGGAGTCCAGTTAAAGAACCCGTTAATAATTCCCTGTGATACACCCGCAACGATGAAGAGACCAACACCAGATCCGATACCCCATTTCGTTACCACCTCATCCATAAAGAAGATCAGAACACCGCCAAGGCAGATCTGAATGAAGATCAGGAATGAAACTGCCGATAAACTGTCTCCAAAGAATGCGGCTGCAATAGCTGGATCCGGCTGGAGAAAACCACCAACAAGGTTGGGTGCTGCCTGCAGGACGATCATCACAAGGATGAGGATCTTCTGGAGCCCCATGTACATAACCTGCCCGCGGGCATCGGATGTGTCCAGAGGAATTAAATCTGCGCCTTTCAGAAGCTGAAGGACAATAGATGCCGTCACAATCGGACCAATACCCACATGAAGAATCGATCCGCTCTCACCTGCAAGAAGTGCACGATAGAACTGGAAAATATCCATAGAGTCGGGTGCAAGTCCAAAGACAGGAATGTTTGTCAGAACAAAATACAGAAGCAGAATAGCAAGTGTCCAGATTAACTTATTCTTAAAATGAACATGCCCTTCCGGTGCTCTCACCGCAGGCATCCTTGCAAGAAGAGGCTCCATTCTATCCAGCAGTTCTCCCATAGGTCACCAAAAAATTTTACTGGGCCAATGCCTGGCCACCGAGCTCTTCGATCTTTGCCTTTGCACGCTCAGAGAATTCCAGAGCCGTAATATTCATCTTGTGATGAACCCGACCTCCTCCAAGGATCTTCTCGATGCCGAGATGGGCTGCATCGAGGATGATGCATCCATCCTCCTCGCGGGCAATTCCCTGCAGAACCAGCATGGGAATCATCTGATCGATCTCACCGATATCAAGGACAGTCAGATCGACTGATGTTGGTGAGATAAAGCCATGTTTTCCTTCACGCTTGCCAAGGAGGTGGAACCGTGTGAAGTTGTGGTCACGCCATCCGGCTGCACCACGGCCGCCCCTGTTTCCTGCTCCACGGCGGTTTTTATGTGTTCCACCGCCACAGGTTCTCGAACCACGATATTTTGATCGCTTATTGACTGGCATCGCGAATTCACCTCATCTTATACAGGAGAGCGTTGATCTCCCTGCCATAATAGCCAAGCGCTCCTCCCTGGTTAAAGGTCCGCTTGATGGTCTTATATCCCTTTCTCGGGGGGTGCATCCTGAGCACCGGTTTGAGTTCGGGGATATCCTTCAGCTTCACTTTTCCTTCGGCGAGGGCTTCTGCAAGTTCGCTGACACTTCCATAGTCTGATGCACTCTTCAGGTACTCATCGGTGAGAGGTTTGTTGCCAAGGAGGCGGCCGCGTGTCCTGAGAATCGTCTCAAGCGTCCCGGCATCAACCTCGCCATAGGCGACAAAATCCTTCACTTTCCGGAGCATCCCGAGGTACTCGGGAGTCTCCGGGATGAGGACGCAGTGGTTGATATGATGGAGACGGAGCATCTTCAGCGTCTCTTTGATCTCGTGGCGGGTATTGACGACGCCGCGCACCTGCACGACTGCGTACATTAGTACTGACCTCCCCCGATACGAACCATATTCGTCTCCTTCAATGCCTCAAAGGTCGCCTTTGCATAGTTGAGGGTTGTCCTGGTGTGGCCTTTTGTCATCACCCAGACATCCTTCATTCCAGCAAGATCAAGCACCTTCTTTCCAATTTCACCGGTCACAAGGCCTATACCCTGTGGTGCGGGCTTCAGGGTGACACGGACACTCCCTGCCTTTCCTTCCACCTGCATGGGTATCGAGTGTGGATTGCTGCATCCACATTCCCAGCTGCCACAGCCACGCCGTACTTTGATGATATTCAGTTTAGCCTGAACAATCGCCTTACGGATGGCGGTGCCGACCTGGACATCTTTACCCTGGCCAAAGCCGATATAGCCGTCACGGTTTCCGACGACGACAACTGCACGGAACTTAATCCGCCTGCCAGAGTCGGTCATCCTCTGCATCATATCGATGGCAAGCACCTCATCACTGAGATCAGGGATGAATGCATCCACGATACCTGCCTCCTTGATCGGGCGGCCGCTGTTGAGTACATCTTCAAGAGAGCCAAACTCTCCCGCAGCCACTGCTTTACCAAGGCCGGTGACAGGGATCCATTCCTCACGTTCAAATGCCATGTCACTCAAGCTCCTTCATAATGGCATCTGCCACTTCTTCCACATTTGCAACAAGGTTGCCTGCCCGATCGGGGGCATATCCGGCGATTGTGACACCCTTCACACGGTCTTCATCCGGGAGGATCTCTTCACCGTGGGGTATGTCAAATCCGGCCTCAACTGCTCCTTTCAGAGCAGCAAAGACCCGTGCACCTTTTGTCGCACGATTCAAACCAATATCAAGGATACCACTCTCATACCCTGCTTTCTGGGCACGGACGGCACAGAGCATGCCTGTAAGGTATGCAGCCGGGGTATTGCCGGTGTATCCGGTATATCCGAACTTCGAGAGCTCGCCACTGGTTGCCGATACAAGTGTCCGGTCTCCGGTCATCTCAGCAACAACAAGCTGAACGATGATCTGGCGTGATGTCTTCCTGACAACAAACCGTGGCCTTCTTGATATGATAAGGCGCATCCGCTGATAGTAATCGGTTTTTCCTTCCTTCCGTCTCCTGAACGGGACGAAATATCGCGCACTTGTCGCCATATCAGTTCACCTTCTCTTTATGCAGCTCGATGTTCTGCTTCAGGTGTGATACATTCCTGAATTGTCCACCGGCTGCACGCCTGTAGAATGTCCGGTATACCGAGCGGTCAATTATGCCATTGTCACGCATCTCGCGGAGCATCGTGCGCTGGGCACGTATCTTCTGGATCCAGACCCTCTTTGAAGGAGTACGGGCCCCCTGTGCACCTCTCCTGCGGCCATGCCCTTTGCAGTGGCCATAGGCGCGCTTGATGATACGGAGGCGTGCTCGTCCACGGCTGACACCCTTCTTCTGATGGGCCGTGATTGCACCATCACCGATGAGATTCCTGATATCCTCTCGTGATACGGCATCGGTGATCTCATCGATCTGATCGGGATTGAACCAGACGCGATTCTCACCACATTTGAGAATTGCTGCTGCAATACGCCTCTGCGATGCGAGATCACTCATCGTCTGCCACCTCCTCATCAAAGACCTGTTCGTCCTCGAGATCCTCGTCGACCTCAGGCTCCTCTGCGGCAATTACTTTTGGGTTTATGACCTTGAAGCCGCCTGAGAGAGCCTTCTCCTGGATCGCCATCCGCTTCTTCATCCCGACTGTTCCGCCAATCCGGATTGCAGTGGTTTCCGCGTCAAGGGACTCAAGTGTTGCAACTGTGTGTACACGTGCTTCCTTCATACCGCATGGATGGAAGCCACGGACAGCAACCGGACCTGCAAATCCCGGGGCCGGGATTATGCCCTTGGCTTTCTTCTGTTTTCGCTGTTTGCTCTGACCACCACGGGGCCTGCGCCAGACATCATCAAGTTTGGCTTTCTGGGACAGGCACTGCCGCTTGAAGTTTCCCCGTTTTGCATGGCGATCGCGAATCAGCCTCTTAATAGCAACCATCTGGATCACGCCATCTCCACTCTGTATATGCCATCCTGGAAGACACGCGGATCACGCTTTCGGATCCGTGTTGCCTTCTCAATGTTCGCTGCGGTGTTACCCACTTTCTCCTTGTCAATACCTGTCAGGAACACTTCGTCTGAACCCAGCTTCACGGTGACGCCTTCAGGTATTTTTGCGTTCCGTACCATTTTTTCACCAAGGAAATTGCCTATCTCAAGGATTCCCGGGTGAAGTTTGAGCTGGATCGGGAAGTGGCTGTAGACAACCTTCATTGAGAGCTCATATCCCTCGGTTACACCGGTGCACATATTACGGATGTGGGAAGCAAATGTCCCGACCATCGCATACACCGCCTTCCGGCTGGATGTGGTGCTGATCGCAACAACCCCGTCTTCAATGGAGACCGAGATGTTTGGATAGTACATCGATCGCTGAAGCTCACCCTTGGGACCTTTCACGACGATCATATCACCATCCATTGAGACCTGGACCGAGTCGGGGATCACAATATTCTCTGTGTGTACCATCTCAGTGCACCTCAGTAAACATACCCGATCAGCTGGCCGCCAATTCCGGCTTTCCTCGCCTGTTCATGAGACAGAACACCCTGTGAGGTGGTCATCATCAGGAGGCCAAAGCCTTTGGCAGGCAGGTACCGTGTCTCCCACGATTCCATGTCTTCCATCTTTACGGCAAAGCGGGGTGATATTGCACCACACTTATTGATCCGACCTGTTAATTGGATCGAGAAACGGCCTCCCCGGCCATCATCGATGTATTCAAAGCCGGCGATGTATCCGTTCTCCTGCATGATACCGAGCATCGCACCAAAGAGCCTGGAGGCTGGTTCTACCGTCACCTCAAGCCTGCCTGCATCGCCTGCATTCTTGATGGCGCTCATCGCATCGGCAATAATATTCTGTTGTGTCATTCTCCGGCCACCTAGTTCATCTTCTTAAAGCCCATCGTCGGAGCCCACTCGCGGAAGCACTGGCGGCAGAACATGATATTGTATCTCCGCACAAGACCCTGCTTACGTCCGCACATCTGGCATGTGTTGCTCCCATAGCTGACCTTCTTCTGAGGAGCTTTTGTCTTCTCCGCCATTACTCAACCACCTCGACATTGAAACGCTCCTTCATAAACGACATGGATTCATCTTTTTTCACATGCTGCTTTGAGGGGAGTTTCTTCTTCTGTGCAGACCGCCGTGCGATCCGTACACCCTTCTTTTCGATGACGACATTGATGTCCATGCCATAGATACCGATCTGCGGATCATAGGACTGCCCGGGATAATCAGTATGTTCTTCAACCCCAAAGGCGAAGTTCCCGTTTATATCGAACCGGCTTGCGTCAATCTTATTCCCAATGATGTTCAGGGAAGTCCGGAGAAAATCTTCGGCTTTATCTCCTCTCAGAGTGAGTTTGCACCCCATCGACTGGCCTTTTCGAAGGCCGAAGGCAGGTACCGTCCTCTTGGCGATTGTCCGGACAGATGTTGCTCCGCCACAGATCTCTTTTATTAGAGACTCTGCCTTCATCAGCTTGTCTCCACCTTCGCCAACACTCATGTGGACAACAATCTTATCGACATAGAGCTCCTGCATCCCGGTCATACGGTAATCCCCCATATTCCAAGTGCCGGCGCATCCCGTCCAACCATAAAGATATACGGCTCGATCGTCTCGAATACCTCTCCTGTTGAGAGTTCTTCAAGGCTCACACGGTTTGGGACACTTCCCTGTACCGGGATCACTTCGCGGATCCGGGCTACCCTGCCGGAGTGCTGGCCGCCAACGACCATGGCAACGTTTCCGACTACATACGGGAAGTGATCGGTGATCTCAAAGCGGGAGTCTCCATCGACGCCGAGTTTCAGAACAACCGAATCATTTGGCCGGTATGAGTTATCAGCGATGAGATTTGCTCCGAAGAGAAGGTTTAACTGGACTTTTCCTCCGGGAAGCGTCGTCTTGTGTCTGATCTTTGAGAGGCGGATCCTTGCTGCCCCGGCATCGATCTCGGAAGCTGCAAATCGACCACGCTTGTCAAGAAGCATGGTGTAATGCTTTCCGATTGCAGGGAATGAGATGATATCAAAGACCCCGAGTCCGATATGTGGATCAGTACAGATTCTGCCATTTACCACAACCTGTCGATCATGAAGGATCTGTTTGACCTCCTTCATGTTTCTGGCAAGGCCCATATGATCCCGCATCCAGACGGCAATCGGAAGCGCGCCTGCATTATGTGGTCCGGGGGCTGTTGCCGGGGAGTAGGTACTGACTTTTCTTTCGATACTCCAGGAGTCTGGAGCAACTATACGCTTTATATGTGCCATTATTCCTTCACCCCAAGACGTTCCCCGCGCTTTGGATCCTTCAGGTTCAGCTTTGTGATCATCACCTTTGAGGGATCGAGCGGGCGGGCAACCTCAGTTCCATCCGCCTTCTTTACCGTAACGCCATGAACCTGTATCGCCAGGCGCTTCAGATCGACTCCATCAACAACACCTGTTTTCCCGGCGTGCTCGCCACGAAGCACCCGGACCGTATCTCCGGTTACAACCCTGAAGTGACGGCGGCCATGCTTTTCACGAAGCTCAGGTGAGAGCATCGCATGGAGAAGCGAACCCCGGAGGTGATTCGGTGCATTGTACCGGACCTTCCGCTGTTTTCTTGGCTGACTGCTTGCTATTCGCACCATTAAAGCACCTCAGATGATGATCGTCGCCATCGACGCGATCTTTGGAAACCGTGCAGCGACTTCACGTGCAACCGGACCTTTAATCTCGGTACCACGTGGATCGCCGTTATCATTGATGAGAACCATTGCATTCTCTTCAAATGAGACACGGAGGCCGCCCGGCCTTCTAAATTCTTTCTTCTGCCGTACTACAACTGCTTTGACGAGTTTTTTACGCATGTCGGGAGTTCCTTTCTTGACAGAGACGGTGGCAACGTCACCAAGCCCGAGTTTGGGCTGGCGCCTTCTCACACCATGGTATCTGTCAACCGAGACAACCTCGACGACACGCGCACCGGTGTTATCAGCACAGACCATCCGCGACCCGGTCTGGAGTGTACGGGGAATTTTTGATCCCAGCGCCTTCATGCTGATTTCACCTCAACAACGACGAAATGCGTCGTCTTGTTCAGAGGCCTGCACTCCGCTACCTTCACCTCGTCACCAACCTTCACATGAAGGCAGGGGGCGATGTGGGCATGGATTTTGGAAGAGCGCTTCTCATACCTGTCGTACTTCCTGATGAAGTGCAGGTATTCGCGTTCGACCACAACAGTCCCTTTCATCTTCTCGCTCACGACTTTGCCGGTAATCACCTGGCCGCGCACCGGCAAAGTGCCATGAAACGGGCAATCATCTTCGTTACATTCCTGTGTTGGGAGTGCAACATTCAACCCAATGTTTCGTGCCATTAACAACCCTCATTTTCTGATGCGCATGGTGATCCGCTTCTCGGGTCGACCGATAATCGTCGACCCGGAGAGTTCCACCTGCACCCTGTCCGGGAGGGTAACCCGGAATATAGTATGTTTCTTCGGAACATGCTTTAATCCGACGGATGTCAGGATTGAGATCATGCTCTTCGTCTCATCGACGATCATACCCGATATTCCCTCCTGGGCAGGGTTTGTCGCATGCACAACCAGAACGTTCCGTCCGATCAGCTCGTGACGAAGAACGTTTTCTGGCGTGATCATACACTTCTTCTCTTATTCTGCTCGGTTTTTATCCGGGCAATGGTTCTTCGGAGTTCGCGGATCTGGCCCGGGTTATCCGGGGCACCGCCAGCACTGACCTTGCCGTACTGCTGAATGAGTTCGGTTCTGAGCTTGCTCCCCTGTTCGGTCAGTTCTACATCCGAGAACTCTGCCACTTCACGAGCGCGGATGATTGCCATCAGAGATCCTCCCTCTCATATTCATCCTCTGGTGAGGAGACAGCCGCAAGTTCGCGATCAATATCATCACCGATATCACCGACATCCTCAACAATGATCTCCTGCGGCTCCGGTGGAGCTACTGGCGGAACGATATCAAACTGGTCAGGGATACGTGCGCCCGGCGGAATGATCTTCACCTGGACACCGATGGTGCCGAGTTTCTTAATCGCTACTGCATATCCGGACTCGACGATGCTGATTGCAGGCTCACCAGAGTGTTTGATGTATCCTTCGACAAACTTCTGGACACGGGATCGTGATCCGGTCAGTTTTCCTGCGATGATCACTTCACACCCAAGGGCACCCGATTCCATCACACGGCGGATCACGCTGGTTCCTGCCTTCCTGAAGTACCAGCCCCGTTCAAGGGCATTTGCAAGCCGCTCTGCAAGAATCTGCGCATTCAGGTTGGGATTTTCAACCTGCTGAACTTCAACCTGCGGAGATTCGATGCCATAGATGGTCTGGAGATCAGAGGTGATCTGGCGGACAAGCTTGCCACCTTTCCCGATGACAATACCGGGTTTCTCAGCAAAGATTGCGACCTGGGTGCCGATCGGAGTCCTGAAGATATCCATGCCTCCGTATCCTGCTCTCTTCAGCTCTTTCCGCAGGAATGCTTCAACACGGACCTTCCGGACACCTTCAGAGATAAACTTCTTTTCTCCTGACATTATTCCTCGACCTCCCTCACAATCACTTCGAGGGTGACGGTTTCACGGGCTTTTGGAGTTGCACGCCCCATTGCACGGGGGAAGATAGCTTTCATAGCTCTACCCCTGTTTATTGCGGCATGGACGATCTCAAGGTTTTCTGTTGAGAGCCCGGCATATTCTGCATTCTGCTTCACCGATTCGAGGAGGCGGATATACTCTTTTGATGCCTTCACCGGAAAGCGCCCCTGGCAGACGACGCCCGAGAGGCTTTTCTGGTGAGCAACATTGTGCTTGAACCGCCGGAATGGGATGGCTTTCTTCTTCTCGACAACCTGATGCAGGTACTCAAGTGCGTAGTTGACATCCTTGTGCCTGATGAAGTTCGCAATCTCAATGGCATGTTTTGGTGAGCAGTTCAGCTCATTTGCCTTTGCTCGTGCGATATTCTCGCCTTCGAGCTTCATGATATAATCTGTTCGTGCCATAGAGATCACTTCAGGGGAACGTACTTACTCGACCGGGTTGCACCGATACCCGCACTTCCGTGTGAGATCTTCCGCCGGGTCTGGGCAAACTCTCCAAGATAATGGAAGACACCCTCAACCGGGATTTCAACCCGCTGGAACTCTTTTCCGGTGTAAATCTCGATCGTCTTTCCAATCATTTCGGGGAGAATGACCATCGCACGGCTGTGTGTTCTGATCTTCTCATCGCCGGAACGGATCTTTTCAAGGAGATTCGTTTCATCACGGGTCAGCCCACGCTGCATCTTCCTTCGGGCGCGGCATGGCATGATCGGAATGAGATCATTGATCGACATCTCCTGGAGGGCGGGAATTGTATACCCATGATAGGTGAACTCCTCACGCCGTCTCGGCATTCGTTTAACCTGTTTCTTTGCCATATCCGATCACCTCTTGTATCCGGTTCTCCGTGCAGCTATATGTCCAACCTTTCGTCCGGCAGATGTGCCACGCGATACGGTCTTTGGACGTCCCGGGTGCTGGTGGCCACCGCCTCCGAATGGATGATCGATGACGTTCATTGCAACACCACGGACACGGGGCCACCGGGTTGCCTGGGATTTTACTTTGTGGAAGACTTTTCCGGCCTTCACATAGGGCTTCTCACTTCTGCCGCCGCCTGCAACGATGCCGATGGTGGCACGGCAATGGCTGTTGAACCATTTGATCGCCCCGCTTGGCATCCGGACGCCAACACGGTCTTCGGATTTTCCGATGACCTGTGCCTGCACGCCGCTTGAGCGGACAAACTTGCCGCCGTCGTTTGGACGTGCCTCGATGTTGCAGACCGCAGCTCCTGTCGGGATATCCCGGAGAAGGAGGGTGTTTCCGTTTCTGACTGTTGCATCAGATCCACACTCGATAACATCGTCAACACCCATGCCTTCAGTGACCAGAAGGTACGTCTTCGTACCTTCTTCAAGGGCAACACGGGCAATTGGGGCATGGCGTGCCGGATCGTGCTCGATATCAATGATCGTTCCACGAATCGTCTTATCGCCGGTGCCAGGATGCTTGAGATCTGATGTGTACTTGTGTGAGGGAGCGCGGTACGTAGGGCCTCCCTTTCCACGCGCCTGACTGCTTATTCTATGTCCCATCTCAAATCACCTACACGATTCCAAGACGGCTTAAGATTTCTTCTGCGGCCCTGTCATCTTCAAAGCTCACAATAGCCTTCTTGGTTCCTTTATTCGTCATCAGGGTCCTGACATCGGCGACAGTCTTTCCAAATGTCTTCTCGATGTCACGAGTGATCATCTCTTTATTGGCCTCTTTTCTGACGATGAAAACGAGCTTGTTCTCGTTTTCGAGCATCGCCATTGCCTTTTCTGTAACAGAAGGATGATTCAGAACCATCTCAGTTCACCTCCGATAACTGCTTCAGTGCCGATTCTGTCCAGACGGTGAGGCGCCCTGCATGGGTGCCCGGAGCAAGGAGTTCGGCGTTGAGTTCATTGACAGATACCGAGTCAACACCGGGGAGGTTGGCTGCTGCACGGAGGGGGGTCTCTGAAGTGACAATTAAGAGGCTCTTCCTCTGTTTCATCCCTCTTCCACGAAGGTTGCCGCGGCCCGGCTTTCTGTTTCTGCTGAGCTTTGATCGGATCACATCGCCCATCAGGCCAAGTGATTCAAGGACGGCAATGACGTCGGCTGTCCGCTCGATCTTCTCAAAAGAGTCATCAACGATTGAGATAACATCCTGCTCAAAGAGGTGGCCCCGTGCCCGGACAAGATCAGGATTTGCAGTTGCTGCGATGGCTGATCGGATGGCGATTACCTTCTCTTTCTTATTGATCTTCTCGACCAGGTGTTTCGCTGTAACCGGAGGATGGCATGCCCTGCCGCCACGTGTCTGTGGAACTTTCGCGGCACGTGAGCCGTTTTTGATACGCGGGATCTGGGCTGCACCCCTGCCGGATCCCCAGCTTGCCGCAGATGTCCTCATCCCTGCAAAGGGGTCGGTGCCATGTGGCTGGAACCGGGTGCTCTGAAGTGCCAGAACCGCCCGCTTGATGATATCGGGACGATATGGTGTCTCGAAAGCGTCCGGAAGGTCGATCTCCTTCAGGGGCGAGCCGTCAAGTGTTTTTACTGCTGCTTTCATCTCTTATTCACCCCTGCTTACTCTTCTGGCTGACATATTCGACAACCGGAACCCGTACCTGGTGTTCACCCTGGCGGATTGCAGGGCGGAACCTGATGATCCTCTTGACCGGACCCGGGATTGAACCTTTGATCAGGACGTAGTTGTTCCTGACAAGTCCATAGTGGAGGAATCCTCCCTCGGGGTTGATCTCTTCTGTTTCCTGGCCGATCTTGATGATCCGCTTGTTGTATTCTGTCCTCTGCTGATAGCCCATCTGACCGACGTTTGGCACCTGCCAGCGGACATGATGCGGAGTCCATGGACCAAGGGTTCCGATATGGCGTTCCTTTTTACCACGGGAGTGTTTCCGCTTTCTGAGGCTGATACCCCAGCGTTTTACGGCTCCCTGTGTCCCCTTGCCTGTGGTGATGGCGGTAATATCGGCATATGCCCCTTCCTTCAAAACTGAAGCGAAGTCCACTTCAGCCCCAAGGAGGGATTGCGCATATGCAAGACGCTCTTCCATCGAACCGCCTGCAACACGGATCTCCATCAGATCCGGAACCTTCTTCGGGATACCGGAGATGATCTCAGGAGTGGTGTGCATGAGGAGCATGATCTCAACGACTGAATCGGTAGAAACAGCTTCGTTGATCGCGTTGATTGTTCCTTCGCGATCATGGTTCTTCGGCATCGTGATCCTGCCTGCAAGGTTTTCACTGAGCGAATCGGCCCAGACCTCGGTCATCGGATGTTTCCCATAGGTATCTTTCCGGTACGCGCGGATGGCGGCAACCTTCATCGCGGGCACCTCAACCACTGTTACAGGGATCATGATATCCTTCCCCTCACTCGGGCTGCTCGTGTGGTCGTCGACCATGATGACATGGGTCATGCCAACCTTATACCCTGCAAATCCCTGTAAAACCGGTGAACCAGTATATTCTGGCCAGGATTTGTACTTTGGCACTTCACTCTTTGCTCGTTTCCGTGGGCTGAATGCGAGTGAACCTGAGCGTGGCCTGTGAATTCTCGGCATGTATTCTTCAATCCTTCAAGTCTATCTATCTGGACTTTATCTGAAAAGTCCATCCTGCACCGCTTTGTTTGCCTCACTGGAGGCAGATAAGCGGGATACGTTGGTAGGAACAGTATGGGAAGAGATCTGGCACCTGATGATTGAGCGTGGATGAAAAATACCATCTACGGAATATTCTTTCCGGAGATCTCAATTTCTCCTCAGAACTGAGTTGTTCTGCTCGTATTATCAGGTTATTTTTTCTCTCTAAAGAGTTCCTGACCCATACCGCGCTTCCCTATGATCGGGAAATGGGCTCGGCGATGCGTTGGCCCGGCGCGTGTAATCAGACCTGCTTATGGTCGTCTTGTTGCGAGTTCTTCGCAACATTCATCAATCTGCTATCTAAACAGCAGTGATGAATGATCTCTTCGCACAGATTGAATCAGCGATAGTTACCGATTCGATCTGAGACAGCCTGATCCGGCTTCCTATACTATTGACATGAAGAGATTATAAAGATAATGAAGAACAGGGAACGAATTGTCTGGGATCATTCAAAGAAGAGATCCCCTTTGTCATTGATGAATACCTGAATAGTACTCTGGATGTAGCGTGCATGAATCTTATCCGGGTTTGCCGCCTTGACACGATTAATGAGGGACACTGTATCATACCGGACTTTGATACCACGCCTCTCGGCTTCTTCATAGATTGTATTTATAGCATCAAGAAGATCCTCTTCTGCGGTGATGGTACAGAGTTCCTTTGCGTCAAGGGTGTTCACAAAATCAAGTGTCTCCCGTGCACGCCTGATATTCTCTGTTGCCGACTTCTCGATGGTGCAGACATTTGCTTTTGACGTATTGATGAGATCAGCGATCTGCTGCTGGGTCATTCCCTGTTTTCTGTACCTGAGTACTTCTTTCTGCCGCTCGGTGAGGAGGCCGTCTTTCATTAATGTACTATATCGCACCACAAGTTTAAACATTTTACCTTAACTGACTCCATCCCTGGTGTTTTAGAAAAAGCAGTTTCAAAATGTTTATATGCCTTTTTATCAAAAAAGGAAGTGTTCTCAAATTTTTTGAGAGGTGTAATTCTATGGTAGTAAAAGTAGGCATAGCAAAACTTGGCAATATCGCCTCCGGTGTCATGGCTGAGCTGCTCCTCGACGAGCGTGCAGACCGTGAAGACATGCAGACCTTCATGGCAACCTCCGGTACCAAACTTCAGCCCGAAGATATCGACCGTGTCATCACCAACATGAAGGCATGGGGACCAGACTTCTGTGTCGTCGTCTCACCAAATGGTGTTCTTCCCGGACCAACCGGTGCACGTGAGGAGCTTGCAAAGGCAGGCATCCCCGTTGTCGTCATCACCGATGACATCACCACCAAGAAAGAGCAGTTTGATACACTGAAGGCAAGCAGTTTCGGCTACATCATCATGAAGGCCGACGCAATGATCGGTGCCCGGCGTGAATTCCTTGACCCTGTCGAGATGGCTGACTACAACAGCAACCTCGTGAAGGTTCTTGCACTCACCGGCGCATTCACCAAACTCCAGGTGGAGCTCGACAAGGTGATTGACCAGGTGAAGGCAGGCAAGAAGGGTGCAGACCTCGTCCTCCCGAAGGTTGTCATGACCTCCGACAAGGCAGTTGATGGAGCATTCAACAACCCCTACGCAATGGCAAAGGCACGTGCAGCATATGAGATTGCACAGTCTGTTGCAGGCGTCAATGTGAAGGGCTGTTTCATGACCAAGGAATGGGAGAAGTACATCCCGATCGTTTGTTCAGCACACGAAATGATGCGCCAGGCAGCTGCCCTCTGTGACGAGGCACGCGAACTTGAGAAGGGAGCAGACTGCATCATCAGAAGCCCTCACAAGAAAGACGGCGTCATCGTCACCAAGACAAAGCTGATCAGCAAGCCGGAATAAAACCATACTCCTTCTTTTTATAGAGATACACAGATAGAGCGGAGGCGTTATTTCCGAGATCAGAAGCGAAGGAATTCTCGCGATAGATCTCCCCTTTCAGAGAGAAAGATCCAATCATAGCCCGGCCATTGTACGGATATCCTCGGGCAGGGTCATAACAACCGGTTCCCGGCAGATCCGCTCCATAAATGCCGAGTCACTGATTGACTGCGGGTTTGGATTGATCCGTGCAATCATGGTACAGAACGCGCGCATCCCATCAGAGGCAAAATGACCGTTCTTCTGGAAGAATATACCCATATTGAATGCATACAGACCAAAAGACCGATATATATCGATAATACGCCTGATATCCCTCCCAAGAGTGTCAGTCAGGGTGAAGATATCCCCAAGAGTTTTGATCGGCAGTATCCCCCGGATCTCACACTCGCCGATTGGAACCGGATTTGCATACCAGAAGATTTCATCACCAAAGAGATGGCGGGGGCCATCTTCTTCCTCCTCCCTGACACACTCCCA
The DNA here is from genome assembly GCA_013329165.1 of Methanocalculus sp. GTDB lineage: Archaea > Halobacteriota > Methanomicrobia > Methanomicrobiales > Methanocorpusculaceae > Methanocalculus > Methanocalculus sp9912u. The sequence goes on along the minus strand of DUKV01000061.1, from coordinate 49,004 downwards.
GTAATCTCCGGATGCCGTCTGTGCAGATGCCAGAAGATAGTCTGCACAGAGACAGACCGGCCGGGTGTCAGCCATTCCCTGCAGGTGTGGATGCAGAAGGCTTGCTCCGGCAGATGGAAGGAAGTTCCAGTGGATCGAGGGGTATCCGGGGTGATCCAGAAGTGATGTTGCTGATCCGATGAGTGCATCGGAGAGCTGGCGGGGTGAAAAAGATTCGACCATATGTGCTTCTGTGATCACGGTCACTGTATGGCGATCGGCAAACGGGTAGAGGTTTGGAAATGTCACACTCTCACCGGATTCGATCCAGGTGCCATCTGAAAAACCCCTTGTTGATGAGAAGATCCGTGATCGGCAGAAAGGACATGCCGGGTCGTCATCGTGATGCAAAGGGGGGGTGGCACCGGCGTTGATCCCTCTGGTTCCCCGGAACGGGCTGATCCTGGATGAGATGCCTGTTGCAAATTCTATCCTGTAACTGATCACAGAACCCGGGACACGGATCTCTGTTGTGGAGAAGAATGACACGATAGAAGGGTGATCAAAAGAAGCTAAAAAGGTTTTGAAAAAATTGTGAGAGAGGTTTGAATATGCCTCTATCAGGAAGATTATACGATGTACTTGCCGAGGAGCCGGATCGAGTTGACCATGTCGGGTCCGAGGGGGGAACCGAAGATGATCTGGGTGACACCGGATTTCTTTAAGTCCTCACACTTCTGTTTGACAACATCAGGGGTGCCTGCAATGGTGAATGCGTCGATCTCAGCATCGCCGACGAGCCCGCCGACTGTCTTGAAGTCGAATCTTGAAAGGGCTTCCTTGATCTTTGCAACATTGTTCAGGTCAAGACCGTGGCGCTCAAGGAGGGCGGGTGGCGAACCTGCGGCGATGAATGCTGCGACGATCTTGGCTGCATTGCGCGCCTTCTTCTCGCTCATGTCGATGGACATGGCAGTGTATGCACCGATATCGAATCCCTTCTTGTCGACCTTTTCACAGGCGGCTTTGATGATTGGGATTGCAGCTTCGAAGTCTTTTGGATTTGAAGCGTTGATGAGGGCACCGTCACCGATTGTGCCTGCAAGTTCAAGGACCTTTGGACCCTGTGCACCGATGTAGATCGGGATGCCTTTCTTTCCGGGAAGCTGGACACCGGTGAGCTTTGCACCGTCATAGTCGAAGAACTCAAGACCGGTCTTCTTCACTTCAGCTCCAGAGCAGAGTGCACGGATCTGGGAGACAGCTTCCTTCAGGCGGGAAACAGGTTTGACAGGGTCAATTGCGAGTTTCGGGAGTGTGGACAGGTCACCCGGACCAATACCAAGGACTGCGCGTCCATCTGAAATCTCGTTTAATGTGCATGCAAAGGATGCCATCGCCGCTGGTGTGTCGGTGAAGGCGTTCATGATACCCGGACCCATCTTCAGTTCACTTGTTGCTGCCGCAATCTGCGCAAGAATTGGGTAGCAGTGTCTGTTGTTGTAGTGGTTGGTAATCCAGGCATAGTCAATATCTTTCGTCTCTGCAAGTTTGCAGTAGTTTACTACCTGCTTAACAGAGAGGTTTCCAGGGACGAATTCAATTCCATAGCTCAAGGTAAATTCACCTCAGTGAGTTGTTTCACACACACACATATAATCATTATCATTTACCCCTGATACTGCATCCATAGGAGGGAAATCCCGGTGCAGAATGGTCGGAAAAGAGGGTTTCCGAGATGAACGTCTGGTTAACCCGGAGTGAAAGGCTTTATGTCTTCGGGATGATATGAGAATACCAGTACCATGGACGCCAGTACTCAGCTGCTCCATGCATTGATGGATTAATCAGGTATGAAAGCATTTATCATCGGACTTGGTGGAGCCGGATCACGGATCACCGATATCCTCTATGAACACGATAGAAGGAGTGGAACAAACAGCGTTCTGGCTGTCGCCATAGATACCGATCTCGCAAGTATAAAGGATCTGAATTACATCCCCCATACACAACGGATTGTGCTTCCCATGCTTGATGATACCATTGATCATATCGATGGGGAGATCCTCGATGTTGCGGAGATGATTCAGCATATCCAGCAATCCAACACTGTTGAGATTGATGCGGTTATTATCTGCTCAGGACTTGGCGGAAGGCATGCCGATGCCATCCCCCTGCTTGTCGAGAAGATCAGGGACTCCTTTTATGAACCGGTTGTCAGTATCCTGACACTCCCCATGCGGGATGAGGGCAGACGGATCTCTGCTGCGGCAGCAGACCAGATCGAGGCGATTGAGCCTGTTGTTGACGGTTGCATCATCTTTGATAACGAAACCTGGTACCGAAAGATTGCAACCGAACTCCTCAGGCTTGAGCGGACGAATGAAGCCGGAGGAGAGAAACAGGCATGGAATGATCTGCCGGATGAGTATGAACAGATTGATGACGAACATCTCAGCAGGACTCCGCTGAATCCACGTGAACGGAACGATCTGCTGAATGAACGTATTGCACGCCGGTTCGGGCTGCTGCTTCGTGCCGGAGAGTTTGTCGAGGGGGGACGTCCGGTTGCAGAGGTGGTTCTGGATGCAGGCGAAGTGATCAATACCATCTCAGGCATGGGCATGGTTGCCATCGGGTACGCAACCGAGATGATCCCAAAACAGAAGTTTTCACTCCTGAACAGACTGAAGAGAAACTATTCTGATTTTGAGGAGGGGCATCTCCGGGCATCACGGGTTGTTGAGCTTGCAAAACGGGCGATCTACCAGGAGATATCTGTTCCCTGCGATCTCACCAGTGCAGATAAGGCTCTTATCCTGATCGCAGGACCATCTGAAGAACTCTCAATGAAGGGATTTCAGAATGTCAGGAAGTGGATTGACCGGAGTATCAGCGGCCTCGAGATGCGTGCCGGGGACTACCCGGTGCTGAGCACAAAATATGTCGGTGTGATCGTCGTCCTTGCAGGTATCAAGAATATCCCCCGGATCAATGAGCTGAAAGAGATACGGGACACCTGCCGCGAGGAGGAGAGAGAGGAGAGGATGCGTGAGGAAGCCCTCAGGTTAGAGCAGGAGCAGTATATGCGGGAGAAAGAAGAGATGGAACGAATTGCACGGGAGCGGGCAGAACGTGCAGCCCTCCTCCAGAAAGATGATATCTGGGATGATGAAGAGGACGAGGACGAGGTGCAGTTCATCCCGGATGAGGGGATCACCGTGACCGGAGATGATCATGCCGGGATCGCCTTTGCAGGAGATGAACCCGGGTTGGATGTATGGAATAGTGTCGCCGGGGAGGCTCTGGCTGACAGAAATGAGGTGGTGATCCTTCCGGAGCGGGGGGAGACTCAGAGAGAGAAGAAACTCTCCCTCCCCGGCAGGCAGGCAAAAGAAGTGGCTGATATCTCGCGCCAGACCGCAATCGGGGGGCCGGTGAAGCCGAATGACCGATCGATGGATGCCGGTGCCATCCGGATGAAGGATGCACCTGTCGAAAGGGGGCGGTATGAAGTGGATCCTGCACAGGGCGCCTTCTCACTCCCATCGATGGTTCGTGCACGGGATGATTCGTTTGAGGCAAAGACAATCGCCCTGAAATCCCATTTCTCCCGCCCACGCGATACCGCATTTGAGGGAGGAGAGATCACTGTCAGGGGAGCAGGTTCCCGGCCAAATGATGATGCGCTGATCGGGAGGGGGCGTATCGGTGTCAGTAACACTGCACGGCCGGATGATTCGGCATACATCGGACGATCAGGATCGATCAGGGTTGGAAAACAGCCCGCCCCGAACGATGAGATGGTATCCGGCCGTGACAGCCGGAATCTGCCCCGGCCGCGTGATGAGGTGAAGAGCCGCTCCAGGTTTGTGGTCATCGGCGGGAGTTCATCAACGGAACAGGAGTCCGATGACGATGATGATGGGATCACCTGGATATGAAAGAGGAGGTCTGTTTGGCAGTGCGGTCCTGCCCTATTCTGAAAGGATGCGGGATATCGGGATTGTTCCCGCACCAATCTCCGTCTTCATGCTGATGCCGCATTCATATGCCCTGCCTATCAGATTCATCCCGCTGTAGATGACAATAGATGACTGGTAGGGATCTGAGGGGACATTTAAAACACCTGAACCTGCGGCAACGGGGAGATGGAATCCGTTCTGTCTGAGCGAGGCCATGATCTCCTCAGCCCTCCCCATGGCAGTTATCGGAATATTCCTGATATTGGCAAGGGCAACGCCGTCTCCGGTCCGGATCAGGTTCCCAATCGAGGCCATCTCCGCGTACAGGAAGAGCTGAAGCGGGTCGATCGTTGTGCCCTTATATCCGATGAGATGGTTGAAACCCCGTGGAATGCGCTGTGTGTGATTGAGACAGCCCCCATATGCCATCCTGACCGGGATGCCGTTGTGCTGGAAGATCCCATCCATCGTGATGCTGCATACCGTCATGAAACCGGTATGCCCTTTTGGAACCCGTGGGTCGTTTGTGGTCTCGGCATAGGTTCCAAAGAATCCGATATCCGCAGAGAGAACCTCCTGAAAGGCCGATCTGACAGAATCAAGATCCTCATTTCTCACATAGGAGAGGTTATAGGCGACATCGCCGGTGCATGTGTGTGGATCAAGCGTGCTCCTGAAAGCAAGCCTCTCCAGCCGCGAGATGACAAAACCGATCCGATCGCCGACTAGTGCGCTCTCGCTCTCGGCAATCCCGAGGTTTGTCAGGACCCGACCCCGGTTCCCGATCTTCCGGGTGAATCCGAGTTCGTCGAGATGGTGGAGATAGTACTGGACTGCCCGATCGGAGAGGATAAAGCCCTGTTCTGCCATCCGTTCGGAGAGGTGTTTTGCACCCATCGGATCCCGCGAATCCCTGAGGATACGGAGGATCTCAAGGCATTTTCGTTCGCTTCCGGGATCAGTCTCGCGCATGCACTATACCCCTGCTGTCCTGGTAGCGGCCTGAATAGAGTTCATCGCCGCCAATAACCTCGTGGAAGATCATCTGGACGATACGGGTGTTTTGAGGAATAAGAATATCATCTCCTCCCATATTCGTGCAGCAGAGGGTGAGCTGGCCCCGGAATCCGGGGTCGACATATCCTGCGCCGAGGAGGAGGCCCCGTCGTCCATAGGAGGAGCGGCCCCTGAGGGTTGCGGCGAGATCGGAAGGCAACTCCACCCATTCGAGTGTCGGAACAAGCGTGCACTGCCCCCGGATGAGATTCGTCTCTTCTGCTACCCTGAGATCATAAGAGGCAGGCTGGAGGCAGGCGTCGTCAAAGGGACGGATCACCAGATCTCCCTTTCTGCTGTCATCACCAAGCCTCTTTCGGATCACTCCCGCTGATAACACCATGAGATCATATCGGCGGAAGAGATGAAAAAGAGTGGGTGATTGATGATGAGACAAAAAACTCCGGGGAGGGAGAGGCATGACGTCCGGGTGAAGACGGGAGATGGTGCTCCTCAGCATTGAAATAGGATTTCTGCATATACTCATATAGTAATTCTGGATCTATGGGGTAGAGGATATCCTCTTGGGCTTCGAACCCAAGGACCCGGGTTCGATTCCCGGTGGATCCGTTTGTTTTCTGTCTGGATGGGGCGATCATTCGATTTTTATGTATGCCTGATTGGGGTCAAAACCGATATCAACCATCATCTCTGCGTAGCTATCAGGGGATCCATCTGCCCTTGCGTGCACCTTCACCAGACAGATGCCGGAGAGTCCGGATACGTCAATTGAGTACTGTTGGTTTTTGGAGTCCAATGGCCCAGTATCCGAATACACCGTGCCCGCCACCGTCCACTCATACGTGCCAAGGTCACCAAATCTCGCATAGACCATCGGATCGACGACCGTATACCTGACCAGTTGTGTTACACTGCCATCCCCGCCATAGGTGAGATCCCAGGCAATGGGGAGGATATCGGTCACGGGACCGGGCGCGGTTGACCTGAGGTTCTTCACCTCAAGTTCATGCTGGTCCAGCCCGATGACGTCTATCGGCGGTATCACGCTGATGAGGGTGGTCGGCAGCGTGAGAGTATCTCCTTCGAACGTGACCGATGCGGCAGGGCCGAAGAGTTCAAATGTCCCGTCCTTGATGAGGCGGAGCTGGTATTCCGTTTGCCAGAGATCATGGAGGTAGATGGTGCCGATATCAAAGGAGAGGGTATAGGGTGGCGGGATGCTGCCGAGCCAGTCATCTGTCTGATCGATCTCCTTCGGATAGCCGTCAACCCATACGATCTCTTCATCTTTTGTATTGTAGTGCGATACCAGGGTCTCTGGTACATATTCGAAGAGATCGCCTCCCTGGTAGACGGTCATGTTAATCTCGATAGTGTCATGGGAGAGATGCAGCGTGGTGTTTACCCCGGCTTCGGTGATCAGCTCACCTGCAATCTGCGTATAGACGGCGGTCAGATCCTCTTCATCGCCTGCCCAGACATAGCTGCCGCCGGTTGCTTCCGAGAGGACGGTGATATCCTGCACCACCCTCGGGGTGAGCTCCGCGGCAAATCCGATGGTATACACCCGCACCTGTTCGTCCGGGGTGCCGCTCAGCGCATAGACCGACATGTTCTGGTTGGTCTGCTGCCCGTCAAGGGAGACGGCGCCCTGTCTCAAAACCCCAGATATGGATGTAGTCACAGGCCAGTACCTACGCCATTCCATGATGACATCGCATAACCCTTTTGGCTCTGGGATATCGCTGTACCACTCATAACCTTCGTTTGAGAAATCATATGTTGACCCGCTCCACGGATATGCTGAAAGGGCAATTCCATATGAGGTTGCATAACTCTGATATCGAACAGATTGATCAGAAGCTGTATCAGGGAAACCGATCCCATTTGCAAGCGGGGATCCATGGAGGTTCCAGTCTCCATCCCCCATCAGGATCACCGCCTTCACGGCTCCCGGCCGCCCTTCCTGCTTCAGGTGCCGGATACCTTCGTAATATCCCCGCCGCATGATCGTCGCACCGTTTGCCGTCAGGCCATCGATTGCGGCGTTGACTGTAGCCGGATCGTTCGTCAGTGGCTGGAGAAGTGTGGCTGTGGAGGAGAAGGATGCCACCGCGACACGATCTCTCCCCGATTCAAGATCCATCTGCGCGACGAATTCTTTTGCGGCATTTCTGGCCGCTGCCATCCGGTCTGGCAATACATCAGTTTCCGTCATACTGCGCGACATACTGCCCGAGGTATCGATGACGAGCACCACATCGACGGGATCCGGCTGGAGTGCCCAGCCATCACCGATGATCGTCACCGTCACATTGATCGTCTCGTTCACCGCGACCGTCTCCGGTTCGACCATGGTGCTGATGCTGAGGAAGGGATAGTTCTTCCAGGTGACAGAGACCGTCTTCTCCTGACCAGCCCATTCGGCTGCTATGACAGCGGTGCCGGTTGCGTTCTTACTATACCCGGGTAATTCCGGATCGGTTGTGAATCCTGATGGGGAGAAGGTTACGATCGCAAGGCCGTCGTCGTTTGTGACTGCTTCTGTTCCATCCAGTGATGCATCGCCTGTTGTGATGTAGTCGCCGCAATCAACAGACTGGATAGAAAAGCTGACCGTCTCACCGGGCACCGGGTTTCCACGTGCATCGATCACCTTTGCCCGGATATCGGCGGTGATTCGTGAGTCCACGTCCGCGCTTGGTATGACCTGGGGATTGGCGGTGAGGAGCATCGCCACCGGATCGGTATGGTAGAACTCCAGGGTGGCTGTATCATGGACCGCCTCATTATCAACGGCGGTGCAGGTGATGGTCACCTCGCCGAGGGTGATCACCGGGCCATAGCTGATCCGGATCTCCCCGGCGCTGCTTGTTACATACCGTGCGGAGGCCGTCCCCGAGGCGCTTGTCGCGTTGAACCAGATTTCCCTGTTCCCGGCACGGTTCCCATACTCATCATAGAATGTATAGAAGAGATCGATCTTCGATGCCCCATCTGCCGGAGCATACAGGGGGGATGTTGAGGGGTGACGATAGACAGAGTGCGGGATTCCGTTTGCGATGGCGGTGATCGCGATCCACCGGGACGGGATGAGGGGTGGTGACGGGTCGATCAGGATCACATGATCAACGGGTTCTGTTTCGAGTCGGAGGGTTGTATTCAGATAGCCGTCAGCATCAACCGGGATAGAGACGGTTGAGCTTGATTCATTCCCATCGAAGAAGCCCGCGCCACCTCCGGGCGAGGTGACCGTCATCGTCACATACTCCGGAGATACCGATAGTGCCGTTTCCCTTCGGTTTTCAACGGGGTTCCCATAGGCATCTATGAGCTGCAGGGAGATGGGCACCGTTGAGCCGACAGTCGCCTCCTGTGGATAGGAGACAGAGTCGATTGCCACGGGTTCTCCGTGATCGACAGACTGGATGAGCTGAGCTTCGATCGTCTCCATCTCATCCCCTGCGGGATACCTGGCTTCAACCCTTATGGTAGCGTCCCCGCTTGTTGTACCGGGGAGGAAGGAGACGGTGCCCGCCCCCGCACCATCGGTAGCAGGAGAAGGGTTTGCAAGAGATCCGGTATCTGGGTCAGGGAGTGAGAAGGTGAGCAGAACACCGGGGAGAGGCATGCTCTGGTTATAGGCTATAACCGTTATTGTCGCAGGTGTGGATGATCCCGCCACCAGCCATTCCGTATCGGTTGTGATGACGATTTCATCGGGAATCAGGGCTGCTGCCGGCGCTGCTCCGGCTGCTGCGATGATGAGAAGAAGAATGAGCAGCCGGGTCGGTGAGGTCATACCATAGTGTCACCAATTCCCGTATTTAATAATTTGTTACTTTTGACCACTTTTGTAAAAAGAGGTGGAATGCGTATATAAGGTTACCAGTGTTTGTATTTTTTAATCTGCTTTCCCTTCTGCATCCTCATCCTGACGAGATAGAGGCCCCCTGCAATGATGATCAGCACCAGCACGATGCCACCGATCAAAACCGGGCTGATCTGTGATTCAAGGGTGATGGTGACAGATTCCTGCTGCCCGTCCACCGGCACGACAAGTGTCACGCTCCCTTCATGGTACCCGTCCTTTGCCGCAGAGAGAACGTATTCCGATCCCGGTTGAAGATTGATGAAGAGGAGACCGGATTCGTCAGTTGTTCCTTTGACAACGCCACCGGCAGAGACGGTTGCGCCGGGGATGACCGAATGGGAGGGATCGGCGACAAGTACCCTGACCGGCACCGATGAATAGGAGAGATCCACGGCAAAGTCGATTGATCCGTCCGAGATGGTGATCTCACGGCTGTAGGGTTCAAAGCCACTCTTTCTGATCTCAAGGAGGTAGCTTCCGGCGGTGAGGCTGCCAAGAGATGCCCTGCCATACCCATCAGTCTTCCTGAGCAGGGTGCCATCCAGATAGACATCTGCCCCCTCTACCACTTTTTTATCAGGGTCAAAGACCGAGACGAAGGGCGAGTAGTAATCTTTGGAGAGTGCAATCGAGAGTACCTGCTGATCACCGGTGATATACTGCCGCAGCGAGTAGGGGCGGTACTCGGGTTTCTTCACCTCTATTTGATATTCATAGCCTTTCCTGAGATTGTAGGAGAAGATTCCATCATCCCGTGTTGTGCCCCGGACAATCCCGTCTACGGTGATCTCTGCCCCCTGGATGGGATTGCCGGTCTCTTCGTCGGTGATCCTGAATGCAAACCGGTCACCCCGCTCCAGCACCACCGAGACCTCACGGGATGCCCCTGATACCTGGATGGAGGTCTCAGCGTCACGATAGTCGAGGGCGGTAATGAAGATCTCGTAGGTCTCCCCATCGGCCAGGGAGAAGACCGCTTTTCCATTTGATCCGGTCTCTTCAGTCTTCTCTGATGACGGGCCGACGACCCTAACAATCGCGTTTGAGAGCGGGGCGACATTCTCGTCATAGACAAGCACGGTCAGAGTCGCAGAGCTCCGGGTGAGGGTTATGGTGCGGCTGGTCTCAGATCGCTGGACGGTTACCGAACGGCTGTCGTAGCCGCTTTTTGTCACCCTGAGAAGGAAGCTCTCTGTTCCCGGGTGGGTATAGGAGATATAGCCGGTCGAGCTGGTTGACCCGATATAACTCTCACTGACATAGACGGCCGCATCCGGTATCCGGTACCCTTCAGAATCCTCGACATAGATGTTGAGGGTGACAACCGCCTGTACTGTTGAGGCGAGTGCCAGAAGCAGGATGAGACTGAGCAGAAGACGCATAGCACGCATATACAGGGTAGTATTGTTTTCTCACCTATTAGTGCATCGGTATCCGCCAGCGGTTCCCCGGCACCCGGTCGATCAGCATCCCTTCAACGGCTATCGGCATGAGGCGGCGGGCATCTTCGAGTGCTTTCTGGAGCCGCCAGCCGCGGTCTGCATAGATGGTGAAGATCGGGTCTCCCTTCTTCACGTGCTGCCCCTGTTTCTTATGGAACATGATCCCGGCGCCATGATCATGCGGGGCGCCTGCTGCGCGCGCAATGGTGATCAGCGCCCGGTTATTCATCTCGACCACATACCCGGTTTCCGGGGCATTAATGGTGAAGGAATCTTCACCGGGCGGGAGATCCTCTGCTGTTACACCGGGATCGCCGCCCTGGATCTCGATCACCTTCTGCATCATCAGATCGGGTTTCCCTGATGAGAGGAGGTCAAGCGCCGCCTCTGTCCCGGTGCCATACTGCACCTTACCCGCCATCTCAAGGGCTATCCCTGCGATTGCGGCGCTCTTCTGAATGAGGGAGTCGGGACCGGCGGCGCCTTTCAGGATGGAGAGGGCTTCTGCGACTTCAAGATTGACGCCGATAGAATGGCCGATCGGAGTCTCACCATAGGTGAGGGCGCACTCGACTTTCATCCCGAGCCGATCCCCAAGCTCCATGAAGTCGCGGGCGAGCTTCCGCCCTTCCTCGACGGTGGTGACTTTGGCATCCCTGCCAACGGGGATGTCGATGACGACGAGATCGGCACCGACTGCGAACTTCTTCGCCATCACCGAGGCGAGCATCTGGCCGTGCGGATCAATCTTGAGCGGGTATTCATACAGGATGATCTTGTCATCTGCGGGTGCGATGTTTGTGGCACCACCCCAGACAATGGCGCCCCCGACCTTCTCGGTCATCTCCTGGAGCTCGGATCCGGTGAAGGCAACCGGGGCGATCGCTTCCATCAGGTCGGCTGTCCCGCCTGCACCGGTGATCGCCCGTGAACTGGTTTTTGGGCATTTCAGGCCCGCTGCCATGATGATCGGCACCACAAGCAGGGTGATCTTGTTGCCGGGGACACCGCCGATTGAGTGCTTGTCGACGATCGGGTGCGAGGCAAAGGAGAGCTGTTCCCCGGTTGATACCGTTGAGCGGGTGAGATATTCGATCTCATCCATGTCGATACCGTTGATGTAGGTACCGACGATGTATGCGCTGATCTCGCCGGGGGAAAGAGTATCGTCGACGATCTCGCGGACGATCGACCGGGTCTCCTCCATCGAGAGTTTGCCGCCATCCATCTTCTTCTTGATGAAGTCAATCGAGGCAGGCCTCCCGACTGCCCGGACTTCAATCGACTCTCCCCCATCAAGACCGAGCCGCCGGTTCGTCACCTGGTAGACGCCAGCTGTTCCCTGGGGGAGCAGGGTGGCGGTTGTTGTCACAAATGCCTGTGCAGCGGTCTTCTTCTCTTCATTGATCACCTCGACGCGATCCCCGTCCAGGACGCCGATGGTGCGGGCGTCGTCCCGGTTCAGGAGGACGCCCCGGTATTCTATATCAAGCACTTTTCCAGAGAGACGAACCATAGATCACACTACCTTTTTGAATCGTTCCGGTATTTTCCGGCATATGACAAGAGGATCTGGTTGGCGGGAGGGATAAGGGTTGTCGGAAGGGGAGTTGTGGACTCGATCGAGAGGTCGATAGTCGGGAGAGGGATGTTGAGAGGAGAGAAGGAGAAGTGAAAGAAATGAGACGGGCATAATGGCTTTGCAGACTACATTGAAGTTGCCGGAAAGCCTGGAAAAGCTATTCCTGTTGAATAATCTGCTTATTCTATAGCAAAATAACTATAAGAGCTCCACAAGTTCTTCTCTCTCCTGAATCCTTCTGATATCATCAAGAAGACGCTGTTTCTTTTCGTGCTCGATCATCTCTTCAATAACCCCGGAGAGCGTCATTCCGGGTTTTCGCATATGAAGGAGATCCTCAACGATATCCTCCCTGAGAAAAACCTGTCTTGGAGCCTTCATGAGAATACAGGAATGTTGTTTTCAATCCGGATAGTGATTCCGGTAAGAAAACACCCTCCCTTGCTCTTTCGTGATCCAACAAACGGATCATGGGAACTGATTGGAGCAGGTGCGGCGCAGGTATAGGGGGGCGGGGCAAGCGAAGGGATAAGGATGACAGAGCTGATAAACCCTTGCTCGATAGAGCAACCTGAAAGGCGATTCGTAAGAATCGGGGATTTATCTGCTTCTGGCAGCCCACAAAGCCTTCCCGCCCCTCCCGCGCCAGCATCTGCGATCAGCCAGTACAACTTCCTTGCGAAGCACGTGCGGACAGGACAGGGGTGGTGGGGAAAATGCCTCAGTGAACAGATCCAAATACGTGATTCAAGCCACCCTATAGCCGGATGATGACTCGTTCCGTATTGAAAACCCACACGTTACCGCGAGGAGCAGAGAGAGAGAGAGAGAGAAGAATAACTTCAAAAACTCAGAAGCGCGTTTAAACAAGAAAAGTGCTATCGCTCACCTGTTTTGCTCTGACAAAGAAAAAGAAAAATTAGGGTTGGTTAGGTTTAGTCCCTGCGAAGAACGAGGAACGCTACCGCACCAAGTCCTGCAATCGCTACAAGTGCACCAAATCCGGGTGATGCCGGGGTTGCCGGAACTTCGGTTGGTGGTGTAGTTGCCGGTGGCTGGGTTGCCGGTGGCTGGGTTGCAGGTGGCTGGGTTACCGGGACAGCTTCAAGAACATTGAAGGTGGCGGTGGATGATGCATCTGCTTCGATGGATTCAACGTTGACGATGTACTCGTCTGCCTTGAATGCAGTTGCATCAACTTCGAATGACCAGGTGTTGTAGCCTGCGTCACCCTTTACAACCTTTACAGTTCCGGATGAACCTGAGAATTCAGTTGCCTGAGTCTTCTCGGTTGGCTTGAAAGCTGATGAGGTGACTTCAACGAGGAGATCGTTGTCAACACCAAGGTTTGTGGTTCCGGTGATGGTGAATGTCGATCCGACGGTCTTGTCGCCGACACTGTCGATCCGGACCCATGGCTCTTCAACAAGGAAGGTCAGCTTGGTGTAGGTGTCATCGATGTTAGCCATGTTGATCATCTGAATAAGCGCTTCTGCTGCATCAGATCCCTGGAGACGGCCTGCACCTTCTGCAATGAACAGATCTGCGGATGGTTCTGGGGCTGGAGCAGGCGGTGCAAGTACATTTGCAAGACCTGAAAGAGTACCTACATAGGTTGTTCCAGCACGGGTTGTGTCATCATCATTAACATCGAAGACGTTGTTACCCATCGGGTGCTGCACAACGACGAAGTACTGGCCGGAAGCCATAGTCTGCGTCCTTGCACGGGTTAACTCAAATTCAAAGCTTGAGTCATCTTCGACAGTCTGGGTGTCATGAAGATAGAAGTTGCGTCCAAGAACCCAGATTGCAACACCAGGTGTCGGATTACCTTCTGCATTTCCACGGATGAAGAGAGCATCAGCCTTTGCAACAGAGCTCTGTGAGGCAGTCGCTGAGACAAAGCCCTTCCGAATCACAACTGAAACAGTTTCATACTTTGGAACAGGAGCATTGCCAAGTTGTGATTTGTCGCTTTGTGCACCAACTGCATAGATAGTGTAGGTGCCGGCATCAAGTGCAAGGTTAGCGGTATCCCACTTGTACTCCCAGGTGTTGTCACCCTTTACTGTCCGTACCTGAGATTGCCAGACTCCAGCCGCTGTCTGAGCAGCACGAGACGGATCATCAATATCTGCTCCATTTGCAGCAAGGTTTGGACCGGTGATGAAGAGGTAAATGTCGTTTGAGTCAGTGTTTGTACCTGATAAGGTCACTTCTTCGCCGAGATAGTAGCTCCGGTCACCTGAGGCGGTGATGGTAACCTCGCCCTTTTCGACACGAACCTTTACTTCATCGTAGTCGCCGGATGGACCGGGTGCTACGTACCTGTCAGTCCGGATGGTAAAGCTCTGGTCTTTAGTAGTCTGCGCTGTTGAGAAACCAACTGTTCTCTTTCCTGCAGAGTTCAATCCAACCATTGCATAGAATGGAGAGCCTGCAACTGCACCCGATGGAGTGTCAGCGGCGACGCTCTGAGTTCCGGTGAAGGAATATGCACCAGCAAAAGTACCAAGGTTGCCTAAACCATTATCAAGGGTAACACCCTGCTGACCAGCTTTGATCTGCGGGGTTTCAGCTACAGTGAGTGTTGAGGTTCCCTTCACCCAGAGGACATAGTTGGTGCTTGGTCTACCCTCGATTGTGACAGCAAAGTCGTTGTTTCTGACAACGTTATCCATGTTCGAGGTGATAGTAAGATCATCATCGGCAATTGTAAGAGAGTAGCTCTTTGATACAGTCTTGCCGACAACGTCATAGTTGTCGTTCATTCTGTTGACATTAATATCAGCCTTAACGGTATAAGTACCACGTGAGTAAGTATCAAATCCTGTATTCCAGACATTTACACCAACACCTGCAACCGGGAATGGATTTACATTCACTGTTGTGAAACCACCAGTCGCAGTAAGATCATATGTGACTGGAGCAGCCAGTGGACCACCACGGAGGCTGGTATACACGTTTCCATTTGGATCGGTTACCGTAATTCCAATTGTTGCTCCTACGGCTGGTGCTGTACCACTGACAGTACCGTCACGCTGGGAGAATGCATCCAGATTTGAGACAATCCTCATATTCAATGCAGTTCCCTTTACGACGGTCTTATCATTAACAATATCAACTCCATTACGGATTTGAATATCAATGGCTGGATCAGCCACTACAAATGCCGGACCGGGAGCTGCAACACCCCATGTTAAATACCAAGTTCCAGTTTTCATGCTTGGATCAACAAAGAAATTGGCATTATCCGATACAATCCATGTCTGGGATGGAGAGTCGGTTGTAGGTGATGACCCTGGTGCAAACCATGCAATGGTTGTTCCAGATGGCAACCCAGGGATATTGCTAAGATCTAATCCCTCTTCACCAAGGAAGACAGTATCTCCAGGCCTCTCGATGGTTTTCTCATCGGCAGCAGCCGGAAGCACTACAACCATAGCGAGTGCAAGGAACGCAATAAGTGCGATCGTTAATCTTTTAGTCATTAATCATTTCCTCCTTTTGTTCAGTTTGAACAATTCAATTACCTTACATGCACAGATGAAAAGGTTCGACAGTTGCCGAAATTCGTTTCAACGTGCTGCATACTCCGATCAACGGAATATGCTTCCATATTAGATGTAGACTTAATATATCCTTTGTGGTCGGACGCGATGCCGGGAGCAGATATGGGAAAGCCGGGCGGTGCAAAACAGATGATACTCCCTGATCTGAAGAGATTTCTGATCTGATCCGCCCCCGACAGAGAACATCATGCAACCCACAGCGGAAACGCCGCAGAAGGTTGAGTGAAACACCACCCGGGATTCAGCCGGATACCCCACTTCGCACTATTACTATCTACCCCCCGCACCATTAGTATGATCATGAAGATCATCCGTGCTGCAAGCCTTGGCCGTGCCCACGAACTCATCATCAAACATATCCTTGAGAGAGGGAGGGAACGGCGAACCGAGAACGGCGAGGAGACGCTTGAGACTGACGAGATCGCACTCCGGGTCGAGAATACACTCGCTGAGCCGATGGCAAGCGCCCATTCACGCTTCAAAAGAGCTTTTCTGGACTGTTATGCTGATGACCTGATCAGGGGATCTGATGCCGTCTTTGAATATGACTACCATTCCCGACTCTTCGACTGGGGGCAGGGACTCAAACTCAATGGAGCTGATATCCATGCCGACCAGATAAGGTACATTATAGAGAAGCTAAAGAGCGAGCCGGTCAGCAGGCGGGCGGTCGCCGTCACCTGGAACCCCGCCATTGACGAAACACTCAACGACTGCCCCTGTCTCCAGCTGATCCAGTGCGTTATACGGAAGGAGGGAGATGCCCGGCTCCTTGATATGAAGGTCGTCTTCCGATCAAATGACATGCTCTCAGCAGCTGGTGCAAATATGTATGCACTTGCACGCCTCCAGCAACATATTGCAGAGGCAATCGGCGTGCCGGTTGGAGCATACACCCATATCTCGCTCGTCCCGCACATCTATTATACGAGGGATGTGGCGGACATCCCGCCGTTCTGTGGTGAAGCTAAGCTGATCCGACCGCTGGGAATTGTCTGTGCAGCATGCCGGGGATGCCAAAGAGCAGAGGAGATCTAACCCTTGTATCGCTTTTTCTTTCAGATTATTGCTATAATCCTGCTTTTTTTCTTCATTCCTCAGAAGAGGATCCCATATTGTAGATCTCGTGCGGGATACAGAATTACTGTTTGACGGAAAACTCCCTGAAGACTCCACCAGACCGGCGATTTCCGTCAGGTTCATTAATCATCAGGATTCACATATTATGGCACAATAGTCCGGTAGTGTAGCGGTCAATCATGGGGGACTCTGGATCCCCCGACAGCAGTTCGAATCTGCTCCGGACTACTTTTCCTTTTCTGTTTGAATCTTTTTCGAATAATGCCTATTCTGCCCTTTTCACAACACTTCTGGGAACTCTGAAATGGTTTCATTAGATCAAAATAACGATTTTTAACCCTATTTTAAGTCATTCAATTGATCAGCGGAATACAATACTGCTTTGAAACAAGAGAGAATCTACACTCATGAATCCATCCAGTCTATCTGCGATAAACCATATATGAGTTTATGAAGAGAAGAGAATGAAAGAAGAGAGAATAGAAGATACAATGAAAACACAAGAATTACAGAAAATCGAAAGGCTCTCAGAGCCAGATGAAGGATCGCAGGATGTTTTTCTGAGTTCGATTATTGAACAATTACCATCTCAGCCAATACACCCTGAGCAACAACCTCATCAATATGATGATATACCCTCATCCTTTCACCGGTGAAATACACGCCCTATCCATCATCTCAAACATCGGAAGCAGATCAAGATACTGTGTCAGAACATCTGCCTCAAAAGAGCTACGTTCATCCTCATCACGGGCAAAAACAAGTCGGCCGCTCCGTACCACCTCATAGAGGAAGCGAACGGGAGAACCATTGAGAATACGAAGATCAACCTCACACCGCGGAGAAATACGTTGTTCTATAACAGAGGCAATTCGCATACCATATTTGAAGCAATCATAGGGTTTCCTCTCCCCAGACACCAGAACCCCAATATCAATATCATTAAATCGATTGCTTTTCAGAAATGAGCCGAAAATATACACCACAATAACATCAGCAGTGAATTCCGAGTCACAAGCGAAGACTTGAGCGATCTCACCGATAATCCGTTCCCTCGCCCGCTCATTCAGATCATGTTTGCCAGAATTAACATGGGAGGATAGTGATGCCATACGCAATACTCCTTCAACATACTATTATCGGAAGGCATATTAATATAAGCCAGAAAATATCGAAGTCATCCCGGTGATTCCACTCATTCAAGCCCCAGATCACGCTTCAGCTCTTCATGGGTGACGAACACACCCCGTTCAATCTCTTCCAGAGCTTCCCGGATCCCGGCAATCTCCTCATCAGTGAGAGGTTCATTGGTCAGCGATGAGCCATAATAGAACTATGAGGAGTCATTGGACTCCACATCCCCCTGCATCTCAACAATCTCAGCGTATATTTCCTCAAGATTCTCACTAAGCCACTTGTTTCGCTCCTCCGTATAATCCCCCTTCCCATGATCAAACATCTGAAGGAAACGTATCATATCCACCGGACCCAGGGTTTTATAGAGAGCCTGGATCCCTTCGACATGGATCTCATGCAGCGTTTTCACTTTCATCATCTACCACCTCCTGATACCATTGAGCAGGATTAACAACCTTTACTGTAGAGATATCACGATACCTACTCATAATGTTTTTCAACTTATCATCTGTAGTAATAAAAAAATCTACACCCGCACGTTCAGCACAAGAGAGATGTAATGCATCAAGGGCTTTTATGCCACACCCCATGAATAATTCAGCCCGATTCTTAATTGCTCCATCGACCATGATACAAATTTCTGCACGATCCCTAAGATTACTCAGATATTGATTTTTTTGACCATCAATAATTTTTGAAACCTCATAGATAATTGCATAACTCCATATCAATGTCCAATCAACCGAACATCGATTAAGTATAGCAATAACCGCCTCACTCTCATACCTGATTCGCGGAACAAGCTGATTATCAAAAGGTCGGCATAGACAGCAAACATCAAGATATATTTTCACAGTAAAACTCCATTACGCCAGTAATTCATCCCGCTTAGGGATTAATGATCCTCTTAACACCAACTCCCCCTTCACGCCAGAAACGCCGCGATGATCCCGGAGAGGAAGATCCCGTCAAACGTCCCGGCACCCCCAATCGAGACAATTGGCGCCCCAAGAGATCCGATCTTCCTGAGATTGAGGAGATCTGCTCCGATAAGCGTCCCGATTGTCCCGCTCACATAGGCGATGATCGCGGCATCCAGCCCAAAACCACCGGCAAGCAGGATCCCGCAGACGAGAGCTGCAAGCGGCGGCAGATAGAACGGCGTCCCTATACCGACGCCGGGGATGAGCCGTGCATACCGGTTGACGATGATGGTGACAGCAAAGGCTCCCACACAGGCGAGGAGGAAGAGCCGGGTATCACCCATCCCGATGAGTGCATGAAGAAGGAGATACACCGATATCACAGCCGGGATCACTGCACCACCAAGATTGAGTGCCACGTTCGTCACCTGTGCCGGTGGCTGCACCTTATACATCCCATCATAGAGGGAGGGGGCAAACTGGCGCCTGGCAGGCCGCTCCACCGGATCAGGCGCCCGTTCCCGAATCTCTGTCACCGGGATATTCACCAGGCTCCCGACCAGGATCAGCAGGAGAAGCCCGATCGCCTGGAACCACGAAAACCCGAGATTTGTCAGGGCACCTCCGACAATGCCGAGAAGAAGGAGCGGGATTAAGAGGATGAGTGCGGCGAAGAGAATGATCACCATCAGGATGGAGAAGGGATTGAAGAAGACATATCGGGGCATGAGCAGACGATCCTTATACTTCGTATAATCCATTCTCTTGCATCAGCTCTATTATTAGGGTATCGATGGAGGCGATGAGATCGCATTCCGAGATTGCCATAAGGCAGGTTTTCATGAAAGATGGAGAGAGGAGAAAGACAGGCCTGCACCCGGCTCTTCACCACCACTATAAACTCATATACAGTTTATTGACGAAAATGCAGCTCGTCGGCAATCCACACAAATTAGACGTAATTTGAACATCAAATTCGTAAATAAAATAATATAAGCCCTTGAAAGGAACAATACGGACTGCTGGAAGAACGAAAGATACCCACGAAAGAATCATTATCATGCACAAGATCATATTTACCAATAACCCACAGGAGAGTAATGAGTGATGCCACAAAGACCGGAGGATATACCCAAAACATGGATTGTTCACTCCATTATCAGGAAGATTCAAAAAGCCAAACCCGAATTACAACGCCGCTACCCTATCAAAGAGATAGCCATCTTTGGATCATTCGCACGAAACGAACAAACAGAAGAAAGTGATCTTGATATCCTGGTGGCATTTGAAAGACCCATTGGCTGGGATGTCATCGACCTGAAAGATGAACTCGAAGACATTCTCAACAGAAGCGTCGACCTTGTTCTGAAAGGTGGCGTAGCCACCCGGCCACGCCTGATGAGCTATATCGAAAAGGACGCCATATATGCATGATATTGAATAAGCAGAACACAGGGAAAACCATTATTATTGGAAAGAAACAGAGATACTCCTGATAGTATGAAGACCCTCATCGAAGTACACAGAGAAGGAAAATACTATGTTGCTATTGATCTTCTTACCCATGTCGCCGATCAGGGTTTCACTGAGGAGGAGGCAATACGCAACTTAAAAAAAGGGCTTGAAGAACACTACAAGCTGTTAATCGAATTAAGCCCCAGAGATCACAAATTGACCTATATTGATATTGAAGTAGATAGCTTTGTCAAAAATTCCGCCTCTATCATCTCGTGAGATTATCAAAATTCTCTACCATTTTGGATTCAAACAGGTAAGGCAAACTGGAAGCCACATTCATCTATTCAATGAAGAAACCAGGCGACTGGTTACAATTCCAAATTACCGGGAAGTGGCAACGGGAACACTCCTACCAATTTTGAAGCAGGCAGGTATTGAAAAGAAAGAGTTCCTCAGCCATACAAAATAAAGTGAGAATAACCCTCACCTTCACCTCTCCCCAACACCACAGACAATTGCCGCATGGTCATGATGATACGGCTCAAGCCAGCAGCTCTTCAGAATCGACAGCCCTGCACCTTCCAAACGCTCGATCGTCCCGGCAAAGACCTCGTCCGGCGTCCTCCTGACATCAACGGACCTCGTCTTCAGCATCAGAATCGCCCTCATCCCGCCATCGATCCCGACCCCCTGCTTTAGAAACGGCAGGTGCTTGATCAGAATCCCTGCCTGATCGGGCTGGGCAACATCCTGGTACAGCAGGTCAACCTCTTCCAGAAACGGCGCATACCGATCCGGACGGGTCGCATCGCCTGCAATCGGAACGATATTCTTCCGCTTCTCCGCAACCACCAGCAGATCCCGGAGGGGGCGCGGGGCAAACTCGACCGCATACACGCAATCCACATAATCTGCGACATGCGAGACAGTGGTTCCGTTTGCAGCACCGAGGTAGAGCACCTTCATTGCATCCGCAAGATCCACAGACTCATCCAGCATACAGAGGGCAGCAAACTTTGAGCGGTAGGGATCCCAGACCCGGTACCCTTTCACCATCCGTTCATTATAGACCCCGCCCGACCCCCGCGAGACCAGCTGTCCATCGATTCGAATCAAACAGATCCACCTCCTGCGATCCCATCGATCAACGCCTGCGCCGACGAGAGGAAACCGGGATCCGCCTCACCACGATAGAAGTCGATTCTGGCCGCAATCGCAAGTTTCGCAGCAAGCACCCGGGCCACCCGCCCACGAACCTCGCGGGGGGCATTATGAACCCGCCGGTGCTGGAAGATGATCCCGTGTTTTGGGGAGGGAGAGTTCCCCCGGATATGCGAGAAGAGGGCGGCCTCGGCACCGATCACCTGCACAGAACTGCCGGGCATCCGGGCAAGCTTCTCAAGCCCCCCGGCACGTGCCATGATACGTGCCGCAACAAGGCCACCGACCAGCTCGCTTGTGTTTGGGATCACCTGTGCCGCCAGCCGCGAGACATCAGCGGCAAGTGATGTCCGGGCGGCGATCAGCCCTTCCACCTCGTCAGCCATTCCCCTGAGGGGACGGGATCTGCTCCGCCGGATCTTCGGAAGGACCCGCTTCACCGAACCCTGCCTCCCTTTCTGCGAGAACGCCGGGTTCGTCACCTGGTACCATTCGACCAGCCGCTCGGAGAGGAGATTAATCACCTCATCCATCTGGTCGAGCATCCGGACCATCTGGAGGAGTTCTGCATCCTTGCCTGATGCTGCCGCCTCGATCACCCCCTGTACCTGGAGAATGGTAACCTCGCGGAGCTGCCGGATATAGGTGGCACGATCAGGGAAGATCCCGCTTCCTTCGATCAGATCAGCTGTTAGAGGCCGGAATACCTGCATATTGGTCTTTAGTGACTCCACCCTCGCCAGCAGCTCAGCCGGTGACCCACGAGACGGTACAAAGACCCCCTCATCATCTACGCTCCCGCACCAGTACACCGTCATTGCAGAAGAGATGATACCTCAGCACCTATATATCCGGCGACCGAATCTTCAATCATGTTCATCGAGGCGGCACTCTTTGTAGTCGGCATCATACTCCTTGTGAAGGGTGCGGATCTCTTTGTCGGCGGGGGGAGCGGGCTCGCCTCACGGTTTGGGATCACCCCCTCACTCATCGGATTCACTGTTGTCGCATTCGGAACCTCGCTGCCTGAGTTCGTCGTCAGCATGAATGCAGGCCTGACCGGTAACCCCGAGATCGCAACCGGAAACATCATCGGGAGCAATATCGCCAATATCGCACTTGTACTGGCGATCTGCGGGTTGCTCAACCCCCATGCACTCAACAGGCATGATCCTGCAAACAAAGGGGTGAAGAGGCAGGCTCTGCTGATGCTTGCGGCAACTGCCCTCTTTGTTGCCGTTGCATGGTCCGGCACCCTCTCCGCACCAGCAGGAGCCATTTTCCTGATCGCATTTGTCTTAATCCTCAGAACGCTCTGGAAGGAGAGCAGGATAGAAGGGACACTGCCCATTTTGGCAAAAGGCAGTCTCGATTATATCCTTACGGCAGGAGGGATTATCGCAGTCATCATCGGCGCACAACTTGTTGTCACCTCCGCAGTCGGAATCGCGACAGCCCTTGGGATCTCCGCTTTTGTGATCGGGATGACCATCGTCGCCATCGGCACCTCGCTCCCTGAACTTGCCACGTCAGCCGCAGCAATTCTGAAAGGCGAGCCTGGGATCTCGGTCGGCAACCTGCTTGGAAGCAACATCTTCAACCTCCTCTTCGTGATGGGCATCATCGCCCTGATTGTTCCCATCCCGATCACAGAAACCGGCGATCTCCTGATAATGGCATTCTTCTCGCTCGCCGCAATCCCCCTCATCTATGCAGGCGAGCGGGCAACCCGGGTCATTTCAGCTATCGTCCTCTTCGGGTACTTCGCCTACATCGGGATACTGGCGGGACTCATCTAAAAGGGCGCTTCGCTGATCTGTTGTGGTTTTTACATAGGGAACGAGTCATCATATGGCTATCAGATCTTTGAATCATGCATTCGGATCTGTTCACTCAGGCTTTTTTTCCCCACCGCCCCGTCCCCGTCCGCACATGCTTCGCAGGGAGGTTGTACCGGGTGACCGCAGATTGCAGCGCGGGAGGGGCGGGAAGGCTTTGTGGGCTGCCAGAAGCAGATAAATCCCCGATTCTGATGAATCGCCTTTCAGGTAGCTCTCTTGAGCAAGGGTGTATCACCCCTGTCAGCCTGATCCAGCTCTACCCCGCCCCCCGATACCCGCGCCGCACCTGCTTCAAACTACCCACATGAAATAGCGAGCAGGCTCTAAAAGAGCGGAATCCCAAGAACCGACCAGCAGATGATCGGGACCATGATCGCCCCCATGCAGAAGACCCGCTGCACCGAGACCATCGGGGGCACCGCCCCGATAGCAGTTGCAAGCGCGAGGATCAGGAGTCCGAAAGGTCCCGTCACAAGACCGGTCAGCGCCACAAGGAAGATGATGACCAGAAGATTCAGCCGCCTGACATTCAGGGCCGCCAGGTACCGGGAACCCTTCGATAAAAGAATCGTGAGAGGATACGCCGCCACCGCTGCAATACAGGCCGCAAGCATGATCCCGGCAAGCGGCGGCAGTTCTTCTGTTGCGATTGCCCCCCTTGCCCCGTTCCGTGCCCGTGAAAGTGCATAGAGGGCAGCTATCCCAAGGAACGCATTCGCCGTATTCGCCGCACCTGTTGCAAGGATATACCCCCTCCCATTCCGCGTATACGAGATGAATGAGGCAAGTACCGCATTTGCGGTTGCATTTGAGAAACCCGGCATCCACCCGACGACTGCACCGGCAAGCGTCCCGGTAGCAGCAGCCCCTGCGATCTCCCGCCGCTCCATCCGGATTCCCCGGTATGTCTGCTCAGGGATTGTGCCAGTCGCTCCTTTCAGGAGGATCGGCAGTCCAAAGAGTCCGGTCAGAAGCGGAAGGAGGAGCGGGCTCCCACCGGGGAGCACCTGCCAGGAGAGGTATGAATAGGCAAGTGTGAATGAACCGAGGATCCCCGATGCGATGAAGACAAGAGCCGCCCATTCCGGCGCCTCGGACCTGACCACAAGCACCCCGGCAACCGTCAGCAGGAGCAGGCCGATCCACCAGTCGAGGTACGGCTGGAGGGGGGGCAGGAGAGAGAAGAAGAGCGGGAAGAGCACCAGCCCGAATGCAGCACCCGCAGCAGATCCCAGTGCCGAGATCCGAACCGCCTCCTCTCCAAGCCCTTTCATGCAGAGATCATGGGCAGGCAGAACCGCAATCGCAGTATCGGGATCAGGCACACCGAGGAAGGTGGAAGGTACGGCATCCAGGAAGGTATGCGTGATCAGGGTTGCCGTTACCGATGCAGCAAAGACAGCAGGGCCAAATAGGACGAGGAGCGCCGGATGGATCCCGAGCAGGATACCTGCCATCGTGTTTGAATGGATCCCCGGCGTACACCCGCTGATGGTGCCGAGTACCACCCCGATTGCCGCTCCGATCAGGATCCCATCCATCATGCGATAACAGACATCGGCATGAGAAGACAAGAATATCATGCATCCGTCCCTATAGAGATCAATGATCATCGCGGTAACCAGGCTTCCGGAGAAGGCAGGCAGGGATCAGGCTACCTGTGAGCAATACGGCCATTCCTGCCGGATTGTCTCGCCTCTGGCAGCAGATATCTATGATAACCAGATCCAGGCCTTTGTGCTTGAAGCAAACCGCGGCGCCTTCGACTGCATCTTCTTCACAAGCGCGCTGCCTGCCGGGCATATAGCCCCGCTGCTCGCAACAGATGCCCGGATCATCGCAATCGGACCCCAGACAGCCCGGATGCTGGAGAAGGAAGGGCTGAAGGTCGAAACGCTCCCCACATACTATTCCCGGGATTTTGTGCCCTACCTCGGCGACTGGATTGGGGGGAAGGCGATCGGTATTCCCCGTGCCGATGTCCCAAACCCCGCCCTCATCCAGGCAATTGAGGATGCCGGGGGTCTGGCATATGAGTACCGGTGCTACGGGCTTGTTCCGACGCAGAGACCACTTGACACGGAAGGCGCAGACGCGATCCTCTTCACAAGCGCAAACTCGTTTTTAATGGCAATCTGGGAGAAGGATACCGGTATCATCCCGATTGCAATCGGAGATATCACCGCAGACGCGATGCGGAGAGGGGGAGTGGAGCCGGCAGTTATCGGCGATGGATCCCTTACCGGAACCCTTGAAGCGCTGAATGAGTATCTCAGCAGGAAGAGAACATGACCGAAGATCGAGAGGCCAGCATCCAGTCAGGAATCATCATCATCGATAAGCCGCCGGGCCCCACCAGCCACGAGGTTGCCGCCTGGGTGCGGGATATCCTCGGTGTCAGGACCGGGCAGGGGGGCACCCTTGACCCGATGGTCTCCGGCATCCTGATCGTGATGCTTGGAAAGGCTGCCAAGATTGCAGAGCATCTCCTCGCCCATGACAAGGAGTATATCTGCCTCCTCAAACTGCATGGCGATGTAGCCGAAGACGAGATCCGGGAGGTGATCAGCAGCTTCTGCGGCAGGATCTACCAGCGCCCCCCACGCCGGAGTGCAGTGAAGCGGGCGCTCCGTATCAGGACGATCTATGCGATCGAGGTGCTGGATATCGAAGGTCGGCTTGTCCTCTTCCGGGTGAGGTGTGAGGCAGGCACCTACATCAGGACACTCTGCGTCCATATCGGTCTCGCACTCGGAGTGCGGGGGCAGATGGTCGAGCTCCGGCGCACCCTCTCCGGAGGTTTCGGTGAGGCAGATGCACATACCCTCCATGAACTTGCGGACGCAAAAGCCGCAGCAGATGATGGGGATCCGGAACCGCTCAAACAGATGATCCTCCCGGTGGAGCGGGCAGTTGCTGATCTTCCGTCAATTACCGTCAGGAGTTCTGCCGTCGATGCGATATGCCGGGGCGCACAGCTTGCAGGCGCCGGGGTTCTCTCCTGCACCACATTTGCAAAAGGCGATACGGTTGCGCTGATGACCGGGGCAGGCGAATGCATCGGCCTTGGAACCGCCCGTATCCCATCAGAAAAGTGTGTGCCTGGGAAACACGGCTTTGTTGCACGCCCACAATCGATCCTGATGGAGCCCGGCAGGTACCCCCGTGGCTGGAAGAAGAAGAGCAGGATTAAGTAATACCCGGAACAATTAATTTACTGCATCTTTTGCTGAGGTAGTCTAGCGGTAAGGCGCGAGGCTGGAAACCTCGTGAGGCGTTTGTCTCTCGGGAGTTCAAATCTCCCCCTCAGCGTTTTGAAAGCACTTTTGTCTAACTCAATGTATGATACCTTAGGAGAGGAGAGTGTCTGCTAAGTCAGGTTAGATTGACTTACATGGCTTTGTGGCATGTAAGTCATGTCTGGTTGCGTTAGAGAGAGCAGTAGTCATCTAAGTCAACATAGATTGACTTACAAGACACTTTATAGTATTACACATTGAAATACCACATATGGGAAAATATTCCGATAATCGGGCAGGGGTTTTCGTCCGCCAGAAAGGCGGATATGAAGCCTTTATCCCACATCCTTTACCCCCCGGGAATCTGGTTTTCGATGAGGGACTTCTCTATCTGTTATCGAAAGCCGACGGAGCTCTGGCCCGCCTTGATGGAGTCACCCAGGTACTCCCAAACCCCGATCTCTTCGTGGCGATGTACATCAAGAAAGAGGCATTGTTAAGTTCTCAGATCGAGGGAACGCAGGCATCACTTCAGGGAGTTCTTGAATTCGAAGCCCATATACGGCCAAAAGACGACATCAACGAGATACAGGAGGTATTGAATTACATAAAAGCACTTCATCATGGTATAGAGAAACTGGAGTTCTCGCCACTCACTCTGGATCTGATCAATGAGATTCATCGCTTTTTAATTCACGGAACACGGGGATCACATAAACTTCCGGGTCAGCTACGGCATCTTCAGAACTGGATCGGTCTGCCGGGAGGGACGATTCAGGATGCGGTATTTGTTCCTCCTCCACCAGAGCAGGTCCCGGGATTAATGCAGGATCTTGAACGTTTTATCCAGAACGATGATAAAACGCCGAGGCTGATCAAGGCCGCTCTCATTCACGCCCAATTGGAAACAATCCATCCGTATCTGGAGGGTAACGGAAGAATGGGGCGTTTGATGATAACGTTTTACCTCTGCTCAAAAGGTGTTCTGGCAAGGCCATTATTGTATCTTAGTTATTACCTGAAGAGATATCGGGAGGAGTACTATACACTCCTTAATGGTATCCGGTATCAGGGGAATTGGGAAGCATGGCTGGCTTTCTTCCTTCAGGGAGTCATTGACGTATCTAATAACTCTATTGAAACAGCAAAGAAAATTATCCTGCTCAAGGAGACGCTGATTGAAAGGTTGCTGGAGAACAATATCGGCGGTGTGCATGCGGTAAAGCTGATCGATACACTCTTTAATCGCCCGATCATCACGATCGGGCAGGTGACAGAGGAGTTACGAATAAGCCGCCAGTCTGCAACCAATCTCGTGGGAAAATTTGAGAATATTGGAATACTGGAAGAGATTACCGGGAAAGAACGATATAAGCAGTATATGTTTGTGGACTATGTCAGGATAATCGAGGAGGGAACACGCATATAACTCTCTTTGAGCAGCAATATCCTGCCAGTAGATATGAATCCGGATCGGAACATTTTCAGGCAGAATCCTGAGAGAAGGTCTTTGAATATCTAAAAATGATATGTGATCGGAAATGCAATTGTCACATTTACATCACATTTTCTGGAGAGAAATGTGAGCGAATTGTGACATAATCATTTGAGGAGTTATTTCTGCTATCTCTCATCCAACCCCCGCTCGCATCCCCCTCACCTGCTCCCCCTTCTCAGTCAGCCGGTAGATGATCCAGGTACCGGACTGCTCCCCCGCGATCAACCCTGCCTTCTTCAGGATAGAGAGATGGTACGAGAGGCGGGAGTCAGAGATTTCGAGAACAGAGCGGATCACACAGACACAGAGTGGCTGTATCGCGAGCAGGGCGAGAATCTTCAGCCTGAAAGGATCAGCCAGGGCACGGAAGAGGAGATAAGATGAAGCAAATACCTCGTCATCCGGTAGATGCGAGATCAGCCCTTCAAGACCTCCTGTATCATAAAGAGAGATTTCAACCTCTTCAGGAAGGAGCATCCGGGAGCATTCTTCACCCTGTTCATGTATCATTAAATCATATCAGAAATGCGTGCATATAATAATTTCGAGAGATTCAACAGGAGAATGTACCTGTAAGCGTCAATTCTCATATCTCACCCAAATCTATTGTTTCATTGCTGAAATAGAGAACATATGTTATTTCAAAAATTGCTGAAATAACAATCTTTATACGATATATATGCATATAGAATTTCAAACAAATTTGAAACATGGAGTCGAATAGAAATGACAGAGAATGATCCAAAGAAGAAAAGCCAGGGTTTCCTTGCACGTATGAAGGCAATGGGCAATTCAAACTGTGATTGCGGATGTTGTGGAAGTATGAAGATCGTCCCGAAAGATACGCAGAAAGACGAAACAGACACCGACACAAAAACAGACTGATGGGTTTGATAAAATGATTTTATCAAGCCGTATTGCCTGATCCTGACGAGGGAGCAGAAATGATTGCCAACAAAAGGAGAGAAACATGACAGATACCTTGATTACACTCTCGATAGGCAAGGGTATGATCATGATCATTGTACCGATCGTCCTGATCGGCCTTGTTCTGATGTACCTCATTATGAGAAGATGCCTGCACGAAGGGATCTGTTCGTGTTGTACTGGAAGGAATAAAACAAGCAGTTATAAGAGATCTGAAGAAGGGAGAACATGACCTTCTTCGACACACTGATCTCCGCCGGATGGTTCTTCATTGTGATCGCTGGAGAGCTGGTACTCCTCTTTATCGGAATCAGTTTTCTCGTAGGCCTTCTTCAGACCTATATCTCAAGAGAGCGGATCCGACAGACAATGATGCGGAAAGGGAAGGGGACAGCCACACTCTTTGGCGGAGTATTTGGCGCCCTGACACCGTTTTGTTCCTGCTCGACGATCCCAATTCTGGTAAGCCTGCTGAATGCCGGGGTTCCTTTTGCCGCATGCATGGCGTTTCTCCTCACCTCTCCTTTGCTCAATCCGGTGATTCTTATCCTTCTTGCTGCGCTCATCGGGCCGGTATATACCGCAGTATACGCAGTCATCACTTTTGTGACAGCACTTATCCTGGCAACTTTACTTGAAAAGCTTGGTTTTGCATCTGACTTCAAGCAGGTGATGGTTGAAGGAATACCCGAAGAAACGATACCTGTGGTTACCGAAGGCACCTTCAGGGAGCGGCATGGTCCACGATTGGAAATTGCATTTGGTTTTGCAATAACGCTCTTCAGACAGGTAATGCCATACCTTCTCCTTGGCGCTGCCATAGGAGCATTTATTTATGGGTTTATCCCGGAAGATCTCATCGTCGGACTTGCAGGACCAGACAACCCGCTCGCAATACCTGTAGCAGCAGTGATCGGCATTCCGATGTACATCAGGGCTGAAACGATCATTCCAATCAGCGCCGTTCTTATCGGGAAAGGCATGGGAATTGGAGCAGTTATGGCATTGATCATCGGTGGTGCCGGGGCAAGCATACCTGAGGTGGCACTCCTCTCGGCAATCTTCAAAAAACGGATGGTAGGAGCCTTTGTCACCACCGTGATCGGGATCGCCATTCTCGCCGGAGTCATATTCCAGGTGATACTTTCATGATAGTTACGAAGACAACAGATCAAAATAATTGGAGAAGACCATGATTGACCTCCTCATCGGCTCCCTCATGATGGGATGGACGACACTCGCAGAATACCTCGCCGAGCATGTCGTCACCTGCCTCATCCCGGCGTTCTTCATCGCCGGAGGAATTGCCGCCTTCATCAGAAAGGATGTGATCATGAAGTACTTCAGCCCGGATGCGCCGAAAACGGTCGCATACGGGATCGCATCCGTTTCAGGCACCGTGCTTGCCGTCTGCTCCTGTACCATCCTCCCGATGTTTGCAGGCCTCTTCAAGCGGGGGAGTGGGATTGGCCCTGCCATCACCTTCGTCTATGCAGGGCCGGCGATCAACATCCTGGCAATTGTGTACACCGCGAAGGTGCTCGGGATTGATCTCGGCCTTGCCCGGGCCGTCTCTGCGATCATCCTCGCGATTGCAATCGGCCTGATCATGGCAGCACTCTTCCGATCAGATGATGACGCAACGAGGAAGAAGATGGCGGCGATGCCACCGGCACCCGTATCTGAGGAGGAACGGCCACGCTGGATCGTCCCGCTCTTCTTCATCCTCTTAATCGGCATCCTGATCACAGGCACAGCACAGATCGACTGGATGATCAAGTTCCCGGTACTCTATGCCCTCACCCTCGGGGTGGCATATCTCCTGATATACTTCTTCCAGAGAGACGAAGTGACCGAGTGGGGATGGGAGACCTGGGATCTCACAAAGAAGATCGTTCCGATCCTCCTCATCGGCACATTCGCCCTCGGAATGCTCGCCTTCTTCCTCCCACCGGAGACCTTCGCGCCATTCTTCGGGACAAACACACTTCAATCGAACCTGCTTGCCTCATTCGTCGGCACCATCCTGTATATGCCAACACTCCTTGAGGTACCGGTGATCGGTACCACCTTCGGATACACAGCAGGTGTGATGGCAGGGGGCCCGGCACTCGCCCTCCTTCTTTCAGGACCAACGGTGAGCCTGCCTTCGCTTCTTGTCATCTCACGGATCATGGGGATGAAGAAGACGATCGTCTATGCGGTTATCGTGATCATCTTCTCAGCCCTCGCTGGATTTGGCTATGGGCTTATTATGGGGTGAAGAGAGATGGCAGAGATGAAAAAGCCATGCTGTGCGGCTGAGGCGATGCGCCGGATCAGGCAGATCGATGTTGGCGGCATCACCATCGGCCTTGCGATGCTTGATGATGCAATGCATGAGGTGGCTCGGATGAACCTTCTCAAAGATGAAGAGATCGCAGACGAACTGATGAAAAGAATGAGAATATACAATTATATCCCAAAGGCCGCAGAGCAGCAGTACCGCTCTGCACTGTTGAGAGAATACACACATGAGGTGAAGCGATGAAGATAGAAGTCCTTGGAACCGGATGCATGAAATGCAGACGCCTTGCAAAGAATGTTGAAAAAGCAGTCGCCGAACTCGGAATCTCGGCCGATATTGTGAAGGTGGAGGATATCACCGCGATCATGGAACGGGATGTGATGCTGACACCCGCACTTATGGTCGATGGCGAACTGAAGGTCTCGGGCAGGGTTGCAGATGTGGCTGAATTAAAAGAACTCCTCGGGGCAGAGAGATAGAATCAGATCAGGTTGAACCAACATGACAGAAACCAGAAATCTGAGTACCTTTGAAAAATACCTCACCCTCTGGGTGGGGCTCTGCATCATAGGGGGAATTGCCCTTGGGAGACTGGCACCCGGGGTTGCCATCACCCTCGATTCATTCTCCGTGTACCAGATCTCGATCCCGATTGCAATCGCCCTCTTCTTCATGATGTACCCGATCATGGTGAAGATCGATTTTGGCGAGGTCATGAAGGCGGCAAAGACACCAAAACCTGTCGCCCTTACCCTTTTTGTCAACTGGGCGATCAAGCCCTTCACGATGTTTGCGATCGCCACCTTCTTCCTCGGGTACCTCTTTGTCGACTTCCTGCCGGGAACCGAGATCCTGCTTGATGGAAGTGAAGTCTATCTCTACCAGAGCTATATCGCAGGGTGTATCCTCCTTGGAATTGCTCCCTGCACGGCAATGGTGCTGATGTGGGGATATCTTGCAAAAGGGAACCAGGGGCTCACGCTCGTGATGGTGGCAATTAATTCGCTTCTGATGCTCTTCCTCTATGCACCGCTCGGCGGTTTCCTCCTCGGGGTTGCCGCAATGCCGATTCCCTGGGAGACGATCCTCCTCTCGGTTGCCGTCTACGTCGCCCTCCCCCTTGCCGCCGGATACCTGACCCGCCGGTGGATCCTGCAGGTGAAAGGAAAAACATGGTTTGAGACGAAGTTCCTCCATTACTTAACACCCATCTCGATCATCGCCCTCCTCGGAACGCTCGTCCTCCTCTTCAGTTTCAAAGGGGATCTGATCGTAGAGAATCCGCTGACGATCCTCTGGATCGCAATCCCGCTGATGATACAGACGATCCTGATCTTTGTCATCACGTACTTCTTCCTCGCCAGGTCCCTGAAACTTCCCTACGAAGATGCAGCACCCGCCGGCCTGATAGGGGCATCGAACCACTTTGAGGTGGCGATTGCAACCGCAGTCATCCTCTTCGGGCTCTCCTCGGGTGCGGCACTGGCAACCGTTGTCGGGGTACTGATCGAGGTGCCGCTGATGCTGATGCTGGTGAAGATATGCGTACGCACACAGGGACTATTCAGGAGTGATGCACAATGAAAAAAATACTCTTTATCTGTACCCATAACGCAGGCCGATCCCAGATGGCTGAGGGGTATGTAAACGCAACGTATGGTGACCGCTACTCTGCATACTCTGCCGGATCAGAGCCCGCGAGCCGGGTGAACCCGCTCGTCATCAGGGCGATGCAGGAGATCGGAATTGACATCCCGGATGCAAAACCGAAGCTGATCGACGAGTTCGACGGTATCGGGATGGATCTGCTCGTCACCCTCTGCGACTCCGGGACCTGCCCGGTCTTCCCCTGGGCAGAGGAGACGATTCACCAGACCTTCCCCGATCCAAAGGCGATCACCGGGACAGAGGAAGAACGCCTCGCTGGCATACGGGCGATCCGGGACGCGATCACCGATTGGATCGATCAAACACTTGGAGAGGCATAGAAATGACATATACCATCATCACCTGCTCCGGGATCTCAAATACCGGGAAACTCACCACCCAGTGTGCGATAAACCTCCTGCGGAGATGTGCAGGCGAGATCGACTGCTGTATCCCGGCAACACGGGAGAGAGAAGCAATCGATGAGGCACTCCGGCATGCAGAGGAACTCCTCATCCTTGACGGATGCAGCGACTGCTGTGCACTGAAGAAGATTCAGCATTCCGGGCGACGGCCGGATCATCATATCATCGCCACAGAATGCGGGATAGTAAAAAATGGGATGGAAGAGCCGCAGTTCAAAGAGATCGAAGATCTCACTGCGGTTCTTCTGAATAGAATACGGTCAAAACGGGGATGACCAATCCACCTCTTTTCCGGCAGATCTACTTCACAATCATCACAGGGCAGGCGGAGTGCTGTGCCACCTTCTGGCTGACACTCCCACGTACAGCCCCTTTCAGTGAGCCCGGCCCCCGGCTCCCCATGATGAGCAGTCGCGGGTTCTCCTGATCCGGGCAGGGATGCAGACAGAGCTCTCCACCCGGCATCAGGGAAACATGTGATGCCATAACAAACAGATCAGGTACCATGGTCGAGATACGCATCGCCGGCTGGGAGAGCAGGCTTTTTGCCTGGATCATCGATATCATCCCCATATACGCCCTTGTTGCAGTCATAGAATCCGCCATCTCCACCCTTACCGGGTGGATTCCTCCGGGCTCAGCACCCGCCCTGCCTGATCGGGTGGTTTGCAATGGAGAAGACCCGTCTCCGGCTCTTCAACCGCCTCTCGGATATGATCGTGATCAGATGCGATTACATGCCTCCGGACGGTGTCACCTATATCCATGAAGACGACTGATTCAAGTAGTTTTACGAGAAAGAGAATCAGCATGCAGGGGAGAACCATCACCTACTCAAAGAACGTCTTCCTTCCGCTGACATCAGTCTGCCACAACCGCTGTGGGTACTGTTCTTTCAGGAGGCCAGTCGAAAACGGCTGCCTTATGGCTCCGGAGGAGGTCCGTGAGATACTCCGGCTGGGCGCAGCTGCAGGCTGTACCGAGGCCCTCTTCACCTTCGGCGAGCGGCCGGGTGAGGAAGAAGGATTTGATCGCTACCTGAACGAGATTGGCTATGGCGACATCCTTGACTACTGCTTTGACCTCTGCAGGGAGGCACTTGCACTCGGCCTCCTCCCCCACACAAACGCCGGCATCATGACCGCGGACGAGCTTGCCCGCTTCAGGACGATGAATGCAAGCATGGGACTGATGCTTGAGACGACCGCCAGGATACCTGCGCATACCACATCACCGGGCAAGGATCCTGCGGTGAGAATCAGGATGATCGAGGATGCGGGACGGCTGAAGATCCCCTTCACAACAGGGCTTCTGGTTGGGATCGGAGAGACAGCAGCAGACCGCGAAGAATCTCTTGAAACAATAGCTGCAATTCACCGGAAATACGGCCATATCCAGGAAGTGATCATCCAGAACTTCTGCCCAAAACCCGGCACCCCGATGGGCGAAGACGGAACTGTCACAACGACGGAGTTTGCAGAGACAATTCAGATGGCGCGCGCGATCCTGCCTGAAGAGGTTGCGGTTCAGATACCGCCAAACCTTGCCGATGCCCGGTATTTCCTGAAATGCGGAGTAAATGACCTCGGCGGCGTCTCCCCGGTCACCGTCGATTACATCAACCCGGAACATCCATGGCCGGAGATCGAGCGGCTCAGGGAGATCACAGCCGGATATACGCTCCGGGAGCGGCTCTGCATCTATCCCCGGTACATCGAAAGAGGGTGGTTCGATCCGGCACTCGCACCACTTATCATGCAGCTTGACAAACAGGTACAGGAGTATCACCTATGACCCGGGGCGACATTCTCTACAGTGGAAAGGCAAAGACCATCTTCCTCTCGGAAAAGCCAGACGAATTGATCGTCTCATTTCGTGATGATATCACGGCATTTGACGGCGGCAAGAAGGATCAGCTGGAAGGCAAGGGTGCCTCGAACGCCGGTGTCTCGGCATTCCTCTTCGGGCTCCTTGAGGAAGCCGGAGTCCGGACTCATTTCATCAGGATGGAAGATCCAATAACGATGCGGGTCCGAAAACTCAACATGATCCCGCTTGAGGTGATCGT
This sequence comes from Methanocalculus sp., assembly GCA_013329165.1. GTDB lineage: Archaea > Halobacteriota > Methanomicrobia > Methanomicrobiales > Methanocorpusculaceae > Methanocalculus > Methanocalculus sp9912u. Next base: position 13,882 of record DUKV01000061.1, on the reverse strand, counting down.
CAGGAACCGGGCCGCCGGATCGATCGTCAGGAACTATCCCTTCACCGAGGGGCAGTACTTTAACCCGCCGATCATCGTCACTGACTATAAGGATGATACACGGCATGATCCGATGTTAAATGACGATATCATCGTGGCACTGGACCTGCTCACCCATGAGGAGATTGACGCTGTGAAGGCATCAGCACTGAAAGTCAATCGTGTGATGAAGGCATTCTTTGATGGGATCGGCCTTGATCTCGTTGATTTCAAGATCGAGTATGGCAGATATGGCGACGCCATCATGCTCGGGGATGAGATCAGCATGGATTCGATGAGACTCTGGGAGAAAGGCACGATGAAATCCATGGACAAGGATGTCTACAGGTTTGAGAAAGGGGATGTCATGGAGGCATACCATGCCGTATCGGCCAGAATAACCGGGAGCAGATAAATCATGAAATGTGACGTAATCATCACTATCACCTTGAAAGAGGGGATGCTGAACCCTGAAGCAGAAGCAATACAGCGGGCGATTGCCCACCTTGGATACACAACAGATCGCCTCGCAACAGCAGATCAGTTCCGCTTCACGCTGGATGCAGAAGACAAAAAACAGGCAGAAGAGATTGCCCGATCCATCTGCGAGCGTCTCCTCGCAAACCCGGTGATCCACACATATACCATCGAGGTCATCTGATGCGGGCGGCGGTCATCCAGTTCGGGGGGAGCAACTGTGACCGTGATGTCGTGCATGTGATCGAGGAAGTCTGCGGTGCCGATGCCGATCTGATCTGGTATAAGGATGGGTTGACGAGATCATATGATGCCATCATCCTTCCCGGAGGTTTCAGCTATGGCGACTACCTCCGTGCAGGTGCAATCGCTGCCCGGACACCGATCATGGCCGATATCATCAGGGCGGCAGAGAAGGGATGCCTCGTCCTTGGGATCTGCAACGGAGCGCAGATCGCAGCTGAAAGCGGCCTGATCCCCGGCGTCTTCACCATCAATGCCTATCCGAAGTTCCTCTGCCGTCCGGCATATCTCAGGGTTGAGAATACCACCTCCCCCTTCACCCGGCTCTATTCCGAGGGCGAGGTTGTGAGGTTCCCGATTGCCCACAAGGAAGGGCGCTACATCATCCCCGAAGAGGAACTGGGCCGCCTTGAAAGAGAGAAGAGGATCGCATTCCGGTTCTGCGACGAGGCCGGAAACGTCACCAGATCTACAAACCCAAATGGCGCCACCGGCAATATCACCGGCGTCCTCTCGGAGAGAGAGAATGTGCTTGTGATGATGCCACATCCCGAGCGGGCAGCCGAAGAGATTCTGGGATCAGCTGACGGGAAGAAGATCTTCGATTCGATGATTGCTTATGTGGAAGAGTCCTAGGAGATTGTAAGCATGGATGAAATTGAAGCTGCCCGGCTGATCCGGGACTGGGTAAAACGGTATGCAGAAGAGAACGGATATGTGCTGAATCCGGATCCCAAACAGCTTGACGCGGTCATCAGGGGGCTTGCCCGCAAGATGGTCAGGAATGGTGAGCGGTACTGCCCGTGCAGGATCTTGAGCGGGGATCCGGATGTTGATAAACAGATCATCTGCCCCTGCATCTATCATAAAGATGAGATCGATAGGGACGGGCACTGCCACTGCAATCTCTTCTTCAGGGAATGATACCTCATATCCCTCACCACAATGAGTTTTTTCTGAGAATATGCCTGCCCGGAGGGCATCTGCAATCCCCTCAACCCTTTGATCATCTCCGCCTGAATTCTGCACGCCGTGATACGCGGAAGGCATGGATAATTGCATAGAATCCAACGAAGACCGCGGTACCGTAGCCGAACAGGGCAATATACTGGACATTGACGATGCTTGACCCGGAGGCAAGAAGCAGGAGAGAGGATCCGATCACAACCGAAGAGGTGATCAGCCCCACCATGATCCGGTCGGTTGAGCGATCCATCGTCTCCTGGAGCCGGCGGAGATCATCTGCAACCACATCGATCCGGACCTTCCCCTCACTCACCTTCTTCAGGGCTGAGGAGACCTGATCCGGGATCCGGAGAAGTGTCCGAAAGGATCCAATTCCGGTTGAGATCTCTTTTTTGAGAGTATCATATGAGAAATACTGCTCTTTCACAAGCTCATCCAGGTATGGCCGGATCCGCTCGCTAAAACAGAAGGACGGATCAAGTGTGAGTGCGATCTCAGTGACCATTCCGATCACTTTCAGAAGCCGCATAAGCTCTCCCGGGACATGGAGCTCGTATTTTCTCAGGATCTCAGAGAGCTCAATCGACATCTTCGAGAAATCATACTGCTGAACCTCATAATCCGAGTAATCAAGCAGCAGAATGTAGAGATCATCACGGAAAAGCTCAGTATCTTCATCTGAAACACTCACACCGAGATCGGCAAATGCCTGGAGGCATGCCTCAACATCGGTTTCTGCGATTCCGGCAAGAAGCCTGATGAATGTTTCCCGCCGCTCTGGGCGAAGTACCATACAGATCCCAAAATCAAGAAACGCAATATCACCATTCTGCATGACAAGCAGGTTGCCGGGGTGGGGGTCGCCATGGAAGAACCCATCAATCATGATCTGTTTGATATATGCCGCAAACCCGTGTTCTGCAATGACCACCGGATCATGCCCCATACCCCTGATGGACTCAACATCATCTATCCGGACACCCTCGACATAGTCCATCGTCAGAACACGGCGGGAACTGGCATTCCAGTGGATACGGGGAACCCGGATACCCTCCATCTCAGCCATATTTCGCAGTATTCGTTCGGCATTCTTGCCATCACGGGTGAAATCCAGCTCTTTTCGAATCTGGCCTGCAAATTCACGGACAAGGCCGGTCGGGTTAAAAATACGGTAATCCGGTGATATCACCTCGATCCTCTCAGCGAGAGAGGAGAGAATGAGGAGATCGGTCTCGATCACCTCATCGATTCCGGGACGCTGGATCTTCACCGCAACCTGTGTCCCGTCGGCCAGCACCCCCCGGTGCACCTGTGAGAGCGAGGCGGCGGCAACCGGGTATGGTGCAAGCGTGAGAAAGATATCCTTCCAGCCAGGAAGAGAATTATCAAGGAGAGGTTCAATCTCAGGAAACGGAAGGGGAGGTACCTGGTCCTGGAGTTTACTGAGTTCACCTATCAGATCAGGTGGAAAGAGTTCACGTCTGGTGCTCATGATCTGGCCAAATTTTATGAATGTCGGACCAAGCTCCTCAAATGAGAGGCGGATCCGCTCATAGACCGAGAGTGAAGGCGACACCTCACCCCTCCCGAGCTTCAGGCCATATCCGGGAAGACCAGGAAAGAGCTCATCGACGACGATCCCAAACCCATGCTTCACCAGAATATCGGCGATCTGGACATACCGTTTCATCCCCTCAAGCATAGCGCAATCAGCATTGGATTGCTCTTCGGGCTAAAAGGTGTTGTGGAGGGGATCAGGCAGCAGCAACCGGGGACCTGGGAAGAGCCAGGGAGAGGAGGGCAGCCAGGATCAATGGAACTATCAGGGCAAAGAGTGCCGTGTACAGATCTGTCATATCGGCTGCTATTCCGATGATTGCCACACCGAGCCCTCCTGCCCCGATTGAGAACCCAAGGAGAAGCCCCGATGCAAGCCCGACCCGCCCGGGAAGATACTCCTGTGCCATCGTTACCGTCACCGAGAAGGTCGACCAGGCAAGGTAGCCGATGGCGAGCATCAACAGAAGTGCCACCCATCCGGTTGTGGTAAAGAAGAGGACATATGGGATGATACAGGCAAAGAGGCCAATGATCGTCACCTCCTTCTTTCCATACCGGTCAGAGAGGAAACCTCCGGATACCTGACCGACAACCCCGGCAAGGAGCATCAGGGTGAGCATCGTGTTTGCAAGGATGATTGAAATTCCAGATGAGGCGATCAGGTATGCGGGGAAGAATGCAACAGAGGACATGATCACCCATGAACGGAGAGCAGCGATGGTGACGATCAGGCTGACAGGACCAAGAGGAATCTTCTTCTGCTCTGCCTGAACGAGCCTGGCTTTCTTCTCCTTTTCAACTCCTCTTGTCAGGTAAAAGAGAAACGCAGCCGTCAGAAGACCGGGGATTGCGATCAGGGTAAGCGCAGACATCCCTCCAAACCCGATAAGGATGCCGACTATGACCGGCCCTACCGCAAAACCGAGGTTTCCGCCGGTGACAAAGATCGAGGTGAGAGAACCCCGGTTTCTGTCAGTTGTCTCACCATGCACCCGGAGGAGAGCGGAGGGGTGAAAGAGGGCATGGGAGATCCCGGCAGCTGCTGCGAAGATGAGGAGGAGATAGTAGTCCTGTACCACCCCGTAGAGACTGATACAGGTTGCGCTCGTCAGGATACAGAGCCAGATCGGAGCCGACCACCCGCTCCGGTCAGAGAGCCAGCCGACGACCGGCTGGAAGAGTGAGGAGGTGATCTGGAAGACACTGACCAGAAGGCCCGCCAGGAAGTACCCTATCCCGGGATAGAGGATCAGGAGAGGAATCAGAGCGGGGATCACCGGACTATAGAGATCGATGACAATATGGCCGAAGGTATACCCGGCGATAGGACGGGGGATTTTTATCATTTATATGCGCCTCAGACAGACAATTTCGACCGGGATCTCGAGGAGATCCCGTGAATGGAAGGAGAACGTCCTTTTTAGTGGAAATAGCGCAGATACCGCGCCGACGATCTCGGCCCTGCCCCGGATATACGAAGCCAGAAACGGCATCGTTCCTGCATTAAAGATTCCATAAGTGACAGGTGCGATCCTGAGAGCGGCATCGATGAACGGCCGATCCGCATGCTCGCTCTGTGCACCAAACGGGGGGTTCATCACCACGGTATCAAAGGATTCTCTCATAGATCTGATGTCATCTGCGATAAACCTGCAGTCTGCAGAGAGCGTCTCCGCATTCTCACGGGCAAGAGCGACGAGGCGTGCATCCCCTTCCACGCCGACCACTTCATCTGCACCGAGGAGTGCCGCACCGATCGAGAGGATGCCGGATCCTGATCCGAGATCACAGACAGAACACCCCTCGATATCTCCTGCAAGATACGCATCAAAGAGGAGCCGGGCTGCAAGGGGGGCGGGCGTCATGTACTGCTCTTGTGCAGGATCGGGATCCGGGATGCCGGAGACCCGTTCCAGTTTTATCTCGAGTGTCCTGAGTTTCATGACCGGATCTCATCGATTTCGTAGTCTTCCCACTCCCGCCTGCCACAGAGGATCTCAAATTCCGGTGGCGAGAGGACCGGGACCGGGAAACGGACCTGATCATCAAGTCCGAGCCGGGGGCAGGCGGTATTGACATAACAGGGGAACCCGAGGTTGAGTAACTGATCAGCGGTTACTTCGCGGAGAAGAACAATCTCCGCACGCGGGTGGAGTGAGAGGAGCTCTTCTGCCAGTTTCATCCGGTTCTGCCCGCATCTCTGCGAGACGATGATCCCAAACCGATCCGCAGATCGTGCCTTCTCGATAACGGCAAACCGTCTCCGAAGCAGACGATCGGTCCTGACGAGACCTGCTTCACCGGTGTACGGGTCAAGGGAGATGACAGGGACTCTGCCTGCAATCCCTGAGCCGATCGCATGGAAGACGCCCGTTCCAAGATAGAGGAGGCAGTCGGCTTCTGCCACCCGTGCTGCCGTGTAGGTGCAGCCGAGAACCTGCCCCGGGAGAGGAGTCCGGGGGGAGGCGGGTGCGATCACCGGTGAAAACCCATGCTTCTTCAGTTCTTCTGCAAGCAGGGGAAGGGAGTTCGCATGCTGTGCGGTCGATATGAGGCCTATTTTCTTCCCTGTCAGCAGGGGAAGTACGGAATCAAGCGGGGGAATCTCTTCCGGCTGGAGGATCGGCTCAACGAGCACCTGGGGGTGATCCATCAGGGGCGTATGCCCGAAATGGATCAGGATATCGGCATACTCAAGTGTATCAAGGGCGAGATCGCATGCCCCGTAACAGGGATCTCCTGAGATGATGACATAATATCCCTCTGCACGGAGGGCTTCTGCAAGGACGGGGAGCTCCCTCTTCAGGCCTTCGGGGGCCTGGAGGGCGATTTTCCTGACAGAAAGCGATCGTACCCGTGCAAGGATATCAGAAATAGGAATCAAGGACATGTACGCCGTCTTTGTCAACGTCAATGGTGACCAGGGATTTGTACGGCCGCCCGATATCGGGGTTGCCGCGGTTGATGACAAAACAGAGATCCGCCACTTCTGCGCCAGTTGACTCAAGTGCAGGGAGGAGTGCCCGGATCGTGCCGCCGGTGCTGATCACATCGTCGATGAATGCGATCCGATCGCCTTCAAAGACGCTGTTTAAGTAAAGCGTTCCTTTCGAGTACCCGGTCGTCTGGCCGATCACCACCTCGCCGGGGAGTTTGTACTCCCGTTTCCTGACGATGGTGTAGGGGATATCGGTCATCAGGGAGAGGACGGTACCGATATGGATACCCATCGCTTCGCTGACGACGATCTTATTGACATTTTTCAGATCAAGCGCCTTGAAGAGGGCACGTGCCACATCCCTGAGGAGATTTGGTTCAACGAGCGGAACACCATCGGTTATCGGATGAATAAAATAGCTATACTCACCCCGCTGCACGATCGGACAGGTTTCCAGAGATATCTTGAGTGTCTCAAGCATGAAATTCACCAATTGTTTCTAAAAATGATTCAACAACATCCCGTGTCACATGGGGCATCAGCACCGTGCGCATATGGCCCCATCGTGTCCGGGAGACCCTCCAGTCCGGTGGTGTGAGGGGGCAGTCGAAGGTGGCGACATTCACATCCGGGGTAACAGCACGCACATACCCATATGCCTCCATCCCTTCGATGAGGCGGCGGGTATTCTCCATGCACCCCTGCACGATAGCTGAAAGTCCTTCCCTCCCGAGATACCTGAGGACGGCATACGCACTTGCCACAGGCGCACCGGGCCTGGTTCCCGCCAGCGTGCATTCCTTCTTCACCGTCAGGTAGGGAGTATCGACATTCAGGCATCCAAACGCCTCCGGATCCCGGAGGAGGAGTGCCCCGCAGGGGATGGTGCTCATCCCCATCTTATGCGGATCAATGGAGATGCTCGATACCGATGGAACAAGGAAGTCCCATGGTGCAGGATCTGGGAGGAAGGGCGCAACGAGGCCGCCGAATGCGGCATCGACATGGAAGAAGACCCCGTTCCCGGCTGCCACCGATCCGATCTCCTTCACCGGATCGATCATCCCGTATTCGGTGGTACCGACGACCGAGACGATCGCGACCGTATTGGTATCAACTGCTTCATTAACGGAGTCGGGATTCATCCGATAGTTGCTATCAAGCGGAACCGACCGCATCTCAAGCCCGAGCATATCACATGCCTTGTCAAAGGAGAAGTGTGCGGATGCAGGGATGATGACATTGGGTTTTGCAACGGGTTTCTGCTTCTTTGCGATCCTGAGTGCCTGGATATTCGACTCGGTTCCACCTGAAGTGGCATACCCGCCTGCTCCATGATGGTGGAGGAGATCGCCGAGCATCCTGATCAGTTCATCCTCAAGCCCCATTGTTCCGGGGAAGAGACCCGGATCTCCAAGGTTCGTCTCGATGAACTGCATATGTGCACGGATTGCTACCGGATGGGGTGTTGTGCACATGGATGAGAGAATCCGGCCGTACGAGAGATCCTCTTCCCTGAGAGAAGAGAGATAGGAGAAGAGTTCCTCCTCAGAAGAACCGTTCTCCTTCATTTCCACCCTTCGAGAACGCCATATCCAGAACCATCCGCTGTTCGGTCCGGGCTGCTGCCTCACGGATCACCTGTACTGCATCGATATTCGCAGACACACTGCGGATACCGTGTTCGACGAGCCAGGCAACCATCTTCGGATCAGATCCAGCCTGCCCGCAGATGGAACATTCAACACCTGCCGCACGGCACCGGCGTATTGCGTAGTCGATCAGCCGGAGTACTGCCGGGTGCGTCGGTTCGTACATCGAGGCAACATATTCGTTGTTCCGGTCGACTGCAAGTGTATACTGGATGAGATCGTTTGTACCGAATGAGGCGAATTTGATGCCGGCCTGGATGAACTCGTCGATCATGATGGCAGATGATGGGACCTCGACCATGATACCGAGGGTGACCGAATCGACGGGGACGCCCCATCCACGAAGGAGCTCTTTTGCCTGGATAAACTCCCGCGGGTGGTTGACAAGCGGGAACATCAGGCCGAGATTCTCGTACCCGGCCTTCCAGAGACGCTTGAATGCTTCGATCTGGAGCCGGAACTGTTCGGGCGCTCCGAGATCACGGCGGATTCCGCGCCATCCGAGCATCGGGTTGTGCTCGATCGGCTCGTCCTCTCCGCCCTCCATATTCCGGAACTCATCAGTCGGTGCATCCAGTGTCCTGACCCAGACGGGTTTGCCGGGGAATGCATCGAGGATGGTCCTGATGCCATCATAGAGTTCTGCGATACATTCCTCTTCCTTATTATTGGCGATGAACCACTGGGGTGTCCGGTTCAGTCCCAGGATCAGGTGTTCGATCCTGAGGAGACCGACACCATCTGCGCCGGTGGCAGCTGCCCGCTGTGCCGCCTCGGGGAGCGAGACATTCACCTTAACGAGAGTTCCCGTAACGATTGGGGCTGATCCTGCCTGCACAACAGCCGGAGTATCCTCCTGGGCTTTCCGGACCTCGCCCTCATAGACGATGCCCTTGTCACCGTCGATGGTGACGATCTGGCCGTCTTTGAGCATGGTTGTTGCCTTCTTGGTCCCGACAACAGCAGGTGTTCCCAGTTCGCGTGAGACGATCGCCGCATGGCAGGTCATCCCGCCTTCATCGGTGATGATCCCCTTCACCCGCCGCATGGCAGGCACCATATCGGGGTTCGTCATCTTTGCAACGAGAATATCGCCTTCCTTAACCGATCCAGAATCTTTCACACTCTGAATGATGGCAACCCTGCCGGTTGCAATACCGGGAGATGCACCCTGCCCTTCAATGAGGATCGTCCCTGAACCTGTGGAGGCATCAGACTTCTTCCGGGAGGATGAAGCGGGTTTGATCGTGGTGATCGGGCGTGACTGAAGAATATAGACATCATCACCGACAATACCCCATTCAATATCCTGCGGGATGCCATAATGATCCTCGGAGAGTTTGCCAAGTTCGGCAAGCCGTCCTATCTCGTTCGCTGAGAGGACCTGGGCATTTTTCCTCTCTTCAGAGACAGGTACTTCCTTTGTTCCCTTCTTTCCATCCGGGATGATCTCGGTCTCTTTGCTGGCGATGATCGTATCGATGACCTTCTGCTTTACCTGGTCAAAGACATAGTTGTCAGGGGATACCGAGCCGGACACAACCGCCTCGCCGAGCCCCCACGATCCTTCGATGATGGTGAGAGATTCACCAGTGACCGGATGGGAGGTGAAGAGCACACCAGCCTTCTCAGAGAAGATAAGCTGCTGGACGACAACTGCGATGTTGACGCTTCTGTCATCAAAGCCCTGCTTGGATCGGTAGTATATTGCCCGCGCTCCATAGAGCGATGCCCAGCATTTCTGGACCGCTTCGATCACATCATCTTCCCCGAGGATGTTCAGGAATGTCTCCTGCTGCCCTGCAAAGCTTGCATCGGGGAGATCTTCTGCGGTTGCGCTCGACCTCACCGCAACGACGGTGTCATCACCCATACGGGCATATGCGGATTTGATCTCAGTTGACATATGATCCGGGATGGGGACCGACATGATGAGATCCTGGGCCTTTGCCGCAGCAGACTCCAGTGCGCTGTTATTATCCACATCAAGCCCCTCAAGGATCGAATAGAGCGATTCTTCAAGCCCGGTCTCTACAAGAAAACGGCGGAAAGCCTGGGCAGTCACGACAAATGCCTTGGGTACCGGCAGGCCGATCGAGGCCATCTCGCCAAGGGATGCACCCTTGCCACCTACCGAGGGCAGATCGTTCTTTCTTATCTCCTCTAGCCAGAGAATGTTCGGCGCGTCCTTCATAGCATATCAGGTATGAATCGACCCGAAGATACATAAAAGAGGGTGAAGACCCTTCACCGGAAGCCCATGAGGAACAACCATCATTACCCGTGAGATATAAACGCCTAATGGGTTTCACATGAGTTATAACGTCCTTGTCAGCGATCCGCTGGCTGAAGAGGGTATTGAAATACTGAAAAATTTCTGTAATGTCGATGAAAAGACCGGACTCTCCGAGGACGAACTGGTCGGCATAATCGGCAACTATGACGCACTCGTCGTCAGATCCGGAACCGAGGTCACAGCACGGGTCATCGAAGCAGCCACGAAGATGAAATATATCGGCCGGGCCGGTGCCGGGGTCGACAATATCGATACCGATGCCGCAACCCGGAAAGGTATCATCGTCGCAAATGCTCCTGAAGGAAATACTCTCGCCGCAACCGAGCATACGATGGCAATGATGCTCTCGCTTGCCCGGAGGATTCCATCTGCAAATGCCTCTCTCAAAAAGGGCGAGTGGAAGCGGTCGAAGTTCATGGGTGTTGAGATGAACGAAAAGACGCTCGGTATTGTCGGCTTCGGCCGGATCGGGCGGGAAGTGGCACAGCGTGCCCAGTCTTTCAACATGCGGGTCGTTGCCTATGATCCCTTCATCACCCCCGAGCGCGGGGCCCAGTTTGGCGTTGAGATGATGAGTGTCGAGGAGCTCTTCAGGGTCGCCGATGTGATCACGGTACACACGCCGCTCATCAAGGAGACGAAGCACCTGATCAATGCGGCTTCAATTGCCACGATGAAAGACGGCGTCCGGATCATCAACTGTGCACGTGGGGGCATCATCGATGAGAAGGCGCTTGCCGATGCCATTGTGAGCGGGAAGGTTGCCGGTGCGGCACTTGATGTCTTTGAGGAGGAGCCGCCGACCGGGTCCCCGCTCCTTGGCCTTGACACTGTCGTTGTCACCCCGCATCTCGGGGCAAGCACCGTCGAGGCGCAGAAGAATGTCGCGATCTCGATTGCACACCAGTGCATTGATGTCTTAAAAGGCGGTGCCGCGAAGTATGTCGTGAATGCACCGATGATCCCAACAGAGCTCCAGGAGACGATCGAGCCGTATGCCCGGTTGGCCGAGAGGATGGGGCGGCTCGTCTCCCAGGTTGTGGGTGGTGCAATCACAAAGGTTGAGGTGACCTATGCAGGCGATCTCGTCGAGATGCGGCAGAACCTCAAATTTGTGACCCGGATGGCGATCAAGGGCATCCTTGACCCGGTGCTCCAGCGGCCGGTTAACATCGTGAATGCGGAATTTGTTGCACGGGAGCGGGGGATCGCTGTTGCCGAGACGATGACTGAAGAATCTCATGGTTTTAAGAACCTCATCAGTATCACCATCAAAACAAAGGACGGCGAAGAGACGATCAGCGGATCGGTCTTTGGGAAGAGCCGTGTCCGTATCGTTGGGATCGGCGCCTTTACGATGGATCTCATCCCCGAGGGCTCAGTCGTCATCTCCCGCCATATCGATCGCCCCGGGGTTATCGGACCCGCCGCCACAATCCTTGGGAAACATGCAATCAATATTGCCGGGATGCAGGTCGGCCGGGTGAGTGCAGGTGAAGAGGCGCTCATGGTGCTGAATGTGGACTCGGATGTTCCTGAGAATGTGATGGACGAGCTGAGGGCGGTCCCCGGCATCATCTCGGCAACATTTGCAACGCTCTGAAGACTTTAACGAAAATGAGAGCTTCAGTGGGTCATATCACTGGAGCAAAAACCAATTCTTTTATACTGCAAAAGCCAATATCGTAAGGTCGCAAGGCATTGGGCTCGTGGTCTAGCTGGTTATGACGTCGCCTTGACATGGCGGAGGTCCTGAGTTCGAATCTCAGCGGGCCCATCTTGTTTTCGAGATTAAAGCATTAAATACTGTTATTTTGGTTTTTGGAATGACAATTTGACTGTACGCACGAGTCCGTACATGACCACATTTAGAAACCATCAAGGAGAAAAGACATTTGTTCGAAGGGAAGAACCGGACTGAACCAATCGTAACCGCTGCTTAGGTGGAAAAATCGGTAGTGTCCTAATTAACAATACTTAATTGATGTATGAAAAAATATCCTCCACGTGATCGTGCGGTCAATAATACCCTCCGCCATCCCCGGTGTTGTTTTTCCATTCATTTCATTCATGAAGTTCCAATAAAATTGGAATATCTTCAGAGCTGCTTCTAAGCGGCATTTCAGTTTTGAAAAACATTTCGTTTTTCTGACCAGTCGACCTACCCGTTCTCGGAAGATGCCATTTGAGTTTTCGACATCAGTCGTTTCGATCTCCGAGAGACTTGGGGTGCCAATAACTATGCGTTTCACTTTGTCAACAACTCTCCCGCTTTTTCGAATTTTTACAATTTGGCCATAATTTACACAAGAGGGTGCGTAAAGGTTTTTAAGCGATTCTTCATATTGATTGTTCCCATCTGAGAAAATATCGAGGTTTGAATCAGGAGAGGGTGCTCTGATTCTCTCAGAGAGTTGGTTCATCATATGATCGCATGTCTGCTGAGTATGTTTGCCAACTGAATAGGCGATGAGAAAATACGTACCCCTCTTTATGCAGGTATAGATCCATGCATCGCCTTTGAAATCTGATTCTGAGCCTTCTTTGACAACTTTCTTTTGTTTTTTTTAACAAACGTCCAGAACTCATCACATTCAATCGGAGTCAGTTCAAGATCTTGAATCAGGATCTCATTCATCTGTGTGGCATGCTCTGCAATATCTGTCAGGAGATGCCCTATTGTGTCTCGATGATGACCTGTAATACGCTCAATACTCCGGATACCATTCTTTTCGACAAAATGTTTGCAGATCACAAGGATTTCTGTCTCGGAAAGATGCTTCCTGAAGAGCGGAGTGCCTTTCGTTTCCATAAAGAACGTCTTGCAATGATTACAATAATAGCGTTGGCGGGATGTTTTTGCATCTTTACCTCGCTTAATAATGTCCTTTCCCTCCTCCAGGCGATAATATCGACAATCAGGGTTTTGACATACAACATCTATGTGCCCACGTGGTCTGGCCATTCAAATCACAAGATACAATATGTTGTGATAGACTATAAAGTACGCTATTCGAGGACACTACCGAAAAATCACTCACTGACCCCCGCCACAACAGCCGGCGACCGTGCCCCGTTCTTCAGGTAGATGACGCCGCACTGCTGTGAGCGGGTGAGGAGCTTGTGTAGATCGTCGTCATCGATCTCTGTTCCGTCGTGGCCGCTACTATAGACAATCCGGTATCCAAGCTCCACAAGCCGGTCAGTGACCCATGCCGGATCTTCTGCAAAGAGGAACGGGTGGATCTCGACGATGATCGCACGGGGGCGGATCGTCATCGATCTGAGGATCTCCACTTCTGATCCTTCGCAATCAAGTTCCATGACATCGCAGTCCGGGATCTCATCCGGGGCAACATGGGCCGCAGTCGCAAAATCCCCGCCATAGACATCGATATGCGGGCCGACAACCGCGTGGTGGATGGTGCAGATTCCACTGATAGCTTCACGTACACAGAGCGTGGTGAGCCGTCCGGCTGCCCGGTCTCCCCCTTCATAAACCTGCACGGAACCGGATCTGCCCACCAGTTTTGCCGCAGTGACCGCCGTCACACCATCTCCGCCACCGATGATAACGACCCGGTCGCCGGATCTGGTGAGCCGGTGATGGGCGTCAACGATCCCCTTCTCCGAGAGGGCATTTGCGGAGACATACCGGCAGGCACCGAAGAAGAGATCGACGAAATCATTATACTTGTAGATGGTGTGTGCGTACCGTAACAGACTCATACC
>DUKV01000058.1:2295-50279 GCA_013329165.1 Methanocalculus sp. | reverse complement strand
GACTTCACACCCCTGTGATTCCAAGATATACCTGGAATCACGTGTTCGCAATTCGATGTTCCTTGCACCGATAAGATCAGAGTGTAATGTATATCCACAGCATTTACACGTAAAGGACAAACCATTACGGTTCGATTTGTTCATGTGATAACATCGTGGGCATGTCTGCGAAGTATATTGAGGGTCAATATATTCGACACGAATACCGGCGGCTTTCGCTTTGTATTCGATCATAAAGTGTAACTGATAATATGACCACGATGATTTCTGATACCTGTTTTTTTTACGGGTTTTGTGGATTGTGTTTGTACGGATGCCTGTTAAATCCTCTAATCCGATACAATTCACTTTGTTATCGAGTGCAAACTGAACAACCTCTTTGGATACGTTATGATTCATATTTGCCATGAGCCGTCTTTCTTTACCTGATATATGCTTCAACATTCGTTTTGCAGATAAAGTGCCTTTGGCCTGTAACCTTGCTCGCATGGATGAGTAGGTGTTTTTCAGGTTTTTAGCTTCTCCACCGCAGAAAAACCTGTATTTGTTATCTGTGGTGTTGACTACCGCTAACCAGTTCATCCCAACATCAACCCCCATGAATGTAGATGCTGTATCCAACTCAGGGGGATCGGGGATGGTTCTAGATACGGAGAGATGGAAATAATAGCCGTCTTTATGTTTAACAAGTTTGGATGCGGTAAATTCCCATGAACCGTCAAAATACTGTTCGGCAGAAGAATACATGTGGAATGGATATTTTTTTCGACCATCCAATGTGGTGATGCTCACCCATTCTTTCGCGATAGTAAAATCCCGCCTATATGAGAAGGTTACATTTGTAGGACGATATCGGATCTCCTGCCATTCTGCCCGATCAATTTTAATCTGTTCTTGTAGAGTTTTGTAGGTTCCTGCTACCTGGCGGCAGATATTGCAGGTCATCTGGCTGAGTAATCCAAGGTTTCGTACGTCCTGATAAACCCGTTTTTGGATTTTGTCAGAACCCATAGGTTTACCATGTTCATATACAACAGTGGAAACATAGTTCATCCCTGATGTATAACTTTGGACGAGATCGTTTAACTCTCCCCCGTAATTATACAACTTTAACGGAATGGTTTTCACTTGTTGCATATAGCATAATTTTCAAG
The DNA here is from genome assembly GCA_013329165.1 of Methanocalculus sp. Taxonomy (GTDB): domain Archaea; phylum Halobacteriota; class Methanomicrobia; order Methanomicrobiales; family Methanocorpusculaceae; genus Methanocalculus; species Methanocalculus sp9912u. Next base: position 49,125 of record DUKV01000058.1, on the reverse strand, counting down.
TGAAAATATAAAAGTATCTGAGGCAATTCCTCCCCTACCTAAAGGAAGGGGACTCCTTGCCATGTTAGTTGAAAACCCGCATCAGATCAGCGAAGAGCTAAAAAAAAAGATCAGAAATCCAGCCGTGTCTGGTATGACCCGTGGATAAAGTCCACATGGCGGCATTCTGAATCTTCGTGAGGAATAGCAACAGGATAACACCCTGTGAGGCATCCAGTACAGAAATCTGCCATATCGATTCCTGTTGCCTCAATCAGCGCCTTAAGCGAGATATGATGGAGTGAGTCTGCGGAGATACAGGAACAGACCTCATCACTTGCCCGGTTATGTGCGATCAGCTCATTCCGTGTCGGAAGATCGACACCCAGGTAACAGGGGGCGGCAACAGGTGGAGAGCCCACCCTGAAATGAACCTCGCGGGCACCGAACTCCCGAACCAGTTCGATGATCCTTCTGGACGTTGTGCCACGGACAATTGAATCATCGACAAGCACAACCGATTTTCCTTTGATATGCCCCCGGACCGGGTTCAGTTTCATCCGTACCGCATTCTCGCGCAGCTTCTGGGTTGGCATGATAAAGGTTCGCCCGATATACCGGTTCTTGATCAGCCCTTCCTTGAACGGGATTCCCGATGCCTCAGAGTACCCGACAGCAAGCGAAGTCCCCGAATCAGGTACCGGTGAGATGATATCGGCATTCACCGGTGCTTCCTTGTGGAGCATCTCACCAACCTTTCTCCTGACATCATAGACGAGCACCCCGTCGATGACCGAATCTGATCGCGCGAAATAGATGTACTCGAAGAGGCAGAATGCCGTGTTGCTGGCATGGGTGATCTGATGGCACGAGATACCGTCTGCATCGATCGTGATCAGTTCGCCGGGCCGGAGATCACGGATGAATATTGCACCCAGAGCATCCAGTGCAACACTCTCGGATGCAACCATGTACCCGTTATCGGTCTTCCCGATACAGAGTGGCTTGATACCCAATGGATCACGGAACGCAAAGAGGGTGTCATCAAGCATGGTGATAACAGAATAAGATCCCTGCAGTTTCCTCATGCAGAGGACAACGGCATCCGTAATCGATCCGGAGAGAGTCAGTTCACGCGCGATGATTGCAGCAATCACCTCGGAGTCCGTGGTTGTAGCAAATATATGTCCCTGTTCTTCATATTCTGCAACAAGCTCGTTATTATTGACGAGATTGCCGTTATGAACAATCGAGAAGTGATGCCCCTTGAGAGAGAAGTTCAATGGCTGGGTATTTTCCGGGCGGTTCTCACCGGTTGTCGGGTACCTGACATGCCCGATCCCAACCGATCCGGGGAGTTCTTCAAGAATATCCCGGTTGAAGACCTCTGAGAGAAGACCCTGTGCCTTATGTTTAAAGAGTGTTCCGGCATCAAATGTGCTGATTCCGGCACTCTCCTGCCCCCGATGCTGAAGGGCATAGAGGGCATAATACAGGGGGAATGATACCCCGCCTGTGTCAACAATGCCGACAATGCCGCACATGATGTTAGAGCCTTAATGTGTTGCTCTCAATGGTTTCTTGCTGGTCCAGGCATACGAGCGCATCCGGGCGCTCCGTCCGAATCCACATGCTGAACAGATCTTATGGCGGGCATGGTACGAATTCCTGCCGCACCGTCTGCATACAATATGGGAATGCTTGTTGCGCAGACCCTTCGATGGAGTTCCTTTCGACATGATTAATCACCTGAATTATTCGATTGAAGGGGATATATAGATCACATTGTCACCACGGACGATCAGCGTTCCCAGTTTGACAACGCCATCATCCGTCTCTTCTTCTGCACGATCAAGAACGAGGTTCATATGAACATCATAGCCCTGGAGTATTCCACGGATTTCTCGTCCGCCTTTCAGCGAGATGAACACCGGTTCCCTGTTTAAGACCTGTTCCAGAATATCAAGCGGTCGTTTGGTCATAAAAATCCCTTTGCATCTCCCTGGAGAGTTACCATATATGCGCCCCAGTCTCACTTAAAGATAGCGCAACCAGCAGGAAATCCTTTAGTTATCTGGGAGAGGATAGTACAGGAGAATCCATCATGGCTGATATCACAATCCGGAAACGGCATGCAATTAAAAAGAGTCAGGTTGCCGGGATAAAAAAGATGCTCGAACGAGCGCTTGGAGAGGAGGCGTCACTCTTTGACACCACATCCATCGAACGTGCCGAGACCGATGCAGATCTCTCGGTCTTTCTGATTGACAAAAAACCACTCCTGATTTCACGCGATGAATGGGCTTTTCCCACCCTGAGAGGAGCGCATACCAGGCCATTTAGCTCCCGACGGATCACGGTTGATTCAGGTGCCGTCTCGTTCATGGTCAATGGCGCCGATGTGATGCGCCCCGGTGTCGTCTCGGTGACAGATGATGTCAGGAAGGGCGAACCTGCGTTAATCGTTGAGGAACGGCATGGAAAGCCGCTTGCAGTTGTCATCGCACTCTATGACGCAGATGAGATTCGCGCAATGGAGAAGGGGAAGATTGCGAAGAATATCCATTATGTGGGCGACGCCATCTGGAACCTGGAGATATAAGGATACAATTAATAACTACCAATAGAAAGGATTCTACATGGGATTTCTTGATTCCATCATTGGCGGAAAGGGTGCGACCCCTAAGGAAGAGGAGTATATGGATCTCGACCTCGCTGCATATGAGGATGCAGCGGCAGGGGAGGAGCCTGCTCTGATGTATGTCAAGATTGCAACAATTAACGACCTCAAGGATACACCACGAATTAAAGACGAGGTGTACAACAACAACATTGTGATCATTGACATCCAGAAGCTCAAGCTCGACAAGATCACCTTTGAGCGGGTGATGAAGGACTTAAAAGATGTTGCACGTGATGTAAACGGAGATATCATCGGCATCGGCGATCAGCGCTATGTCGTCATTACACCAACATCGGTGAAGATTTCACGGGAGAAGATCGGTGGAGGTAACTAGGTGAAGCAGGCCCTCTCCGGCCCCTGCCCGCTCTGTGGAGAAGAGATAGAATACATTTACCAGACCGAGAATATCCCATTCTTCTCTGATATTCTCATAATGTGCGGCCTCTGTGAGGCATGCGGTTTTCGTCTGACAGATACGATGATCCTGGCAGATCGCGGGCCGATACGATACGAGTATGATGTTCAATCAGCAGAGGATCTCTCCACCCGCGTCGCCAGATCAACCTCGGCAACTATCGAGATACCGGAGCTGGGCATATCGATCAGCCCCGGCCCTGCATGCCAGGGGTTCGTCTCGAATATCGAGGGGGTCTTGGTACGGGTTGAGGATGCGATCAGAACGACCCTCCTCTCAGCCGATGATGATGAACGGCGGGCTGCACTTGACGGGATTGAAACCCTCGCTCATGCAAAAGACGGAGAGATTCCATTCACCCTGATCATCGAGGATCCTTCAGGGAACAGTGCAATACTATCAGATAAGGCGAGAAGTGCGCCATTTATTCCTGAAGAGGAGTGAGCAGGCGTGGAGACCCTCTCCGCTTTTCTCATCTGCATTCTTGCGGTAACAATCGCCACCGCGTATTTCAGAATACCTCCGTTTCCGGTCCTCTTTGGCGCTGCAATCATGTACGGCATACTTGCCGGACTTCCTTTTGAGATGGTCATCGATACTGCGAGTGCCGGTGCCGGACGGATCTTTGCGATCCTTGGTGTCGCAGTCTGGGGAGGGTCGATCATCGCCTTTTCATTGGTGAAAGGGGGAGCAATTGCGAAGATACAATCAGATCTCGCCATCATCTCACGGCGTCCGGCGGTGCATGCGGGCCTTGCCGGATGGCTCCTCGCTGTCCCGTTTATGTGCGCGATCACTCCATTCCTCGTCCTTGCACCCCTGATGAAAGGCAGAACAGCAGATGCCAAGAGGGCAGGGGCACTGCTCTCCCTCATCGCCTGTGGATCAGTCCTCTCCTTTGTCCTGATCGCACCGGCGCCGGTGATGGTCACGCTCATAGAGGTATTTTCAACCGATCCCGGACTGAACCCCCTGACAATCCCCCTCTCCCTGATCCTTCTCTCCCTGATGATCGTTCTTCTTCCCGGGCGTGGGATCCGAAACGATGAGCCGCAGGAGGAAGTAAAAGAGACCATTGGAAGAGCCGCTGCATGGGCCCCCCTCATCCTGCCTGTCGCAATCATCGTAATCGGGTTCCTGTTGCCCTCTGTGGGAGCAAAAGCGATCCTGCCTGTTGCCCTCCTCGCAGGAGCGGCACTTTCGGTGCTGCTGATCACCAGAACGCTGCGTACAGAGGCGGTCGGCGATGGGACGAAACATGCAGGCGTTATCATCTTTGACCTCTGTGGTGCCGGTGCCCTCGGCGGGGTGATCGCTGCAAGTTCGTTCCCCGCAGATGCTGCCGGCCTCCTCGAAACGATCATCCCGCTTGCCATCATCCCCTTCATCCTGGCATGTTTTATCCAGACTGCACAGGGCTCCCGGCTCGTCACCGCCGTCATCACCGCGGATATCATCGCGGGAACTGCGATCCCTGACCTGATCCCGGCATCTGCACTCTTTCTGATGATCGCCGCCGGAACCATGGTGATCAGCTATGCCAGCGATCCCTTCTTCTGGCTCGTGAACAGAACAGCACAGCAGAGCGTGGCAGAGACGGTGAAGACATTCACGATCCCGCTTGCCGCTGCCGGGTGTGTGGTGTTTGGGGTTGCTGTGGCGCTGATCTGAGTAACATTCAGAGATCCCACACTCCCGACAACTTCCTTACCCATCGGTGGGTTTCATCATCACTGCAATCCGAATGTACATGAGGATCAGATGACAGACGAGACGATTCAAAGAAGATTCATCCGTTGGACTGAAGAGCGGCCGGAATTTTCACTCAGTTCCTTCTTTGCAGAGGCGACCGATCCACGGGGCCATCAACACATACTCAATGAGATCCTCCCCCTCCTCCCGGAATGCGGGTGCGAGATGGTAAAGGATGATCTGGATCTAATCATCAGGTGGAAGAACCAGGTGCCCTGCCTGCCTCCGGCTTCACCTGAGGAACGGAAGGTTGAATCTCCCATACAGACTGCCATAGAATCGTTCATCACCGCAAAAACCGGAAAACCCTGGAGCGATCCTGCCACCCTGGAACGGATACGGGAGGCGGTCATCGCCCAGAAAGATACCTACTGGAAAGAAGGGGATGACCGGGTCATCAGGTACACAACCGGATACAGCATCTTCGCCTATCTCGCCTACCATTTTCCGGTCTATTACATCCAGATGCGCCATCTCCTCCGGGAACTGATGAGTGACGGCCTCCTCCCGCAGAGGATGGCGGTTCTTGATGTCGGATCCGGTCCGGGAACGGTGACGCTCGCTCTTGCCTCACTCTTACATGATATGCCGGGGTGCCGGGCAACAGTCCATGCGATCGAGCAGGCAGGCGAGTTCATCGAGGCATATAAGCAGATTGCAATACCCGGTGTAGAGACGGACAGAGGAATAACTGCACTCCCGCCATCGGCAACCGATATCACCAACCCGAAATCACCCCTCCCTGAAGGCCCCTTTGACCTGATCGTCTCTGCCAATGTGCTCAATGAGATTCATGACCCGGCAGTCCGTGAAGAGACCGTCATGCGGCTTGCCGGAAGACTCCGGGAGAACGGGACGCTCCTCATCTGCGAGCCCGCCGATCTCGCAAATGCAACCGCCCTCCGCGATCTCTCCCGTCGCCTGAAAGAACGTGGCCTTCCGATATATGCCCCCTGCAATGATATCCGGGGCGTGCCCTGCCAGGTGGAGCGGTGCTGGAGCTTCATCGCTCTTCCCGAGGTGGCACCAACCCGGCTGATGAATGCAGTGGCAGCAGGCGATGAGCCGTTCCGGTTCTATAACACCGATATCAAGACCGCATTTGCGATCCACAGAAAAGATGGGAGGAAGAAGATCCAATACCGCGTGCCACCCGGCACCAAAGCCGAACGGATATCCCGCCTCCAGCGCCATGAAGAGAAGAAGATCAATATCATCGCATCAAAGATCTCAGAGAACATCGGCGATTCCGGCACTTTCCTCTACCGGATCTGTGACGGCACCGGAAAACGAGAGACATATGCAGCCCTCCCCGCCTACCACACAACCGAAGAGAATGCAGCACTCCGGCAGGCAGCCTATGGATCGGTTCTCAGGTTCAACCGGGTGCTTGTCAGGCACCACAAAAAATACGATGCATACCACCTGCTCCTGACCAAAGAATCCTCGGTTGAGCTGATCGAAGGAGAGTTGCCGGAGGGGGAGCAGGCCGCCGTGCCTGAAGCAAGACGGGAGACAAAGAAGGCAGTGAAACGGCGGAAAGCAGAGAGTGTGAAGGCTAAAGGGAAGAAGAAGACCCGGCGATGATCGGATTGTACAGAACAGACTGACTGCACCATCTCCTCTTTTAGCGAATACATTATCTATGCCGCCTCAGATACAGTAGCATCAGGCAGGTTTAGAAATGGATGAGAAGAAAGGAGATACTGGCGAAACACATATCGAAACAGCACTTGCCGCAGGAAGTCTTGCATGGTGGATATGGGATGTTGCAACCGGACACGTCGATTACAGCCCTGAAAAGGCAACGATGCTCGGGTATGACCCATCAGTTTTTCCCAATACCGTCTATGAGATCACCGATCTGATTCATCCCGATGACCATGAGAAGACAATGGATGCCATGCGGGATCATCTCACCGGTAAAAAAGCATTGTATGAGGCCGAATACAGGATAAAAACGGTAGATGGAGGGTACCTCTGGTATTATGACCGGGGGATGATCACGAAGCGGAATCCTGACGGGAGCCCGGCAACCCTCACCGGAATTGTGATCAACTTCGATCCCTGGAAGAAGGCAGAAGAGGCGATCCGCCTTGCCAATACCAAATTAAACCTCCTCTCAAGCATCACCCGGCATGATATCCTCAACTCGGTAACCGCCCTCCTTGGATACCTGGATTTTGCCATGGAAGAGGCAACACCGTCAACAGAGGAGTTCATTCAGAAATCGCTTGCCCAGGCAAAGACGATCCAGCGGCAGATCGAGTTCACGCGTGATTACCAGAATGTCGGGATCACCGAACCGCGCTGGTATCGTATCAGGAATCTGGTGGAAAATGCCTCAACCCAGCTGAACCTGACAGGAATAACATTAGAGATCAATGTACCGGAGATCGAATGTTATGCCGATCCACTCATCGAGAGGGTCTTTTACAACTTAATCGAGAACGCCATCCGACATGGCGGGGAGATCACCCGTATCGCCTTCTCGACAAGGACTGAAGATGATGGAATCGCCATTCTCTGTGATGATGATGGATCGGGAGTTCCGGAAGATAAGAAAGAGGCGATATTTGTGAGAGAATACTATACCAATACCGGGTTTGGACTCTTCCTCTCACGCGAGATCCTCTCAATCACCGGGATGAGCATCACCGAAGAGGGGATCCCCGGCAAGGGCGCCCGTTTCGCCATCCATATCCCGAAGGGATCATATCGCAGGATATGAGGGAGATCAGCCGATCTCATTCAGGAAAACTATACTCTTTCACCTGACAACCCGTTCAACCTCGGCATCATCCATATCCGGGAAGATCCGTTTAACAGCTTCGCGGGCCGAAGCGAGGTAGACCACCTCGATATCGGCAACGGTCCTGACAGACTCGTTCAAAACCTGGGGTGAATCGATCGGAGGAACCATCGGATCCTTCCGGTAGTACGAAAAGACCCGTCCCTCTCCTCCAAGTCCGAAGAGAACACGGTTTAATGTTGCTTTTGAGACCGACTGGTCTATCTTCGGGTGGATGGCAGCAGCCATCTCATGGATGGATCGTGGCCGCCTGTCCTTGAAGAGAGCAAGGATCTGCTCAAAGATCTGGGTCCGGACAGCCCGGTCCCCGATGAACCGGAGGCGGGAGTTTAAGCAGGTCGCCAGGCATTCATCTGCATCGACATGGACGGAATTGATCTCATCCAGCTCGCGGAAGGTAACAAGGGGATGGCCGGTTCTCCGGTCAGTGATGATCCCCTCCACCACATCACCTTCGAGCGATTCAATGAACTTCTTGAAGGAGGAGAAACCGATCTTCTTCTCCGAGAAGGCAGGATTGATCCTGATCAGCTGGTTCTTCAGATCCGACAGAAACACCGGACCTTCATCGGTTCTCATCTTCACAAACCGGATCAGCAGTTCGCGTGCTGCGATCCTGTCACCTTCGATAAGCGCCGGATCGTCATCCAGTGTGGGATCAATGCCGGAAGAGGCATTCAGGCCGAGGAGCTCGTCAAGCGACTGGAACTTCGTACAGTTCTCCTTGATGACGCTCCCGACAGAATTATCAAAACCCATCACATAGACCATCTTTCCCCGTGCACGGAGCCTGCGGATCAGGGGGATGAAATCGGTGTCGCCTGACCCGATGATAAAAAGGCCGATATGTGGGAGCAGGATCATATCCTCGAGGAGATCAAGCGCCATATCCATATCCGCACCATTCTTCCCGCGGGCACTCGTCTGCGGGAGATGCCGCATCTCAAACCCGTACTTGACGAGCTTCTTCACATCAGCCGCACACTCACCCACCGACCAGTCCGCATAGGCTTTCCTGATGCAGATATCCCCAAGCGATGCAGCATAATCGATGATCGGGCCGAGGGAGAGCGGGGCATCCAGTGCAGGATAGGACTGCCCCGCAGAGACTGCAAGGTTCTCGTAATCGAGATAGATGGCGCAGAAGAGATCCCCCTGTTCGACAACACGTTCCTTTTCCATAGTATCAATCCCAGAAGACGCAGTATTTCCTTCCTGTTACTCTCACGGGGGAGAAGAAAAAAGAGTATGGCGGGATGGCTGAATCGTAATAAAAGGAATTTCAGGGAGGGTTTATCTGATCTCTCTTCCCTTCAGCCAGATGCCACGCTCAGGAACAACACGCCCGACAACAGCTGAGCCGGGAGCTATCTTCAGGATAGTTTTGGCACTCGCCTCCGGGACGATTACCGCATAGCCCATCCCCATATTGAAGGTCCGGTAAAGCTCTTCTTCGGTGACATTTCCTTTCTCTGCGAGCCAGGAGAAGATCCCAGGAACCGGCATCGGGTCATCGAAACTGAAGCCGAACGGCCCGACCCTGAGGAAGTTCAGCAGCCCGCCACCTGTCACATGGCACATCCCATGCACCTCGCAGGCACGACAGATGGAGAGCACCTCGGCATAGATCCGGGTGGGGGTGAGGAGGGCTTCACCAACAGATCTGCCATCAGAGAGAACTGCATCATAACCACCGTTTTCAAGGGCGATCTTCCGGGCAAGTGAAAAACCATTCGAATGGACGCCACTTGATGGCAGGCCGACGATCAGATCCCCGGGAGCAACGGCTGATCCGGTGATCACCTTCTCCCGTTTCTGAACACCAAGGCAGGTACCTGCGAGATCCAGGCCGTTCACAAGCCCTTTGAGGGTTGCAGTCTCGCCCCCGACGATATTCATATCTGCCTGCCGGGCCCCCTCGTTCAGACCGGATCCGATCTCCTTCATCTTTGAAGGATCAAGGGAATCTGTCGCGATATAATCGACAAATGCAACGGGTTCAAGGTTCATCACATAGAGATCGTTCACATTCATCGCGATACAATCGATCCCGACCGTTGACCAGTCCGAGAGGGCATCGGCAACCAGCATCTTGGTGCCGACACCGTCGGTTGCAAGGGCGAGGAGATAGGGTCCAAAATCGATGAGGCCTGCAAAATGGCCGAGATCACCCGCCATCCCAAACTCTCCTTTCCGGCGAAATGTGAGCGATCCTATCAGCGCTTTTACTGCTTCTGCTTCAAGATCGATATCGACACCGGCATCACGGTAGGTTGCATTACTCATTACATGCCTCCGATAAGCGGTACTCGTCATGGAGCACCTTAACGGCCCGCTGGCCATCCCCTTCCTTCACAACAAACGAGACATTCACTTCAGATGAGCCCTGGGTGATCATCATCACATTCACCCCTGCCTCTCCAAGAGCAGAGAAGATCCTCCCGCTCGTGCCGGGGGTGCCCGCCATCCCTGCACCGACAACGGCAATCGCGACGATATCCTTGTCAAAGCTGATCTCACGGACATATCCGCGTTTCTTAATCTCATCGAGACCTTCGATTGCATTCATCAGATGATCCTCATCGATCACGAGGGTGATATTCGCTTCAGACGACCCCTGTGAGATGAGCATCACATTCACCTCGCGTTCTGCAAGCGCTGTGAAGATTGCCCTCGCAACACCGGGGCGCCCTGCCATCTGTGCACCGCCGATCGTAAGGAGCGCCACCTTCCTGATGATCGAGATCGCCTTGACAACACGTTTCTCGCGGTGTGCCGTCTGGACAACGGCTGTACCTGCGGCAGACGCATTGAAGGTATTCTTTACACGGACCATGATATCGCTCATCATCGCCGGTTCGATCGATTTCGGGTGAAGCACCTTTGCACCGAAATAGGAGAGCTCCATCATCTCAAGGAATGATATGGAGGGTATCACCCGTGCTTCTGGGATCATTCGTGGATCTGTCGTCATCACGCCATCGACATCGGTCCAGATCCAGATCTCATCCGCATTAATCCCGGCACCGATGATCGATCCGGTGTAGTCTGAGCCGCTCCTGCCGAGGGTGGTCACATACCCATGTTCGCTGCATCCCATATATCCCATGATCACCGGGACACAATCAGATAACAGGGGAGCAACCCGGCTCTTGATCCGGGTGTAGCTTTCGGGAAGGGCAACCGCCCCCCCATGGCAGGAGTTTGTGATGATACCCGCCTCACACCCATCAAGCACCACAGACGGGATATCCGCCTGGTTCAGTGCCGCCGAGACGACGGGGGCAGAGAGCCGTTCACCAAATGAAAGGATATAATCCCGCGATCTGGGGGTCAGTTCCCTGAGCGTATGGAGCGCTGTTAAGATATGTTTCAGTTTCAAAAGTCGATCATCAATGTACACCCCGAGTTCCTCAAGCGAATCCGGGGCAACCACCTCGAGTGCCTTCATATGCCGTGATTTGAGCGCATGGAGAAGCTGCTCAATCGGGGGGTTCTCTGATGAGGTGACGACCTCCTCTGCAGTGGCGATGAGCTGATCTGTCACACCGGTCATCGCTGATACGACAACCGCAAGTTCATCTCCTCTCTCCCGATGGGCTTTCAGGATATCAACCACGCGGGCGATACCCTTCTCATCACCGACCGATGTGCCGCCAAATTTCATTACAAGCCTCATTTCTGGCTCACCTACCCCCACGATGTATTTTAAGTTATTACACGGCAGATCAATATAATACGATGGGTGTGATTACGACGGAAGATTGCCACGTTCTTGTAATCGGGAGCGGGGGTGCCGGAATCAGGGCGGCCCTTGAAGCAGCGCAGTATGGAGAGACGATCCTGATTGGTAAGACAATAGCCGGCAAGGGCGGCTGCACTGTGATGGCGGAAGGCGGCTATAACGCGGTTCTGAGGGAAGCTGACACGATTGTGGGTCATCTTGAGGATACGCTCAAAGGCGGCGCCTACTTAAATGACAGGACGTTAGCAGAGGTGCTTGTGAATGAAGCGCCGGAGAGAATGGCCGATCTCGTCCGGATGGGTGCCGTCTTTGATGCAGAAGAAAGCTGCATGATCGCCCAGCGCCCATTCGGCGGCCAGCGATTTCCCCGTACCTGTTATGCAGGGGATCGGACCGGCCACGAGATCGTGATGACGCTCCTTGAACGGCTCCGCGCATCTGACGTAGTTATCCGAAATGAGATCACCGCCCTTGAACTTGCAACAGATGGGGGGCGTGTCTGTGGTGCGATCACCTCGACACGGGACGGCGGGATCGGGGCAATCGCCGCCGATGCAGTGGTGCTCGCCACCGGCGGTGCCGGGCAGATCTATGATATCACCACCAACTCCACCGCCGGAACCGGGGATGGCTATGCCCTCGGGTACCGGGCATGGGCTGAACTGATAGATATGGAGATGGTGCAGTTCCACCCGACAGGTGCGGTGCACCCCTATGATGCACGGGGGAGGCTGATCACCGAGGCGGTGCGTGGTGAAGGAGGTATCCTGAAGAATGTCCATGGCGAGCGGTTCATGTCCCGGTACGATCCAGAGAGGATGGAGCTCTCTACAAGGGATGTGGTGGCACGCTCGATCGCAACCGAGGTACTCGAAGGAAGAGGTACAGAGAGGGGCGGTGTCTGGCTTGATGTCACCCACCTGCCACCAGAAGAGATCGAGACGCGGCTTCCCTCGATGCTCGAGCAGTACCTCGCCTTCGGCGTTGATATCCGGAAGGAGCCAATGGAGATCGCCCCCACAGCACACCATATGATGGGCGGCCTCAGGATCACACCCGAATGTAAGACAACCGTTCCCGGGCTCTTTGCCTGCGGGGAGGTTGCTGGCGGCGTCCATGGTGCGAACCGGCTCGGCGGAAACGCCCTTGCCGAGACACAGGTCTTTGGACGGAGAGCAGGAGAGGCGGCAGGCAGATCAGAAAAACAGAAGAAGAGGATCGATCCGGAACAGTTTGAAGCTGTTGAAGAGAAGATCGCCCGATTCGGAGCAGGTGAGATGAAGCCATCTGAGTGTGTTGCAATGATGAAACGGGCGATGTGGGATGGTGCCGGGATCTACCGAACCGCCGCTGCCCTCACCACCACCCGCGAGACGATCCTGGATCTGGCAGCATCGCCGCTCGCTGCATCATCAGGACCAGAGATACTTGATGCATGGACCGCACAGAATATGCTCCTTGTTGCCGGGATGATCCTGGATGGCGCACTGATGCGGCAGGAGTCACGGGGGGCACATGTCAGATCTGATTGTGCTGTCCGGTGGAGCGTTGAAGACTCACCCTATGGCCATACCCGGATATCGCCATCATACCGGGGAATAGACCTGCCCGGGAGGATAGCATGAAAGAGATGACACTCACCATCCAGAGATTCGATCCTGCAAAGGATGCAGAGCCACACCAGGAGACCTACAACGTCCAGGTACATGATGGTGCACGGGTGCTTGATGCACTGGATGAGGTGAGGCGGAGCCATGACCCTTCACTCCTGTACCGCTCATGCTGCCGTGCCGGGCAGTGCGGTTCATGTGCGGTGCGGGTGAACGGAAACCCGACCCTTGCCTGCATGGAAGAGGCAACAGAGGGGATGGTCGTTCTCCCGCTTGAACTCCCGGTGATCCGGGATCTTGCAACCGATATTGCACCGGTGCTGGAGCAGCTGGCAACAATCCTCCCCTCGGATTCACCGCAGGGCCTCTCCAGAGAGGAGGTGGCAGTGATCAAGCCGCTCCGCGAATGTATCGAGTGTTTAAGCTGCGTCTCCGCCTGCCCTGCACTGAAGGTGGTGGATTTTGCCGGTCCGACAGCGATGCGGCAGGAGATGCGGTGTGCACTCGATCCCCGTGATTCGGAGGACCGGATCACCGAGGCGATTGGAAGGGGGCTCTTTACCTGCACCACCTGCCATCGCTGTGTCGAGGTCTGTCCCAAAGAGATCGAGATTCCCGGAAAGGCGATCGAGAAGCTCCGGGAACGGGCAAACCGGGCCGGGCTCACCCTCCCCCGCCACCAGGCCCTTGCAGAACTCATCGAACGGACAGGCAGGAGTGTCGAGCGGTCAGAGGCAACCTTCCTCGAACAGGTGCCCGAGGTGATCGAGCCGGAGGGTCCGGTGAAGATGACGATCGGGTTCTTTGTCGGCTGCATGTTCAACGGGCGTGTCACAAAACCTGCACTGGATGCGATGGAGGTCATGAAGAGGAACGGCATCCGGGTGATCATCCCTCATGAACAGGTCTGCTGCGGATCACCGCTCATCAGGACAGGGCAGACAACAATTCTGCCTGACCTGAAGAAGAAGAATATCGAGGCATTCACCTCGCGGGGCATTGACACGGTGATGACGATGTGTGCCGGGTGCGGGTCAACCCTGAAGAACGATTATGAAACCCCCTTCACCGTGATGGATATCACCGAGGTGCTGATGAAGGCCGGGATTGAGCCTCCGGCAAAACTCCCGATCTCGGCGACCTATCACGATCCCTGCCACCTGCTCCGGGGACAAGGGATAAGCGAGCCCCCACGGCATCTCCTCTCGATGGTGGTGGAGAAGTATATCCCGATGCCGACCCAGTGCTGCGGGGCAGGCGGAGGGGTGCGATCCGGCCAGCCTGAAGAGGCAGCGGCCCTCGGAAAACTCCGGGGCGAGGCGATCGCAGCGACGGGTGCTGATATCGTCGTCACCATCTGCCCCTTCTGCGAGTTCCATATCCAGGAGCATACCGACAAGCCGGTGAAGAACCTGGCGACACTCCTCATGGAAGGATACCGGAAGAAGGATCTGGAGAAATCCGGGGATTGATTGCCCGGCTTAAATCAATACTTTTAAGAGTCGTCCGGTGATCCGGAGAAGCCAGTCAACTCTCCAGAAGCCGGGAGGCCAGAGCTTCAAGATCCAGGAGATCATAGCAGATAACCTGCTCATCTGGTTCTGGCCTGCGTGAGAATGTTTTCGCAACAATGCAATAATACTCCCGTCGCTTCCCATTCTGCCAGGATACCTTGCCAGCCTTTTTTACAAGTTCTGCATAGAGCTTCTTTCCATCAACACTATCCTGCCATTTGCATTCACAGAAGAAGATTGAAGGAGGGTCCTCGCTCATAGAAACGATATCTATCTCTTCTCCCCTGTACCACCAGCTGCCAATCCGGGTATAGACAAAAGGAAGGAGATGATGTTCATTAAAGAGATCAAAGAGATCCATCACCATCGCCTCAAAATGCCGGCCTACATACCTTGAGAAACGTGGCCGGACGAACTGATCCACAATCAGGCGGGTGTTACCACGCTCAAGCGATTCAATATTGGGATGAACGAATGAGAACCAGAAGTCGAAGAGATTATCTGAGAGGAAATAGAGACCTCGCCTGCTCTTATTCCCCTCTGTTACCGGGATACGGCGATATATCAGATGGAGATCGATCAGTATAGAGAGATATTTATTGACAATACTCTTTGATAAACCACAATCGTTGCATATCAGCCCGATTGTATGATTTCCCTGTGCGATTGAGAAGAGAATGGAAAAATAATAGCGCGGTTCAACCAGTTCTGATCTGAGAACAAAGTCAACATCCCGAAAGAGAAATGCATCCTCCCGCAATACTTTTTCTTCAATATTGTCAAAGATATCCGAATTCGGATCGGCACTCATAATATATGCAGGAGTTCCGCCAAAAACCGAATAGAACTCAACTGCTTTCTGCATATCCTTCAGGTAATCAAGGATATGGATGAAACGGAGGGGCTGAAGGAGGATCTGACCGGTCCTTCTCCCAAAGAGAGGACTTGTATGATCCATCGTTGACTCTTCCATCATTGAAATACTGGAACCGGAGAGTATCAGAAATATCTGACTATCCTTCAGATGCGTATCCCAGTAATCCTGAAGAATGGAGGGGAGGGAGGGATCCTCCTTGACAAGATAGGGAAACTCATCGATGGAAAGGACAAAACGCTCGTCTGAACGTTGGAGAATGTACTCAAAAAAACTATCCCAATCAGCAAATGAGGTTTTTTTCAGGAAATTATCATTAAAATATTCCCCAAGCTTTAATGAAAAGCGCCGGAGCTGGAGAGTCCTTGACTCCTCACGTGCAAGGAGGCGAATGCCTTTCTCTCTGGCGATGAACCTATCGATAAGTTCACTTTTTCCAATCCTCCGTCGTCCATATATTATCAGCAGTTCGGCTTTCCCCCCCCGGTAACGGCTCTCAAGCATTGAGGTCTCCCGGTGCCGATCAAGGAATATACTCATAAGTAATATACTACAGAGTGTACTATTTAGCATTTATGATGAATGAATCGGTAGAAAAAGACCGGGCTGCCAAAGGATATAAGGCACTGAAAATAAAGAGGTGAAGACAGATTGCAGGAGCGCAGATCTTCATCACATTCGAATAGCGGGAGATATCCTCAATCAGATGAAGGGCATCTCATTTTGGATACCATTTTACATCTGCCGTGAGAACTGAAGAGAATATGCGGGTGAGATCATTCAATGAGGAAGAAAGGGACCATCTCCGATGAGTTTTATGCATTCTCCGATGCAATGCCGGGGGGGATCTGTGTCATTGACCGGGAGAAGAGGATCCTGGTCTGGAACAGGACGCTGGCCGGGTGGAGCGGGCATCCTGCAGAAGAGATGATCAATAGAGACCTGCTGGAGGTCTTTCCCCACCTCGCCTCGCCGGCATACCGGATCCGGATCGAACAGGTACTGGAGGGGGGCCCTCCTGCCATCTTTTCATCCCGGCTCCATGGATACTTTCTCCCGTTCACAAAAGCAGATGGAACACCCCGCATCCAGCATACCTCCATTATCGGAAAGCCGGGAGAGGATGGAGAACCTCTTCATGTGATGATCATCATCGAGGATGTCACCGAACTGAATTCTGAGATCCGTTCAGCCCGTGAATTGAGAGATCTGGCCCTTCGGGAGGTGCAGGAACGTAAACGGGTGGAGAGCGATCTCAGGAAGAGCGAGAGGAGCTATCATGCCATATATGATCAGTCACCGATTGCAATTGAGCTCTATAACCAGGACGGGAGACTGGTTCACACAAATCCCGCCTGCCTGAAACTCTTTGGGATCGAGAGCGTTGAGGAAGTCCGGGGTTTTTCTCTCTTTGATGACCCGAATGTCGGAGATGAAGAGAAAGAGCGGCTTCATGCGGGAGAATCCGTTTGGTATCAGGATCTTTTTGATTTTGAGAGGGTCAAAATCCACAATCTCTATA
Source organism: Methanocalculus sp. (assembly GCA_013329165.1). Taxonomy (GTDB): domain Archaea; phylum Halobacteriota; class Methanomicrobia; order Methanomicrobiales; family Methanocorpusculaceae; genus Methanocalculus; species Methanocalculus sp9912u. The sequence continues at coordinate 32,219 of DUKV01000058.1, read as the reverse complement.
AAACCAGCCGGAGCGGAACGATCTGGCTGGATGTGCTCACAACCCCCTTGCAGGATCCAGAGGAGGGCATAACAGGATACCTTGTCCAGATCATGGATATCACTGAACGAAAGACGGCTGAAGAGGCACTTGAGATGAGCAGGAACCGGTACCGCTCGCTGGTTGCAAATGTTCCCGGTGTCATCTACCGGTGCCTGCCTGATGAAGAAGGGACGATGATCTATATGAACACCCGGATCGAGGAGATCAGCGGATATCCATACACCGACTTCATCAGAAATTCCGTCCGGAGATACGAGAGTATCATCCATCCCGATGACAGGAGAGATGTCCGGGATTCGATGAACAGATCACTATCTGCCGGAGAACCATGGGATATTCAGTATCGGATCATCCACAGGGACGGGGGCATCCGGTGGGTGCAGGAGCGGGGGCGGATATTTTCTCAGGATGGCGAGATCACGTATCTTGATGGATTTATTCTTGATATCACCACCCGGAAGCAGGCAGAGGATGCACTTGAGATCGCGAACAAAAAGCTCCAGCTCCTCTCGGGGATCACCCGCCACGATATCCTGAACCAGATTATGGTCCAGAAAGGGTTTCTCTCCTTTGCTGAAAAGGAAGCAGAAGATAATGAAGAGCTGCTTCTCAGGTTAGAGAAGATCCACAGAGCTTCAGATATGATCCAGCGCCAGATCGAGTTTACCCGGATGTATGAGAATCTTGGTGCCGAAAAACCCAACTGGCAGGATCTCCAGACAATCATCAAAGGAATCGGAGATGATCAGATCCCGATCCGACAGAGCTGTGGCAGGTACCAGGTGCTTGCCGATCCGATGATCGAGAAGGTCTTTTCGAACCTGATGGAGAATACCATCCGGTATGCAGAAAGAGCAACCGGGGTAAAAATCCGGTGTGAGGAGCAGGATGATATGCTGGTGATCACCTGGGAGGATGAGGGACCCGGAATCCCCGATGAACAGAAGGAGAAGATCTTTCAACGGGGCTATGGCAGTAATACCGGTTTGGGGCTCTTCTTCTCACGTGAGATCCTCTCAATAACCGGCATCTCCATCACCGAGACCGGGGTCTATGGTAAGGGGGCGAGGTTTGAGATCAGGGTGCCGGGGGGAGTCTGGCAGAGAACGGCGGAGGAGACGGGATGAAAGGTGAAGAGAAGAGCCGGATCAGCCCGATAGCTGATCATGCCGCCGCATGAACATGCGAATCGACTCGGATTCCAGCACCCCCTGATCAAGGAGGGTGACGATCCGATCAATCGCCTTCACCTGCTCGATGATCTTCTCCGCTGACTCCCCTCCATCGAGATCGGCAAGTGCCATGATCACCGTGAGCGGGTTTCTGATCTGGTCATTCAGAACCGAGAACTTCACCATATTATCCTCGATCTGGGCATAGGCATTCTTCCATGCCTCCTCAGCCTCTTTTCTCTGCGTAATATCCTGGAGCGCTCCGTGTACCCCGGTGATCCTGCCGTGTTCATTCTTCACTGCTTCTCCGGTGGTGCGAACCCATCTCCGCTCTCCTGTTGCGGTGATGATCTCCATCTCCTCATCATACCGAGTGCCATGTCGGACACACTCGCCAAAGACACGTCTCATCTTCTCTTTCCACTCGGGGGCATAGAAACTGATCCCCTCTTCAATGGAGGGTGAGTAACCCGGCTCCATCCCGTGAATCTTCGCCACCTCTTCAGACCAGATCACCCTGTTTTCATCCAGATTGGCACTCCACCCACCAAAATGCGCCATCCGCCCGGCTGTACTGAGCAGCGCCTCGCTCTCCCGCAGGGCCATCTCCGCCTTTTTGCGTTCAGTGATATCAACAGACGTAGCAAGGATGCGTTTCACCCCGCTGATGACCGCCGACGACAGACGAACCTGCACCCAGAAGAATTCGCCTGTCACAGAACGGTTGAGCCATTCGAATTCCTCCAGCTCCCCGGATGCAGCCTTCCGGATATATGTCAGTGCATCCTCGAACGAATAGGGTGGTTCCAGCCAGAAATCAGCTGCTTTCAGTTCTTCAACCGAGGAGTAACCATAGCTTTCACAGGCTTTGGGATTTGCATCGATGATCTCACCGGTATCCCTGTCATGGATAATGATAGAGACAGGTGAGTCCATGAAGAGTGTCTTGAACCGTTTTTCGCTCTCCCGAAGGGCCTCGACGGCCTCTTTGATTGTGGTGATGTTGATAACCAGCCCAACCACCTTCAGAGGTGCACCACTCGCATCCCGCTCTGTTACCGACCCTATATCCCTGAACCAGAGATATGCACCCTCACTGCTCCGGATTCGATATTCAACCTCATACCGGTCTGCTCTCCCCTCAAGGTGATCCCGCATCGCCTGCATTGCCATCTCAAGATCATCGGGGTGGAGGAGTGCTGTGAAGTCGGTGTAATGAGAGAACCGATCGGGAGAGTAGCCGAGCATCTCTGCTTTCCGTGGGCTGAAGATGACCAGTCCAGTGAGGCAGTCCATCTCCCACCAGGCGAGCCCCCCCGCCTCCATTGCACTCTCAAGACGTGCCTGGTTCAGCTCAAGCTCAAGTCCTGCAAGCTTCTCTTCAGTGATATCACGGCAGCCGCCATAGATACGGCTTCTGCCGGTTTCATCATGGATACACCGGGTTTCCGCAGACAGCCACCTGACGTTTCCATGCTTTGTGATGATCCTGAGATCGCATTCCGAGGACTCGCCTTCAGGAAGGGAGAGGACCGAATCTTCAAAGATCTGCCAGTCATCAGGATGGATCATGAAACCCCAGCATTTCTCAGCGATCACCTCGTCGATCTCATACCCGGTGATCTGCTGTGTAGCACCTGCCATCCAGTCTATCTGGTAGTCACCTCCATCTTCCTTCAGGCATGAATAGGCAAAATCCGTGATGATGGTGGATACGTACCGGTAGCGTTCTTCACTCTTCTGGAGAGCAGCCTCGGCACGCTGCCGAAAGATCAGCTCCCCCATCAGATTCCCGAGTGTCGCCAGTGCAGATATATCATCATCCCGATACTCATCTTCTTTATTGGCAACCGCAAGAACAGCAAAAACCCTGCTTCCAAGAAGGACCGGAACACTCAGGTACCGGGTGATCGGGACATGCCCCTCCGGCAATCCATGTTTTGTAGGATGAGGGGCTTCATAGAGATTGATGAGAGTTGGAGAGCGGGTCATTACACATTCCCCCCAGACACCCCCGGACTCGATCGGGAACTGAATGGGCGTATCTCTGACGCGACACTTCTCCATCACACCTTCAGACCACGCATGAACGGTCATCACCGACTCATCATCATTCATTGTACCGATGAAGGCATACCGGCTGTCGGTCGTCTGGAGGGCAGCATCAAGGACATAATCCATCAGCTCCTGCTCTTTCGCACCGGACATCCCGTGGAGCGCAAGGAGCGCCTCTGTCCGCCTGATATGGAGTGCAATCTGCTCTTCTGCCTTCTTTTGTTCAAATGCAGATCCGATCAGTTCGGAGGAGAGCCTGAGAAGATGAACATCCTCCTCGGTCCAGTTTTTTATTTCTGTAACATTATCAAAACCAATAAAACCCCCCAGCGTGGATCGAATGAGAAGGGGTAGGACGATCAATGATTCTATCCCCTGCAGCTCCAATATCTCCCTCTCAGCTGCCGCTTCAGGAGGCAGATCATCAAGAGATTGAATCTGAATATTCTCACCCATTCTCAGCTGTTCCATCCACCAGGGGAAGAGGTTGGTCGGTTGCTTCTGGAGCTGCTCAATCATTGGTGTAACTCCTTCAGCGCACCATTCATGCGTATTGCTCATCTCATCTCCTGAAGAATCAAGAAGAAAGATATATGAGCGGGATGCTCCACAGAATGAGCCGATATCACCAAGTGCTTTGTCGATTGCCACATCGATATCAGATTCTGTAACAAAACGCGAGGACATATCGGAGATCACCATCTCAAATGCCAGACGGCGTTTAATCTCCCCTTCCGCCTTCACCCGGTCCGTCACATCCCAGACTGTTGAGATCGCCAGATCTTTCCCCGGAACCGGGATATCCATCGCATTGATGTAGGTCGTCTCTTCACCCTCCCGTGTGATCGGGATATCCTCCCAGTGCATTCGCGCCGGATCACCACTTTGTATATCGGAGAGAACCCGTTCTCTCAGCTCACTCCGGAATACCGGATCCAAATAGACGACATCCCAGAAGGCATCCGGGTTTTGGAGGGCATCTGCCGTTGTCCGGTAGATCAACAAGAAGTTCTTATTAAAGTACTCAAAGTTCACCTCGGGATCAACCGAGTTCACGGCAACCCCAATCGGGAGATTGTCAAGTACTGTTCTGATATATTCTTCACTCTCCCTGAGCTGCTGCTGGGTTGCCACCAGCTCATCAAGCTGGGATCGAAGCTCTTCTTCAGCGGTTGCGAGGTCTTCATTCTTCTGTTGAAGCATCTCAGCCCCTCGTATCCGCTCGATATACCGGCCGATCTGTTCTGCAATACTCCTGACCATGACCGATTCTTCTGTAAGGGGATCATACTCATCATCAAAGCAGACGGTGATCGTACCGCCAGCCTGCTGCTGAATGGGTATCTCACGGACAAGAGACCATTTCGTCAATGTAAAGCCGGGAGTCGAGTAGGTTGAATCATCGATTGTGATCCGGACACGGGTCTTCTCCGGGTGCTGGAAACCTTCCGGGATGATCTCTGGGATTTTCCTGAGCACCTCTGTTTCCGTGAGATGAAGGTGCTCAATTGTAGCAGAGATACGGTACAGGCAGGAGAGTTCCTTGATCCGTTCATGGAGTGCATCCTCCGCCTCCTTCCGGTCTGTGATATCCCTGATGAGTGCTATTACCTCATCTGCTGCATATGGCGAGATACGCGCCTCGAAATGCCGGTGCCCTGCCGGGACAGAGAGAGCATACTCGATCGTCTGCATCTCCCCGGTCTCAAGGGCAAGAGTGATCGCCTGAACAAGCCTCTCACCGATCTCTTCAGACGTCACCTCGGCGATAGTCTTCCCGATGATCTCTTCCTTCGGGAGGATAAAGCGATCATCTTCAGGTGTCAGGATGTCAAGATACCTCCCCTCGGCATTGCACCGGATCAGGATATCCGGCATCGCCGTGAGAATAAGACGCTGGAGAGATTCACTTGAATGGAGGGCAGCCTCAATATGCTTACGTTCGGTTACATCCCGGATATTGCACTGGATGACAGAGTGATCATTGATCAAATAGCGGTTACTGATGAATTCAACAGCCATCTGCCGCCCATCTTTTGTCTCAAGCGGGAGATCTTCGTACCGGATATACCCCTCTTCCTTCAGCCGAAGAAAAGCCTTTTCTGCGAGATTTTTGTCCCGGAGGAGTCCAATCTCGGGGAGTGTTCTTCCAAGGAGCTCATCAAGGTGATACCCGAGCATATCCAGGATGAACGGATTTGCATCGATGATCTCACCCTCATCATCAAGGATCAGGATCCCATCCTGTGCAGCTTCAAAGAGCCGCCGGTAACGGATCTCACTTCCCTTCAATAATGCTTCAGACCGATTCCGTTTGGTGATATCGCGGATCGTCTCGATCGCACCACGATACTCCCCGTTCCGGTTGTACAGTGGCGACACCCGTGCCCAGAGGGTAGGTTCCTCTTGTTTCGGCCGTGCATACCTCGTCTCCGCTTCGATCACACCCGGCATCTCCTTCAGGAGATCATACCGGGATCTCAGCTCAAGGTCATCTTTGAAGGCGAGATCGATCAGCATCGGCCGCCGTTTGCCATAGAACGGGACTGCATATGCATAGTCGCCTTTCCCGATCATCTCCTCTGCAGGGACGCCGGTCATCTCCTCGATCGCATGGTTCCAGGCGATCACCATCCCGTTCTCATCGATCGCAAAGGTGGCATCGGGGAGGAAGTTGATGATATCGGAAAGACGGTGCTCGTTCTCGAGGTGGGCGTCATGCTCTTGGGCTTTTGCAGCTTCAGCAGGCGGAATTTTCATCACATCCTCACCCCGGCACAATCAGGGTATATCTCTCTGATCTGGTTTCTATGTTCAGAAGAGAGAGGCAGCCATAGATCTGGTCGTTGAAAGCGATGGATCCGGTGATAAAAAGATAGGGGGCCGGTCTGGTCGCCCTCTCTCCCCTTCCTGTGAATCCGTGACTCCCTGCCCCTCTCATCCACCAGTATCAGTCCAGATGAAAGATACACTCTCCGGCTTACATAAAGGTATGGATGACTGTTCCCCTTTCGGAGAGTATTGATATGGCATACGCCATCTCAGGAGGAATGAAGGAGAGGATACATTTCGCTGAAGAGTTAATGATCAGCTGACTCTGTCGGCAGACGATCGGTATCAGAAAGCTGATCGTGTTTCCTCATAAATGCCCGGATCGACTCTGATTCAAGCACTCCAAGATCAAGAAGGATGATGATCCGGTTGATCTCTTTGACCTGCTCAAGGATCTGATCTGCATGAGATCCGGGCTCCAGATCAACAAGCCCGGTTATCACGGCAAGCGGATTTCTGATCTGATCGTTTAAGATTGAAAACCGGTACATATTCTCCTCAATCTGTTTAAAAGCCTCGCTTTGCATCTCCTCTGCAACTTTCCTCCCGGTGATGTCCGTCAGGACAAGAAGTGTGGAGGGAGAATCATTATACAGGATCGATGCCCCCTGCACAAGGACTGTCACCACCCTTTTATTCTTATTTAAGATCCTGATCTCGTACGGAGGACCCGCTCTTCCCTCACTCCGTGCAGCAAGCTTCTGCCATACCATATCATGGCATTCTACGGGAATAAATGAGAGGAAATTTGAGCCAACTACCTCATCTATAGAGTATCCGAGGGCAGCAGCTGCGGGGGGGTTAATGTACTGTATCCGGCCATTGGAATCATAGAGGATGATATAGTCCGGAAGGTGCTCGATCAGTGTCCTGTTGAAGAGCTCACTCTCCTGCAACGCCTTTTCTGCCTCTTTCTGTTCGGTAATATCCCGGCCAACCGACTGGTACTCAATGATATTCCCGATCTCATCAAAGATTGCCCGGTCACTCCACCGTTGCCAGCAGATCGAGCCATCAGGCATGATGACCCGCTGGGTAATCATACTCGTGGGATTCTCCGGTGTGAGTGAGGCAAAAGCCTGACCCACCATCTCCCGGTCATCAGGATGTATCTGCGGTTTGAATCGTGTACCAAGGATCTGATCACGAACAAGGCCGAAGTACCGGCAGTATGCTTCATTCACAAAGACGGTTCTGCCATCCGGGAGGAACCTGCAGATGAACTCGGTCTGATCCTCGACAACACTCCGGTACCGGTCTTCACTCTCGCGGAGTTTTTCCTCTGTACTCTCCCGGACCCGGGAGAGCATAGTTATGACTCCGGCAATGATCGAGAAGAAAATGACCCTTATAATTGCCTCCTGGAGGAGAACAGGATCGGTTGTAAAAGAGGCAAAGAGGGCGAGATAGGAAAGAGCAAGAAAACCGGAGAGAAACAGACCACGCCACCCATAGTAGATACAGGCGATGATGATCGGGATATAATAGAGATTCTGGACGATAATGAAGATGCCGAATGCAAAAGCGAGATAGCTGATGAGTGTGCAGAGGAATGAGCTTACCAGAAGGGACGGGAGTACCCATCGGGGGGTAACAGTCACACAAGACCCCCGGGTCTACATGCGATCTGGTGGAGAGTCAATCTCCACGATGGCAGCGTACATGCAGACGAAAAAGCTATCAGAGCCATCAAACACCTGCCAGATTAACTTGAAACATATACAATACTATATGATATAATCATCGGTTATATAGCACATTCTATTCAGCATCCTTCCCCCGGTTTGTGCGGATATGCTTCCTGAGGTGCTCTTCCGTCTCCCGATCTGTGGTTCTGTCCATTACATAGATCACAACCTCATCAACTCCGGAAGCAGCAACATATGCATCAAAATGCCGCTTCCTGCCATCAACCATGATACTATAGGTGAATGTGGCCACCTCACCACGACGGGCACCGTCAATCGCCACCATCGTCGCCTCTGCAATCTGCGGAGAGAAGAGGTCCCGGACATTCTTCCCAACCGCAACCTCGGGGGAAAAGAGGAGCTCCCCGAACTCCGGTGCATGCAGCTCTATGAACCGCCCGTGTGAATCAAGAATGAAAACATAACCCGGAACCGCCCTGATAAGGGCCCGGTACCTTCCTGCTTCAAGCTCCGGGGATGCCTTCCCGGGTGGCTCGAAGAGGAGGATGGTGCCTTCGACCCCGCCAGCCACCTGCCGGAAGAGCCATCGGACATGGTGGATGGTGCCGTCAGGCAACTTCAGACTACAGGCGATATCCTTAGGTGTTCCAAGAAATGCAGACTCAATGGCACGGCTGCATCGATCCAGATCCGTCTCTGCAATGTATGTTGTCAGCGGAGTGCCTGCCAGTTTCTCCCCGCCCTGCCCCACCAGGCTGGAGAAGAGGGTGCCAGCCTGGAGTATCAGACCATGCCCATCGAGATATACAGATTCAGCCGGGACATCACCTGAGACCCGGTTTTCACCACCTGATCCCATACCATGGGATACCGTCGCTCCAGACTATAAAATCATCGCTGATCAGAAACAATTCAGCTCTGTTTCATCAGAAATTCATCTGCTTCAAGCGCTGCTTTTGCACCCTCTCCTGCCGCAATAATAATCTGTTTCCCTTTGATCGAGGTGACATCACCGGCAGCATAGACCCCATCCACGCTGGTATGGCAGTCCTGATCGACGATGATCTCACCCAGCTCATTCATCTGAAGGAATCCATTCAGGAACCCGGTATTTGGGATAAGCCCGATCTCAATGAAGATCCCCTCAACCATGATACGCTCCTCCTCGTCTGTCGATCTCTTCCTGATAGTAATTGAACGGACAAACTTATCCCCCCCGATCCTGGCAACATCATAGCCGGTATGGATCGTCAGGTTAGAGAGATTAGCCAGCTGGCTCTCCAACACGGGATCAGCCTTGATGCTGCTCCGGACGATCAGATGCACCTCAGATGCGATCTTTCCCATCTCAAGAGCAGTCTGCACCGCCGAATTCCCGCCACCAACGATCGCAACGGCCTTATCCCGGTAGAGGGGGGCATCACAGGTGGAGCAGATAGAGAGCCCCTTACCCAGATATTTACTCTCCCCTTCGACACCGAGCATCCGGGAGTGTTTGCCTGAGGCGATGATGATACTTTTTGCAGTATACACAATTTTCGATTCGGTGGAGAGGGAAAAGATGCCATCATCCTGCTTATGGAGGGCCGAGACACGGTCCAGTTCCAGGTTGACACTCTGGGATCTAACCTGCTCCTCGAACTTCGCCATCAGATCGCTGCCGGTGATCATCAGGTACCCCATATAGTTCTCAATAGCCCAGCTCTCGTTCGACTGCCCCCCGATATTCTCTGAGATGACAAGGGTCTTCAGCATTTTACGTGCCGCATAGACGGCAGCCGTCAGTCCGGCGGGCCCGGCACCGATGATGATCAGGTCATAGAGACCCCCACCATCCTCTGCCCCGAAGATCTCATTGAAGGCAGCAGTATCAAAGCCTACGATCACCTCGCCATCGATGACCGTCACCGGCACCCCCCGCTGGCCGGAGACCCGGATCATCTCCTTTGCTGCTTCGATATTCTCCGGGTTGCCGACATCGATGGCGGTATACTCAACACCCTTCTTGGCCAGGTACGCCTTCACCATCGCACAGTATGGACAGCGTTCCGTCGTATAGACGATGATCTCGCTCATGGATTCCGATAGACGCGGATACCAGTTATTCTTTGCTATGTATCAGCATCCATCCCGGGGGCAGGCACCCCTCCAAGCTCCTGGACGGCAATCTGGTATCCGCCGATCACCAGAGAGAGGAGGAGCGGACCAAGGATGAAACCGATAAGCCCCATCGTTGCCATACCGCCGAAGAACCCGATGAAGATGACAACCGGATGGATCTCCACCCGCTTGCCCATCATCACCGGCCTGAGATAGAGATCGGTAAGGGCACCGAGGAGTGGATATCCGATGAAGATAATCAGAAGCAATGACCGGAAATCACGGATTGAGAGGGCATAGAGAGCAAGAAATGCCAGGACGATCACCGGCCCAAGGAACGGTATCAGTGCAAAGAGTGCACAGAGGACCGAGAAGAAGAATACATGCTCATACCCGAGTATCCAGAAGAATGGAAGTGCCAGGAAGAATGTCAGGATGGCAATTGAGAAATGCACGATATATATCGAGTAGAGTGTATCATGGACTCGTTTGTAGATCACCATGACATTCTTTCTGGAGGACTCGGGGATCATCTTCTGAAAATTGGCTTTTAAACCCGGGCCTGAATAGATGAAGAGGGAGAGTGCGAGGATGAAGAGGAGAAGCTGGATTGCCAGTGTCGGGATGAGGGAGAGATAGACAAAGAGAGCGTCCTTGACCGAGAGAAGGAAATTATCGATCATCTCATCAAAGCCAAGTCCCGACAACGGAACCGGGATGTCAGAGAGTGCATCCGGCCGGAGGCCATCAAGAATGCTTGAGATGAGGGAGATCAGGTAATCCATATTCTGGTAGAGTACATTGAAGGTGATGAGAATGGCAAGGAAGCCGACCGTGACAACCATAAGTGTCAGGAGAAAGGCTGAAAGGGCAGGGCTGATCCGTTTTGAGAGCCGTTCCTGAAACGGGATGAGAACAACAGCGACCGACAGGGCAAGAACACCCACGCTCAAAAGTGGAAAAAACGCAAGAAAAGTGATCAGTGCTATCAGTGCAATAATACCAATCGAGACACGATCGACCGACTTCCAATTCATGCTCATATCAAAAGACATTCGGGATGAGGGCATTTGAAGTTTTGCAGAGAAATAAGAGGAGGGTGCTATTCCACTACCTGAAAACTGCTTGCAGGAACCCCGCAGATCGGACACTTTTCCGGAGGAGTGGTGATGAAAATATTGCCGCATACAGGACAGATCCTGACCTCATCTGCCTTGAGATCAGTCCCGTTTGTGACAGCTTCAAGTGCCTCCTTATACAGGCCGGCATGCACCTCTTCCGCCTTCATTGCATGGGTGAAGGTAATCTCGGCATCCTTCCTCCCCTCAGCCTGTGCCCGCTCGACAAACTCCGGATACATCGACATATACTCGTGGGTCTCGCCTTCGATACCGCCTTTCAGGTTCTCAGCAGTCGACTGAACCATTCCTGCCACCCTGAAGAGCCTGCGTGCATGGATCTCCTCTGCTTTTGATGCTGCACGGAAGAGCCGTGCCACATTTGAAAACCCATCTTCCTGAGCCTTTTCCGCAAAAGTTGCATACTTCCGGTTCGCCTGCGACTCGCCTGCGAATGCTTCCATAATATCCTGTTCGGTTGCCATACCAGTTCAATGGCAGTCCAACAGGAAAAAGTTTTGGATCAACCGAACGACATCCTTAACCACAACCAACCACAAAGATAAGCACCATGAAAGTACAGCCGGAGGCACGCCTGATACGTGAGACGCCTGAGATCGACCGGCCACGTGAGCGGATACGAACGCGGGGTGCGCCTACCCTCTCAAATGGCGATCTGGTAGCTGCAATCATCGGGCGGGGAATTGCGGGACGTGATGTCAGAACCCTCTCTGATGAGATCTGCATCTGCCTCGATAGAAAAGGTCTGGCCGTAACCTGTGAAGACCTCATCGCAATTCCAGGGGTAGGTGAGGCAAAAGCCTGCCAGATACTGGCAGCATTTGAGCTGGCACGGCGGATGCTGGAGAGAACATACCGCCCAAAGATCACGTCCCCCGAAGACGCCCTCCCCTATGCCGAGGATATCCGGTTGGAGCGGCAGGAGCATGTCATCTGCATCACCCTGAACGGGGCGCACGAACTGATCAAAAGGCGGACAATTACAAAAGGGATCTTAAACCAGAGCCAGATACATCCACGTGAGATCTTTGCAGATGCAATCACTGACCGTGCCGCATCCATCATCATCATGCATAACCATCCCTCGGGGAATGTTACACCCAGTTCTGATGACATTACCGTGACAAAGAAGCTTGCAGAGGCAGGAGAAGTCCTTGGGATCAGGCTGATCGATCATATCATCGTCGCCGAAAACGGCTTCTGCTCACTCCATGGGGAAGGGTATTTCTAATCCCGGGCTTATTCTGATTTTGCCCTGCGGACCGCCTCGCCGAGTGCATACCCTTTTGCATATGCCTCTTTTAAAAGCTCCGGCCGGGTTGTGAGATCCTTTATCGTATCCATATCATCCCTGAGCAGGCTGTCCCACAGTGGACAATCGATGATCTCACCAAATGCATGCATCGTCTGGAGAAGGCCGGAGAAGAGATTTTTAATATTCATACCTGCAATTGAGAGGAGGAGCATCTTCCGCACTTTCCGCTCTTCAGGAGTGATAAGTGGTTGCTTCCGTTCATACTTTGCCATATAAAAGACCTGGAACCGGTCAATGAATACCTTCAGGGCTCCTGGCACCCCCATCGTCATGACGGGAGTTGCAACGATCAGTCCGTCTGCATCCCTGATCAGATCATAGTACCGCTGCATCTCATCCTTGATCGCACACCGGGGTTCTGCCTTGCAGACAAAGATCTCCATGCAGGGCTTGATCGAAAGGCCAGGCACCCAGACAACCTCGACGTTGCATCCAGCCTCCTCTGCCCCACGGATTGCTTCCCTGAGAAGGATGGTGGTATTCCCTTCTCTTCGGGGGCTCCCAAGTAATGCCACAAGATTGCATTCCATATGGAGCATTCTCGCAATCAGAACAGATAAAAGTGTTCTTCAATACCTCAGAAAAGTGGAAAAACGGTACCTTCACAATGGTTAAATAGGGTCAACACCCATTGAGATTTTGGTGAAACACCGATGTCAAATCCAGAAGAACGTTGTGAAATTGTAAAAGCAGGAACAAAAGCGAATCCCGGCAAGTACGTCTGTATAGACTGTGGTGCCGAGATGACCCTGACTCATGCCGAGGAGGATCTCCGGAAATGCCCGGCCTGCGAATGTGCAGAGTACCAGTGCTTCCCGATGACCCACATCAGACCTGATGTCAAGACTGCTGAAGATGTGAACAACCCTCCAAAACGCGGTGGATCAAAGATCTGACTGCTGCATACCATATGTAGCCGGAACCGCGGTTTTGGACAGAAGAATGAGGTGATGAACAATGGTAAATGTATCCAGTGAAGGGCAGATCTTCACCTGTGAGATCTGCGGAAATGTTGTCGAGGTCAAAGAGGCCGGCGGTGGCGAACTGATCTGCTGTGGCCAGCCAATGGAACTTGAGGAGTGATTTGCCAATGAGCTCAAAGAAAGAAGAGTTGGGATCGCTCGAAGAGAAGATCGGTAAAGTGCCGGTTTTCTTCCGCGGGCTGATGGAGAAAGAGCCCGAGATGTTTGAGATGATCATGAAGTTTGACCAGTATATCTGGGCAGACGGAGTTCTTGATCGAAAGACAAAGAAAGTTCTGGCAATCGCCATTGCAGCAGCCCTCAGGGATGAACATGCAATACGCGCCCAGCTTGCCGGTGCAAAACAACTCGGCGTAACCAAAGAGCAGATTGAAGAGGGGCTCAGGGTCACGTTCATGCTCTCCGGGATGCCCGCATATGTCTATGGCAAGAGTGCCATGGAAGAGATAATGAAGGATTGATTCTGATGTGTGACGACATGGATATGTACTGCGACTGTGGACCTTCAATGCCGACGATCGGCCAGGAGGCCCCTGATTTTGAAGCAATAACAACCCAGGGTCCGATGAAGCTCTCCGACTTCAAAGACAAGAAATGGGTTGTCCTCTTCTCACATCCGGCAGACTTCACCCCGGTCTGCACGACAGAGTTTATTGCACTTTCCGAGGCAAACCAGGAGTTTGAGGCATTAAATGCCCAGCTTGTCGGCCTCTCCATCGACAGCATCCACTCCCATCTTGCCTGGGTCAGGAATATGAAAGAGAAGATGGGAGTGAAAATTCCATTCCCGGTCATTGCAGATCTTGATATGAAGGTCGCATCGCTCTTTGGCATGATTCATCCGGGCCAGAGCACCACCGCAGCTGTCCGTGCAGTCTTCTTCATCGACCCCCAGATGATCATCAGGGGCATCCTGTACTACCCCCTCACAAACGGGCGGTATATCCCCGAACTGGTTCGTCTCTTAAAGGCATTCCAGACAAGCGATACCCATGGCGTGTCAACACCCGCAAACTGGCAACCGGGCGACAAGGTTGTTGTACCTGCACCAAAGACTGTTGAACAGGTCGAACTCCGTGAGAATGAAGGGTACGAATGCAAGGACTGGTACCTCTGTTTCAAAGAGATCTAATCTCTTTTTATTAAACCCTCAACATATTGCCCGCATACAGATCCCACAGAAACAATTCCATCGATAAGAGGGGAGGGTGTGGCGTAGATGTGTTCACGATATACCATCATCGGAACCCGCATCCTCAGGGAGCGGTTTGGTGAACCCGTTATCCACCCCCGATATAATGCAGCCCCCGGACAGCGCCTGCCGATCATCACTCTGGAGGAACAACTGACAGAGGCGGTCTTTGGGATCGTAAGAGGTGGCGGCGGGCGCCGGATTAATGCACGGATCGAAGACATGGAAGAGAGAGCCCGGGGCAGAGAAGAGCGCTGCGCCATCCCGGCAAGCGGCTTTTATGAGTGGAAGACCGAAGGGAGCCACAGGCAGCCCTATTACATCTCATTCCCGGAGAGAGAGCTGCTGGCATTTGCCGGGATCTATGACAGGGAAAGAGCTGCATTCTGTATCGTAACGAAAGCGGCAGTCGAACCGATGAGCAGGATCCACCCGAGGATGCCCTATGTTCTGACTGAGACCGGGGAGAAGGAATGGCTTATGGGAATGACCCCTTGCCCCTCAGATGAGAGTATCGGGATCTATCCCGTATCCGGAACCATAAACAACCCGACTGCCCCGGATGATCCCTCTCTGATCCGGCGTCCGGAACAGCATGAATGGTGGTAAGCGGCATGTGCACCAGTTTAGATTAAAATGATTCTTCCTGGAAAAGGAACATTATTTTGCCTCATAACATAGAAGCAAACTTCCTCCCAACCCACCGCCGACCGGCAAGGGTTATAACCTCCAAGAACAACCCTCATCTGATGCTCGAACAATATAAAGGATGTCTTCTTGGTGCCGCACTTGGCGATGCGCTCGGCATGCCGAATGAAACCGCACCTCCCCGTCTCCATGCACCACTCAGAATGTTTCGGAAGGCCTACAAAGGCCACCCAAATGATAGACTGGCACCCGGGCAGTTTACCGATGACACCCAGATGATGATGATCGTCGGAAGACTCATCGCAGATCGGCAATATTCCGAAGATGCATATGCCGCTGCTCTCGGAGACACCTATAATGCCGGTCGACTCAGGTTCCCCGATAGTGCCATCCATGCCGCCTGCGAACGCTTAAAGAACGGTTCATGGAAAGAAGCGGCGGTCAATTCCAGCACTGCCGGATGCGTTCCGCTTGCAGTCCCGTTTGCACTCGCCTTTACCGATCTCATCGAGTGCTCGGAACGACTCGTCGTTGCATGCAGCGTTACCCACACCAATCCGGGAGCTCTTGCCGGTGCAGTGACAGTTGCCACACTCATCAGGACAACACTCGCCGGGGATCGCGATCCACTCGCCAGGGCAGCAGCCGCAGCGCTCCGGGAAGATGAGCTCCTCGGCGTCAGGGTGAGGGAAGCAATCCGGCTCGCTGATGAGAGCGGGATTTCCATCCAGGGAGCATGTGAGCGGATTGGAAGTGACAGTTCAGTGTACCAGACTGTACCCCTCGCCATCTTCCTGTCACGGCGTATTGAGGATCCGGATGAGCTGTTTGCGATAGCATCACAAGCCGGAGGAAATACAGACACGATAGCATTCATCTGCGGAGCATATATCGGCGCAAAATTAGGCAAAGGCGGTCTACCACACGATCTCCTCGAACATCTGGAATCGCGCGATGTGATCGAACAACTCGGAATCGACCTCCTCAGGCGGACAGGACACCCGATTCCCGGTGGGGCAGAGTAGCTAACTGCCCCACAAGGTAAAACCCTTTATCCAAGCTCTGCGAGATAGCATGTATGGATATTGCGATCATCGGAGCATCCGGCTATACAGGTGGAGACCTGATGCGGCTCCTTGCCCTCCATCCCGATACCGAACTCACCTGTGCCACGTCCCGAAAGCTTGAAGGGACCCCGGTCAGCCGGGATCAACCCCATCTGAAGGGGTTTGTTGATCTCACTTATACAAATCCTGCTATAGATGATGTCGATGCTGATGTTGTCTTTCTGGCAGTCCCTCATACCGTGGCGATGCAGTATGCAGGCTCACTCCATTCCCGCGGGATCAAAACAGTCGATCTCTCGGCAGACTACCGGCTCCCGCAGCCTATCTACGAGGAGGTGTATGGAGTCCCACATACCGCATATTTTGAAGCACCATATGGCATTCCCGAACTCCACCGTGACGAGGTGAAAGGCTCAACATTCATCGCGAATCCCGGCTGTTTTCCAACCGGAGCAACACTGGCAGCCGCCCCAGTGGCCGATCTGGCAAGAACAATCATCTATGATTCAAAGACCGGGGTTTCCGGTGCAGGAGATACCGTATCCGAGACGACCCATTATCCAAATGTTGCAGATAATATCAATCCATACAAATGGACCCAACACCGCCATCTCTCTGAGATGCAGCTTGAAATCTCCCGTCTCGGATCTCAGGCCAGCGTCCATTTCACCCCACACCTTGTTCCGGTGACCCGTGGCATCCTGACAACCGCCCACATCATCACTGAGCGTCCTGTCACAACCGATGAGGTCAGGCGGCGGTTTGAGCACATGTACCGGAACGAGCCCTTCATCCGGCTCCAGGCCCCAAAACTCGGGCATGTGCGGGGAACAAACTTCTGTGATATCGCCTTTGAGGTTGAAGAGGGGGGCAGACGGATTGTGGCCATCTCTGCAATCGATAATCTGATGAAAGGAGCAGCCGGGCAGGCAGTACAGAATATGAATATCATCTGCGGGCTTGAGGAGACAACAGGACTCCTCTTCCCATCAGCCACACCATGAGGTATTTTCAATGAACATAGAAGCAGTTATGACCCCCAACCCGGTGACGATCCAGGCAGAGGATACGATCCGTGAGGCATCCCGAATAATCCGTGAGAAGAAGATAGGAGGACTCCCGGTGATGGATGGAGAGAACCTGATCGGGATGATCACCGAATCCGATATCCTTGCACTCCTCTCGGTAGAAGGGCCAAGCGAAGACCTCTGGCTCCCGTCGCCACTCGAGGTGATAGAGATCCCGATCCGCGAGTTCTTCAACTGGGAGAGGACCAAGGAAGCCCTTTCAGACATCGGATCACGCCCTGTCAGATCCGTGATGAGCTACCCGATCATCACCATCGAAGCTGAGGATACGATTGAGGAGGCGGCCAGAATAATGCTCCATGAAGGTATCGCCCGCCTCCCCGTTCTCAGGGATGGAATACTTGCCGGGATCGTCACCCGTGCGGATATCATCGAGGGGATTGGAAAGAAGAAGGAGGATGAAGCGGAGTGAAGAGTATCTGTGGCGTTCCGGGTGTGACTGCCGCCGGTATAAAAGAGGGGAAATACGGGCTTGCGCTCATAAAGGCATCGGGAAATTCTGCCGCAGTATTTACCCAGAATAAGGCACGGGCACCTGTCATCGACCTGATGGCAGAGCGGATGAAGAAGAATCATATTGAGGGTATAATCGTCAATTCAGGGTGTGCAAACGCCTTTACCGGCAGGCAGGGCATGGAGGATGCAATCAGGATGGCCGAGATCGGGGGAGAGGCGCTTGGTATCGATCCAATGCATGTCGGGGTGGCAAGCACCGGTGTCATCGGGAGGTACCTGAACCTCGATCGTATTGAAGAGCAGGCAGGATCTCTTACACTCTCATCTTCAGAAGAGGCGGAGATACAGGCAGCCCGGGCGATCATGACGACCGATCTTGTGGAGAAACATGCTCTTGTCCGGGGGAGTGAATTTTCTGTCGGCGGAATCGCAAAAGGAAGCGGGATGATCGCCCCGAATATGGCGACGATGCTTGGGTTCCTCTATACGGATGCGGAGATTGCAGAGCTGGATCTCCAACAGATCCTGAAGAGGGCAGTTTCACGGAGTTTCAACCGGATCGTCGTCGATGGCGATGTCTCCACAAACGACTGCGTCTTCCTGACAGCAACGGGTGAGGCGGGAGCCTTTCCCGTGCAGGAGGTTGAGGAGCAGCTGACTGTTGCCTGTATTCATCTCGCACAAGCAATTGCACGTGACGGCGAAGGGGCAACAAAACTGATCGAGGTCATCGTCTCCGGAGCACGGAACGAAGAGGATGCATCCAGGGTTGCAAAGACTGTCGTGACCAGCCCGCTCGTCAAAACAGCAGTCTATGGAGAGGATCCAAACTGGGGCCGGGTTGTCGCAGCAGCAGGCTATTCGGGAGTTGATTTTGAGATCCCGGATCTCTCGCTCTGGATTGGAAGAGGTGAGGGAAAGACCCCGCTTGTGCAAAAAGGAGAGATTACCGCCGATCTTAGCGCGGCAAAAGCAGCGATGAAGGGCGATACAGTCGTCTTTTCGATCGATCTCGATTCGGGGGAGGGCAGGGCGACCGCTTGGGGCTGTGATTTAACCGAGAAGTACGTAGAGATTAACGGGAAGTATACGACATGAAACGCGAAGATGTCCTGATGGAGGCACTCCCCTATATCAGGCAGTTCCATGGAAAGACGATCGTGATCAAGCTCGGGGGTCATGCGATGGTGGACCCGGCGA
The DNA here is from genome assembly GCA_013329165.1 of Methanocalculus sp. Classification (GTDB taxonomy): domain Archaea; phylum Halobacteriota; class Methanomicrobia; order Methanomicrobiales; family Methanocorpusculaceae; genus Methanocalculus; species Methanocalculus sp9912u. Next base: position 13,281 of record DUKV01000058.1, on the reverse strand, counting down.
TCATGAACACCGTCATTGAGGATGCCGTCCTCCTCCACTACATCGGGATGCGGGTAGTTCTCGTGCATGGCGGTGGACCGGAGATCACCGAGAAGATGAAGGCGATGGGCAAAGAGCCGAAGTTTGTCGCCGGCCTCCGGGTCACTGATCAGGAGACCCTGGAGATCGCGATGATGGTGCTTGCAGGGAAGATCAGCAACACCATCGTCTCCCTGATAGCACAGAATGGTGCCCGTGGTGTCGGGATATCAGGAAACGACGGGAACCTCGTCATCGCACGGAAGATGGATGCGCAGAAGGTGATGATCGAGGATCGCGAAGAGGAGGTGGATCTCGGGTTTGTCGGTGAGATCCGGCGGGTGAACCCGGGGCTCCTCAGAACCCTGCTGGATTCCGGATATATTCCGGTCATCTCACCGCTTGCAATCGATGAGGCAGGAAATAACTTAAATATAAACGCAGATACGATGTCAGGCGAGCTTGCAGTGGCACTTGATGCAGGCAAGCTCGTATCGCTCACCGATGTCGATGGCGTGATGGATCTGTCACGCACCAAGATCTACCACCGGCTCACCCTCGGAGAAGTGGAATCAATGATCGCAGACGGTACCATTCAGGGCGGTATGATCCCAAAACTCAGCGCATGCATCTATGCATCCAGAAATGGTGTCGAGCGCTGTCATATCATCAACGGAAATGCCCCACATAACCTGATCCTCGAACTCTTCACCGATCTTGGCGTCGGTACGATGATCAGGGGATAGATCCCTTTTTATCATGAACAATCCATCATTCTTTTGCTATGGTTGCCACCTGGGAGCTGATCTTCACCGTTGTTCCGGGAGTAATCCTCTTCCTCTTCGGTATTGAGAACTTCAGTAAAGAGATCCTGGCGGTGGCACGTGGCCGGTTTGCTGCCATCCTCGGGGATCTGACAACCAATCGTTACAAAGGCCTCCTGCTTGGTGCAGGAATTACCGCACTTGTGCAGTCAAGTGCAGCGACGACGGTGATTGCGATCAATCTGGTCAATGCCGGAACGATCTCGTTTGTCCAGAGCCTTGGCATCATCATCGGCTCAAATATCGGGACTACCATCACTTCCCAGCTGGTTGCCTTCAAGCTCACCTCATTTGGCCCGGTCTTCATCATTGCCGGGTTTCTGATCGGGCTTATCGGGGGAAGATACAAATTTCTTGGAAAACCGCTTTTTTACTTCGGTCTCGTCTTCTTCGGGTTGACACTCGTCAATAACGGAATCGACCCCTACAAAAACGATCCACTTGTCCTTGAACTCCTCGGCGGCATCGCTTTTCTCCCCCTTGCCATCTTTGTCGGGTTCCTGGTGACAACCGCATTCCAGTCAAGCTCTGTGACAACCGGACTCGTTGTCATCCTCGCCCAACAGGGCATGATCACGATGCCCGAGGCGATCCCCTTCCTCCTCGGGGCAAATATCGGATCTACGACAACGGCTCTCTTTGCATCACGCGGTCTCGATCTCTATGCACGCCGGGCAGCGGCTGCTCATACCCTCTTTAATATAGGGGGGGTGCTTCTGATAATTCCCTTCCTGGTGCCATTTGTCAATTTGATCGCATGGATTGGAGGGACAGAGGCGCAACAGGTGGCAAATGCTCATCTTGTCTTTAATGTCATCGCTTCGGGGATATTCATTATTGCACTGCACCCTTTTGCCCGGCTCGTCATCCGTCTTGTTCCCGGCGAGGAGGAAGAGATCCTCTTCCGGACAGTCGCAATTCGAAAGGATATGCCACAGTCGCCTGATGAAGCGCTGCCTCTCATCGAGGAGGAGGTGCAACACCTCTATGAGATCACGCATCGGGCATTTGATGCAGCAATCGCCGTATTTGATGCAGCAAAACCATCTCGTGCATACCAGAAGGCAGGAAAGCTGGAACTTGTCAACGACTATATCGATGAGGAGATTGAAAAAGCAGTATTCGTCCTCTCCAGTCAGGCACTGTCTGAGACAGAGGCGAGTAGAACAGTACTCCTTGTCAGGATCTCAAATGAGCTTGAACGGCTCGCTGATCTCGCTCGTGATCTGGCAAAAGTGGGTCGGAACGCACACCGGAAGGGCAGTCCTTTTCCAAAAGGGCAGGTTGAAGCGATCAGGGGAATCTATCGTATATTTGATGGCAATATCCTGGAACTCGCAAGGAATTTTCCCCATTCAAATAAGGAGACGATCAATTCTCTCCGAGCACGCGACATCGAACTCCAGCGTGCATTAAACCTTGAATACTCACTCTACCTGAGGCGTATTGCAGAGCTGAATGAGAGCGGCGATTCGCGGTATCTTGAAGTCCTCTCAATCCTTGAAGCAGCCAACGGGAAGATCAGGGATATCAGGAAGCTGACTGAGGATTTCTCTGCTCTTGATGAGCAGCCGATTTCTGTTTTTCCTGAGCGGACCGTATAGATCGCAATCAGATCCCCTTCAGCGAACATGAGAGTCGGAGGGAGCTGTGCACCATATTCTCAAGATCCTCCTGTGTGTAGGGCTTTCCCTCAATCATTCTCCCAGTCATGGATGGTATCCTCGTCATTCTCCCAAACCCGGGATGTGATCACAACATCAGGGATGGAGAAACCGAGCCACGAGAAGAAGTTCAGGAGATTGCCTGCCACATGCTGGATCTCATCCACATGGCCGATGATAATCAGTCCCGCAACCTTGTTTTGAATCATCCTGTTTCCAAAACCAGGAGTACTGGTTCTCGATACAGTTCATCTGCTCGACGAATTTCCGGACAAGGGCAGAGTGGTTATTCCACCGGATCGGTGAGGCGGGGATGAAACTATCGCAGGCAAGCACAGCATCATAGACCGATCGCCATCCTGACTGCCTGAGCCCGATATTCCAGGCACTTTGATACCCCGGCATCGCTTTGGATCAGGTGGATCGATGATATTCACGCCAAATTTTCATCCAACAAGGGGATCTGGCATAGCAGAAACTACTCGCTTGTACTAGTTCTACCTGACGGTTATGATTGATTCTGATCAATCTATGAACAGAATACAAGGGTTTTTTATTTTGAAAAGTCCGAACAAATACTATGAAGGAACGCTGTGTCAATAACCTTGGCGGCAAAGTTCTCATGATGGACGCAAAGCCTGACGAAGTGAATGAGTACGTCAGGAAGAACACCGCGGAACAGTATGAGATATATCCGGATTTTGAGTTCCGCGGACTACATATGCTTCTTGCAAAGCCGATGCTTGTGGGGCTGAAGATCAAAAAGAAGAAGATCATCATGCCATTTACAAAGCTCTGCCCGAAATATGGAACGGTCCTCTATGAGATCGATGCAGAGGATGGAGATTTTGAGGCGATCCGATCAGGGCTTAAGCGGGTGGAGTAAAACCTCATACACCACCTCCTTTCATGATACCCTTATCATTGTCGACAGCCAATTTTTATTGATGAATGGCAGGAATCGATCCGATCTCCGGATCGGATCACAGGTGAGCGTTATCCAGAAGAAAGACCAGCAGAGTGGGAAGACAACAGAGGGGATTGTCATCGCAATTTTAACCAACTCTTCTTTTCATCCCCATGGGATCAAGGTCAGGCTTGCAGACGGCACCGTTGGCAGGGTTACCTCAATTCAAGGGTAAAATAAACAAGGAACGGGATGGAGTGCCAATCCCATCCCGTCAGCATTTCCGGGCAGACCGTGTTTGATCTGAAGTAAAAATGTGTCGATAGATCAGACAAAACCAAGGTGTGGTGAATGTTGGTGCATGTTTTATTGTTTCACGTCTGCTCCAATAACTGAATTGGCTCTGATGAGAATTAAGGTTTAAGTTAAGTTGGTTTATTTAATTGTTTGAAGAGTGTGCTATCAGCCTCGATCCGGATGACTGCCTTTCACATTCGCACTCCGCGGGATAACCGTATTTACCATAAGAACCGAAGAAGAATAGACCATGATCGTTATCGGGATAGATCCGGGCATTGCCCGTGTGGGATACGGGGTGATCGAGAAACAGGAACGTCAGATACGGCCCCTCTGTTATGGCTGCATCGAGACATCCGCCCGGGATCGGACAACAAGCCACCGTCTTCACGAGATTTATACCCGGATACAGGCACTTATCGCAGAGCATTCACCTGACGAGATCGCAGTTGAAGAACTCTTCTTCACAAAAAATGTCACCTCAGCAATCAGGGTTGCCGAGGTACGGGGTGTTATTCTGCTTGCGGCAGAAGAGCGAGGAATCACAATCGTCGAATATACCCCAAACCAGATCAAACTGGCCGTATCGGGATCAGGGAGGGCAAAGAAAGAGCAGGTTCAGGATATGGTCCGCCGCCTTCTGAAGCTAGACGAGATTCCCCGTCCCGATGATGCCGCCGACGGGCTTGCGATTGCTCTTTGCCATATCAATACCCTGAGGTAGGAGAAGCATGTTCGCACACATAACCGGAACACTCTCATCAGTGGGTGAAAAGTCAGTCGTCCTCGATGTCGGCGGCATCGGCTATCTATTGCAGGTGAGCCAGCCAACCCTCCGGGAGATAGAGGATGCCGGGGTGCCGGTGAAGCTCTTCACCCAGCTTGTTGTCAGGGAAGACGCCCTCACCCTGTACGGGTTCCACCGGCAGAGCGAACGGGAACTCTTCCAGATCCTGATCAATGTCTCGGGGATCGGCCCCCAGATTGCACTCAACATCCTCTCCCAGATCTCGCTTGAGCAGTTTGCGATGGCAATCATCAGCGATGACGAACGTACTCTCACCAACATCTCCGGAATCGGGCCAAAGAGTGCAAAGCGGCTGATACTGGAACTGAAAGAGACGATGAAGAAGCGGAGAGGGTCATTCGTCGGGAAAGAAGGGCATATACCCGCATCTGATGCGAAGTCAGCCCTTGTATCCCTTGGGTTCTCCGAGCGGGAAGCAGAGGATTCAGTGAAAGCAGTAATGGAACAGCTGCCTGAGGGAAGTGTGCAGGCGATCATTAAAGCAGCACTCCACCATATGAAGGAGAAATGATCATGACTGATCGGATCACCACCCCAATGAAGTTCGAGGATGAGATCGACGATCCCGCGATCAGACCCGCCAGGCTTGAGGAGTTCGTTGGTCAGCCCCAGATCAAAGAGGCGCTCAGCATCGCAATCGAAGCAGCAAAGATCCGGGGCGAGACTCTCGATCATATCCTCTTCTCAGGGCCTCCCGGTCTTGGGAAGACAACCCTCGCCCAGATCATCGCCCATGAGATGGGATCTGCAATTAGGAGTACCACAGGACCGGTACTCGACAAGCCGGGAGATCTCGCTGCCCAGCTGACGGCGTTATCTTCAGGAGATCTCCTCTTCATCGACGAGATTCATCGGCTGAACCCGGTCGTCGAGGAGATCCTCTACCCGGCGATGGAAGACTACAGTATCGATGTGATGATCGGAGAGGGGCCGGGTGCCCGTGCAATACAGCTCCCCCTCGACCAGTTCACCCTTGTTGGCGCAACGACACGGGTCGGCCTCCTCGGCTCCCCGCTCCGTGACCGGTTCGGCCTCATCTTCCGGCTGAACCTCTACGAGGTGGACGATCTCCTCTCGATTGTGAAACGCTCGGCTGCGATCCTGAAGATCAAAATCTCAGAAGACGGGGCACTTGAGATCGCACGGAGAAGCCGGGGAACACCGAGGATCGCAAACCGGCTTCTCAGGCGGGTCCGCGATTATGCAATGGTCCGGGGAGACGGCTCGATCTCCCGTGAATCCGCTGACCTCGCCCTCAGCATCCTCGGGATCGATCCCCTTGGTCTCGATGATCTGGATCGGAGGATCATCACCGTGATCGCTCGTGACTTCGGCGGGGGTCCGGTCGGGGTGAAGACGATCGCAATCTCAATCGGGGAGGAGGTCAGGACGATCGAAGAGGTGTATGAGCCGTACCTGATCAGGATCGGTTTTTTGAAACGGACGCCGAAAGGCAGGGAGACGACCGAGGCGGCGGTTGCACATCTTCTTTCAGATGAAAAGCAGGAACCCTGATCGTGATTAGTACTAATCAGGATTAGGATGTTTTCGATTTGGCAAAAAGAAGAGCGGAAAAGGTATCCTCTGACAGAGAATGACCATCTCTGTATGACACCTTCTGCCGGCCTGTTCACGATGCTTGATCCAGCATCGAGGCATGCCCCGGAGAGCTCGTTCACCGCATCATCCCACGTGTAGCTCCCCATCAATCGAAGTATCCGGGTCCTTCCTTCTGTTGTCTGCCACCATGCCTCATAAGCATCTGCCTGGCGGGCATAGTCGGGGTGCGGATACCCTCTTTTTAAAAGTACGAGGAGAGGAGGAGAAATCATATACCCTCCCCTAAATTGTTTACACAATTGGATAAATTTAAGTGTGAAATTTACCTTATAAGACCATATTGCTTCAAAATATGGAAAACCATTATGACCCCCAGTAGTGAGTAGTGATCATGCATACGATCACCATCCTCCCCGGCCATGATCGGGATGGCAACCCCGAAACCTTTGAGGCACTCCATCTCCGCCCCGGCGACACCCTCGCCATCGTCGGCCCGACCGGATCAGGCAAGAGCGCCTTCATCAACGATATAGAGGTCTTTGCAGAGGGCGATACCGCAACCGGCAGGTGTATACTCCTTGATGGTAAAAAACCGCCTGAAGAGTTCGTCAGGGACCCTGCCTGCAAGCCGATCGCCCTCATCACCCAGACCACAAAATGCCTTGCGGATCTCACCGTCTCTGAGTTCCTGAGCATGCATCTCCGTGCACGAAAGATCACAGAAGAGAACCTGATCGAGAAGACGATCCGGCTGGCAAACGAGTTCACGGGAGAGCCGATCCGTCCGGAATGCCGGATCTCCTCCCTCTCCGGCGGCCAGACGAGATCCCTGCTTGTAGCCGATGCGGTGATCATCTCAAACGCACCGATCATCCTCCTCGATGAAGTGGAGAATGCAGGCATCTTCCGTGACCGCGTCATCACCTGCCTGAAGAAATCCGGCACCTCCGTCATCTTCGTCACCCATGACCCTCTCGTCTCCCTCATGTCAGACAAAAGGATCGTGATGGCGAACGGAGCGGTGAAGGTGGTCCTTGAGCCGGATGGATCTGAGGAGGCGGTGCTGAAGCATGTCACTGAGATCGATCTCTATCTCTCCTCGCTCCGCGAACGGCTCAGGTCAGGCGACGTTCTCAGCGAGACGAGTGGAGCTGCATGAAGCTGATCATCGTCGCCGGCCCGCCATCTGCGGGGAAGACAGCCGTGATCAGGCAGATCCTGAGCCATCTCCCGGAAAAAACTGCTGCGTACCTGAAGATCGATGTCATCTATGCCAACGAAGATGAAGAGATCGCCCGTGAGTTTGGCATTCCCGCACGCAAGGTCATCTCCGGGGATCTCTGCCCGGATCATGCGGGAATCACGGTTCTTTCCGATGCCCTGCTCTGGGCAGAAACTGAGGGTGCCGGCCTCCTGATCGTGGAATCTGCCGGCCTCTGTCTCAGGTGCACCCCCTATACAACCGAATCTCTCGGCATAGCAGTCCTCTCTGCGATCTCAGGAACCCATTCACCCTACAAGATGAGCCCGATGATCGCACTTGCCGATGCTGCGGTTGTCACCAGGATCGATCTCGTCTCACAGGCAGAGAAGGAGGTATTCCGGGAAGCGATCCGGGACGTGGCACCCACAGTCGAGATTGTTGAGACGAATGCAGTCATCGGAACCGGGATGCGGTACCTGATGAAGATCATCGACGAACTCCTGCCAATTGCTGATCCGGCGGCACTCACGCTCCGGGGCAGCCCTCCCCTTGGTGTCTGTACCGTCTGTGTCGGAAAGAAGCAGATCGGGTGGGAGAACCATTTCGGCGTTATAAGGAAACTGGAGGGTGCTGACACCCTCTTCCGGGGTGAATAGATGACATGGAGACCACCTGGCAAGGACTGCGGACTCTGCGGGGCAGCCTCGTGCACCGCCTTCACCGCACTTGTTGCCGCGGGCGCAAAATCAGTCCGGGACTGCCCTTTCTACCAGGAGACTGAGAGAAGAAAGGATTCATCCTATTCAGGAGTCGATATACTCGGGCTCACCTATGACTTCGTGCTCCACCCGTTCCCGGGTGAGCCGTCCACCAGGAAGGATATTGTACCGTTCAGGCCGGATCTCGTCGAGAAATGGGAGATCAAGGCGGGAGATCTCGTCATCGGGAGACCTGCGGGGGCGGGATGCCCGATCACCCATGCACTCAGGGTAACAGCTGCTGATCCGGTGAGCGGGATCATCTCCTGCCATGTCACAAGCCCTCTTGAAGCACGGAACGAGGATGTTCTGGATATCAAGGCATACCATGTCCATGCATTTGAGGGGATCGCAGAGACGGTCAACCATGAGCCGACATTCGGGATGAAACAACGGTTCCAGCCCGGTTACTGCCTGATGGGGCTGTCACATCTGGGTGTGGTGAATATGGTTATTAGCACAAGCGACGGAGTCAGAGTCAGGGTGGAGGGGATAACACTGTGAAGACGACACAGGAGATCAACAACAGAATCAGAAGCGGGGAGGCAACCGTCATCCCTGCAGATGAATTCAAGAAGAGGGTGCGGGATGGGGAGACATTCATGGTTGAGGATGTGGATGTTGTCACCTGCGGGACATTCGGGGTGATGTCGGGGACCTATTCCGTCCTGACGGTGCCTGTTGCACCCCCCGGCACCTTCCGCAAAGCCGGTTCACTCTTCTTAAACGGTGTTCCTGCCTATCCCGGCCCCTGTCCAAACGAACGGCTCGGCCTCATCGACTGCATCGTCTATGGTACCGCACACCGGGACGACCACTATGGCGGAGGGCATCTCTTTGCAGATCTCGCCGCCGGGAAGACGATCGAGGTTGATGCTGAGGCAGACGGACGGCGGTATACAAACGATATCACCATATCTGATTGTGGATTTGCAAAGCTCCATACGACACGATCGGCATTTAAGAATTATACCGCATTTCTCAGAAGAGAGGAAGGGGTGCTTGAGACCATCTTCTCGGTCACCGGACTCCATGGATCCTGCAGGGAGATATCGGTCTCGGGGTGCGGGGAGGTGAACCCGGTACAAAACGATCCCTCACTCAGGTCACTTGCACCCGGCACACCGGTTCTTGTTAACGGTGTTAACGGGATCATCACCGGCACCGGTACGCGATCGACCCCGGAGCGGCCGAATCTTGCATGTTCAGCCGATATGAACGGGATGGATCCCCTGATGATGGGCGGGTTTATCACATCAGACGGCCCCGAATGCCTCACCTCGGTTGCCGCTGCAATCCCGGTGCTCGATTCTGCATCCCTCGAAGGACTGATGGTGCTTGATGAGGATATTTCACTCCCGGTTGCCGATATCCGCGACCGCCAGCCGATCAGAGAATCGGATTATGGCAGAATCTGGCGGGGCACAGACCGGGGTGTCCGTATCCACCCTGATCGGTGCCAGGACTGCACCCCCTGCAATGCCCGCATCATATGCCCGGTTGGCGCAATTGGAGAAGGGCATACCATCGACCGCTCCCTCTGCCTCGCCTGCGGCGCCTGTGCCTCAGCCTGTGAAGGAGGCGTCTTTGGGATCAATCTCGGAGCAATCCAGATCGGAGAGGGAGAGATCCCGGTGACCCTCCGCCAGTCCGATCGTACCAGGGCAGAGCGACTCTGCCGCCGTCTGGCAGATCAGATCCGTGAGGGATCATTCTACCTCAGGGAGGGACCATGAACCACCTCCTCAGGTGCCCGGTATGCGGGGAAACATGCCCCGATCATGGTGAATGTGCCTGTCCAGACGGGCATCACGGGCTCCTGCGTGCGATCTACCCGGAGAAGCAGCTCGCTATCAGGGATGAGCCCGGTATCTTCCGGTATGCTGGCTGGCTCCCGGTACAGCAGGTGCCACGGACCCGGTCGGGCCCTGTGACATTCCAGTCTTCCGGGTTTGCACAAGAAGCAGGGCTTTCCAACCTCTGGATCGGCTTCACCGGCTACGCACCCGATAAGGGTGCATATGTTCCGACCTGCTCCTTCAAGGAGCTTGAAGCCTGGCCGACACTACAACGGCTGAAGGAGACAGGCGGCGGCACCCTTGTTGTTGCATCTGCCGGGAATACCGGACGGGCATTTGCCGAGGTTGCGGATGCAATGGACCAGCAGGTCATGCTTGTTGTTCCGAAGAGGGCGTTGAATCGGATCTGGACGACGATTCCTGCCCGGAATACCACCCTGATCGCAGTAGATGGAGATTATTCTGATGCGATCGTACTTGCAGATCAGATCAGCGGAATGCCAGAATACACCCCGGAAGGCGGGGCAAAGAATGTTGCCCGCCGCGACGGGATGGGCACCGTCTTCCTTGATGCGGTGACTACGATCGGCAGGATTCCCGATCACTATGTACAGGCGGTCGGGAGCGGCACCGGCGCCATCGCCGCATGGGAGGCAGCGCTCCGGCTTATTGCAGACGGGCGCTTTGGCAAGACACTTCCCCGCCTGCATCTTGCCCAGAACCTCCCCTTCATCCCTCTCGTCTCGGCCTGGCAGGCACGGCGGCGTGAGATTATTCCGGAGATCGATATGCCGCATGCAGAAGAGGCGATCAGGGCTGTCAATGCCGATGTCCTGACGAACAGGAGACCGCCGTATGCCGTGCCAGGAGGCCTCTTTGACGCGCTATCAGCCTGCGGCGGGGAGATGTATGGGATCACGAATGCAGCCGCAGAAGCAGCAGGAGAACTCTTTGAAGAGACTGAAGGGATCGATCCCGATCCAGCGGCGGCAGTCGCCTGTGCCGCCCTCCTCGCAGCAGTTGACCGCGGCGGGATTGGAGAGGATGCATCTGTGCTCCTGAATATCACCGGTGGTGGGTACAGGGCAGTTCCGGAGAAGCATCAGGTAATGCCGGTGGAGACCATCCGCCCAGGAGATCTCCCGGC
>DUKV01000058.1:0-2137 GCA_013329165.1 Methanocalculus sp. | reverse complement strand
CCTCATCTCCCACCTCCCCTGCGATAAGGCGGGCACGCTCTGCGCCCTGGCAACAGGTGCCTTTCCGCATGTCCCCCTCCTCCGTGAAGAGGACGGGGTCGGGATCTCGGCCGGCGTATACCTTGCCGGGGGACGACCTGCGATCGTGATCCAGAGCTCGGGGCTTGGCAACATGCTCAATGCCCTCCTCTCGCTCCACGGAACCTTCCATCTGCCGCTCCCGATCATCGCAAGCTGGCGGGGTGTGCAGAACGAGGTGATCCCCGCACAGATCCCCTTCAACACCCGCCTCCCGGCCATCCTTGACGGTGCAGGCATCCCGTATGCAACCATCATGGAGCCGGATGAACTCCCCCGCCTGCAGGAGATGATCAGATCTTCATTTGCCGGGGGCATACCCACCGTCACACTCATCTCCCCATCCTGTTTTGATGGCGGTTCCTGCCCGGCAGGGGAATTTCCCAATCGGAGCAGGGAAGTGCCTCCGATACCTGGAACGGTGATAGATACACCGGAGATGACCCGGTACGATGCGATCGCCGCCCTTGCCCCCCATCTGGAAAGAGCACTCTGTGTCAGTAATATCGGCATCCCCTCAAAGGAGCTGTTTGCGGTATCAGATCGGGATGAAAACTTCTATATGCTCGGCTCCTACACCCAGGCATCCCCGATCGGCCTCGGCCTCGCCCTTGCACAGGAACGGGAGGTGGTGGTGATCGATGGCGACGGATCGCTCCTTGGATCTGCGATCCTGCCCGTCATCGCCTCACTTTCGCCAAAGAACCTCACCATCTGCTGCCTTGACAACGGCACCTTCGGCTCCACCGGAAACCAGATCACCCAGGGCTATGCCACCACTGATCTTGCACAGGTCGCCTCTGCTGCCGGCATACGCGAGACGGTGCAGGTGCAGACGGAAGAGGCGCTTGCTGCTGCCATCTCAGAGAAGAAAGCCGGGCCCCGGTTCATCCACGTGATCATCAGGCCCGGCAATTCGGCGGTTCCAAATATCCCGCTTTCACCTGGAGAGATACGGGATCGGTTTATGCAGGCTATGCAGGCGGTTTCATCAGGGAAATGATAACAGTCCGGAACAGGTGAATGGGATCGCGAGGCAGCCAGAACCGGAGGGAGAGGCAGCTGCCAGGTAAAAACGACGAGCCTTTATCTATACCGGGGATAATCTTCTGGTATGGTAATCAAGGTCCTCGCCTTCGCCGGTTCCCCGCGCCGGCACGGCAACTCAGAGACGCTCCTCGACTGGGTGCTTCACGAGATGGAGAAGCAGCCCGATGTTGAGGTGGAGAAATATGCCCTCACCGATATCAAGATCGCACCCTGCAAAGGCTGCAATGCCTGTGAGAAGCTGAATGCATGTGTCCAGAAGGATGATCTCGTCTGGGTTGAGCCAAAGATCATCGAAGCCGACATCATCATCCTCTCCTCGCCGATCTTCTGCATGGGGATTGCAGCACAGCCAAAGGCCCTCATCGACCGGGCACAGGTCTTCAGATCACGGAAATTTGTCCTGAAACTGCCGGTTGTACCGCCGGATCGGAAAGGGAAACGGATTGGTATCTTCCTTGCATCGGCAGGCCAGGACTGGGATTATGTCTTTGATGCTGCTATACCATCAGTAAAATGCCTCTTCCATGTAATAGACATAAAAAACAAGGATATCCGGTACCTGATGGTGAATAACGTGGATGAAAAGGGAGCAATAAACGAACATCCGACCGCTGAAGCAGATGCACTGGCGCTTGCAGATGAAGTGATCGCAACGATGCGAACGATGAAGGGAGAGAGTCTTTGATGGAAGACGAGCATATGAACGGAGAGATGCAATGAAGGGCCTTGGGATCTCGGGATCACCACGGAAAGGCGGCAACACCGAGACGCTTCTTGATGCATTCCTCGCAGGTGTTGAAGAGGCGGGGGCGGAGACCCCGCAGGGGGGAACCCCCCCCCCCCGATATAGGTTATGCAAAGGAGGGAAAGCCTGTCCTAAAACCCGGGAAAGCGGCTTTGAAGACGACCCCCCCCCCCCCCCTTTGGGGGGCCCGGCGGGCGGCACCATTGCCCCCCCCCCCCCCCGCCCTTCGCTGGGGGGGGCCCCCCGAACCACGGCCCTCACCCC
>DUKV01000004.1 GCA_013329165.1 Methanocalculus sp. | reverse complement strand
ATGGAGCCACCTATCTGCTGGATGCCATCGGTGAGAAACTGGGGATCACAGATGATCTGAAACAGTGTTTTCCCAACACTTATAAGCAGATTCTATCTATCGCATACTACCTGACTCTTGAAGATACGAGACCGCTCTATCGCTTTGAGAAGTGGGGGTTCCTCCACAAGCATCCCTATGGCACAACCATCACCTAACAACGCAGCAGCGAGCTGTTTGCCAGCATCACTGAGGAGAATAAACAACAATTCTTCACCCTCCAGGGAAAGAGAAGGCTGGAAAATGAGTTCTGGGCCTATGATACAACAACGATCTCCAGTTACTCAGAAACCCTCAGGCAAGTACAGTATGGCCACAACAAGGAGCATGATCGACTGCCCCAGTTGAATCTGGCTCTGGTCTTTGGCCAGGAGTCCAATCTCCCATTCTACTACAGAAAACTTGCAGGCAATATTCCCGATAGCAAAACGATCAGCCGTTTTCTTGAAGAACTGGATATTCTTGGGTATTCACGAGTAAAATTGGTTATGGACCGGGGATTTTCTACGAAAGAGAATATCAACCGCCTGTTTCAGAGCCATGTCAAGTTTCTTATGTCCACCAAGATGTCTCTCGTCTATATCCGAGAGGAGCTGGATGCAATCTACGATACATTCCGAAGCTTCGAACAGTATAGTGATGACCATGAACTCTATTATCGAACTGTTAGAACCACCTGGAATTATACACAACACCGGCCATATAAGGGCGATACTCTTGAGGAACCCCGTCGCCTGTACATTCACTATTACTACAACATCGACCAGGCAGCCGAGGATGAGAAGGAATTTGATCGCCTGCTGATCAAACTGAAACAGGAACTGGAGTCAGGAAATCGGGATTCTGAACATCAAAAACTCTATGAGAAGTATTTCATGATCAAGACAACTCCCGTGCGTGGTACAAAAGCACAGGTGCGGGAAGAGGTCGTTGCCAAAATCAGACGGTATTATGGATTTTTTGCGCTGATCACCAATGAGACGATGGATGCAGTGACCGCTCTTGAACTCTATCGGAACAAAGATGTTGTTGAGAAGGCTTTTGGGAACGTCAAAGAGCGTCTGAACATGCGACGTACTCTGGTTTCATCGGAGCAGAGTCTTGACGGGAAGCTGTTTGTCATGTTTGTGGCGTTGATTTATCTGTCTCATATCAAGAAACGGATGCAGGTGGCGGGTCTTCTCAAAGAGTACACGTTGCCAGGTTTGTTGGACAAGTTAGATGTGATTGAGTGCTTCGAGCAGCCGGGGAGATCACTACGGGTGGGCGAGATGGTTGAAAAACAAGAGGATCTGTATCATGCTCTGGGTGTGAAGCCGCCAGCCTCGTTATGAGTGAGCGGGAATATAGGGTGATAGTTACCGCCTGAAAGAGCGGCGGCGCCAGGGTCTGATCCCCCATGTCTGAAAGGTTGGTATAACAGAGAATTTATGTTGTTGAAATGAGCATTTCTATTCCACCACTTTTGTGCACTTTGATCCCGCCATTTACATCAGGTCCATTGCTCACGAGCATTTTTGAAGAACATCCCACGCAAGATGCAGAAAGAGATTGGTGAATGCCTGAGAGATGCCTATGGTAGTGAGGAAAGGATTCAGGCTCTCGCTGATGAGTTAAATGACAAAGGATACAGGGAGGCAGCGAATACTATCGAGAGATTCATCCCAGGCCTTCTGAGTTATACTGCGTTTCCAAAAGAATATGGAAGAAAATCAGAACGACAAATATGATGGAGAGGATGAATAAAGAGTTGAAACGGAGAACAAAGGTTGCAGGGGTGTTCCCTAATGATGAGTCCCTCCTAAGACTAATAGGAGCTATCTTGATGGATATCAACGAAGAGTGGGTTACAGGCAGAAGATATTTGTCGGACGAGAGAGAATGATCAACCAAGGAGAGCAGGGTCAGAGAATTTACAGAAAGAAAGGTACGTTATCGGATATACTTCCATTTGGCACAAGTTCATTAGTTCTTAGTTTTGTTTGCATTTTGGTCGATTCAAACATCACTAAGAAAACATTTATTTCTTGTTAATGGCAAAGTTGGGGTTAAGAGGTCTTTTCGTATGAATGGGGTGCTGTGAGGTGGTTTTTCGAAATTAACTCGACAGGATTACACCCTGGATTCCCGCCAACTCATAACGATGAAAAAGTAAAGAGGGCTTAATTGGAATCTAATTGCGATTTAATTGCACAATTTACGGTTTTCGAAGCAAAATCTTTATCGTTATGCTTTGGAACCACACATAACGAGGCTAATTTTTAAAATTTGATAAATAAGGCTATTTCAAGATTTCAAATGAAATTCAGCCATTTCAATTTCACCTTGTTATGTATACACGGGAATGCAGGGTACACAGGATCTATTCTTCAGCAGTATAGATCCATATCATTGCAAAATAAATAAACAGTAAAACTATTTGGAGGGTAATAGTTGAAATAACTGCACCAAATATACCTAATGAAGGAATTAAAATGAAATTAAGTAATAACATTAAAAAAAATGATATAATATTTATCCGATAAGGAACTGTAAATTTATTCATGCTGAAAAAACATGAACCTACCGAAATAACGGGAGAAAAAATAACATTTCCGATTATTAAATAAATCATGTATTTTTTTGCCGGTAAAAATTCTTCAGAGAATAAATTTAAAATTAGCCAATCACCCATTAGAATAATAATTATACCAATAATTAAACATGCTATTAATGAATAACTCATAGATCTAAAAAAATATTTTCTAATTTTCGTTTCACTTTTTTTTCTGTATAGATTTGCTATGTCAGGAGTAGTGATTCTTTGAATAGCACTCGGAAAAATTATTAAAATTTGGGAGATTGTAATGGCTACAGAATAAATACCTACTTCAATTGGAGTTAGAAAATATCCAATTAAGAAAGTTCCAACTTGGGTATTTAAAAATGAAGCTGATGTGGATAGAATAAAAAAAAAACCAAAAATACTCATGGTTTTAAGAACACTTACTTCGAATAAACTCCTTTTGAATGTAAATTCTTTTGACAGTAATAATGGAGATAAACCTCCAATTATGCAGGTTGGAATTGCATATCCTAGAACTGCACCAAAAAGCGATAAATTACAAATATTCACAAAATATATTGATAAAAATATTATAAAAACGTTCAATACGATATTTAATGAAGCAAAAGATTTCATCTGTCGAAATCCATTGAATATTCCTAAAACAGCTAATTGTAATGAAATAAAGGGGAAACAAAATGAGGTAATAATTAATAAGGGGTTCATTTCTGGCGTATTAAATACATTATTGGAAATTATTGGGGACATTATAAACAACAATATTGAAAATATTAATCCAGATATAATTGAGCCAACAATTCCTGCAGATATCTTCTTTTGTATTAAAGATTTATCATCATAATTTTCTGCAATATATTTAGTTAATGCAGATCCAAACCCAAAGTTTGAAAATTGAATGCCAAATTGATATATCATATAAACAATTGTATATATGCCCAATCCAGAAACACCCAAATTTTTCCCAATTATTATCCTGAGCACAATATATGTCAATCCAGCTGAAAGAAGACTGAAAAAAGCCCATTGGACATCTATTCTTGTTTTTGAGTGATATATTTCAATTATTTTCTTTTTCATTTTGTTTGTCCTTAATTTTTCCATTGTCATACTGCAAAATTTACCGCCACATTTCAACCAAATTATTTTTTATCAAATAATATATCACAATATTTCTCAAATGACAAATCATAATTTATGGCCCATCTTCTTACTTTGGTTTACTATCATCGTACCAATCAATGAATGTCTTCAGGTCAGTCTTCAGGGGCTTAACCTTTCGAACTATGACCATCTCGATAATATTCTCCAGGACGCCTACGCTTGTTCTCGGAGGCGTAATGTTCCAGCTTGCGGTAGAGGGAAACCTCCGGGGTCGTGAAGTCGCCTTCAATCGTCATCTCCTCCTGTTCGATATAGATGGAGCGGATCTTCTTCGAGGACTTCCGGCTCGCCGAGAGGGAGGACCGGGATCGTCCTATAGGTGAAGAGGGCGAAGCAGACATTCTTTGTTCCGCCGCAGTGGAGCGAATACCCGCCGTTGAAGAGGACGTGGCGCATGATATCGATATCATGAATCATCAGGTCCTCAACGATGGAGGCATCGGTGATCCTGCCGGATGCTGGGTTGTGCCGTTTCATCTCGACATAGAGGGGCGCATCCATGATCCGCTGAATTTCCCCGATGATCGGGTTGAACCGCTCGATATAGCCAACACCGACGGTCAGGTCCTCAGGGATAGCATTGATCAGCATTTGGCTCTCTTCAACAGTTACGCAGACAGGCTTCTCGATGAGCATCGCAACACCGCCCTCATTGAGCACCTCGGATGTGACGGCATAGTGGAACATGGTTGGCACACAGATGCTGACCGCATCGACCGATTTGAGTTCAGAGTAAATAAGGGCATGGTTTTTTTAATCATCCCAACACCGATGACCACTACATCCATGATGCTCTCCCCGAGATACACATGGATACATCACGATCATATCCATTCATCCTGATATGCCCTGCAAATGCGCAGGCGAGCGAGAAGCCGGGGCCGACGAGGCAGTTGGTCGTGCCGGGAGAGAGACCCTTTCTGAAGGTGTGGTCTGTTGTCATGTCTGTGAATTACATCTCGTTTGATAGTACTATGGAGAAAGAGAATCTAAAAGTGCTTTGATCTGATTGTGGGAGGGGTAGTACAACCCGACCATCCCCTCCCCTCCACACAAAGGAGGAGATGATCTCTCTTCTTCCCCGAAGAGAGCGCCGGGACGGTCTCGACCCGGGTATGCCCCGTCCACTCCCAACCGGGGGTTATACGGAGACTGCGGGATCAACCGAGATACCGGGAGAGA
This sequence comes from Methanocalculus sp., assembly GCA_013329165.1. GTDB lineage: Archaea > Halobacteriota > Methanomicrobia > Methanomicrobiales > Methanocorpusculaceae > Methanocalculus > Methanocalculus sp9912u. Next base: position 21,231 of record DUKV01000004.1, on the reverse strand, counting down.
ACGGAAAGCATCATGGGTGACTTCTGGTGAACCTTCCCCTGATCATGAGGAGAGCCCGTGGTGCTGACAGAAGGGGAGGAGCAGATGTACATTGCAGAAGGCGTTTACCAAGAGAGGAGAGATCGTATGGACGTCAGGTACAGGTCTTACCTCATCTACAAGATACTACATGCATAACCGTTTTGCCTTCTTTTCCAGAAAAATTCATAATTCATGGAGTGTCAGAATTTATTTCTTCTTTCTATCCAGATACTCTGCAATCAGGCTGATTTCATCATCATCCGGCTCGACTTCTCCGATTAGCCGTGTATCGATGATACTTTCAATCTTCTGAAGGAGGAAGAGTACATCGTTCATTTCATTTTTCGCTTCAACCATAACCATACATAAACCCCCCTATGAAATGCATTTTTGTAACTGGTCAGCTATACCTGTTACAAAACTAAAGACATCTCCGGTGAATTCAGAAAGGAGATATCCTCCCGTTCTGATACCATCTCGTAGATACTCCTCCCATGCTGTATTCCAAGTTCAGGCACCTCATAAGCTGCGAGCTCTCTCCTCAAAGGAATCATCGGATAGCGTGGATTCTGAACCCATACACCACCATCCATCTCATAATATGCTCCCCCCTGCATCTGCTCATAGGGCGCATAGTCACTCGTGAAGCCAGCCGATACAAGGTTTGACATCATCAAAACTTCTTCTCTTGGATTGATAGTCACATGCCCATATCCCGGAGGTATGAGGAGACACTCTCCTGCCTTTGCGGTCACAACAACAACATCACTGAGACTTTTATGCTGGAGCAGGTAATGAGCCTCCCCAGCGAAGACCTGGTAGAGCTCCGGGTAACCAATGCCTGACGGGTTGTGTGGATGGTAGTGCCCCTTGGTCTTGACATATTCGCCACCTAGCATACAGGGAGGTATAACGGTGATATCAAAACGTACGTTCTGTTCAAGGAGATAGGCACGATCTTCCCTTTTGAGAGCGAGATCACGGTACATAGAATAAAGGGGAAGATCGGAGATTGTATTCGGGTCTGCCAGGACACACTGCATCTCATGGTGAGTCCGGAAAGAGGGTTTTGGGAGATCACCTGGCCAGTATCTCTTCATCAATTCATAGTATGTCATTGGAAATGATAACCAATCTGATTGTTGTTTCAGAAAACTCGTTTCGGGGGCATATTTCAGTCAGGTAACCACAATAAGGCATAGAGATGAAATAATAGGTAGGAGATGTTATAACCATTGATATTTTAGTCGATTAGTAAAAAATTATAGAGATTTAAACCATAATAAGCATTCCAATCAACTGGAACGTCCCACTCTTCCGGGAGAACGCCCTCTCACACCTTCCTCCCCGCAATACACCCTGCAACCTCCTCACAGGTGATTAGGTTCGCAAGCGCCTCTGCGGGTGTAACCGGAAACGCCTTCGAACGCTTCACGCAGTCGACGAAGGTGTCAAGCTCCCGCTTCAGCGGCTCGTTCTTGTTGACGAGTACCTTCTCGATGATATTCTCCTGGACATACCGCTCATTCTCGGAGGCGTAATGTTCCGGCTTCCGGTAGATCGAGACCTCTTGGGTCATGAAGTCGCCTTCGATCGTCATCTCCTCCTGTTCGATGTAGATGGAGCGGATCTTCTTCGATGACTTCCGGCTTGCCGAGAGGGAGACGGGGATCTTTCCGTAGGTGAAGAGGGCGGAGCAGACATCCGTTGTTCCGCCGCAGTGGAGCGAATACCCGCCGTTGAAGAGGACGTGGCGCATGATATCGATATCATGAATCATCAGGTCCTCGACGATGGAGGCATCGGTGATCCTGCCGGATGCCGGGTTGTGCCGTTTCATCTCGACATAGAGGGGCGCATCCATGATCCGCCGGATCTCCCCGATGATCGGGTTGAACCGCTCGATATGGCCGACACCGACGGTCAGGTCCTCAGGGATGGCATTGATCAGCTTTCTGCTCTCTTCAACGGTCGCGCAGACAGGCTTCTCGATGAGCATCGCAACACCACCCTCATGGAGCACCTCGGATGCGACGGCATAATGGAATCTGGTCGGCACACAGATGCTGACCGCATCGACCTTCCGGCACATCTCAGCGATCGTCGGGACGACGGTGCCGCCATACTGGGTGGCAAGGTCCTCTGCAAGCGTGGCATTCAGATCAAAGATAGAGACCGAACCGACCGATTTGAGTTCAGAATAGATACGGGCATGGTTCTTTCCCATCATCCCGACACCGATGACCCCTACATCCATGATGCTCTCCCAAAGATGCAGATGGATGCACCACGATCATACACATTCATCCTGATATGCCCTGCAGATGCGCAGGCGGGCGAAAAGCCGGGGCCGACGAGGCAGATGATGGTCGTGCCGGAATAGAGACCCTCTCTGAAGGTATGGTCTGCTGTCATGTCTGTGAAGTACACCTCGTTTGATAGTACTATGGAGAAAGAGAGTCTAAAAGTGCTTTGATCTGATTGTGGGAGAAGAGTACAAACCGACCATTCCCTTCCCGTGTCGTGGGGATAGCCAATAACTGCCGACATAGGATTTGCAGCAACCAATTATTGCACATTACATTTTATAGGGAAGATCTCCAATTGGTGGTAGATACATCGTATAAATTTTCAGGATACAACTGACATTACCGAATGGGGCTTTGAGGTGATCAGATATGGATTTTAAAATTACTCTTGAACAGGATGAAGATGGTTGGTATATCGTTACAGTTCCCGTACTTCCTGGGTGCGTCTCCCAGGGAAAGACTGAGGAGGAAGCAAAGAAAAATATCACCGAAGCAATTGATCTCCATCTTAGTGCGCTTGCACGTGATGGCGTTCCACTGTATCAGAAACAGGGAGTAATTTTTTCCGTATCATCCACAAACCCAGGGATTTACCCTCAGGAAAGGCATTGATTCTGATCATCCCCACCCGAAGAGAGCGCCGGGACAGTCCCGGCCCGGGTATGCCCCGTCCACCCCCACCCGGGGCGATCCGGAGACTGCGGGATCAACCGAGATACTCAGAGAGGAGTGCCATAATCCTCCCAGCGGCCCTTCCATCTCCAAACCGCTCGGAATGGGGCCGCCCACCCCTCACACAGGACCGGACCGCATCCAGGATCTTCCGGGTATCCGATCCGACGAGCACATTCCATCCGTCCTGCACCGTCTCGACCCACTCGGTATTCTCCCTGAGGGTCACGCAGGGGACCTTCAGGATATACGCCTCCTTCTGCACACCCCCAGAATCGGTCAGGACAGCGCGGGCAGCACCCATCAGGGCGAGCATATCGAGGTAGGGGAGTGGGTCGATGATCCTGACATGGGCCCCCGGAACGACACCGTACGCCGCCAGGTACTTCTTCGTCCTCGGGTGGGCCGGGTAGATGACGGGGGAGTCGAGCTCTGAGAAGGCCTGCATGATTCCCCGGAGGTTCGCCTCCTGGTCGGTGTTGCTCGCACGGTGGACGGTCGCCAGATAGTACTCGCCCGCCTCAACCCCGAGGTCTGAGAGGATCGTTGAGCTGACCTCGGCACGGGGCAGGTTCTGCCGGAGGGCATCGACCATCACGTCGCCGACGAGATGCACCCCCTGAGTGATTCCCTCGGCTGCGAGGTTTGCAACAGCCGTCCCGGTCGGGCAGAAGAGGAGGGCGGAGATATGATCGGTCAGGACCCGGTTGATCTCCTCAGGCATACTGCGATCGAAGCTCCGGAGGCCCGCCTCGACATGAGCCACCGGGATATGCAGTTTGGCTGCGGCAAGGGCGCCCGCCAGGGTGGAGTTCGTATCCCCGTAGACGAGGACCATCTCCGGCTCTTCAGCAAGGAGCACCTCCTCGATTGAGGCCAGCATCCTGCCGGTCTGTACCCCCTGGCTGCCGGATCCGATACTGAGATTATAGTCGGGCTCAGGGATGGAGAGCTCCTCAAAGAAGGCTCCGCTCATCCCAGGGTCATAGTGCTGGCCGGTGTGGATGAGAATCTCTTCATGCCTCTGCCTGATGGCCTGCGAGACGGGTGCGCATTTGATGAACTGAGGGCGGGCCCCGACGATTGTTGCGATCTTCATGGTACTATTCTTTGTATCCACAGATTCTTATGGATCACGATATCAACAGGCAGGAGGCCCACGGCTTCAGCCGTGGGAGGAATGCCGCCTTAGACAATGTTTTAATTATGTGAAAAATATAATTCTGTGTAATGCTTCTGACAATGAAGATGAAACTCCATCCTACGAAAGAGCAACACCAGATACTTCTCTCAACGATGGAGCGATTCAGCGAAGCATGTAACTACGTTTCAGAATTTGCATGGAGAAACAACGTTTTTGACAAGGTTACCCTTCAAAAAAACCTGTATTACGATATCCGTCATCAGTTCTCTCTCATCTCAAATGGCAGTTTGAGTAGCAGCGAAAGTATCAGACAGTTATCTTGCAGATCAATCGTGCTATCACACATTCAAACCCTATGGTGCAATAGTATATGATCAACGTATTTTGACGTTCAAAACTCCCGAGACCTGTTCTATCCTGACACTTAAAGGCAGAGAGAAACGAACGATGTCGTATGGACACTATCGGCCTCTTGACTTACAACAAGTCCGGGGCCAGGCGGATCTCGCCCTTATCAAAAACCAGTTACGAGATGTGTTAGGATTAACTTTAATATACCCGAAACAACGATGAGTAATTATGAAATATACAGTAGCTCTTTCGGCAGCAGAAGAAGGTGGATTTACTGTACGTTGTCTGGAACTTCCAGCAGCTATCAGTGAGGGTGACACGAAAGAAGAAGCACTTGAGAACATCAAAGAAGCCATTGAACTTGTGCTTGAGGTTACACAGGAGCAAGCCAGAATTCTCGGAGAAGTTACAACGGTGGATGTTATAAGTGCCTGAATTACCGATAATTTCCGGGCAGAAAGTAATAAAAACTCTGGTAAAACTAGGATTTGTAATCGTCAGACAAAAAGGCAGCCATGTTTTTTTGCAACGTGTTAGTGATACGGTAACAGTTCCTTTACATAATCCTGTAAAAAAAGGAACTCTTAAGAGCATTCTCAAACAAGCGAATGTTTCGCTGGATGATTTTTTGAATATTATAAAGTGACACTTTTGATAGTTACTTAAAAAATTTCATCAACAACAGAACCACTATCAAAAAAGGCATAGTACCCTGCAAGAGTATGATCTTTCATCAATCGGAGGTGCGATCTCTTGAAGATCAGAGGGAAATTCCTGATCTCTTCTCAGAAAAACTCACGGAGTGGACAACTCCCCTATATACTCTCATGAACGGAGCTGTATCCAGTGCGACTGTCGCCGTATCCTTCAACAGGAGTTGCAGATTTATTCCCATTCATTCCTCAGGATTCTAACATATTCCTGAGCATCGGTACCTTTCCAGAGATCCTTCCCGCACCCTTTCAATTCAAGAATGTCATGTTTTTTGATGGAAGTTCTGCATTCTGTCTTCATAAGCCGAATAATATCCAGAATTTTTCTCTGGTAATGAAGTGGCAATTCCCTGATTTCACTCTGCAAATCCTGTTCAAGACCTGTGTTTCCCATTATAATCCCCGATCAGTATCTCTCTTGAAACCTTTTTGACGCAAATGGCCGATTACCCCCGCCAATAGCAACCTCAACAACCATTTCTCTTGCTCTCGCAATACCGCAATCTCTTTTGGATATCTTCTCCTGATAACTCTGCTTAATCTCATTCTTCAAAAAAGTATCGCCAGATGAGAGTCGACCCCAAGTTGCCTCCGATAGGCGGTAAGGCATTTGTTCGCTGCTACTGATCTGACAGTCTGATCAGAAACCCTATATACCACCAAGGTAGTACAAGGTGGTATGCAGAGCATGAGTTCAATCAAGATCGCAACAGGGGTGAAAGACCGGCTGAACGGGCTGAAGGAGCACCCCCGCGAAACATATAGTGACGTGATTGAACGGCTTGTTAACGAGCTTGCAACCGATACACATGACCAGCCACCATTCCAGATCCCTCTCTTGTATGTACGGATTCGTGATACAATCCATACGCTTGATCATCCAATCGACCTCTCATGCGAGAGAGATAATGAGGATTTTATCCTTTATAACCACGAATTTCATCTCCTTGCAACAGCACCAAATCTTCATGAAGCTCTTGTGGAGATAACAGATGAATTCGAAGAGAACTGGAAGGATTATGTAGAGCAGGATATCCACAAGCTCTCTTCAGGAGCACAATTGTTCAGGCAGAAACTCATATCCCTTATACCAGAGGAGATCTGAGACGTGAGCCGGAAGAATCACACAATTGTTGCCCGACTGAAGAAGAAAGGTTTTACGTCGGAGATGTCGAAGCATATCAAACTGACATTTCAGCACAATGGGTGCGATACACAAATCCGAACATGGGTATCTCATGGCAAAAAGGAGATCGGCGATCGGCTTCTCAGTCTCATGGCAGAACAACTCCATCTCTCAAAACAGCAGTTTATGGAAACAATCGATTGCACGATCGATGAGGCTGATCTCAACAGCATCTATAGCGGGAAGGATCTTCTTTGAAATGATGCTTCTGCCGAGAATGGGGATCTTTGTCTTTAACTTGACTCCCCTTATTCCATTATCCCGTATTCACTCCGGGTTTCTGTAGACAACCTTCCTCGGATCGACTTTTATGACATATATTATCAACGTATTTCGTTTTATATCAAGAATAACCGTAACAGGTCAGCTATACCTGTGAGTCGCAATGGGCATAAAGGGATTTCTCCTGAATGCCCCTTTGATGGCGGCAAGTATTGACCCCTCATTCTTCTTTATGGTTGAGATATATCCTCGTACCCGGCAGAAGTTTGCTACTCCCTCAACACTCCTGAACGATCCCGAGATCTTCTGCTGCACCTTCACCATCCTGATGTCGCGCTCTGCAAGATTGTTTGTAAACGGCACTCTAAAATCTGTCATGAACCGGAGGATTTCGGTCCGGTACTTCTGACACCGTTCAATGAGGTTTTGCGCACGAGTCTTCTTTTGCCTACCCCGTTTCTTTGGATCTGGTTGAGAGGATGGAGGATTCTCAGCAATCCCGGTCTCGATGATATTCTCGAATCGTCTCTGGAACTTTTCTATCTCGACCTTGGGAAGGGATTCTGCTGATTCCGGGGTCTCCTGTACCGCAACATGGATCTCAATCAGCAGATCCTGCATTGCATCGCTCCAGTTCTGGCCGAAATTCTCCGATATTCCCTTGAGATCACGGAGTATATGGGCATTACAGACGGCATGTTCACACGGATATTTGAAGTATGGCAACCAGCAGTCATGGACCATGATGCCTTTGAATGCAGGAAGTACCCCAATTGCATCCATCGCCTTTCCCCCCCGTTTTGAATGATGACCATAGAGAGTGAGGAGATCAGTACTGGCGGTATGCAACCACTCCCGCTTACCATTCACACGCAACCCGGTTTCATCCACGTTCAGAATGGGAGCTTCAGAGAGGAGATGTTTGACCCGGTGCTCAAACCCTTCGAGATTCGTTGCACAATCTGCAATCGATTTCATCAGGGTTGCTTTGACAGGAGAACATCCATAGAGGTCTGTGAAGATTTCTGAGGCACGTTCATAGGGAGCAGGTGGTAGATGCAGAGATACACCATCAGTACCCGGATCGTCTGACCATATTGCAGGTGTGCAGGAACGTCATCAGGAAATGATGTTTCATGGATCTGGCCGCAGTGTGGGCAAATCACTGTCTCTGCGTGGTGCTCGATAACAATGATCTGTGGCGGTGGAATGTCATGCACCTGCCGTTTCTGAACGGATTCTACCGGCACATCCTCAAGAGATGCCTACATCCTTCACAGACAGACGCACGATGAATCTTGATGAGATCCGGTGTTTCACACTATTCGATGGTTCGACCTTCATGACCTTTTTGACCGCCAGGACGTTTCCCTGTCTTTGTCCGTTTGGTTTGAGGTCGTTTGAATCCATCTGCTGAAGGGGGAAGGCTGCTGTTCCGGCTGTTCATAGTGAGTTGCCGTTCAAGCTCAGCGATCCGTGCTTCGAGTCGCCCTACCATCTCTTCAAGACGCTGGATGATCGTAACGAGTGCTTCAGGGTTATGGTGTGCCAGTGCAAGGATCTCATCACGCTCCATCTCCATTTCCTCAATATCTATTAATATCTCATTATATAAGGATCTAACGGTTATAATGGCGTATTCTCTGATAAGTAGTGGTAAGTGATGTGATTCAACGAGAGGTCAGAATAGGGGGTGCTGACCAGTTACAACGAATGAGCCTTTCTTTATATACTCTGGTCAAAAAGGAATGGGCGTATACAGTTATCGGGATAACGAAAAAATGGCGGTGCTTACCCGAATATACCCGCCCATCTCCCGGGCACCATCTGGTTACATTTGAGAGGGAAGATAGTGGGCATCACGCATTTATCTCGCAGCATCATGCATTTATCACGCAGCATGACTCCCTGAGCTGGAGCGAGAATATCGTGGGTGTCGCTCAGTGACTTCGTCGTTACCTTAACTGGTTCATATAAGAGGCTGATATACCCTGGTCAACTACCATAAGCCCGGAAGCTCTGCCATCTCCCCGGCGAGGACGAATATCCCCGCCCGGTGGCCATGAGGATCGCCTTCACCGGAGCCGGAATGGGGATTGAGCTGTGCTCCCTCGGGAGGAGTGAGGTGACAGATTAATTCACTATTCTCAGGACTTTACAGCATTCATAATCCCATATTGTATCAATGCCGTCCTGATCTCCTTCAATTCCATACGCATCTCAGAGATCTCCTTATTTAGATGGTTATCCAGGTCACTCCTCATTCCTTTAACTTCAGTGAGTGTTTCTTGTTGAAGACTGATAGTATCTTTCTGAAGACCGATAGTATCTTTCTGAAGACCGATAGTATCTTTCTGAAGATTGAGCGTCTCCTTCTGAAGATTGAGCGTCTCCTTCTGAAGACCGATAGTCTCTTCCTGTAATGAAATGGACGTATCATGCTTCTCAAGGGAGATATCCTGTTTCTTCTCCATTCGAGAAAAGATAGCAATTGCAGTATCAAATCTCTCTGCAAGTTCTTCTTCCGGAGAGCCTCTTATTACCGTGAAATAAGAATATTCTCCCTTATAATCTTCCTTCACGGTACAAATCTCTTCGACTTCTACCGGATATTCCACATTCCTGATAGCCAGGATAAATGCATCAAGGTCGTCTACACGGCCCTCTGCAATGATATGCACATCATATCCTTCAAGGTTCTCGATATAGCCGGTAATTTTTAATTTTCGGGCAATATTCTGAACAATATGCCGATAGCCAACCCTCTGTACCGTTCCTGAAACCTGTATTGAATATCGGGAGAAGGTATGAGAATCCATATCCAGCATTGGGTTTTTACAACTCAAAGGCTTTTCTATCATATGCCGGGCGTGTTCACTTCAACAGAGTTTTATCAGAGCAGAGCGATCCCGAGAAAGAGCGTTGAGCGTATTCTGGGACAGTTGCGCGAGTCTGCGATCATCAGGGTGCTCTCCGAAAAGGAGGGGAGGAAGCCTGCGATGTACATCTTCCCCCGGCTCCTTGCTATCACTGAGGAGGGAAGGTTGTGAGACAGCCATGTCCTACAACCTTTATTGTGCGACACCTACGAGGGATAAATGGTTATTAAAGTGATCATAATTGTGAAATTATAAAAATACAATAGTGGCTTGAAGAACAACCTCAATAGTATCTCAATCTCCAATTAATACAGGTGATGAGCAAAGTCATCTGGATCAATTTTTGCCAGTTTCAGAACATTGCGTAAGGTTCCCACTCTCAGCTCTGCATGTAATGGCACAACTGTCACTACCTTGCCTTCAAACGTCAATTTTGAGAGCCGCACATGGCTTCCTGCTTGTCCACTTACCGAAAACCCAAATTCTTTTGAGAGTATTTTGATTACCTTTTCTCCAGAAACAGGTTTAAGCCTGAACCCCATCTGCCACCTCGAATGTGGTGAGAATGGGTCGATGCCTCGCTTCAAGAGGGCATTCTTCAAGATACAACTCGGTTGCTTCTTTCAGGTTTGCCACTGCCTCTTCAACTGTATCCCCCTGGCTGGCAGTTCCAACCTCCGGACACTCAGCAACATATATCCCCTCCTCTTTGTAAATCAGGGCCGTCAACGTTCTCATTGATATCTTCACCAGAATAGCATCATCTCAAATCAAGATAATCGTATCGCTACCGTGACGGCTGTTTTGCGTTCTCAATTCTCTGACCTCCTCCGCTGCCCTGATATTACCCGTAGGAGACCCTTGGGGGGCATTCATTTACTTTTACATGAACTCCGTGCATCGTGAACTTCTCTCCCAGTTGTTTTGGCCATGATCTTACGTTACTCCTCGGTGGAACTTATGGGGGATAGATCTGGCACTGAAGAGCACGACTCTCATTTCTCCTGGAAACAGTTGTTCTAGGAGATAGCCTTCGCTCAAGCAGGCAACCGAATGGAGGATTCTCCTCAAGAGTCCCGGATGAAACGTGTCAGGCTGGATCCGGATCTCGTTTATTGAGAAGATGTACTGCCTCTGCTACCATGCTGAGCACCTCTTCGAGCGTGTAGTGTGGTGAGACGGGAATACGAATCGTGTGGACCTTTTTGGTTTCTGTCTGGCTGGAATCACTATACCTATCGACATACTCCTCATCATTGACGATAAGATACCAGATGATGACGATCATTTTACGTGCCAATGCAATGGTTGCTTTACCTGTTCCGATCACACTTTTTTTAGTTTCATACCATTCACGGAGGAGATTCTTCCGGGATTTTGCAGCAGCATGAGCGGCTTGTGTGATAATCCCCCGTGCATGGCGAGAACCTCGTTTCGTAATGGAGCGCTTCACGATATGGTTTGCGGATTGATGGACTTTCGGTACAATGCCAATCCAGCTGGCAGGTTTCTCACCGGAGATGAAATCCCTGAAATTTCCGATCTCGGCGATAAGAGTGATAGCAGTGATATCTCCTACCCCGGGAACCGTTCGGAGAATTGTATACTCTCGAGGGTAGTTTTGAAGTGTATATGCTTGAACCTCTTCGGTAATCGGGTTAATTTCTTCATCAAGGTGTTTGATAACACGGAGGCAATGACGCAGTTGCAGGAGAGCACCGCGTGACATGTTCTGATCGATAAGTGCACGAATCTCATTTTCCTTCTTTAACCGTATCCGCGGTGGAATGGACGTGAGACTCTCGTCAGCAGATGCACCACGAAGGATGCCATGCAGAATGCGCTGTCCCGAAACACCAAAGATGTCAGTGAGAATCGTTGCCAGAGGAAAGAGTTCGCCGTCAAGAATACTGTGGATCCGATTTTTGATATCTGTCCGCTTTTCTACAAGAAAGTGTCTCAGCCGAACCATCTTCCGGAAATCACGATGGTAGCGAGGCATCACCCGAGAGGGGGAGATCATCCCTTTGAGGGCAAGGTGCGCGATCATCTCGGAGTCGATCTTGTCGGTCTTCTTGTGGGAGAGAACTTTGATGTCGTGAGCATTTCCGATAAGCACCGGAACGTGATCGATCAAGATGTCATAGATATGCATCCAATAGTCAGAGGTGGACTCACAGGCAACCACATCACATGTATGCTCGAGGATCCAAGCCTTCAGTGCAAGCGAGTCTTGCACAGTTCGTTCAAACCGCTGCTGGATCTTGGTTCCATTTGCCCAGAGAAGTGTGGCTATGATGAACTTCTTATGGATATCAAGGCCAGCGGCAACTTGATAGTCTTTTAGTGTCATGTTTCATCCCTCCATATGGAAAGTGTGGGCAGATGAATTTCCTTGAAGGTCGATTTTCCATACGCGATCGCTGTCGCAGTTCAGCCTTCGATGGCAATTCAATGGTTAGTTTTACAGACGGAGTCGTACTCCCAAATTAAATCAACCTGCTCTGCCCGGAAAAGGAGTATGAGTACGGGAGGTCTTGTGGTTTTTCATTGGTTAAGCCTGAGGCTTTCTGCCTCGTAAGGGTTTTACAGGATAATCCATATCCTGATAAAGATGGAGATAGGGAAAAACTCCGTACAAATAAGAAGCGGGATTCGTACCGTCTCCATATCGCACGTTCATTCACCGTGATCTATACCATCGATCCAGATAAGAAAAACGTCTATATTATTCATATCATGTCTATCGAGAGGGCACACCGAAGATATGGGCGCATGTGAATGGGGGGTTATTCGGTTATGTCCCATATAAACGGATAGGCAGGTGCTTTGCATACTGAATAAAATCACGGTCTGAGGTATAAATCTGCAGATCCGCTTCAACCGCTACTGCACAGATTAAAAAGTCAATATGCGAACCCTGAACACCGGATCGTCTGCAAATATTAAAAAAATCCGCGGCCCTCTCATAATACTCACGGTAAAGGGGCAGGTCTTCAAAGGACTGCAGATGCTCTTTAAGGTCATTGAACTGTGACATTGATGAGATCCCTGAGAGTAGTTCCTGCCTGATTGGGCCGATCATAACAACCCGTGCATCATCGATGAGATCGATCAATGCACTGACTGATACCTTTTCATCTTCTGACAGAACACCTCTTCTCCTGAGAGCAAGAGACCAGATTGAGGTATCAACAAGGACTTTCATCTTCGCAGACGGTGTTTTTTATAGTCATACTCCGGATCGTACTCTATCTTTCCAAAGAGTTCCGTGATCCGTACCTGTTTTCTTCTCCGAATATATTCTTCAAGAGCTTCAGTAACCGCGGCCTTCTTTGTGCGGGCACCTCCGATTGCCTGGGCTTCAGCAATGAGATGATCATCGAGTGCAAGATTTGTCCCCATACTACACATACCTCCACACGTTTGGTTACACAATAGAGGGTACATATGCATATATATGTAACTCACATCTCTGATCGTTGACGGGGAAGGTAATGGCGTATCCGAAATTATTCTCTGCTTCATGGAGTTCAGGGTATCAAGTGATGCAACCCGAAATGAGATTTTCACCAATTCCTGACAATGAATTCGAAGAGAACTGGAAGGATTATGTAGAGCAGGATATCCACAAGCTCTCTTCAGGAGTACAATTGTTCAGGCAGAAACTCATGTCCCTTATATCAGAGGGGATCTGATGCCGTGAGCCGGAAGAATCACACAATTATTGCCCGCCTGAAGAAGAAAGGATTCTCAACAGAGATGTCCAGACATATCAAACTGACAGTCCGGCACAATGGGTGCGATAAAGCGATCCGAACCTGGGTATCTCATGGGAAAAAGGAAATACGTGATAAGCTGCTCGGGCTCATGGCAGCAGAGCTTCATCTCTCGAAGCAGCAGTTTATAGAGCTCGTCGATTGCACGATCGATGAGCCTGAGCTGATTCTCATTTATAAGGAGAAGGATCTTCTTTACGATCGGTTCTTCTCCAATTTTCCGAAGAGTGGATACTATCAATTCGTAAGCAGAAACAGATTCAATTCCACTCCCCTCTCCCAACCCCCTTATACACAAACCCTGCCGTCACCCATTCCTCCGGCTCAACAACATTCCTCCCATCCACGATCACCGGCCGCTCGCACCCGGAGAGCCGCTTCACCTGCTCAGGCAGAAGGCCCCGGTACACTGCATGCCCGGTGAAGATCACCACGGCATCGACACCAGCGAGCGCCTGCTCGAGATCCATGGTGAGGCCGCCGTCCGGCTGATCGGGGCTCGGGAGATCCGGCGAGGTGGCGGGGTCGACCCAGGGATCGTGTACCCGGACCTCGGCACCCGCCGCGGTTGCAGCCTTGAAATATGGTTCGGACGGGCTGTTGCGGGCGTCGTCGCTGTCGTTAATGAAGGCCCAGCCGAGGAGGGCGATCGTCGCACCTGAAAGGGCCTTCCCCGCCTCTCCCAGGGCGGCCTCGGTGAGGTGGAGCATATGGGCGGGCATAAAGTCGTTGATATCGCGGGAGAGGGTGTACAGCGATGGCCGCCCCTCGGGATAGTCGAGCCTGATATCTCTGGCTTTCGCGGCTTCTGCGGCGAGCTGTACCCCCCTCTCCAGGTGATAGGTATCCTTCGTCAGGCAATGGCCGCCGACCCCGGCACCCGGCCAGAGGATGGCACGGGTGATGCCGTCTCCCTTCAGCGAGTCGATCCCGGCCCGGACATCATAGAAGTTCACGCCCATCGCCTCGCAGTAGAGGGCGAGCTGGTTTGCAGCGGCGATCTGGAGGTCGCGGAAGGTGTTCTCGGCGGTCTTGGTCACCTCGGCGGCGGTTGCGGTCATCGGGATGACGCGGCCGGTCGTCAGAACCGGGGTATAGAGTTCAACGGCCCGCATCCTAGAGACGGGATCGATCCCGCCGACGATCCGGTCATGCTCACGGATGTTTCTGAGCAGCCGGCCGACCATCACCCTCTCGGGGGCGTGGGCGAGGGCGAAGTCCTTCCCGGCAACAAGCCCGGACTCCTCTTCGAGGATCTGCCTGGCCATGCCTGCGGTCGTACCGGGGGTGATCGTCGACTCGAGGACGACGAGCATTCCGGGCCGGAGGTTTTGACCGACATGCCGGAGTCCATCGATGAGCGGCGTAAAGTCGGGCAGAAGATCGGCCGGATCCAGAAAAGGCGTCTGGATGGCGAGGGTTACCGCATCGCACTCGGCGATCTTTGAGAAGTCCGGAGTGCATGAGAACGTCCCGGCAGATACAACCTTCCGGAGGAGCGGTTCAAGCCCCGGCTCCTCACCCTTCAGTGGGGACTCGCCCCGGTTCAGCATCGCGATCTTGTAGCCCGAGGTCTTTGAGTCTCGCTGGAACCCGTAGACATGGGTGATCCCGGGGATATCGGCGAAGAGGACGGCGGCGGGGATCCCGACATAGCCCATGCCGATGACACCGATGGTTCTGATGGGGCCGCGTTCCTTGATGAGTTTCGCGAGATGATTCTGGTGGTTCTCTTGGTGCTGGTCTGTCATGGTCCTCTTCTCTGGCTTCTTCTCTTCGATAGTACTGTCTCTCTTATACTTTGTCAAATGCACTAATAATTCGTCTGATCTCGTCTGCGGCGGTGCCATCGCCATAGTGCGCGGAGTGTCCCTTCTGCTGATTTCGCCTATCTCCGGTCATCTGCCCGACTGCTGCAATGATACGGCCACAATCCGCACCTGCAAGCACATTCCAGCCATCCTCCACCGTCTCGACCCACTCGGTATTCTCCCGCAGGGTGATACAGGGAACCTGCAGGATATATGCCTCCTTCTGGACGCCGCCTGAGTCGGTGAGGACAGCGGCTGCCTGGTTCAGGAGCCGGAGCATATCAAGATAGGGGAGCGGCTCGATGAGATGGACATTCCTTTCAGCAAGGATTCCGTACTGCTCAAGGAACTTCCGCGTCCTCGGGTGTACCGGGAAGATCACCGGCCGGTCAAGTCCGGCAAATGCGGCCATGATGGATCTGAGATGCTGCTCGTCATCGGTGTTGCTGGCACGGTGGACGGTGGCGAGATAGTATGCACCAGCTTTGAGATCCAGTCGATTGAGAATATCGGATCGTGCTGCAAGCTCCCGGTTGAAGAGGAGGGCATCGACCATCACATCCCCGACACGATGCACACCCTTTTCAATACCTTCACGGGCAAGGTTTGCAACCCCGTTTTCGGTCGGGACAAAGAGGAGATCAGATGCATGGTCCGTGAGGACACGGTTGATCTCCTCAGGCATGCTGCGGTCAAAGCTCCGGAGGCCCGCCTCGACATGGGCAACAGGGATATGCAGTTTTGCTGCCGCCAGTGCACCGGCGAGGGTGGAATTGGTATCACCATAGACGAGGACCATATCCGGAGCCTCCTTCAGCAGGACTTCTTCAATTGCGAGAAGCATCCGGCCGGTCTGTGCCCCGTGGGAGCCGGATCCGATCCCGAGATGGTGGTCGGGTGTTGGAATGGATAGCTCTTCGAAGAAGATGCCGGACATATTCTCATCATAATGCTGGCCGGTATGCACCAGGATCTCCTGGTGATCCTTTCTGAGTGCCCGTGAGACCGGCGCACACTTGATGAACTGGGGGCGGGCACCGATGATGGAGACGATCTTCATTCCTGCTCCTTATCTTCTCTCTGCAACGGTGATCTTAGCCTGGGATTTTGTTTCGGTGTCCCATAGAGGTAGTGGTCATGCTCGATCGCGAGATCCTCGATACCTGTATCTACTGCGAGGGAAGAGATCCCGTAGGCAGGGTCATCTTCTGCATCACATACGTCCATTGTACGTGATTCGTAGAGAACCCTGTCACTGGTTGATTCAGTCTGTTTTCTCATTGGATATCTCCATTATGAACAGTGCTGGTATGCGAACAGGGTACTCTATTCTTCTCAGGTATGATCATTCTCTATTTCACTTTCCCTTTACCTTGAAGTCTCCCGCTGGATCGCTTCACAGATCCGGAGATTCAACAGCCCCTGCTCCGGGGTCACGTCAAATGGTCTGCCATCGTGAGCAGCCCGTACAAATGCCTGGAGCTCCACCTTCAGGGGCTCGACCTTATTGACCAGTACCTTCTCGATGATATTCTCCTGCCGGTACAGGCCATTTGTCTGATCATAGGTCTCGGGCTTGCGGTACACAAAGATCTCCTGGGTCATGAAGTCGCCCTCGATCGTCCGATCCTCTTCCTCGATGTATATTGAGCGGATCTTCTTGGCAGATTTCCGGGATGCAGAGAGATAGAAGGAGGTGGTATCAACTGATCCGAGGACAAGCGCAATATCGCCGTTCCCGCGTGCCGAAAAGGAATACTCCTTATCCGGGAAGAAGGCATTGAAGAGAATGTCGATATCATGGATCATCAGATCCTCGACGATCGAGGCATCAGTGATCCGGCCGGATGCCGGGTTGTGCCGGTGGAAGGCGATATACTGGGGGGCGGTTGCGATTTTTCTGATCTCAGGGACGATCGGGTTGAACCGCTCGATATGCCCGACACCTACCACAATCCCATCAGGAATCTCCTGTATAAGCTGTTCTGCCTCGGCAGCGGTTCCGCAGATCGGTTTCTCAATCAGGGTATGCACACCGGATCCGATCACCTGCTGGGCAGTCTCGAAGTGGAAACGGGTGGGCACAGCGAGCGAGACGAGGTCGACCTTCCTGAGTAGTTCCTCAATTGATGAACAGACCTCGGCTCCGGTATAGGCAGCCACCTCTTCGGCACTCTTTGTATCAAGGTCAAAGACATAGGTTGTCCCGACCTCCTTCAGTTCACTATAGACACGGACATGGTTCCTCCCCATGACCCCACAGCCGATCACACCTGCATCTCTCATAGCATCTTCTCCTTTATTCTGAAGCCTTAATTAAAGTCTGTTCAACGAATTCACAATATACTGCCGCTCTGCCGCACCGATACCAGGGTGCACCGGAAGCGAGAGGACAGTCTCTGCAAGTTCATCTGAAACCGGGCATGCAATCCCACCATCAGATCCGATCGATGCAAAGACCGGCTGCCTGTGGAGCGGCACCGGGTAGTGGATGGCAGATCCGATCCCCTTCTCCTTCAGGTACACCATTAATTCCTCGCGGGAGAGCGGGGCATCCTCTGTCACCAGAACTACATACTGGTGCCAGACATGGGATCTGCCCGGAGCAACACCAGGGGTGATGATACCGGGTTCATCGATATGCTCGTTGAAGAACAGTGCATTCTCCTGCCGTGCTCGAATAAATTCATCAAGCTTTGAGAGCTGCACCCGCCCGATGGCAGCAGCGATATCGGTCATCCGGTAGTTGTACCCGATCCCGGTATGGATATACTTCTCGGACTGCCCGTGGTTGATGATCCGCCGGAGCCGGTCATGCAGATCAGCTGAGTTGGTTGTCACCATCCCTCCTTCGCCGGTTGCCAGATTCTTGGTGGCATAGAAGGAGAAGCAGGCGAGATCCCCGATTGATCCGACCTTCGCTCCGTTGATCATTGCTCCATGGGCCTGGGCTGCATCCTCGATGAAGAGAAGTTCACGGTCTGAGCAGATCTCTCTCAGCAGAAACGCATCGCAGGGCTGACCATAGAGATGCACACCGATCACCGCCTTCGTCTTGTCTGTGATCCGATCACATACAGAATCCGGATCGATACAGCAGGTATCTCGCAGCACATCCGCAAAGACCGGTTGTGCACCGGTCATCGCAACAGAAGAAGCTGTTGCAAAGAAGGTGAATGCAGGGACGATCACCTCATCGCCAGGGCCAACACCTCCTGCAAGAAGAGCTGCATGAAGAGCGGCGGTTCCGTTGTTCAAGGCAACGGCATGTTTCGCCCCGCAGTATGTGGCAAATTCATCCTCAAATGATCGTGTAACCGGGCCTTCGGCGATGATTCCGGATGAAAGGACCGCAGTAACTGCTTCAGCCTCTTCATGACCAAGGGATGGGCGGGCGATTGGGATCTGCATGGTGAGATGAACTCCGTAGTAATTCTTCTCTGGAAATTGTTACGTATTTATTGAAAGGTCTTTTGGATTGACTTTTATATTCGAAGAGAGTTCGAAGAGAGGAGGATTTCATAAGGTTCTGTACACACACCCATCCCTGACCTCATCATCCCCCCGGAGCATCCCGGTCACATCCACCACGATCGGCTTCCCATTGCAGATCCCACAGACCGTCTCCAGAGTCAGGTTGGAGAAGAGGGCGTGGGGGGCATTGATCACGATGCAGTCGACCGGGGCGCCGGTCTTGCCAGGTTCTCCAAATTCTTCAAGGGATGCCACCGGCCGTGCCCCGAAATGCTCGATCTCCTCTGGCCTGAGGAGGGGGTCGTAGCCGTAGACGTCGATCTCGAATTCCTTCAGCTCACGGATCATCTCCTCGACCGGGCTCTCCCGGGTGTCGGGGACATTCTCCTTGTAGGTGAGGCCGAGGATGAGGACGCGGGATCCCGTGATCACCTTACAGGCGACGATTTTTATTTTCTCCTCGAGGGTATGCTCATCGTCGCATGGATTGATCCGCTCGGTGGAGTAGCCAATCGCATAGTTCGGATCGCACCGCATTTCAGACTCCTGTAGAAGGATTGGGGGGACTACCTGAATACCTGTTATTATTTTGTTAAAACTAATATGCTCACTCCTCCGAATATCCGAATGCCAAAATCACTATTCATTTTCCATGAAAATTTCTGCGGAATGCTTATTATTTTACCAAGTATTGAATGATTAATACTTTGTTCAAAAACTGGAGTATAAATATAGTCGATAACCTCATACCCTTCAGACCTGAGCAATTCGAGGGCAAGTTCTTTTGTAAATAAATGTATATGTCCATATTTCTGCCTACTAATAACCAAGGATGAACGTTTTATCAGGTTAACTGAACAAATCTCTAGTGGTATGTGGAATAATTTATATAAGCCTTTACTTTTTATGGCTCTTAAGAATGTATAAATATCTTCAATATGCTCTATGACATCAATTAACATAACAAGGTCGAAATATTCCTCATCAGCCTCTAAAAAATTTTTTAAGGAAAATTTTATATTATCATTCTCGATTCTTTTACATAATTCATACGCTTGAGGCGATATTTCAAAACCTTTATACAAAATACTTGATGAATAATTATGATTTAGTTGATTAAGAATCTCTCCAGCACCACACCCAACTTCGCAAATTGTTTCAAGGTTAAGGTTATTTCTTGTTAGAATTTCCTTAATTTGTTTGGCTTTCCAAGGCGAATCCTCGACATGCCAAGTTGGGTTTTCCTCCAAATATTTTCCATCTGAATATATGTCAACCATCATATCACCTAATTAATTGTAATTAGTTAATCACCTTGCCGGCCCGGTTCAGCTCCTTGATCGCGATATCGGCAACGTGCTTGGGCATGGCATCGTTGATCGCCCGGCCGGCCAGGATCACCTGCGGGTGGTAGCCGAGCTCCTCGGCCTTGTAGACCAGGTAGTAGGGGTCGACCGGGATGCAGTGGCCGCCGACGAGGCCGGGGCGGTAGTTGTGGAAGTTCCACTTCGTCCCGGCGGCCTCGAGCACCGCCTTCGTCTCGATACCCATCTTCCGGAAGATGATCGAGAGCTCGTTCATCAGGGCGATATTCAAGTCCCGCTGGACGTTCTCGATCACCTTCGCCGCCTCGGCGGTCCGGATGTCCCGGGCGACGTAGACGTTGGTCACGAGCCCGTAGAGCGCGGCGAGGCGCTCGGTGGTTGCCGGGTCCATGCCGGAGACGATCTTCGTGATCTTCTCCAGGACGTGGTCGGCGTCGCCCGGGTTGATCCGCTCGGGCGAGTAGCCGACGGAGAAGTCCTTCCCGCAGACCCTGCCGGAGACCTTCTCGAGGGTCGGCACCATGATCTCCTCGGTGAGGCCGGGGTAGACGGTCGACTCGAGGACGACGGTGGCGCCGTCTTTCATGTTCCGGCCGACGATCTCTGCGGCCGAGACCACGTAGGAGATGTCGGGGTCCTTCGCCTTCGTCACCGGGGTGGGGACGGCGATGATCACGACGTCCGCCTCGCGGATCCTGGCCGGGTCCGTGGTGGCGACGACTTTGTTCCCGGGCTCGGCGTTGATCCGGGCGATCTTCTTCGTATCGAGGTCGTAGCCGATCGTTGTGAGGTGCCGAGAGAATGCATCGGCGAGGGGGTACCCGACGTATCCGAGGCCGACGACGCAGACGGTTGTATCCTTGAGTGATCCCTGAACCATAGTGACGAGCTCCCGCGAGTATCAGTAGTGTAGAATATTCTCCTGTGTCATACTTGAACGCTACGATTTTTCACGAGATTACAATAGGGAGTTCAAGTGGAATTTATATAATACGAGGCCTTATCGCAGAAAAACGGTCTGATTGGGGAGAGTTCATGGGACGGATCGTCCAGCGACCGATGGCCTCCCCGCCCGGCGCGCATGGTAGCGGGCCGGAGAGGAGTCAGGCTCCAGACCGGGCAGGGGGGCACCCGGTTCAGAATCCCCGGACTCCACTCAAAACCAGAGTCTCCGGGTTGCCCCGAGGGCATCTTCAAGCCCGTTCCCGGAACCAGGCCACCGCCTGCCGGAGCCCCTCCTCGACGGGGTACTGCGGGTCGTACCCGAAGGCCTCCCGCGCGCGCGTGATGTCCGCGAGCGAGTCCCGGATGTCGCCTGCGCGGGTGGCCTCGTAGACCGGGTCGC
>DUKV01000028.1 GCA_013329165.1 Methanocalculus sp. | reverse complement strand
CCACACTGGACGGTATAGAATCCTTATTGGCACAGCGATATCCTAAAGAGAAAGTCTACTTTATCAGATACGCCGATGATTTTCTCGTAACAGCTCCGACAAAGGAAATGGCTGAAGAAATTCGGGAAGTTATTCGCGAATTCCTCGGTATTCGTGGATTGGAACTATCTGAAAAGAAAACCACCATAACACATATAGACGATGGTTTTGATTTTCTGGGATGGAACTTCCGTAAATATCGGGGAAAACTTCTGATAAAACCCTCGCGGAAATCAATCGGAAGAATCACAGAGAAAATCCGGAAAATTCTTCAGAAAGCAGCCGCATGGACACAGGATGAGCTAATTGCCATTCTTAATAAGACTGTTGTCGGATGGGCTAATTACCACCGGCATATTGTTGCAGCAGATACGTTCGGGAAACTGGATCATATCGTATGGAACATGCTGTGGAAATGGGCTAAACGGCGACATCCGGAGAAAGGACATCAATGGACTGCTAAAAGGTACTGGCACATTGAAGGTAATCGAAAATGGGTCTTTAAAACCGGAAAAAACCGGCTAAAACAATTTTCAGACACAAAAATTCGGAGACACACGCAAGTCAGACTTGATGCAAACCCATTTTTAGACCGCCACTATCTCTTCAGTAGGATAAACGTTGCAAGAGCCCAGAGCCCGGAATCTCAAACAAAGTTGTATTTCTTTTCCTACTGTCGCCCGGTAACCGGGTTGTGAATTGCTTGAGCCGTATGATGCGAAAGTATCACGTACGGTTCTTAGAAGAGGAGGAAGGGGTAACCCTTCCTTCTTATTCGGCGAGCCCGATTGAAGCATATCTCAACACAAACAAAAAATGATTCGAGGATCTCCTCTTCAGATCCGGAGTCCCTCCATCACCGCCCGGTACGGCACAGAAATCTCCTGCCCCGTCTCAACAATCCGGTACGGTCCTGTCGCAACAACCACATCATCCGGCCCTGCCTCGGTCGGGTACGGCAGCACAAAGACTCCGTCCCGGCTCTCCTGGCGGTACGTGAATGTCCGGCCGGTGTTTGTCTTGATCGGCACCTCGATCATCCCCTCGCCCTGCACTGTTGCACCGGGAACAAACTCGAAGATCTTCACGTACCGAATATCGCCGCCACCATCCAGGACATTTTTCGGCGATTCATAGACCAGCCGGAACCGCTGGAGTGCATCAAGCTCGGTTGAAGAAACAAACATCTCGGGGGTGAGGATCTCCGCACTGTGGTTTGGAGCTGCGGTCTTCTCAAATTCGGCGATATATGCCCGTGCCTCATCGACCGATTTTGTCTTACTAATACCGGTGATCACAGGAGTCGAGCCCGCACCAACCCCAAGCGAAGATGCCGGTGCAGACTGCACAACAAGTATCTCTTCTGGAGTAACTGCTGATCCGTCAAAGACATGGAGCCGCTGGATCATCGTCTGGAAATAGCTCTCCCGCTGGAGCGAAACTTGGGAGTATGAGCCCTCGGACTCTTCATAGAGCATCCGCGTCTGGAATGGGGCAGTCGCATTCACCGGATCATGCCAGGTTGTCATCGCCCAGAACTTGCCGGTCGTCATCTCGATGTCGGTGATCACATACCGGATGCCGAGCTCATCGAGTTGGGCAGATGCCGTATCAGCGTCGGTCTCGATGAAGAAGTTAGCAGCTGTTGTCGCTCCCCGCTGGAAGGGATTTGCATGTGGTATCCGCTTTGAGACGAAGGTGATCCAGTGGCCATAATCCCACCAGGAGAGAACCCCATATGCCTCGGGCGGATACTCAAAGGTATCACGGGCTTGTGGTGAATCATACATTGCATAATAGTCAACACCGGGATCCGGCGTATTCTCCCCCATCCAGGTAAGCGCAGCCTTCCAGTCACTGTTCATGCCCCCCCCGACATTTGAGCCGAGGGTATAATTCGCTGTTGCCCCGGAATATACAAAGAGAAGTGCAATAGCAAACGTTACAATAAGGAGACCGACCCGGAGCGGGCTGGCCGGAGAAGGTGCAGGGGATTTCTTCTGTGATTTCTGTTTCTGCTTCTTCCCTTTCTTTCCCCCATCCTCAGGAGCCTCCGGGGGGGCCTCAGGTGAAATAGCCTGCTCTTTTGCCATCAGGAACTTCTCTAATCCAGTGAACCTGAGGAGATCACGACCCCAAAACTGCATGGCACCACCAACCGCAAGAGCAGCCATCAGTGCAATATTTGCGGCAAGGTAGTATTCAAACCGGACCTGACGGGTGGTTGCGAGGAAGATCAGGGCAAACCAGACAAGCGTAAAGAGAGCGGGTGCATCATTCTTCTTCCAGATGCGGTAGAGTAAATAGATGATACCACCAGCCACAAGGATCCAGCCCCACGAAAAGACAGATACCGCATTTGCAAACTGCCAGGGCATCGCCTCCTGGACAGTGAGAACCACAGCATGCATCCCAAAAACAGCAGTAAAAGCACCAATATACCCCCAAACAAGCGTTGGGAATATGATGAATCCAAGGAGAAGAGAAAGAACCGAAACACCTGCAAGTGCTCCCGGATAAAAGTACCAGGGTTTATCCGTCAGGTACCGGGAGATGCCATAGAGGAGGAGTGTCCCGATGATGATGAGACTATACACAAGGATGTGTCCTGGCGAATAACTCCCAACACCAAGCCCGGTCTGCTTCAGCCCAAAGGGAATAATCCCAAGAATAACCACAAGGAACGTGACACAGTTTGTCAGGACGAGATAGTCAGATGCCTGCTTCCGAACATGATCCAGGATCATCTGCACAAGCGTATAAACAGCAACGATGAAACCAAACATCACCATCGTTGTCATATTGTAGAAACCAAGGAGGAACGCAACCCCCGCAAGCGCCGGATAGATCAACACCGGGTTCTTCAGGCTCTGAAGATCAGTGAGGCTCACCCCGCTCTCCTTCAGCTTCAGAAGTGCGATGATAAAACACAAACAGAAGAGTGTGGAGAAGAGCGTCTCGGCGATATGATGATCCACAAACCCAAAGAGTGAGCGGTACGCATACTGCCCGCCGACAATTGCGATAAAACCAGCAGACACAAGCCCCGTCTTCCAGTCTACAAGCTTTGCACCGATCCCGTACATCATCGGCACCATCGCAACTGCCATCAGCGGTGGAAGGAAGGATGCGACATACATGATCTCGGGGCGGGTTGATGCACCCGCAAGAATCACGAGAACGACCGCAAGCAACCGGAAGAGCGGGCCCCAGTAGATCACCTCCCCTAACGGGAAGTGTGTCATCGGATCAAACCAGGAGTACGCCGGGAAGTCAAGTGCCATCTGTTCGATCTGTCGGAGACTGTACCAGGGATCGTTTCCAAGGAGATTGACCCAGTTATCCGATACGATCCGGGAAATCGGGAGTGTCCTCAGCCAGAATGTCAGATATGAAAAAGCAAGTAAACAGACTCCGATGAAAGAGTATCGGAGTCCGTTTTTTGATAGTATAGTATTCAGATCCTTTGGCATCAGATCATTCTATGTATTAGATCATAATATAGTGGATCATTCATCCTCTTTCTTCACCCTCTCTATCACCAGAGAGCACCTCTTCGATCACCGTTTCAAACTCAGCAGCTTTCCTCTTCCAGGAGAACTGTGAGAAATCAATTGTGTATACCGCCCTCTCCAGATAGATCCTCCTGATATGATTGATAAACTCAGCAGGAGTACGGTAGATATGGAGATGCGGCCCCCCGATCGCCTCAACATCAGGGATCGGGGTCGAGAGGATCGGCCGGGAACAGGCACTGTACTCAAAGAATTTGTTTGGAAGTGCAATCTCCACCCATTGCGGTGGAGAGAGCGGAATGGTGCAGACATCCATCGCATTCATGTAGAGGGGTAGCTCATCATAGCGTTTCCCACCCGTAAAAGTGACGATATCATCAAGGCCAAGTGATGCAGCAAGTGCCTTCAGCTCATCGATATAATCGGTGAAGAGCGAACCGCCAACAATAAGTAAATGAACCTCAGGGCAGAAGGATCGGATCTCTGGCAGCATCCGGATCAATTGATCAATCGCATACCAGCGCTCGACACTCCCGACAAATCCGATCACAAAACTCTCTGGATCAAGTCCGATCTCTCTTTTACACACCTCCAGATCACGTGGATAGAAGATATCGGTATTCACCCCGTTTGTGATGAGACCTGCAGAAAATCCATATTTTGCAAGTTGACGGACAAGCGAAGGAGAAACAGTCGTCACCCTGGTGCTATGGGAGAGATTCCATCGGGTAATCTTCCAGACAGTTGACCGGATCGCCTCTTTCAGAAAATGATTATTATAGTATGCAGCAGCTGAGTCAGGGAACCAGTCCTTGAGATCAAAGAGGACGGGGACATCATGCTTCTCTGCCGCCCGAATCATCGCAGCTCCGGCGAGGACATGCGCCCCGACGACGATATCAATATCTTCTTCCCTGATGATCCGGTCGATCACCCTGAAATGATAGGGGGCATTCAACGTATAATGAAGAAGCGGACTCTGGAAGGGAAAGAGCGTCGCCTCATGCACCTTCAGCCGTGTCTCCCGCTCTTCCCCGCGGCTGACATGGAAGTGCGGCACATGGACATCATGCCGGAGTGCCAGTTCCTCACAGATATAATGGTGGCGGGATGGTATCGGGTGATGGATGTAATCCTGGGTCGATACAAGGAGAATGCGTCGTCTCTCACTCATCGATCAGATCACTCCCGTTTTGTTCCCAAAACTCTCAGCAAACAGATTCAGATCCCGGGTTCTATCAGATCGCCGTGAATCGTTTGGGTATGGTATATGCATGATATCCGTTTTGTATCCGGCATTAATAATTCTGCCACACAGAAGAGAAACATCAAACATGATACACCCTATAACTCCCACATCCCGGAATACAGATGTTGTTTTACGAGATGAACACAGATAGTACATGAATAAGAGTTGGGGTCATTCAGATGGATGTTGGTGTCATCGGAGTTGGAATTATGGGCAGAAATCATGCCCGGATCTATAGTGAGCTGAAGGAGGTCGGGTCGACCTATGTCTTTGACCTTGATACAAAGAGTGCTGAGGCGGTTGCCGCCCAGACGGGAGCCGAAGTCTGCTCATCAATGGAAGAGCTGCTCAGGAAGGTTGATCTCGTCTCGCTCGCGGTCCCCACCCGGTTCCACTTCGAGACAGCAAAACAGGTGATCGGATCCGGTGTGCATACCCTGATTGAGAAACCGATCTGCGGAACTGCTGCCGAGGCAGAACAGCTTATACAGGAGATTCCGGATGGGATTGTGGTAGGTGTCGGGCATATCGAGCGGTTCAACCCGATCGTCCCAGAGATCAGACGAATCGCAACCGCCCCCCAGTATGTCGCCTTCCACCGGCACAACCCGGCATCCGGCAGGATCACCGATGCCTCGATCATCGAGGATCTGATGATCCATGACATCGACATCCTCTTCAATGCCTTCTTCCCGGATAAGGAGTATTCCTTCTCGGCACGCGGGAACGGCGATATTGCACATGTCCTCGGATCTGTAGATACCACCTCCTTCTACCTCTCTGCCTCCCGGAAATCTGCCAAGAAGATCCGATCGATATACATTGAGGAAGAGGATCGTACAATCGAGGGCGACTTCATGACCCAGGAGATCTTTGTGTACCGCAAGCCCGAGACCTATGATCAGACGAACGGCCTGTACCGGCAGGAGAATATCATCGAGAAGGTACTGGTCAATAAGGTCGAGCCCCTGAAGGTCGAGCTCCAGGCATTTGTACGGGCAGCCCGGGACGGCAGACCATTTGACGTGACCCCGGAGCAGGGGTTGTTGAATCTCCGGATCTGTGATGCGATCCGGCGGGAGACTTCAAGGTAAAGGGAAAGTGAAATAGAGAATGATCATACCTGAGAAGAATAGAGTACCCTGTTCGTATGTCAGCACTGCAATGATGGAGATATCCAATGAGAAAACAGACTGAATCAACCAGTGACAAGGATCTATCCGAATCACGTACAATGGACGTATGTGATGCAGAAGATGACCCTGCCTACGGGATCTCTTCCCTTGCAGTTGATACAGGTATCGAGGATCTCGCGATCGAGCATGACCATTATCTCTATGGGACACCGAAACAGAATCCCAGGCTAAGATCACCATTGCAGAGAGAAGATAAGGAGCAGGAATGAAGATCGTCTCCATCATCGGTGCCCGCCCCCAGTTCATCAAGTGTGCGCCGGTCTCACGGGCACTCAGAAAAGATCACCAGGAGATCCTGGTGCATACCGGCCAGCATTATGATGAGAATATGTCCGGCATATTCTTCGAAGAGTTATCTATTCCAACACCCGACTACCATCTCGGGATCGGATCCGGCTCCCACGGGGCACAGACCGGCCGGATGCTCCTTGCAATTGAAGAAGTCCTGCTGAAGGAGGCTCCGGATATGGTCCTCGTCTATGGTGATACCAATTCCACCCTCGCCGGTGCACTGGCAGCAGCAAAACTCCATATCCCTGTCGCCCATGTCGAGGCAGGCCTCCGGAGCTTTGACCGCAGTATGCCCGAGGAGATCAACCGTCTCCTCACCGACCATGCATCTGATCTCCTCTTTGTCCCGACCGACAACGGGGTTGCAAACCTTGCCCGAGAGGGTATTAAGAAGGGTGTGCATCGGGTCGGAGATGTGATGGTCGATGCCCTCCTCTTCAACCAGGAACTTGCGGGTAGATCGGATATTCTGGAGCGGCTTGATCTCGAAGCAGGTACATACTACCTCGCCACCGTCCACCGTGCCAGCAACACCGATGACGAGCAGCATCTCAGATCCATCATGGCCGCATTTGCCGGACTTGACCGGCCGGTGATCTTCCCGGCACATCCGAGGACGAGAAAATACCTTGAACAGTATGGCATTACTCCTGAGCCAATCTCAAATGTCCGGCTGATCGAGCCACTCGCCTACCTCGATATGCTCCGGCTGCTCGCCCAGGCAGCCGCTGTCCTCACCGACTCTGGCGGTGTCCAGAAGGAGGCATATATTCTGCAGATCCCCTGTATCACCCTCCGGGAGAATACCGAATGGGTCGAGACGGTCGAAGATGGCTGGAACGTGCTTGCAGGTGCCGATACCGACCGGATCATTGCAGCAGTCGGCCAGATGACCGGAAAGAATCAAAATCAGCAGAACGAACACTCCGGGAGCCATTCCGCACACTATGGCGATGGCACCGCCGCTGATGCGATCAGACGGATTATCAGTGCATTTGACGAAAAATAAGAGGAACTGTATTAGCAATGGAATGGACTTAAGGAGAAGACCATGACTGATCATCACCAAGAAAACCACCAAAACCAACTCACAACACTCATCAATAATCGCGGCCCGATCAAAACCATCGGCGTCATCGGGATGGGGTATGTCGGCATCCCGGCAGCCGCACTCTTTGCCGATGCCCCTGAATTCCAGAAAGTCTATGGCTTTCAGCGGGATTCGAAACGCTCAGGGTACAAAATCGGGATGATCAACCGGGGCGAGTCACCGCTCGATAAGGATGAGCCGGAACTGGCAGAATTGATCGAAAAGGTTGTCTCGGCAGGTAAGTTTGAATGTACAGCAGACTTTTCAAAGATCGCCAAATGTGATGCGGTATGCCTCGCCATCCAGACGCCATTTGCCGACCCAAAAGATCTCATTCCTGACTTCAGACCGCTTCAGGACGGGCTCAGACAGACGGGAAGATACCTCACCGAGGGAACACTTGTTGTCCTTGAATCAACAATAACCCCCGGCACCACCACAGGGATGGTGAAGGAGATCCTTGAAGAGGAGTCCGGGCTTGTTGCCGGGAAGGACTTTGCCCTCGCCCACGCACCGGAGCGGGTGATGGTCGGCCGTCTGCTCAGAAACATCCGCGAGCACGACCGGATCGTCGGCGGGATCGATGATCCAAGTACCAGGCGCGCAATCGAACTCTATACACCGGTGCTGAAAACCGGCAGAATCATTCCGATGACGGCAACTGCTGCCGAGGTGACAAAGACTGCAGAAAACGCATTCCGGGACCTCCAGATTGCTGCTGCAAACCAGCTCGCACTCCACTGCGAGGCGATGGGCGTCAATGTCTACGATGTGCGTGCAGGCATCGACTCTCTCAAAGGCGAAGGGATCACCCGCGCAATACTCTGGCCCGGCGCCGGGGTCGGCGGCCATTGTCTGACGAAGGACACCTGGCATCTTGAACGGGGTGCACAACAACTCGGCGGGGAACTCTGGTATCCACACGGCCAGCATTCGATCTTCGGGGTTGCCCGTGCAATCAACGACTTCATGCCTTCCCATATGGCACAATTGACGCGGGATGCCCTGGAACGCGCCGGTAAAGACGTTGCAGGATCACATATTGCCCTTCTGGGCTGGGCATTCATCAATGATTCCGGTGATGCCCGAAATACCCCCTCTGAACCATTTTATGAAGAGATGGAGAGGTGTGGTGCCAGGATGATGGTGCATGACCCGTTTGTTGCAGCTGATGAAGCGAGTATTCCAATAGAATCTGATCTGAATGCAGTTCTCCGCGCAGCAGATGCAATCGTCATCTTCACCGGCCATTCTGAATACAAACACCTGGATCCGCTCATCACCAGAACGCTTCTGGGTGCGGATCACCCGGTGATCGTCGATGGACGCAATGTCATTGACCCCGATTCGTTCATCAGCGCTGGTTTCATCTATAAGGGGATCGGGCGTGGCGACAAGAACAACCATACGGTGGTATGATGATCCCCATAGCACAACCTGAAATCGGAGAGGAAGAGATCACCGCAGTAACAGATGTTCTTCGATCCGGCATGCTAGCATCTGGTCCGAAGGTAAAGGCATTTGAAGATGCATTTGCCGGATATTGCAATACATCATATGCCATTGCAACCTCAAATGGCACCAACGCACTTCATGCAGGCATGCTCGCTGCCGGAATCGGGCCCGGTGACGAGGTGATCATCCCGGCCTTCACCTTCTTTGCTACCGCGAGCACGGTTGCAATGTGTGGAGCAACACCGGTCTTTGCGGACGTTGATCCCAGGACATTCACACTGGATCCGGCAGCCGTTGCTGAGGCAATCACCGCAAAAACAAAAGCGGTGATGGGTGTCCACCTCTTCGGCCAGCCATTTGATCTTGATGCACTTCAGGAGATCTGTTCTGATAACACGCTCATGCTCTTCGAAGATGCGGCCCAGGCACATGCAGCAGAATACAAGGGGCAGAGGGTTGGCGGCTTTGGAACATTTGGATCATTCTCATTCTACCCGACAAAGAATATGACAACCGGTGAGGGCGGGATGATCACTACAGATGATCCGGAAATAGAACGGAGAGCACGCCTGTATACAAACCATGGACAGAGTGAGAAGTATCTCCATACCCTCATTGGATACAACTACAGAATGACCGACATTGCTGCAGCAATCGGTCTTGTGCAACTTGAAAAACTGGATGCATACACCTCAAGAAGAATTGAAAATGCCCGTTACTATGATACCCATATCAGGGCATCCGGCATCACTCCACCTACTGTGATGCCCGGGGCACGGCATGTCTACCACCAGTATGTGATCCGGCTGACAGAAGAGTGCCCACTCTTACGTGATGAACTGATTATACACCTCAAGAATCAGGGCATCGGATCGGCAATCCATTACCCGATCGCTCTTCCAGATCAGCCTGTTTTTGCAGGTACATCATATGAATGCCCTGTTTCCCGGAGTCTTGCACAAAGCGTCCTCAGCCTCCCGGTTCACCCGGGTGTTAGCCAGGATGATTGTGAGAGAGTGTGCCGTCTTCTCAACGATCTTTCAGGATGAATCATCAGCCAGAGGACTCATACACGTATTATTTTTACCTTCCTAAGCCGTAGATGTACCCCATGTGCGGCATTGCAGGGCAGGTTATCATACACGGCGACAAGATCGATCCTGACCTGCTCCACCGGATGTCTACATCCCTCGCTCACCGGGGCCCCGACGGCGATGGACTATTCATAAAAGACCGGATCGGCCTTGCACACCGCCGCCTTGCGATCATCGATCTCTCGGATACCGGCCGCCAGCCGATGTCGAATCCGGATGAGAGCATCTGGATCGTCTACAACGGCGAGATCTATAATTATAAGGAATTGCGAGAGGAACTCCGGGACCTCGGCCATACATTCCATTCAGAATCAGATACCGAGGTGATCATCCATGCCTATGAAGAGTGGGGTGCAGACTGCCTGTCTCGCTTCAATGGGATGTGGGCGTTTGCACTCTGGGATAGCCGGAGAGAGGAACTCTTCTGCGCACGGGATCGCCTCGGGATCAAGCCATTCTATTATTCAACCATTGGGGGCTCATTCCTCTTCGCCTCCGAGATCAAAGCACTGAGGGAGCACCCAGGTGTTGGAAGATGTGTAAACGAAGTACGCCTCTCTGACTTCCTGGCATGGGCTCTGGCCGACCATACTGATGAAACCTTCTTTGACGGCATCTTCCAGCTCCTCCCCGGCCATACCCTGACCGTGACAAGAGAAGGTGTCGGAGAACAGATCCCATACTGGGAGATCTCCATGAACCCGGCACTCAGAACAACCGGGGGGAACGATGAAGAGCATGCAGAGGAATTTCGTGCCCTGATGACAGATGCAGTCAGGCTGCATCTCAGATCTGATGTGCCGGTTGGGACCTGCCTCTCAGGCGGACTGGACTCCTCAACCCTCACCGCACTCATAAACAGGGTGCTTCGGAGCGATAATCCTGAACAGGGAAATGCACTTCAGAATACCTTCTCAGCATGTTTCTCGGATAAGCGGTTCGATGAGAGCGAGTACATCGATATCATCGCAGAGGATACACAGGTCAGATCACATCCAACGTATCCCGGAACAGAGACGATCTGGGACGATCTCGATCACCTCCTCTCCTGTAATGATGAGCCATTCGCAAGCCTCAGCATTTATTCACAGTACTGTGTCATGCGGGAAGCAAGTAAACGGGTCAAAGTAGTCCTGGATGGCCAGGGTGCAGATGAGCTGCTTGGGGGATATATCGCCTACCATATCCCCCATCTCCGGGGCCTTATAAGGGCCGGAGATTCCTTCACTGCCATCAAAGAGCTGATCGGTATCCTCCGGCATCACCGGAGTTTCTTCTGGTATGCGCTACACCAGGTCATCACCCGAAGGAAGAGACGTGGATTGATCAGGATTGCAGGGGCCGACCCCCTCCCAAGATATCAGGGCACCCTTGGAGATGCATTAACAGTCGATCTCACACGTGCGAACCTCCCCTACATGCTCCACTGGGAAGACAGGACATCAATGGCATTCTCAATTGAGTCGCGGGTCCCCTTCCTCGACTACCGCGTGGTCGAATACCTCGCATCACTTCCTGAAGATCAGAAGATCAGGGGAGGCATTACAAAATATATCCTGAGAAAAGCAATGAAAGGACTCCTTCCGGAGGCGATCAGGTGCCGGATGGACAAGCGTGGCTTCTCAACACCGGAGGAAGTCTGGATGAGGGAGGCAATGCAGCCCGAAATCCTTGAGATCCTCGCCTCCCCCTCATTCAGATCCCGCCCCTACTGGAATGCAGACGAAGTACATGCAAGCTACCGTGACTTCGTCGACGGACGTTCATCCTATTCAGGGGAACTCTGGCGAATCATCTGCACCGAACTCTGGCTCAGACAGTGTCTTGACAGGGATGGTTAACACGCACGGGCAGGAATCAAGTCCGTACGAAGAAAACACACCTGATATACCGGGGATGGAGTTCAGATCGACATCATAGCCGATCATCCGGTCTGTTCCACACATGCACAGGCGAACGGAGATTCGACATCCCCGGAGCCGAGGACGCAGAGGGTCGATTCTTATCCATACTTCTGATCCTTGGATTCAGCTGAATGATCAGGATGAGGGAAAGAAAAGCCCCCGGCTTCAGCCGTGAATAGGTGACCCCACCACCTGTACCAGCAGTTCACCCCTCACAGAAAAACAGGTACAGAGAATGTCCATCGTACAGACAACTCCCATCTCTCTGACCAGATCTGCTCTCCTGCTCCTCACCATCTCTCCTGCACCCACCATCTCTCCTGCCCCCACCATCTCTCCTGTAACCTTCATCTCTCCTGCACCCACCATCTCTCCTGTCCACATCATCGCCCCGGCACCCATCATCGCCCCGGCACACCCGCCTGCCTCTCCATCTCGCTCTCACAGAGCCGCTTCACGTCAGCTGCCGCATACCGGAGGGTGATGGCGCTCGTCTTCCCCCGCCCCTGCACGCTGGTGATCCTGATGAGAGAGTAGCTCTCAAGTGACCGGAGCTGCTCGTAGAAGGAGGTGTAGGAACAGGAGGTAATGGGAAAGAGGGTGGAAGAGTGGCATGAGGCGGGGAGACACGAGAACAGAAGCCACCCACACACAGAAGAAGCCCCGGGCTGCCCCGGATCATGTCAGGGGAGGGGCGGGGGTGTTGCTTTATGCCGGTAAGGTAATCTCGCCTGCTGCTAATGGGCGGCAACAGATGGTGCCCTGATGCACAGCTTCCATCACGATATCGATCTTTCGTGATGTTTCAGCTGAAAAGTATGCTTCACCACACTGCCTGCAGACATATGCTGGAACATCCCGGATGACAATAACTTCATTTTGAACCCTGGCAATAAATTCGGTTGTTCCTAATGTAAGGGTTCCTTTGCAGAAGCTGCATTTTTCAGGATTCATCCCTCAAGCCTCCTCAACTCTTCCTCAATCTCTTCGACCGTCGGGAAACTGTCCTTCAGGTCGTCGGGGAGGGAATGGACCAGCTCATACTCCGAGACTCCTATGGGCTTTCTGATGTCGCTCAAGGCATACTCGACGACAAGGGCGTCATGACTCTTGCAGAGAAGGATGCCGACCGTTGGTGCGTCTTTTTCCGTCTTCAGCTGCATATCCACCGCCTTCAGGTAGAAGTTGAGCTTGCCCGCGTATTCGGGCTCAAAGTCTCCGGTCTTCAGCTCGATGACCACATAGCAGTGCAGCCGGGTATGGTAAAAGAGCAGGTCAAGGAAAAAATCCCGCTCTCCAACGGTGAGCACCCGCTGCTTCCCAACATAGGCAAAGCCTGACCCAAGCTCCAGCAGGAACCGGGTGATATGCTCAATAAGCCCTCGTTCCAGTTCTCTCTCGGTATATTCAGGTGAGAGGGAAAGAAAATCAAACATATAGGGGTCTTTGATTATCTGCTGTGCCAGATCAGACTGCGGTGCGGGAAGGGTTGCAGAGAAATTGGAAATTGCCTTCCCGTCGCGTCGGTAGAGACCGCTTTCAATCTGGTGCGTTAAAACAGTCCTGCTCCAGTTGTTCTCTATCGTTTTTCTGACATAGAAGAGGGCTTCATCTACTGAGCCGCATTTGGAAATGATCACCCGGTTATGCCCCCACGGGATCTGCGTCAAAAGTGGCACAGCCTGTGTCACTTTTTGGTCTTTGGCAGCGGCAGGCAGAACACCCGGCTCAACTTGGTCACAGGCTGTGACTGAATTTGATACCTCGCTACCGTAAAACAGGTACCACCGTCGGATATAATTCAGGTTCCCCTTGGAAAATCCCTTCATCTCAGGGAATTCTTTCATTAAATCACGGCTCAGCCGGGCCAGAAATCCGCTTCCCCATGCGGCGGACTGCTGTTTTTCAACAATCTCAGCACCCAGCTGCCAGTAGAACTCCAAAAGGGCGGTGTTCATCGAGACAGCCGCTTTAAGCTGGGCCTGACGCAGTCTCGATTTGATATCCGCAAGCCATACGGCATACTCCCCGCCCGACAGGACAGACGGGGATGAACTCTCATCTTCCGTCATAATAGATTCTTAATTGTCTTCAACACGGCGTTCGTCTCGGCGTCCAGCCTCTCCATCTCGGAAAGGATCTCCTCCGGACTTCTGAGCGGCTCCTCTTCCGGGAGATTCGGGTTCTTCACGCTCAGCCCGAATATCTCGCAGTGCCATTAAAGATATACTCTATTTCTCACCGGTTATAAAGAAGAGGAACGTAGGGCGAAAGTGTAATGCTCAGAGAGGAGGCAATTCCTCCCCCGATTGCGCAGGGAGTCTCCTTGCCCATTCTTGATGAACTGAGATCCGGTATCTCCTGTGATCCTCTGTCTCTGACGGCGATCCAGTACAACAGCATAAACGCGGGAGCGCTTCCATCCTCTCGGCGGGGCGGCGAGCCCCGCCTGGTGGCCGAAGGCCGCCTACCCGGGAACCGGAGGGGGTGGGTGGTAGGCGGTGCCCCCCCGGAGGGACGAGGAGTCAATCCTCATTCAGATGCCTATACCTGCAGATTATCACCCAACAAACAAGTTCTCCATTCTCTATCTCTTCTCCCCCACCCCCTGCCGCGCTTCCTCTGCGTCGCAGAGCCGCTTCACATCGGCTGCTGCATATCGGAGGGTGATGGCGCTCGTCTTCCCGCGCCCCTGCACGCCTTTGATCCCGATGAGCTTGTAGCTCTCAAGTGACCGGAGATGCTCGTAGAAGGAGGTGTACGAACAGGATGAGTAGGGGAAAGGCGTGTAGGGGAAAGGTGTGTGGGGGAAAGGCGTGCAGGAGGTGGGTGTGTGGGCACCGCGCTTCCCGGTGCTATATCCGGGCTCAGGCTCGGCGCAGGCTGCTGCTGCTACTTCCCCGGCTTCTGCTGCAGCATCCAGGGATCGTCTTCGCCGCTGATCTTCTTCGATCATCTCCTGGAGGCGGGAGTAGATCTGCCCGGAAGTCAGTCTTCTCTTCATCGGATCGTCGATCATGTCGATCCTGTCGATGCTGTCGTTCTTGCTGATATCGCTGTTCTCGTCGTTCTCGTCGTTTTCGCTGCTCTCACCATTCTCGCCGCTGCTGTCCAGCTCGTCTGTCTCTCTTAACCCGCTTTCCTCTCTGTTCCTGGCTTCCTCTCTCTTTCTGGCTTCCTCCTCTTTCATCCTGTTTTCCTCTATCATCCTGGCCTCCTCCTCTCTCACCCGGGCTTCCTCATTCATCTCTGCGATGAGTGAGAGGAGGGCTCGCTCCTTGCCGGTGAGCCCCGATACGAGCCCCCGGAGGTATGCTACGCGCGCATCCCCGTAGGCGGCGGCGACGTCCTCTGCAGTGACGGTGGTGTGCGCCGCCCGTTCTGCCCTGAGGATAGAGCCTTTCAGGAGATCGATCCCGACCCGGATATCCACAGGTACTGTTCCTGTCGTCCTCTCGGTGATCAGATCGAGGATCCCGGGCGCGATAACTCCCGGATAGACCGCCTGCCGCGCCCGCTCCTTCAGGATACCCCGGATCTGGTTGGCAGTATAGGGGGCGAAGAAGACCTCCTGGGCGCAGAGACTCGAGGTGACCGATCGATCCAGTGCGCGGGAGAGATCGAGTGCAGGATTGCTCTCGACCAGGATGACCGAGGACCGGCACCCGGGATAGTCGAGGTAGATCCGAAGCAGCGATGAGAGGATCTGGGTGGCGGTACCTTCATGGATCAGGTGATGGATATCGTCAAGACAGACCAGGAGGATCGCCTTCTTTGATTGAAGCGCCTTTGCAACGGCATCCATCAGCCTCCTGAGGGGGATGCCGGAGCTCGGGGGTGCATGGCCGACCAGCTCCTGGTAGATGGTGGAGAAGACGGCAAATGCGGTCCTGCTCCGCTGGCAGTTCACGTACACCGGGATCAGGGTGCCGCCGGTGCCGGGGAGATGTCGGATCTCGGCGAAGAGGTGGTGGATGCAGGTGGTCTTCCCGGTGGCAGGGAGGCCCCGGCAGAGGATGTTGGCAGGCCGCTGGCCACGGAGCCCCGGCCTGATCAGGAATGCCAGCTCCTCGAGCTCGTCATCGCGGAAGAGCACCTGGTCGGGGATGTGATCGCATTCGAGGATATCGGCGTCCTTAAAGAGCGGCTTATCGGAAAATCTGAGGCTTCGTTGGAAGGAGTGCATTCGTGTATCTGTTTGCATACCTAAGAGAACGCAGTCCGGGTAATAATGGATGAACCGTGCACCGCGAAAGTGAATTGATCCGGGAAAAGGGTTTGGGTTGG
>DUKV01000045.1 GCA_013329165.1 Methanocalculus sp. | reverse complement strand
GAACCTGGAACAGGAAGTCGACCTCATGAAGAAGTCGATCAAGAAGCTCCTGATCGATATACGTGAGCGTCTGAATGAATCCGATAATCCGCTGACAGTCCTTGCACAGGGTGGAGAGATAGTTGCAGGGCTCACCCCCGAAGATGCGGCCAAAATCCAGGAGATTGAACAGAGGACCCAGGAGGATGCAACCCGGATCCAGGAGCTCGAAGCGAAGGTGGAAGAGCTCCTCTCGCGGCCTGCCCATGAGATAGAGAAACCATCACCCAACAGGCAACCCAGGCATCCCATCGAAGAAGAGGACGAGCAGATCCCGGAGATGCCTGCCGAGTACGCCCTCCCACGGGTGCCGGCAGTCGATCCCAACACCCGTTTCCCGGCAAACCTTCCGATGAAGCAGGAGGAGGATGGCAAGCTCTGCCTCCATAAGGTATATCAGCTCTTTAACTGGACAAAAGCAGCCATCACCAAGTACGGACATGACCGGCTGGATATCATGCTCGATTCGTACCAGTCCATCGGGTACATCAGAAAAGAGGCGGCAGACGAGGTGAAAGAGATCGCCCGGATCATGCCCGCCTCGCTTGGAGAGGAGCATGAAGTCGGGGCAGATGAGTTTGTATCCGAGCTCTATGTCCTAAACCAGATCCTTGATCCGGAAGACACCTCGCTTGACCGGGACATGATCACCGTGATGATGGAGCGGGATACAAAGAAAGGCTATTCAAAACGTCCGAAATTACCAAAGGAGGAACCAGGCGAGGAATGGGCACACCTGATCGATAAGATATAACACTATACAAACCATACTATATCAGGAGCAACAACTCTATAGATGAGCCATCATGAGTTCGGAGACCTTCGTTACTGCCATATTTCTTATCACTGCCATCATAGCAGCGGGTGTGCTCGTCAACGCCGTCTTCCCCTCCATTTACCTTGCATCCGAGACCTTCGTATCGAGCTCCCATGAGATGGACGATCGGTTGCGGACCGACATTGCAATCGTCAATACCGTCATAAATGATACGGGTATAGCCTATATCTGGATAAAAAATACCGGTGTGAACCCGATAGGCGACAGCCTGATCCCCCGCTTTGATATTTATCTTGGAAAGACGGGTGAGATCAGGCGGATGGAATATGATGCAACTGCGGGAAAAAATCCAGATGCAGGGAGATGGAATTTTGAACTCTACGATGACAACAGTAACGGGCTCTGGGACCGTGGAGAGACACTTGAGATCGTAGCAAAGAGCGGGACCGTCGCAGAAGGAGATCGGATGACCTTCCAGATCGTCCTCCTGAATGGGGTTCGCAGAAGTATTGACTTTACCGTTGTCTAGGAGGTGTTTGAGATGGGATTTGCAACCATAATCGGAGCGATTGTAGGGGTTTTTCTTCTGCTTGTTGTCGCATATCTGTTAATCGGAGCCTCCCTGATCACCGCTGAAGTCGTCATGACGGCACAGCGCGATATGACAGAAGTGCAGACAGATAGAACGGGAACCTCAATTGCGATCGATGGTCATCAGATATCGGCAGATAATACAACACTCTATCTTCAGGTAAAAAATGAGGGGACCACCGTGATCGAGAACCCCGATCAGATGGATCTGTTTCTTGCAACCGGCACAGGCACCCAGACACGGGAAGAGTGGCAACTGATAGAAATCACCCCGGATCTCATCAATCCGGGTTTCTTCGATCCCGGCGAGCTGCTGAACATGAGCGTAACGATTGATACCCTCCCCATCTGGATGAAGGTGGCAACGCCAACAGGCACCGCTGCATCCGCCTATCTATGAGGTGATACCATGGCCATATTTGATGATGACGAGGACTCCGGCAACTCATACTTAAATGACCTGATTGGGGGATCAGACAAGGAGATCCTCTCGACAGGCAACCCGGAGATTGACAGAAAGATTGCAGACGGCCTGCCACTCTACTCGATGACCCTGATCGAAGGCGAGAATGACACCGGAAAGAGCGTCATCACCCAGCAGATTATGTGGGGTGCAATGAAGAATTCATTCACGGTTGACCTCTTTACAACTGAGAGCACCGTCAAGAGTTTCCTCAAACAGATGGAGTCGATGAGCCTGGATATCTCGGATTACTATGCCTGGGGATACATCAGGGTATTCCCACTCCATGTCGTCGGATTTGACTGGGATGAGACCGACATGCAGGGCATCCTGGGCAGGCTTGTAGCACATATGCAGAAGAGCAAGGCAGAGGTGATCATCATCGACTCGCTCACGCTCTTCGCTGAATACGCATCAACAGATGTGATCATGACCTTCTTCACAAACTGCAAGACCCTCGTCGATAACGGCAAAACCATCCTGATCACACTCCACACCTATGCATTTGAAGAAGACTCGCTTGTTAGGATCCGCTCTACCTGTGATGCCCACCTGGTGATGAAGAAGTCGCTCATCGGTGACAAATACGTCATGGTGATGGAGGTTGGAAAGGTGCGGGGTGCACGAAAGACGACCGGAAATCTCGTCTCCTTTGAAGTGCACCCCGGATATGGCATGAAGATCATCCCAATGTCGGTAGCAAAAGTATAGAAGTATAGAGTATGGCATCCTCACTCTCAATAGACGTAACCCTCCCCTTTCAGCCCCAGACAGCTGATGTTGAAGAGATCTATGAAGGAGATCTTGAGTCATCCGCACTGTACCGTATGCTCCCCGAGAATGCCCGGGAGTACGTCCGTGAGAGCCCACACCTCCTTGAATACCTTTTAATCTTCCCCGTCGATGTCTATGGCATCCCGCTCTTCCTCTCCGAGCTGAAAGGCGATCTCAAAAAGATGGAGAGCCCCAATGTCATCTACCCTGTCGGAAACGAAACATTCGTTCATATCCTCCCCGATCCAAATGATGTCCGGCAATACTATATCCCGATCGAACCCTCGTTTCTTCACAGTGTCGGTTACCTCAATGCCGCAATCGAATGCAAACTGGTTGATCTCCTTGATGCCCTCGATTATGATCCGGTTACCGAAAAAGAACGAGCCGATCTCCTCAAAAAGCTCTTAAAGGAGATTACGTACATCAAAACCTCTACAGATACCGCACTCATTGAATCTGCAGAAAGTGAAGTCTCAAAATCCCTGAAAGATAAAGTCATGGACTTCCTTCATAAGGATCTTGGAGATACAAAGAAGGACTCGGTTGCACGAAAATTCCCGGGGATACCCCAGACCGCTGATGGAAAAGTAATTGTCACCCCCGCACAATATACCGCACTTGAGTATATCCTCATACGGGACAAAGTCGACATGGGAGTCTTAAAGCCCTTTCTCCAGGACAGCTATATTGAAGATATCACCTGCAATGGCGTCGGGCCGATCTTCATCGAGCATAAGATCTTCAAAGGATTGAAATCTGTCATTGAATTCAAAAAATCCGATGAGCTCGATCTCTTTGTGCTGAAGATGGCAGAGCGCATCAAAAGTCCGATCACCTACAAGAGTCCTATCGTTGATGCAACACTCCTTGACGGCTCCCGTATCAACATCGTCTATGGAACCGAGATCAGCAGGCATGGGAGCAACTTCACCATCCGAAAAGCGATGGGAGAACCACTCTCGATCTTAAATATCATCGAGAGTGGTGGTATGGACTACATGTGTGCAGCATACCTCTGGATTCTCATCGAGTACGGGATGTCCCTTTTTGTCTCCGGAGAGACGGCATCCGGAAAGACCACCACCCTGAATGCCCTCACCGCATTCCTGCCGCCTGAGAATAAGATCGTCACCATTGAAGATACACCTGAGCTGAATATCCCCCACCGCAACTGGACACGGGAGGTTGCAAAGGGGAAAGGCAAAGGCGAGGGGGAAGGCGGAGAAGTGACAATGTTCGATCTCCTCAGGGCAGCCCTCAGGCAGAGACCAAACCAGATCCTGGTCGGAGAGATCCGTGGTGTCGAGGGGTCGGTCGCCTTTAGTGCAATGCAGACCGGCCACCCGGTCATGAGCACCTTTCACGCATCAACTGTTGAAAAACTGATCCAACGTCTGACGGGGGATCCCATCCTCATTCCAAAGACCTTTGTGGACAGCTTAAACCTCGTTATCATCCAGAGTGCGGTAAAGCGGCCCACCGGTGAGACGGTACGGCGGGTCCTCTCTATATCCGAGCTTGTCGGATATGATCCCGAGACCCAGGGATTCTCCTTTGTTGAGGCATTCTCATGGGAGCCGGTGACCGATACCTTCACCTTTAATGCGAAAGGAATCAGTTTCCTCCTCGAATATAAAATTGCGACCATGCTTGGGATACCTGAGCGAAGAAAAGCCGACATCTACCTTGAGATCGATAAACGTGCCAAAATCTTAGAGAAGCTCCATGAGGCAGGATTCACCCGGTACTATGATCTCTTCAATATGCTGACAAAAGTCAGGAAACAGGGTCTCTTAAAGATCGATATCGGGGGCGACTGAAAGATGTTTGAGGATGTTGTTGAACGCCTTCGGGAGAGTAATGAGGGAAAACTCCCCTTTGAAGATCTCTTTCAGAAGATATACAAACGGATCACCAAAGTCTTTGATGACCGCAGGATGGCATCTGATATCCTCCTGATGGTCACATATATGGATTCGCTTGCAATCGCCAAGGCATCACGCCCCGAGATCTTTGCAAGTACCGCTGAGAAGAAGGAGTACGCATCAGCAAAGGCGATCAAGAAGATCGAGTTCTTTGTCAAGCGGTTTGGATACAGTTATGTCCAGGCGATAACAATCGTCGGGGAGAGAGTTGAGAATGCCATCTTAAAGACCCTGCTTCAGCGATTTGGAAATGCAATGGAATCGGGGGTACCCGATCTTGATTTTCTTGATGGCGAACTATCATCATCAATGGAGATCTTCAGGAGCAACCAGGAGGCAGGATATGAACTCCTGAAGAAATGGGCGGATGCCTACATCGCCATGCTCCTCTCCTCTGTTGTGATTGCCATCACACTCATGATATCGGTTGCAATCTATACGCCGGGTTCAGCTGAGGAGACCCTAAGGATCACCTATGTAATCGTGATCCTTATCTCCTTCTTTGGTATCGGAACGATGTTTCAGACGGTTCCAACCGATGATCGCGTCTATAAATCTGAAGACTGGTCCTCTAAAGAACAGGCGATGATCAAGAAACTGGAGAAGATCATTATCCCGCTGACGATCATCGCGTGGCTCGTTACCTGGGCAATTGGTGTTCCGGCCGGTGTTGTCTTTATGCTTGTTGGCATCATGCTCGCCCCGCTTGCGATCCTGGCATATATTGACAATAGCAATGTCATTGCCCGGGATGAAGAATTTCCAAACTTCATCCGGGGTATCGGAGCGATGATGGGAGGAAAATCAATCACAATGTCGCAGGCACTCGCACAGGTCGATAAAAAATCAATGCCAACCCTTTCTCCCCTTCTTCTGTCAGTCCACTCCAAACTGAACCTCGGGCTCGATGAAGAGCTCTCATGGAAGCGATTCATCGGCGAGTGCGGGAGTAATTTCATTTATAAATACTTCAGCATCTTCCGCGATACCGCAAAGATGGGTGGGGATGCAAAAAAAATCGGCACCGTTGTTGCAGACTCGATGCTTGAACAGGTGCTGATGAGAAAACGGCGGGAACTTGCAAGCATGGGTTTTGTGATCCTCTTAATCCCGATGCATGCAGCGATGAGCGCAATCTTCATCGCACTGTATGAGATTCTGGTAACCCTCTCAAAATCCATAACAAGTGTGATGATGAGCTTTGAGGCAGCATCGGCGGCTGCCTCAGGTGACGCAATCGGAGGTGTCATGGGCGGGGGGATGATCGGTATGTTCCTCGATTTTCCTGAAGCCTTAATCGGTGCCTATGTGGTTCAGATCCTCGTGATCATCTGTTTCTCCAATGTCATAGTCGGGCAGCTCGCGGTGGGTGGAGATCGGACCATTGCCTACCCCTTTATTGCAATAATGTTTGTCATCACCGGAATGCTCTTCCTGGCAATCCCGCCGGTTGTTGATATGTTCTTCAGCATGGAAGGGCTTGTTTCAACAGGAGGAACTATAGTATGAAGGATTCAGTGCGGAGAATACTCCTCTTTTTCGGCATTGTCGCGGTTGGAATAATACTCCTCTTCATCGATCTGCCATTTCTCTATCTGGTAGTAATCGTCTCAGTCTTTGGCATATTCCTGCTCTTTCTCACCGGGGCTCTCTCCCTGAAGAGCCTGAGGAGAGAGAAGGAAGACACAAAAGAATCAGGTGAGACCGGGACGCAGAAAAGGCCGGGTTTTGGTGAGAGGTTTGCTGAGAAGGCACCATCATTCTATAATCTCTACAAGAAGCTCACCGGCGGGGCACGAAAGCCAGGGGAGAAGGTAGAAAAGAAGAAGGAAGGAGGACTTTTTGGCAGGAAAAAGAAGGATGATAAGGAGAAGGCAATAGCAGCCTCCTCATCCGGTGTGATCAGTGCCGTCAGTGGGGAGACGGATGATGAACTCGATGATGACGATCTCTTCGGTGATATTAACCTGGATGAACTGGATGATGAGGGGCTGGATGACTTTGATGGTGATGCTGCAGTCATCGACATGGGACAGGATGATGCCGGTATGTCAGATGATGTCGCCTCAATCCTTGCCCAGGCCGGGGATCTCGATGATGATCTCCCCGAGGGAGGCTTCGATCAGTCATTAGACACCTCATTTAATGACTCCATGGACGATGATCTCCTCTCATCTGACGGCGATCTCGACTCCATTGATCTCGATGAGCTGGAGACCGGTGATGAGGAAGAGTTGCCGGATGGATTTGAGGATCTGGATGAGATCGAGGACCCGCTGGCCGACTCCCCTGATGAAGAAGAGAAGAATAAGGATACGTTCAGCTTTGGTGATTCTGTTGAAGCCATCAGTTCAAATGTAGGTTTTTCCGATACAACAGGGAAAGAGACGAAGAGCTCGTTCTTCTCCAAATCCGGCGAAGGGGGCATGAGGGAGAGCGATCTTCTCAGTGAACTGAAGAGCGGCACAAAGAATATCAGGAAAAAACAGGATCTCAGCCTTGTCCGGGAATTGAAGGATATTGAAGTCTCTCCTGAAGAGCTTGAAGAAGAGTTATCCAACCTGCTCACTATATTAGGGGGAAAAAAGGATAATTAATGCAATCCAGTAAAAAAAAGGATGGGATGATGAATAATGGTAAGTGCACCGGTAAAAGTTCAGCATAATGATGAATGGATCAATTGC
This sequence comes from Methanocalculus sp., assembly GCA_013329165.1. GTDB lineage: Archaea > Halobacteriota > Methanomicrobia > Methanomicrobiales > Methanocorpusculaceae > Methanocalculus > Methanocalculus sp9912u. The sequence goes on along the minus strand of DUKV01000045.1, from coordinate 22,661 downwards.
AAGATAACAATTGATGATGAAAAAATCGTTATACCGCCACCGGTCAATGCCACAATACCGCTGAAGCATATCGTCGATCTGGAAGAAAAAAAGAAGAACACCCTCACCATCATCAGAAAAGATGGTTCAGTCATCGATCTTGTTTCGGTTGAAAAGGTCAGATTTGTTCTGAAGCACAAAATCCTGATGAAATGCAGTGGCTACCGGCTGATGGTTCAGTTCATGTCGCCTGCAATTCGCGGCGGAGTTCTTGTTACAAACGCCATCTGGGAGAAAGGTGCCATTATTGTTTTGAAGACAGGGATCTGGTGCATCACCCAGAATAAGCAGATCTGCATCCAAATCGATGACGTCACAGGCATCGAGCTCACCAAACGGGAGGTGAATGATAAGCCGACTGATGTCGTCAGGATCGATCACCTCGAGCACCATGATGTTGTATCAAGTTTCATCCTCACCCAGATCTCCACCCTCCAGATCCTCCACAATTTCCTCCAGGAGGCGACAGCAGGTATTAAGATGGAGGGGACAGAGCTTGGAGCCATGGACCAGCAGATCGCCATGCTCGTCTATTCAGGAATGGACTCCTCCTCAATTCAGAATATGCTCCAGATTCAATTCAAAGAGATAGACCGGGTCTATGAGAAATTAATCAACCTTAATATGGCTGAAGTAAAAGAGATACGAAGAGAAGTTCAGCTCACTGCAAAAGGTGTCCGATATATCACTGATGCGACCAAATCCGGGGCAAACTGATTTGTGATACACCCCGGGCAGGACAAAACTCTAAATATTGTCCCACACATATCTGGATGGATGCTGAATGGGTAGAATACTGATTGTTGATGATACGCTGTTTATGAGAACCCTTCTCAAAAACATTCTTTTCTCCGGAGGCCATGAGATCGTTGGTGAAGCCGGAGACGGAGCTGAAGCTGTAGAGAAGTACCAGGCTTTGAAACCTGACCTTGTTACGATGGATGTTGTGATGCCGAAGATGAACGGCATCGAAGCACTCAAAGAGATAAAGAAATTTGATCCCGGTGCAAAAGTCGTCATGTGTACAGCGGTTGGACAGGAGCAGATGGTAAAACTTGCCATTAAAACCGGGGCAAGAGGATATGTTGTGAAACCGTTCCAGGCACCAAAAGTGCTTGATGAGGTAAAAAACGTGCTGGCGTCATAGCGTATGATAAAAGTTCTCATTGTGGATGACTCCGTCTTCATGCGGACGATTCTAAAGGATATTATCGGACGAGACCCTGAGATTGAGGTTCTGGGAACTGCAGTTGATGGGATTGACGCACTGGCAAAGACAGAACATCTTGAACCCGATATCATCACCCTCGATATTGAGATGCCACGAATGAATGGTATCGAGTTGCTTCAGAAGCTGAGGCGACTACCATTAGCAAAGAAACCAAAGATCCTGATGCTCAGTTCCCTCACTGCCGAGGGGGCGGAGATGACATTGAAAGCGATCCGCCTCGGAGCCTCGGACTTCCTCCTGAAGCCGACAGACCTCCGGAAGGTCAGAACTATTGAGGAGGATGTCGTCAGCAAGATCAAACACCTGGTGTCACTGCCGGATGCGATAGTGAAGAAGACTGCACCGAGAACGCGTTCAGTGACCGATAAAGATAAGGCAGAGACCCTTGTGTTGATTGGGTCCTCCGCTGGCGGGCCTCAGATGCTTGACACTCTCCTCTCAATGTTTCCGGCGGATCTCGGCGCAGGTGTTGTGATCACCCAGCATATGCCGGTTGGATTCACCGCCGCACTTGCCGAGCGTTTCAACCGCATCTGTCCATTGGATGTGAAAGAGACTGAAAATGGAGATCTCATTACCAGGAACAATATCCTCCTTTCAAAGGCAGGGTACCATACAATCATCACCAGTGCCCAGACAACGCCCGGACGGATCGCCGGAAAGGTTGTCCATTCAAGCGGCCAGCCTCTCCATGGGGTGAAACCGGCAGTCGATAAGACATTTATATCTGCATCAAAAGTCTATGGGAAAAATATCGTATCAGTGATCCTCTCGGGAATGGGAAGTGACGGGGGTGCAGGCATGCTTGCAATCAAAGAGGCGGGGGGGAGGACCTTTGTTGTCCGTGAAGATGAATGCCTCGTCTATGGCATGGCCAGATCAGCACTTGATCATAACGCCGTCCAGGAGACAGTTTCCCTGAAGAAGATGGCTGACGAGATTCACCGGGCGGTCCGGAAGATTGGAGGATAGTATGGTAGAGTCAGAGTTTGAACAATACCGGGGCCTCTTCGTCGCCGAATCCCGGGAGAATCATGAGGTGATTGTACGAAACCTTCTCATCCTTGAAGGTGGCGAAGACACAGGTGCAATCGATGAGATCTTCCGGGCAGCACATACCCTGAAAGGTGCTTCCGCCTCGATGGGCTTTGATACCATGGAACATCTCTGCCATGCAATGGAGGATGTCTTCCAGGCGATCAGAAATAACGAGTTGACGGCAACCCAGGATCTTATGGATCTCCTGCTCAGCACAGTGGATATCATCGAGGAGCAGATCGATGAGATCGAAGAAGGCGGGGATGGGAGTTCGATCAATGTGGATGAGATGGTTCAATCGCTCCGGAGCGTAACAGGGAGTGGTGAGAAGAGGGATACTCCACAAGAGATAGCTGACAGAGAGATGCCGGGGCTTCCCTCTGCTGAAGGTTCAAACGGGTATCCACAATACACAATACGAATACAGATCGATGAAACATCCCTGATGAAGGATGTCAGGGCATTGATTGCCATTGGAAATCTCGAACAGTTTGGCACCATCCTCGGAACCAACCCTCCGATCTCCCTGCTTGAAGAGGATGATGCCCCCTTTGACGGCACACTGACCATTGTGATTGAGAGTGACGCAGGCATCGAGGCACTCCGATCAGCCGCATCGGGAACAGAAATTACTGAGATCTCTGTCGAGGAGATTGTCACCCAGGCTCCACCTGAAGATCAGGCAGATATACAAAACCTTCCTCTCTACCAGATGATCATCAATGTCGATGAAGAGTCGGCGATGAAAGGGCTCCGTGCCTGCATCTCACTTGAGCGCCTTGAGGAGTGCGGAACAATCCTCAGGTGCGATCCCCCGCGTGAGGCAGTCGAGGATGGCCTCTTTGATTTGAACTTCCAGGTGACGATCGCAACTGATCAGGATCAGGAGGCATTGAAGAAAGCGGCGATGGTACCGGAGATCCGATCTGTTGATATCATCCCGCTGGATTCTGCTGAGCAGAGAACCCGGAAAGCCTCCACTCCAACAAAAAGCCGCGATCCGGGATCGAAAAAGAAGGATGATACCAGGAGTCGGGAGATCAAGAACCTGAGGGTTGATATCCAGCAGCTCGATCGGATGATGAACCTGATCGAGGATCTGGTGATAAACCGTGGCCGCCTCAAACAGATTGCTGAGAAGAACAAGATGAAAGAGATGGATGAGGCGATCAGCATGATCGATCGATCCGTCTCCGATCTCCAGGTCCTGATGATGGATATTCGGATGATCCCTTTAAATCACATCTTCAACCGCCTTCCACGTGTGGTCAGGGATACTGCGCATTATGATGGGAAAGAGGTGAATTTTGTCATGGAGGGGGGTGAGACCGAACTTGACAGAAGTGTGATGGATGGCTTGAATGATCCCCTCCTCCATCTCATCAGGAACGCCGTCAACCATGGCATTGAATCTCCGGAGCGTCGGAAGGAGGTTGGGAAGCCAGAGAAGGGTCTTGTCCAGCTCTCTGCACGCCGTGACCGTGACAATGTCATCATCGAGCTGAGGGATGATGGTGCCGGGATCAATGTGGAGAAGGTGAAGGCAAAGGCGATCGAGAGAGGCATCCTTGCCCCGGATCAGGCAGACCAGCTGACGAAGGAGGAGGCGATCAGCTATCTCTTCCACCCGGGTTTCAGCACCGCTGATACCATCACCGATATCAGCGGCCGTGGTGTAGGCCTTGATGTCGTCAGGGGTGCAATAGAATCACTGAAAGGGACCATCCGCGTAACAACCAATGAAGGCAGGGGATCGAGCTTTGAGCTATTGCTCCCTCCAACAATGGCGATCGTTGAGGTGATGATCGTCCGGTTAAATAACCGGAGGATTGCAGTCCCCATCAGTGCCATTGTTGAGGTGGCAAGCATGAGGCGGGAGAATATCCACCGGATCGGGACACAGGATTCAATCCTCCTTCGGGATGAGGTACTGCCTCTCCACATGCTTGAAGAGATGTTTGGGAGATCAGATTCTTCGGAGATTCTCATCGTAGTACAGTATAATAAGCAGAAATGCTGCATTGCCGTCGATATTGTCGAGGGGCAGCAGGAAGTAGTGGTAAAACCACTCAGCAAGATTATCGGAGTGATCCGGGGAATTTCCGGCATCACCATACTCGGAGACGGGCATGTTGTTCCGGTATTAGATGTAAATACAATGGTGTAAACAATGGCATTACTGACACCCACACAGATGGACGCATTGAGCGAACTTGGCAATATCGGGGCATCCCATGCAGCAACAACACTCTCGCAGATGTTAATGGGCCAGATAGAGATGACAGTCCCTCTCGTTGAGGTTGTCGATCTGGCGGATATTTATAGACACGTAACCGAGGAGACGGCAGCCCTCTCCATATTCCAGATGCAGGGCGAGCTCGACCAGGGAGGATATATAATATTTATCATGCCACTCTCCTCTGCAATACGGATGACCAATACGATGCTCGGAATGGGAGACGAGGAGCGTGAGCTGAATGAGATGGACGAGAGTGCATTAAACGAGGTGGGCAATATCATGGTCTCTGCATTCCTTGATGCAACAGCAGAGCTCCTTGGCATTGTGATGCTCCCCTCTCCACCGGTTCTGGTGATTGATATGGCACATGCCGCAGTCGAGCAGCTCCTAACCGAGGTTGCATTTGATGTGAACGAGGTTGTCTTCTTCCACACAAAACTGATCTGCGACCAGTATTCCATCAATGGCGACCTTGTGATGCTGCCTGAGATGAACACCCTCACCCAGATCCTTGAGCTGATGGATAACCTCCTGAAGAAACATGCCACATAGGTGGCTATGGAGCCATTGAATGGATGAAGAACCCACCCGCTACAATGCAAAAGCCATCGTCATAGGCATCGGAGACTACCACACCGGAGCGGAGCCGATGACCTCAATAGGGCTTGGGTCATGTATCGGGCTTATCATCCATGACACAAAGCTTGGGATCGGCGGTATGGCGCATATCATGCTTCCGGAGAGCGGAGGAAAGCGGGATCGCCTCGGGAAGTACGCCGATACCGCCATTGAGATACTGCTTGATGAACTCAGGAAGAAAGGGAGTTCGCCAAAAACACTTCAGGCAAAGCTGGTCGGCGGGGCACAGATGTTTGCAAATTTCAGTGGCAACCTCTCAATAGGGGATCGAAATATCGAAGCAGTCAGGGCAAAACTGAAAGAGAATAAAATCCCGATAAAAGGGGAGGATGTGGGCGGAACAAAGGGAAGAACCGTCATGTACTGCCCTCAAAAAGGTTTTGGTATCTCCATACGGCGTGCGGATGGGAACTGTTCTGAGCTCTAAAGCGTTTCAGAGTTCTTGTTTTTTCAATCATCTGATGCTGTCGCATAGTAATATTCCCCATGTGACTTCTGTTCGCGATCCAGGAACGATCCGATCTTATTGATCCTGGGCCTGCCGGTCTTATCCCGCCTGAATGTAATCCCGAGATTGGCAAGGAACCGGTTCATGCCTTCCTTCATAAAAAAGGGCCCATATGCTGCCCCCTTGTTTCCCGGCTCACCTTCAAAGACGAGGAGCCGTTCCGAGAGCATATCGATTGAGTACATATCATGGTCAATGACGAGCACCCCAACCTCCCGGCCTTCTGCAAAATGCTTCAGAACCGAAACAGCATTCATCCTCTGTTCGACATCAAGGTGGGCGCTTGGCTCGTCAAGGATATAGAGATCGGCATCCTGAGAGAGGCAGAGTGCGATTGCAACACGCTGGAGTTCGCCCCCGGAGAGGGTATCTGCCGGAGACTGGAGGATCGGTTCAAGCACCAGAGGTTCGATGATCTCATGCTGGTAATAGGAGGTATCAAAGCGTTTTGTCACAGAACGGAGGAGCTCCTCAACGGTTGCATCTGAGCCGGCCTTGATATACTGGGGCTTGTATGATACCTTGATCCCTTCTTTTACATCTTCTGAACCGGAATCAGGCTTTTCAACCCCGGCAAGCAGTTTTGCAAAGGTACTCTTTCCGATTCCGTTTGCACCGACGATTCCAAGAACCTCTCCTTTCCGGATCTCTCCGCCTTCAATGGTGAGCGAGAAGCCGGGATAGGTCTTTGTCATAGAGGGGATCGTTAAGAGGGTCTCACGCTCAACGGTTTTCTGATGCGATCTCGTCTCAAAGACCACCTGAGTCTTTCTGAACCGGACATTCTCCTCGTGGAGGAATCCATCGAGATACTGGTTGATACCAACGCGAACCCCTTTTGGTCTTGTGATCACGCCAAAGACGGCGGGCTTGCCATAGCCGATATGCACGGTGTCTGCTAACAGATCAAGGATGGCCAGATCGTGCTCAACGATCATAATCGGCCGGCTCTGTGCAAGTTCACGGATAAGCCGGGCAGTTGCCATCCTCTGGTAGATATCAAGGAACGGGGTAATCTCATCAAGGAAATAGAAGTCAGCTTCCCGTGAGAGTGTGGCTGCAAACGCCACCCGCTGGAGCTCACCCCCAGAGAGCGTATCGATGTTCTTATCGAGGATCGTCCCAAGACCAAGTTCACTGATGTAGTGTTCAAGACGACCGGTCTCATCGGTCTTGTGGAGAAGATCCCTGACCTTCCCGGAGAAGACCTTTGGAATCCCATCGATATACTGGGGCTTGACCGCAACCTTCACCCCTCTCTCTGCGACCGCCTTGATATAATCAAAGAGTTCGGTTCCGGCATACTGTTTCAGGATCAGATCCCATGTCCCTTCTCTCTCCTCCTCTTCTCCGAGATTTGGCTTCAGCTGACCTGAGAGGATAGCAACAGACGTACTCTTCCCGATGCCGTTTGGACCAAGGATACCGGAGACTTTCCCCTCAACAGGAATGGGAAGGCCATAGAGGGCAAAGCCATTCTTCCCATACCTGTGAGTCGGGTTATCGAGCTCAACGGGGAGGGTGATGATATCAATAGCATCAAAGGGACACTTCTTGATGCAGATACCACATCCGACACAAAGCTCTTCTGAAATCTCAGCTTTGCCATCTTCCCCGATGATGACGGTCTCATCGCCGGTTCTGACGCGCGGACAGTAGATGATACATTCGTTGCCACACTTCTTTGAATGGCACCGATCACGATGGACGACTGCAAGACGCATGGATGATCAGAGAAGGCTTGTTGTCAGGAGGACGGTCCAGCTGATGAACCAGATGGCAAATGTCATGAAACCCTGATAGAACCAGTCTTTCTTTCCAAGTTCCGTGATATCGATCCCGATGATTGTGAAGACATGTTTCTGAAAGACGATTGCGGCAAGGAGAAGCAGAATTGCCAGCATCGTATTTGGCTGTATACCCTGGGCATCGGGCACTCCTCCGAGCATAAATGAAAGGATACCTGCCATAAGACCCATCAGGCAGGCAATAAGCGTCCGTTTCACTCGTTTCTTATGCTGATCCTTCTTCTCAATTCGTTTCTCTGTGGTATCCTTACTCATCTTCGCACCAGTGGTGTATTTTTTAGTCTTCGCATCTTATGTATCTTGGTATTCATATGGCAACAGACAAAGGAATGAGCGGGCTTGATCTAGCTGCATTAACAGCGGAGGTGCAGAGCCTTCTTCCTCTCTGGGTCGGCAAAATTTACCAGTACGACAATACATCATTTGGATTTCGTTTCAATGGAGAGGATAAGGCACGCCACCTCTTCTTTATCGAGATCGGCAGGCGTGCCCATCGTGTTCCTGCACTTCCCCCCGCCCCGAAGAACCCCTCGGGATACTCGATGTATCTCAGGAAGTACCTGGATGGAGGAAAAATACTCTCGGTAACCCAGAAGAGTATCGAACGGGTGATTATCTTTGAGATCGGGAAAGGCGGGGGAACTCTCAACCTCATCATCGAGCTCTTTGATGAGGGTAACCTCATTGTTACAGACGAGGATTTCGTCATCCAGAACGCCCTGAAGAAACGGCGGTTCCGGGAACGGGAGATCGTCTCCGGAGAGATGTATGAAATTGAAGGAGTCAATCTCGCCGATCTGACGCGAGAGGCGTTCGAAGAGATTCTGAGATCCCAGGAGCGGGATCTCGTCAGGGCGATTGCCGTTGGTCTGATGTTTGGAGGCGTGATGGCAGAAGAGCTCTGTCTTCGTGCCGGTGTCGAGAAGGCATTCCCCACACAATACCTGAATGACGAGATACTATCGCGGCTGTATGATGCCTACAGAAACATCATCCTTGATGCCAGATCCGGATCGAATCCGATCATTGACACAACAGGATGCTGGCCGTTCCCCCTCATTGGATCAGATAAACCGGTATCGTATCCGACCTTCTCTGATGCACTTGCCGCATACTATCCGCTCCCGAAGATGGAGGAGAAGGAAGAGGCAAAAAAAGTAGTTCTTTCGAGGGAAGAGCGTATCCGGCGGCAGCAGGAAGGAGCAATTCTGAAGTTTGAGGAGAGGATCCGTGATTCCGAGCGTGCCGCAGAGTTAATCTACGAACACTACCCCGATATCCAGCAGCTGATAGATATCCTCAAATCCGCATCTGAGAAGATCTCCTGGCAGGAGATTGCGAGGGTAATCAAATCATCTGATCACCAGGCGGCAAAGATGATCGTCTCGGTGAATCCGGCAGATGCATCGGTTGTTGTGGATCTCGGGATGAAGGTGACAATATCTGTTCAGAAGAGTGTGGAGGGGAATGTCGGTGTCTACTATGACCAGATGAAGAAGTTCAGGTCAAAGCGTGAAGGTGCGATCCGGGCGATGAACCGGCCCCCGCCAAAGCAGAGAGAGAAGGCAGCCATTCCAAAGAGGCAGAAGCCGAAATGGTATCACCGGTTCCGCTGGTTTGAGACGAGCGACGGCGTCCTCGTCATCGGCGGCAGGGATGCAGACCAGAACGAAGAGCTTGTAAAAAAATACATGGAAGGTGGCGACACCTTTGTCCATGCCGATGTGCATGGAGGAAGTGTGGTCATCGTGAAAGGAAAGACGGAACGGATGGATGAGGTGGCACAGTTTGCCGCATCGTACTCGAACTTCTGGAAGGGCGGATATGGATCCGGGGATGTCTATGCTGCCGCACCCGGGCAGGTGAGCAAGACCCCGGAGTCCGGGGAGTTTGTTGCCAGAGGTGCATTTGTGATCAGGGGAGAGCGGACATATTACAGAAACGCCCCCCTTGCGATTGCTGTTGGTGTTGTGACAGAGCCGGGGGTTGCGGTTATCGGTGGCCCTGTTGCTGCCATTGAAAAGAAGGCAAAACATATGGTGAGGATCGCACCCGGAACCTTTGAACCAAACGATATCGCAAAGAAGGTGGTCAGGATGCTCCGTGACCATCTTCCGGCAACCGATGCGAAGGTTCTCAGGAGCATCCTCTCAACCGAGGCGGTTGCCGCCTTCATACCAGCCGGGGGATCCGATATCATTGAGGAGTCATGAAAGCCACCTTCTGTGACCTCAGGAGAAATACCGGCGAGATCAAACTGATGCCCGAGTCACTTGACGATCTCTGGCACCTCTCGCACCTGATCGAGCCGGCTGATCTGGTGTATGCCACCACACTCCGGTCCGTCGAACAGGCATCCGATAAGATCAGGCCCGATAAAGTAGAGAAGAGGCCGGTTCGGATCGGTCTTGAGGTGGAACGAACCGAGTTTGTACCCGAGTCACGGAGACTCCGGGTATCGGGAGTCATCCGGGATGGGCTGGATCCCGGACTTCACCACAGCCTGAATGTCGAGACAGGATACGAGATCTCGGTTATCAGGCAGTGGAGGAGATCAGATCTCGCCCGGATCGACAGGGCGGTGAAGGCATCCCTCTATGATGCGATTCATATCATTGCCCTGGAGGAAGGTGAGGCTGAGATCTGCCGGGTCCGGCAGTACGGGCCCGAGCGGATCACCACCATGACGCAGGGGAGCGGGAAGACCAGGGGTGAGAATACCCGGCAGGCCCTCTTTGAGAACCTCTATCTGTTCCTCCTGCAGATCACCGGACCCATCGTCATTGCAGGTCCCGGATTCATCAAAGAAGAGTTTGTCACCTACATCCGGTCACGTGACCCGGATCTCCTGGCACGGATGGCAATTGTCGATACCCAGAGGAGCGGGTATGGCGCCATCCAGCAGGCGATCGGCGATGGTGTTCTTGAACGGGTGGCAGAAGATCTCCAGCTTGCACATGAGGTACGGGCAGCCGACGAGGTATTTAAGCGTATAGCACGGGATGATCCCGTCAGTTACGGAACCGAAGAGGTACAAAGAGCAGTTGCATTCGGGGCCGTTGAAGAGGTGATCGTTGCGGATTCTGCCATCAGGAGACCGGAGATCTCATCCCTGATGGAAGAGGCAGAAGCAATGAATGCAAAAGTCCTTGTGCTCTCAACAGAGTTTGAGCCGGGGAAACGGATCGAAGGACTTGGTGGGATTGCCGCTCTGCTCAGGTATAAAATTGCATAAGAACCCCCTTTCCATCAACTCATTCTGATTTTTGGGAAAAAAGTGGATTGCCGGAGAGGCAATCAGTTCTCTTCTTCGGGTACTTCTTCAGGTACTTCTTCTGGCACTTCTGCGGGCATTTCCGGCCGCTTGAACGATTCCAGGAAGATGATCTCAGCAACAGATTCGCTGATCGCAAATAACTCCTGGATGATCGTTCCACGCCAGAGGAACCACCGCTGATCATAGTTGATACCGGGTGGCAGGTGAAGGGTGAGTTTTCCATCTTCAAGCGTCAGATCCATATCCCGACCTGAGAAGAGGCGGATGATCCCCTTCATCTTCTCTTCATCATCTTCAACAATTCCTTCGATGGTGAAGGTGTAATCGAGGGTCTTGCCTGCAAGCGGGTGGTTGAAGTCTACGATTGCACGCTGGCCGATGATATCAACAACGACACCCTCCTGCTTCTCCATGTTGACTCTCATACCGACAACGGGCTTCCTCTCAAATGCCTTTACCGGGTATGCCCTGACCTTCTCTTTCTCATGTGGGCCAAAACCCTTCTCCGGTTCGACGGTGACCGACTGCTCAACACCGACTTCGGCACCGCTCAGTGCCTCGTCAAGGCCGGGGATAACATGGGTGCTGCCAACCTTGATGACCATTGGCCCATAGCGGGCTGATTCGTTGAAGATTGCTGCTTCTTTTGCTACCTCTTCACTGGTCGTGTCAAAGGGCATCCCTTCGATCGATCCGGTATAGGAGAGCCGGATAAAAACTCCATTCTCGATTGCCATAATGATACCTTGTCTTAATTACTGGTTCTGAATAATACTTAAAGAAGAGGTACCTCATGCTTGAAATTGAGATCAAAGTGAAAGTCCCGGATCTCCAACCAATCCGGGAGCGGATCCTCACATCCGGCGCTCCACTCATTGAAAAGGGAGATGAGTTTGATGCGTATTATAATAGTCCGGAGAGAAATTTCGCAGAGACCGACGAGGCACTCCGCCTGAGAAAGGCGGATGATTATGTCCTCCTCACCTACAAAGGACCAAAGATCGGATCAGGCTCCTTCAAGGCACGGGAAGAGCTGAATCTCAGGGTCGAATCCCTTGAGACGATGGATCTGCTCCTTCAGCGGATCGGTTTTCAGAAGACTGCTACTGTCAGGAAATATAGGGAATCCTACGGAATAGGGCTGGCGACGGTGACGCTTGATTCCGTGGACGGGCTTGGCACTTTTGCTGAGATCGAAGCAGCAGCCGAACTCTCACAGGAGGATGCTGAGAAGGAGATCGAGAGAATCGCAAAAGAATATGGAATTATTGGAGAGCGGCTCACGCTGAGTTATCTTGAGCTTCTGCTGGAGCAACAGAGATGAGATCAATCTCAATCTCCCCATCCCCGTCTCCTATCTGAATCAGGGCGCCATAGCCATCTGATGCGGGTCCCGGGTTCACCACCCAGGTATTGCCCTCCTTTACAACACCCCGCTGTTCATGGATATGAGCGCAGCAGACGAGATCGAAGGCACCGAGGTGTTTTCTGATACTCACTGATCCGACATGGACCTCAGGGCCGACCTCATCGAGGATCCCAAACGGCGGTGCATGGGAGATGAGGATGTTTGTTTTGTTCTTCTGCATCCTCTTCAGAAGGTTTTCCAGCGTTGAATCGATCTCCTCCTCGCTGCATTCAAACGGCGTATCAAAAGGTGTCGGGTTCGATCCACCGATCCCGGCAATAGTAACTGATCCAAAGGTGATCGATGATCCATGCAGGCAGACGGCATCCGAGTTGTCCAGGCAGGCAAGTGATTCGCGGGGATCACAGTTGCCCGGAACGGCCAGAACCGGAAGGCCGAGTCGTCTGGTTAAAGCAGAGATATCCTCAACCGGACCCATCTGGGTGACGTCTCCGGCAATAAAGAGACAGTCGGGATCTGTGGCAAGAAGGAGATCGACATGATCGTAGTTGCCATGGAGATCCGCAAGGAGCAGTGCTTTCATCATATATCTTCATTATCGCGTGGAATACTCAAAAACCTTCGTCTGGGTTCCATCCAGTACCCGGTGATCTTTCCCGAGAGTGCAAGCGATCCAAAGGCTTTCTCTACATGAGGAGGGAGGGGTGTTGGTTCTGTTCCGGCAAGGGGAGTGCCCGGGAGCGGCTGGAAATAATGGAGATGCACTTTTCCATGCCTGATGATCGATCGGATCAGATCCATCGTCATCCCGAGATCCTCCTCAGTCTCACCCGGAAACCCGACGATCATATCGACGATCGGAAGAAAACCATGGGATCTACAGAGATCGAGGGCCTCTTCTGCATCCTCCCGGGTATGCCCCCTGTTGATTGCCGTGAGGATGCGGTCGCTTCCGGATTGCACCCCGAAATGGATCTTTCGTCCTGCACCATACCTGCCGATCAGTTCAAGGGCCTCATCAGAGATCCAGTCGGGGCGGACTTCAGAGGGAAATGTACCAAGCCAGATCCGGTTCATCGCAGAGAGCCGCTTCATCAGTGACTCTACCCGGTCGAGGCGGGGAGTCCTCCCATCTGATCCATAGGCAAGTGCATTGGGAGTAACAAACCGTGCATCTGAAACCAGTTCTGCCGCTCTGGCAATTACATCCACGCTCCGGTGCCGCATCCTCCGGCCGTGGAGACGGGGTGTCTGGCAGTAGGCACAGGCATGCGGACATCCCCGGGTGATCTCAAGATAGCCCTTCACCTCCAGAAAACAGGGATAGCCATCAAGGAGGACGGTATGGTCAGGGGCAGTATACCCGGCACTCGTCGCAACCCCGGGAACTGGATCCGGAGATTGTAACCGGATTGCATCGAGGAGGCGGGGGAGGGTCTTCTCTCCTTCGCCGACGATCACATAGTCTGCATACTCTGCGACCTCCATAGGGCATGCAGAGGCATGCGGACCCCCGACGATCGTGATTCCGGGTGCATCCCGGATCTCGGATCTGAACTGCGGCTCATTGATACTGTTCAGACTGTAGCAGGTGACATCCCCGTCCGGGGAGACTGAGAGATCAAGCTGATATCCTGCCTTTCTGCATGCAGCATACAGAACCGCATAGGTATTCCGGGCAGCCCTGATGTCACGCCAGACGACCTTCATCTATGCATTCGCCTGATCAGGACAGATGAGTTCACCACGATCACCATCGACGGTGACAGCCATCCCACTCTTCAGGGAGGAGAGACCGCCTTCCAGCTGGTCGATCATCGGAATTCCTGATATAATTGCCCCAACAGCAATAATAGCCTCGGCCTCGGCATTGATCATGGCGACAGGTGCACGATCATTCTTTTTGAGCGCATAGATCACGTATGATCCGACCGTTGATCCTTTCCCAAAGGGGAATGCAAGCACTTTTCCGGCAATTGAAACACCCTCAAGAGGATGGCCTTTCTCAATAATGATCCCGGTATCCGGGTCAACACCGGAGAGGAATGATATCGGTGCGTCGGTCATGATCAGTTCCCCGCTGGCTATACCTTTTGCAATGGATCGTCCTTTGATTATCACAATACCACCTAATAAGTGGTGGGAGCATAGAGTATATTATAGCCATGGACGAATCCCTCATCGACAACCCATGTAATGACTCGACCCTTCAGTCGCAGCAGTTGAAAGAGCTGTATGAAACGCTGGTCGAGCTCCGTGAGAGACTTGAAGCACAGCAGAGAGAGGTCACAAAGCTCCGTGAGGAGAACAGCCAGTTGAAGCGTGAGAACACGCAGTTGAAGCGGCTCCCACTCTTTGTTGCAGTTGTTATCGAAAAGTTGCCAGGTGGTGAGGTCTACCTTCGTCAGCAGGGAAATAACCAGGAGTACATCACCCATGCCGGAGATGACATCTATCCCCTCCTGAAGGCAGGCTCAAAAGTCGCCGTGAATAACGCGCTCTCCATCGTTAAAGTCGTCGGAACAACCTTTGATTCCCGTGTCAGGGTTATGGAGCTTGAATTATCACCCACACAGACCTTTGGTGAGATCGGTGGTCTGACAGATGAGATCGAGGAGGTGCGGGAGGCAGTGGAGTATCCGCTCACCCGGCCGGAGGTCTTCAAACGGCTTGGTGTCGAGCCACCAAAGGGCATCCTGCTGTATGGACCACCCGGTACCGGAAAGACCCTGATCGCAAAGGCGATCGCCCATAATGCAAATGCCACTTTCATCAGGATGTCAGGGAGTGAGCTTGTCCATAAGTTCATCGGGGAAGGCGCACAGCTTGTCCGTGAACTCTTCCAGCTTGCCCGTGAGAAGGCGCCTGCAATCGTATTCATCGATGAGATCGATGCCGTCGGCAGCACCAGGACCCATGACGGGACATCCGGGTCTGCCGAGGTGCAGCGGACCCTGATGCAGCTCCTCGCCGAGATGGACGGCTTTGATAATCGCGGGGAGATCAGGATCATGGCCGCAACAAACCGGCCCGACATGCTGGATCCTGCCCTCCTCCGCCCCGGAAGGTTTGATCGTCTGATTGAGATCCCATTCCCTGATGGGTCGGCACGCAGGGAGATCCTGAAGATCCATTCAAAGAACCTCAGCCTCGCAGATGTCAATCTCGATTCAATTGCTGATCTTACCGAGGGTGCAACCGGTGCAGAACTTGAGGCGATATGCCGTGAGGCCGGAATGATCGCGGTCAGGCAGAGTGCAGATTCTGTTGCGATGCCGCACTTTGAGGCGGCAGTTGTGAAAGTCAGGCATAAGCAGGTCGAGCCGGACACACGCATGTACCTGTAAAAGGAGTCGCCTGTATGCGGGTTATCTTCATCCCAAAGCCCGGCATCGACCTCTATCATACTTTTCTTCAATCCGAGACGAGCAGGTTGATCCTCCGGTTTTATGCACCAAAACGCTTCCCGGGCGGCGGGGTTGAGGTCCCTGTTGCAACACTCGGATCAGGGCTTTCACTTGCTTCAGAGCTCCGTTGGTATATCAGACGATACACACAGGATTTTCTGATGAAGACCGGGGATGGTCATATAATCTCTCTCAAGCTTGCAAAAGAGATCTATGATCGGAATCTCCCCTATCCGGGTGATGACTGGGAGTTTTCCTATATCTGCAGGATATCAGGAGTTGAGGGGGTCACCACCCTTCCGGTTCTCTGTACCGGGGATGAAGCGGGGAAAGAGGGAGAGATGCCCGGGTTGCCGGATGTGAATGCATTATCCGATGATCGAGAGTATGGGATCCCTCGCACTCCGGATGAAAAAGAGGAGTATAGGGAGTAACGCTCAGGCAAACATTGTTCCTGTGCCAGAGGAGTACGTCATCCGGTTCCGCTCGAAATCCAGGGTAACTTTTCTGACTGCCCTTTCAAAATCATCCTGTGTAACAGAAGTCCTCTCCTCGCGAATTGCGCACATGCCTGCTTCCATACAGATAGCGGCAAGATCAGCACCATTCTTCCCTTCGGTGATCCCGGCAACCTTTTTCAGATCAACATCATCTGCGAGGGTGATCCGTTTGGTATGGATCTTCAGGATAGAGAGCCTCCCTTCCACATCAGGGAGTGGGATCTCGATGATCCGATCAAACCTGCCGGGACGGAGGAGTGCCATATCAAGGATATCGATCCTGTTTGTCGCCCCGATGATCTTGACATCGCCACGTGACTCAAAACCATCCATCCCTGCCAGGAGCTGCATTAAGGTTCTGTGCACCTCCCGATCACCGGAGGAGCTCTCCTGTCCGCGTGATGCACCGATCGCATCAATCTCATCGATGAAGATGATAGAAGGAGCATTCTTCTTTGCATTCTCAAAGAGCTCACGAACCAGACGTGCACCTTCACCGATATATTTCTGGACAAGCTCTGATCCCACAACCCGGAGGAAGGTTGCCTCGGTCTCATGGGCAACAGCCCGTGCAAGCAGCGTCTTTCCGGTACCGGGGGGACCATGGAGGAGGATCCCTTTGGGGGGAAGGATACCTACCCTCTCAAAGAGATGGGGTTTTTTCAGCGGCAGCTCGATTGCTTCACGCAGTTCGGTTACCTGCTGCTTGAGACCTCCGATATCGCCATAGCTCTCGTTTGGACGGCTTTCGACCTCCATACCATAGACCTGGGTATCATAGGCAGATGGGAGCACCTCGACAATTGCAAGTGTCTGCTGGTTCATTGTACACCGGACACCGGGTTTCAGATCCTCGGCATTGATGAACTGTGATGTACGCACAAGGAATTTTGGTCCCGCACTGCTCCTCACAACAACACGCGTACTGTCAATGACATCGGCAATTGTTCCGACAATCAGAGGCGGGCTCCTCATCTGCTCGATCTCTGAGCGTAGTTTACGAACCTCGCGTTCATACCTCACCTTCTGGGTTTCGAGGTACTGGCGATCGGTCTTTGACTGGCGGAGTTCTTCTCGCAACTCCTGGTTCCGGCCTTCAAGCTCGGTAAGACGCTCAAGCACCATCCGGTACGAATCATCGGAATGGAGGTGGTCTTCAGGGATGCGGGATTTCACGGCCATAACTCTTCAAATAGATATATAGGAAAAAAAGTTATAAAGTTGTTTGGGATGTGTATGCAACCACAACATTGTGAAGCCTGTGGAGAGCTTATCAGAGGGCGATCAAAGATTGTACGGATTGAAGGATCACAGCCGATGAAGGTCTGCGAACGGTGTGCCAGGCACGGAACGGAGGTGCAGGTCCAGACAGGGCCAAGGCAGTCCTCAGGCAGGGTAGGGGGTGGTATGGCGAGTTCTCCGGGGAGGAGCGCCACCCCCCCTGCCCGCCGAAGGCGTGATGTCTTTGATCTCATCGGGGGTGATATCGTTGAGGATTATGCAGATCGGATACGTGATGCACGCCTCGACAAAGGGATGAGCCAGAAGGATCTTGCCCTTGAGCTGAAAGAGAAAGAGCATCTCATAAAAAAGATTGAAAACGGCGATCTGATCCCTGAGGATGCTGTCAGGAAGAAGCTTGAAGCAGCGCTCGATATCCGCCTGATCGAGTCGGATGGTATGCCGGATGACAGCGGCGGGCATGCAGGAACGAGTGGAACAACCCTCGGTGATGTCATCCAGATCAAGAGGAAGTGAGATGGACTCCCCATTCATCCTCATCAATTGCAAGACATACCGGGAAGGAACCGGGTATGGTGCAGACCGTATTGCACGGGCGGCACAGGCGGTGATGGAGGATACCGGCGTAACAATCGGTATTGCCCCATCATATACTGACCTGCGGAAGATGGCAAAGCATTATTCGATCCCTGTCTTTGCCCAGCATATCGATGGTGTCGGAGCCGGGGGCTATACCGGCCATACACCTGCATATATGATAAAGATGGAGGGTGCTGCCGGATCGCTCATCAACCATTCTGAACGGCGGCTGACACTTGCCGATATTGAAGCCTCACTCACCGCCGCAGAGGAAGAGGGATTGACGTCAGTTATCTGTACAAATAATATCAGGACAACAGCGGCTGCAGCAGCACTCGGCCCGGATTTTGTTGCGATCGAGCCTCCGGAGCTGATTGGATCCGGGATCTCGGTTGCACAGGCTGATCCTGAGATCATTGCCGGATCTGTACAGGCCGCCTTGAAACAGAATAGTGAGGTGAAGGTGCTTGCCGGTGCCGGAATCCAGTCCGGGGACTGTGTCAGGATATCCCTTGATCTCGGGTGTAGGGGGGTACTGCTTGCATCAAGCGTGGTGAAGGCAGACGATCCCGAGTCGGTGCTCCGGGATCTCGTCTCAAAAATCTGAACTATTCGATGATTAAGGAGATGAGGTCATGCTTTGTGATGACACCCTCAACACGCCCTTCTTTCATCACAAGCACCGCATGGTGTTGTTCTAAAATGCCGACAACCGTCTCGATCTCAATCTCGGGAGGAACTGTCGGGAAACTGGATTCCATATAATCCCTGACCATTGGATGATGGTCTTTCTGATGCTTCTGCTCGGCAATTGCCGTGAGGATAGCAGATTCTGAGATACAGCCGACCGGCACACCGTCCAGCAGCACAGGAAGCTGGGAGAAGGCCATTTTGTCCATCTTCTCAACTGCCGATAAAATTGAGTCATCGGGTGAGACACTCTCGACAGGGGAGTGCATCAGGCTCGAAGCTGTTATGACCGGTAGTTCTGATACGGTGATCACATCGATGATTCTGCGAAGGGTGCTGACACGGGGATCAACAGAACCCCGCTCGATGCGTGCGACCATCGACTGGCTGATCCCGGATCTCCTGGCAAGTTCGGCCTGCGTCATCCCAATCCGTCGGCGTGCCGATCGGATCTCATTCGCATCAGGAATGTGCATACTATAACTCACAGTCATATGAGAAAAAAGCTGCCCAGATATTGATGAGTGGGAGGAGTAAGCCCCCTTCTGTTCATTGCGGCATTCAGCTAAGCGCCGTACCCGGGCGGGATCCGGGCATCCCTTCTGCCCTGTTTGGCTTGCCCCCGCAGGGATTCACCGTTCCATCGATCCCTGCCGATACGCTCAACGAGTTGCACTGCAGAATGCAGAGTATCGCACCACGGAAACCGGGATGCTCATTCGTTTCATTGCTGGCGGCAGGACGTGTCGTTTCTGTGTCATTGCCATGACTCTCGCCATCCCCGATTGCCCGGGGCTGCGCGCCCGGAGGGTGGGGGGACTTTCCTCAGCAGCCCGAAAAGGGCCACCGTCAGCCGCACTCTCCCTCTCATCGCTGTACGATAGGGCGAAATGCGCTATGTACAGTATATATTTATCGATGTATAGAGAGATTAAACCTCGTATCATGGGAGATACCATCATCTTCTCCGAAGGTGATTCAATACTATGATGCTTCTGTCCGAGGAAGACGGGAGGATTGGAGTCTCCCTCGCAAGAGAGGCTCTCAGGGCGGCAGTGTTGCATGAGGAGTTGACGCCGCCCCCTCTTCCACCGGTCTTCTCTGAGAAACGCGGGATCTTTGTCACCCTGAACATGGATGGGGAACTGCGTGGTTGTATCGGCATCCCTCTCCCGGTGATGCCCCTTCAGGAGGGAATTATTGAAGCGGCACACTCTGCTGCGCTCCGGGATCCACGGTTTATGCCGGTTGCAGCAGAGGAGCTTCCGTTGATTACACTGGAAGTGACGATCCTCAGTGTTCCTGAAGAGATCACCGCTCCCCCCGCCAGCCGGGCTGATGAAGTTGAAGTCGGCAAACACGGCCTGATCGTGGAAGGAAGAAGGCGATCCGGCCTTCTCCTGCCCCAGGTTGCATCCGAATATGGATGGAATGCTGTTGAATTCCTCGATCATACCTGCAGAAAAGCAGGACTCCCGCCGGGATGCTGGCGGGATGAACAGGTGTCCGTCTTCAGGTTCGAGGGCCAGATCTTCTCTGAGTAACCATGTCAATACAGTTTGAAATCATGCACAAGGACATCGCCGGGAGGGTCGGAAGGCTCACCGTCGGCGATAAGCGTATACGAACCCCGGCCCTCCTTCCGGTCGTAAACCCGCATATCCAGATCATCCCCCCTGCCGGGATGGCGGCGATGGGGATCGAAGGGCTGATCACAAACGCCTATATCTTCTCAAAGAGTGCTGATTTTCGTGAGGAGGCACTCTCTCGCGGACTCCACTCGGTGCTTGGGTTTGACGGCCTGATCATGACGGATTCGGGATCATTCCAGCTCTCGGTCTATGGCTCGGTTGATACCACAAATGAGACGACCATCTCGTTCCAGCGGGATATCGGAAGCGACATCTGGGTGCCCCTCGATATCCCGACGCACCCGGATGCGCCGCGTGAGACCGTCGAGGCGGATCTAGCAGTCACCATGAGCCGCCTCCGTGAGGCAAAAGAGCTCTTCGGGGATGATGCACCCCTCGCAGGGCCTGTGCAGGGGGGTCTTTATCCTGACCTGAGAGAGCGGGCAGGCCGTGAGACGAGTGAACTTGGGTTTGCCTTCTGCCCGATCGGGGCGGTTGTTCCCCTTCTGGAAGGATACCGGTATAAGGAACTCGTCAGATCAGTGATCGCTGCCAGGAAAGGGCTCTCATCTGCTGCCTGTGTCCATCTCTTCGGTGCCGGCCACCCCTCGATGTTCGCACTTGCAGTCGCAATGGGCTGCGATATCTTTGATTCTGCTGCCTATGCCCTGTATGCACGGGAAGGCCGCTACATCACCCCGTCCGGCACCCTGAAACTCGCTGAGATCTCTGAGCTCCCCTGTGCCTGTTCTGTCTGCCGATCCCATACCGCTGATGAGCTCCGATCTGCTCCGGATAAGGAGCGGCTCCTCGCCTACCATAACCTCGCGGTGACACAGGCTGAGATCTCCCGGATCCGCCTATCCATCCAGGAGGGCACCCTCTGGGATCTTGTTGATGAGCGGTGCCGCTCTCACCCGAGATTGCTTGATGGATACCGCGAACTACTGAAGCACGCCCACTTCCTTGAACGATCGGATCGGGCAACAAAACGGAGATTCTTCTACCGGGGCGATGAATCATGCAGCCGGACCGAGGTGATCAAATTCCAGGAGATGATTCCACGGATACAGCTTGGAAAACGCTCGTTAATCCTCTGCGGCGGGCCCCGCCCTCAGGAGTTTGACGATGTGCTTGAGCTTCGGCCGCCCTTTGGGGCAGTGCCGACTGAACTCTCCGAGACTGCACCGATGGGGCAGTCCGAGGTCCCTGAATGGGATGATGCGATGCTTGCGTCTGCTTTTGCCGGGGTGGATGCGCTTTTATCTGCAAACCCGGATACCGATGTGACCTTCTCGACTACACCCGATCTCCTCGATCTGATCCGGAGGCGGTTCCCGGCTGCACAGGTGATCTCATGAGTACCTTCGAGGTCCGCCGCCGTGACGGGCTTGCACGGCATGGGATCTACACAATCGGCGATCTGACGATCGAGACCCCGGCAGTGATCGACCCGATCGCAGTCTTCCCGGATCTTACATCACGCCCCTTCTCCAATATACCGCTCCAGGCCGATGAAGCATTTGTGAAAGCATGGTCAAAAAGAAGTGGTGAGGAGCCGATCCCTGCCCATCCGGTTCTCTCTGAGGGGATCTCTTCAGGTGATGCAGCGATCATCTCCTGCTGGCATACCGCCCTCACAAACCCCCGTACCTATACAGAATGGGTGGAGCAGCTCATCTCTTCCCTCCCCCCCGATGCCGCCCGGTACGCACCAGCATCCGCACTCCCCTCCAATGCCGCGATGCTGGTTGCCACCGGCTTTGACCTCTTCGATACGATCGCAGTTGACCTCAGAGCTGCACAGGGGCTCTTCTGCACACCAGTTGGTATCTATCCCGGTACATTCATCGATGAAGGGGTCTGCTCCTGCTCAGGATGCCGGAGTGGCGATCTGAGAGAGCATAACCGGCAGGCTCTTCGCGGGGAGATCAGGCTGGCAGCCGCACTCCTGAAACGGGGTGAGCTCCGGGAGCTGATCGAGTCGCGGTGCAGATCGGATGCTGCACTTGTCGGTATCCTCCGCCATCTTGATGCGAAGAAGGCGTTCATGGAATTACACACCCCAATCGCCCGTACGAGCCCATTCAAGGCATATACAGCAGAGTCGATGAACCGGGTCGAGATCGATCGCTTCGAAGAGCGGGTGAAAAACCGGTTCTCACAGGATCGATGGGATACCTGCGTCCTCCTCCCCTGTGCTGCCCGGAAACCCTACTCATTCTCCCAGAGCCACAAGAAGTTCCAGGAGGCGGTTGCCGGGAGAGCACATGAGGTGATCATCACCTCTCCACTCGGTGTGGTGCCCCGTGAGCTTGAGCTGATCTATCCGGCAACCCACTACGATGTTCCCGTCACCGGGTACTGGGATCGCGAGGAGATGCATATCCTCACCGGATATCTGACAGAGTATCTCTGTTCCCACCCATACCGCCGTATTATCTCGCATCTCGAAGGCGGTGCC
>DUKV01000067.1 GCA_013329165.1 Methanocalculus sp. | reverse complement strand
GAAGGGCTTGGCATGGGACGGGAACGCCTTCAGTTCATCATGAAGGAGACCTCACGGTGTATCAAATGTTATGCCTGCATTGAGAACTGCCCGATCTGTTACTGTGTAGAATGCAGTACCAAGAAACCATATCTCGTCAAGCCAGGCCAGATCCCGCCGGACTTCATGTTCCATATGATCAGGTTTGCCCATATCTCCGACTCCTGTGTGAACTGTGGCCAGTGTGAAGAGAACTGTCCGATGGAGATTCCAAATACACTCTTCATGCACGCCCAGCAGGTTGAACTGGAGAAGATGTACGGCTTTACTCCGGGTATCAACATGGAGCCTCCGGTTCTTGCCTATGCCGAAGAGAAAGTCGAGCGGAAGCGTCTTGATGACACCGGCTCAGACCAGATCTTTGACAACGTCTTCAAGGAATAATTGCACCGGTTGATGGAGTTAGTCTACACCTTCCTTTTTTTTTTAAATTTGCTGTCTTCAGGATTATTTGATAATTATACGCGATTTTTATGTTTTCGTCTCTATTATGAACTGCAGGAATGCCACTCTCTGGTATGGTGTAGCTCACCGGATCTCCCGGATAGTTCCTGTCCGGGATGTATCATAACCGGCATCATTCAACTGCTGGATGAGTGTGCTCGTGCGTACCGATTCAATGAGCTGCATAATTCTGTAATCCTCAGAATAGCCCTTCATCAGGAGGATCTCAAAATGTTCGGTTTCGAGAGGTGTAAAGCAAAGATTATGGATATCAGCTGTCTGTTGATCTCCAATACATATATCGGCAAGATTTGCCTGTACTGCTTCTGGCGGGGTATATCTGTGTGTGTTCTCCGTATCGCTGATGGTGACCAGATCGTGGGCATCAAACCGGGTATGAAGACGTTGAAGAAGATTATGTTCTAATATCTTTTCTGTATCCTCACTAAACCGTATTCGATGTGACTCAATGGTACCCAGTGAATTACATGAGAGAATTCCATACTGCTTTTGTGCAATGTGGAGTGCGGCAAGTTCTCCCTGGTCAAAATAATCGGCAATGTAGGGTATATGTGCACCGCCGGATGATCCATAATAACTGAGCGGGGTTGCATGGCAGGCTTTTTTTCGGAGTGAGAGAATCCCTCCTAAAATGCCTGAATCCCTCATATACAATGAAATGTGTTTGTTGCTGATACAATTTGAAAGCCAGTCAAGGTATGGATGATACTGACCGGAGAGTAGTAAGCTGCGTTCAATCTCGCTTCGCTTACCTGTAAGATGAATATCGACGATACTTCCTGCCTGATACCCTTCGATATGTTGTGGTATATGGATATATCCATTTGCAGAAAGTGCTGATCGCTGCATACCCGGGGCTCTTGAAAGGGGAGAAGCAATAATTTCGTTATTGAGGTTTCCAATGATCAGTGGCACAAATTCATTAAATCCTGCATCTGATGGAATTGCCTGTGTCAGGCGCACAGTGCATTGCTCATCATCATTGCCTGACATGCCCCATTCAATACAAAGTGGGATAACAAGTTCCCTGAGGACTGTCTGGGCAGCTTGTGGAGATCCCGGGAGCCCGATGACCGGTTTCCCGGAGACTCTGCTGATAATTGTTGGTTTGCCCGGAATCATTGCGATACCGTGGACAAGAATCTCCCCGATTTCTGCTAGTATCCGGGCAGTGTAATCCCGTGATCCGGCGGAGGTACCGGCAGAAATGATGACCAGATCATTCTCGACAACCGCCTCTTCTATTGCGGTTTTGATGCTTTCTGGTTGATCCCCTGTAATGGGATAGCGTCTGCATGTTACTCCAATTTCACTGAGCCACACATCTGCCATCACCGTATTGCTCTCAACAACCTGCCCCGGACCCGGGATCGTTCCGGAAGAGACGAGTTCACTTCCTGTTGGGATCAAACCGACAGAAATGCTCGCAACATCAACTGATGAAATGCCATAAGTAACAAGGGGGGCGATATCATATTTTCGGATACAATGACCCGATGGCAGGATCATTCTCTCTTTCTGTATCTCAGATCCCATCTTTCTGATATTCTGCCACTGAAGTACGGTATTTCTGGTGAAAAGGTTCCCATTGTCTGAATATACATCTTCAACTGCTATAACTGCATTATATTCTGGTGGGATGCTATTGCCGGTATTGACCCAGATCTCATTTTGTAGCCTGACAGGATTTCTATCCGATGCATCTGCAAAGTCTTCCGCAGATACTGCATAGCCATCCATTGTGGATACATCTGTGTTTGGAACGGTGAAAGAAGAATAGAGTGGTTTTATGGTGATTCTGCCTCCCGATTCAGTTACAGGGATCGTTTCACTTTTTTCAGGATGGCAAAAGCTCTTTTTGAGGATATGTATCGCTTCCTCCATGCTGGTAAGTGAGAGGTACCGTTTCACCAGTAGATCACCTCAACCCCTTCACCTGCTTCTATTCCTTCTTTATCCTGCGGAATGCGAATGAAACCCTCACTTTCCACAAGTGTTCTCACAAGCCCGGATTTTCCGTGAAGGGGGGTGATAGTGTCTCCGCTCCGTGCAACTCTGAACCACTCTTCTCTTCCACGCTCGGAGGTGATGTTCTCCTGTAATGTGCCATATCCGGTAGCAGGTCTGGATCTGGTGGTGCCGGACAATTGTGCAATCATCGGAGTAGCGAGCACATTCAGCACGACATAGGTGGATGAGGGATGTCCCGGGACTCCGATAACCGGCTTTCCCCTGCATATACCAATGATTGTCGGTTTTCCTGGTGCAAGAGCAAGCCCGTGGGCGAGAATCTTTCCTGAGCGGGTCATTATCGATGCGGTAATATCCTTTGTATCCTTGGAGCTGCCGCCGGATATCAGGACAGCATCACATTCATCAAGAGCCCTTGAGAGGACAGAATATCCTTCTTCAGGATCATCCCTGACAATCCCGTACATCCTTGGTATGCCACCGTGTTCTGTTAGAAAGGCGGCAATAACCCATGAATTTACATCCCTCACTTCCCCTCTGCGAGGATTTGCTGTTATTTCTACCAGTTCTATCCCTGTGGATATGATTCCAATAACAGGCTTTCGTATGACCGGAACAGAAAAGACACCGCTCGCAGCCAACACTCCAATTTCACGCGGGGAGATGTTTGTCCCCTGCTGTATAAGTGTTTCACCAATTCTGAAGTCTTCATCCGGGAGAAGAACATTTTCGTTTGGTTTTACGCTTTTTGTGATAACTATCCGGGGTCCTGCCCCCTCGGTGTATTCAACCATCACCACTGCATCAGCACCATCCGGTAATTCCGCACCGGTTGGTATGTACATACACTCTCCCTCATTGATGGTTCTGACTTCATTTTGAAATCCCATGGTGGTGGGTCTGAGCTTTTTCAGGATTGCAGGGGATACTTCAGAGGCGGTTCTTATATCCTGTGATCGAACCGCATATCCGTCTTTTATCGATCGCCTGAAACCAGGTATATCTTCAGATGAGCTGATATCGGATGCTGTGACACGGCCAAGGCTTTCCAGTAATGGTACCATTTCTGAGTCTAACGTTGGCGTGATAGTCCGGATTATGTCTATTGCTTCATCAACCCTGATTACTTCAAAGAACAGAACCATCTGAATACACCTGTTGATAATATGTTTCTGTTTACTGATGTATATTGTTTATGATAAGATGTGAACAGTGCACCATTCTCCCTCGTGTTCTATTGTCTCCAAAATATGGTTATATTCCTTGAATCTCTCTTTGGTACTGTATATCTGTCCAATTGGTATGAATATCATTTGGTTACAATTCCCGGTCTTCACCTACAATAAACCATATGTGGGTTTATCTCCATTCTATTACGTGATTCAGAATCGAGGACCCATTATTTCATTTCATGAAAATCTGCCGTTAATCTGAGATGCGTATCAAAATCCCCGATTGACCAGATGTCCGTCTTCCCCCTCAGGATCTTAAAAAACTGCTACTATCCTCCAGAACATGGCCGCGATCAATGACGCAGATCCGATCCCCCACGGCCTCTGCATCAGCGGGATTATGGGTTACCAGCAGGCAGGGGATCTTCTGCTCACGTACACAGAGACAGATCCACTCCCTGACTGCAATCTGGTTTTTTTGATCAAGTGCGGTAAATGGCTCATCAAGCATCAGGAGATCCGGTTCGGTGGCCATGGCTCTTGCAAGGGCGACACGTTGCTTCTGCCCGCCTGAGAGGTGGCCGGCCCGGACTGTTGCAAGATCGGATATGGCAAGGCGTTCGAGCCATTCATCTGTCCTATTGGCTAGTGTCTGAGAATCGACGCCGCGTGCCCTCAGGCCGAAGGCGACATTATCATATACGGTCATATGCGGAAACACTGCCGCATTCTGAAAGACATACCCGATGTTCCTATCCTGTACCGGGCAATTGATCTTTGAGTGATGGTGATAGAGGATCTTCTTTCCGGTCTCTATTGTTCCACAATCTGGGGTGAGGAGTCCTGCTGTCAGCCTCAGAACTGTCGTTTTTCCGGCACCGTTTCCACCCATCAGAACCATGATCTCCTCATCTGCAACCTGAATGGAGAGATCAAGGGTGAAATCCCTGAGTTGTTTACTGGCAGCGAATTTAAACATTGTATCTCCATTTCTCAGACAGCAGTTTGACAGTAAGCATGATTGCCAGCGATATCGCCACAAGCAGAACGGAGATGGTGATTGCCACATCGAAATCTCCCTGCATGGCTGCATATATGGCAAGGGGCATCGTCTGGGTAATGCCGGGCAGGTTTCCTGCGAACATAATGGTTGCACCAAACTCCCCGAGTGCACGGGCAAATGTCATGATTGCGCCGGAGGTGAGTCCGGTGGCACAGAGTGGCAGAATGATGAAGAGGAATGTCCGCAGGGATGATGAACCAAGTGTCTTTGCCGTCTCTTCATATGCTGGATCAAGCTGTTCGAAGAGTGCTTTTGCCTGCCTGATGTAGAATGGTGAGGCGACGAAGATCTGTGCCAGAATAACTGCGACGGTTGTGAATGCAATATCAATTCCGATCACATTCAGGTACTTCCCAAGGAGCCCGGTTCTCCCAAAGAGGAGGAGAAGTGCAAGACCAGCCACTGCCGGAGGAAGGACAAGGGGGAGATCGATGAGTGTGTCAACGAACGATTTTCCCGGGTAGCATGATCGGGAATGAAAGTAGGCAGTCGGCGTTCCTATGAGAATCACGATAGCCATTGAGATGATTGCTGTCGTAATGCTGAGCCAGAGCGCTTTTTGTACGGTTTCATTCGGGATATGGGTGGCAAGCAGCTCAGGTGTAACCCGCAGAAGAAGGGCGATGAGTGGTAGCGATAGAAAGAGGCAGACAATAAGAATGAGGAATGCGCCAACTCCCTGCCCAAACCATACTCCTATTCTCTGCCGCATAGTATCAGGTCTGCTGCTGTTCATAACAATTGACCAAAAAAATCAGGTGGAGGAGATTGATGTAAAGCCATACTCTTTCAGGATCGTCTGCCCCTCATCCGAGAGGATGAACTCAATGAACGTCTCACCTGTCTTTTTGTTTCTGCTGTCTGTCAGGATACCAAGAGTATATATCTGGAGTGCATTGTATTCCCCGGGGATCGGAATGAGTTCAAGAGTGCCGGTTTTTGCTGCACTGAACGATGATTCGTACACAAATCCTGCATCCACCTCACCGAGGCTGACCTTGGTTACAATACCCGGCTCGGCATTCTCGTAAGTGACAACATTTTGAAATACAGCGTCTTTCCATCCATCAGGAGTATCTGGTGAAGCGGACAGCTTATCGAGAACTATACGGGTATTGATACCTACCGGCACCTCCCCGGTTCCCATGGCGATCTTTACTCCGGGCCTTGCGAGATCGGTGTACGATTGTATATTCCCTGGATTTCCTGACGGCACAATGATGACGATATAATTAGAGGTAAATTTCCTGACAGTATCATTCACCAGGTATCCTCCACCCATTAACTCATTTGTATAACGGGTTGAAGCTGACATGAAGACATCGGCGTATGCTCCCATTTGGATCTGGTTTTTAATGGTCTGGGTTCCTGCGAGATTAAACGTGACTTTTGTACCGGGATACATGCTCTCAAATGCACTGCCGAGATCGTGTGATACTCCGGTCAGGGATGCTGCTGTGTACACAATCAATTCTCCCTCTGCTCCGGTTTCAACTGGTTTCTCTTCTCCCTGTACTCCGGTACATCCGGCAATGAAAAGGGCCGC
This sequence comes from Methanocalculus sp., assembly GCA_013329165.1. Classification (GTDB taxonomy): domain Archaea; phylum Halobacteriota; class Methanomicrobia; order Methanomicrobiales; family Methanocorpusculaceae; genus Methanocalculus; species Methanocalculus sp9912u. The sequence goes on along the minus strand of DUKV01000067.1, from coordinate 8,414 downwards.
TGCCAGAAGAATGAATAGAAGGAGGCCTATTTCTTTCATCTGTCTTCTTTCTGTCATGATTCATATCTCTTGATTTGGGTGTAATAAGTATTATGGATTTAATTGTATATTTTTAATTGTTAAATAAATGGTATTAACTCTCTCGTCAGGCAGACTCCACCAAATTTGTTAGGCATTTGTTATTGATTGAATCCGGAGTAACAATGGGTTAAATAAATGTCATTGGTATCCTTTTCAGAAATGATTAGTGCAGGAGCGCATATCTGCACTGAAATGAATAGTTACCGAGTTGTTGTAATTGTGGTAGTAGTAATGCCGGCAGGGATGATGGTATGCAGATACCCTCTCTCATTGACTTCCGGTATGTGTCCTTTGGCGATTCCTCAGTTCTTTGGGAGTGCAGTTCCAGTCAGCAATCTCATCAAGATGCTGATCATCCACCCATCCGCTTGATACCTGCTCACGATTGTCAAACTGGTGGACATATGGCTTGATATCAAGGAGGGGTGTCCCGTCAAGGATATCAACGCCCTGGATCCGCACAATGTTCCCTTTGACTTCAAGCAGTCGGACTATTGAGATTCCAATTGGATTTGGCCGCTTGAAATGCCGGATTGCAAAGATGCCACGTGCATTTTCGCTATCAAGAAAAGGCCGCTGTAAGAGGGAATATCCATCTGCCCTGTCAAAATGGTACAGGAGAATGAGGTGGCTGAACGATTCGATCTCTGTCAGCCCCTCTTCAAACTCCGGTAAGAGTTCAATCGTTCCAATGGCTGTATTAAAGATTCCCTGGATTGGGGTTTGTTCCTGTTCGGTGAATTCTGTTCTGACAACACCGATTGGGCGATAGATAATCTCTCTGTCCCTGATCTCTTCTTCGTTGTTCATATGCAAACCTCATGTGTGTGTTGTTCATTCTTTTGTGAATGATGGAAAATCACGCTGTATCCGTTTCTGAAAATCTGAAAATTTCATGGCATCCATCTGATCGGTAAGAAATTTTCCGCTATAGGCAAATCTATATATCCAGTCAATAACCCGTTCAACAACAGCTACAGCCTTTTCTTCCGAATCCACCACAATAAGCTCCCTTCCCTGCACCATGTGGCGCCCCCTGCGTCCTCCGACTGTGATCATATACCGTGGGGGATGACCTTTGATAATGTGGAACGGGCAGGAGTCGATACACATTCCACAGTTCACACAGAGTGCTTCGTCCAGGTGCAGACGGCCATTGACCATTATGATCGCTTTTTCTTTGCAGGTATGTGCACATGTCCCGCATCCGGTGCATAATCCCTCGTTCCGTATCGGGGTGCGAAGACCGGTGATACCGATCTCACTTGCCCGTTCACTTGTACAACCGTTTGGGCATGAAGAAATAGCGATACGAATCCTGATTGGCATATTCCGCCCATGATGGTTTTTATCGAGCTGGAGTAGGATATTTCGTGTATCAATGATGGAAAAACGGCATCTCTCAGTTCCCGGACATGCAGTAATATTTACGACCTCTTCATATTCTGCACCAAGGAACACTTCTTGTTTCTCAAGATCCCTGAGAAGTCCGGGGATTTTACCAAATGGGACGTGGGGTATTTCTATTGTCTGGCGTATCGTCAGGTGAACAGTATCAATACCAATTTTTTTAGCGGCTTTTCCTACTGCTATCAGCTGTTCGGGAGTAATGATTCCTCCTGGTATTCGCAGACGAACTATCCGGCATTCTTTATCCAGCTCGGATATAATTCCTCCCCTTGTTTCAAGGTTGTTTTGGATCTCAGTTCTGACTGACATGGTTGCCTCGTGTGTCGTTGTATCGGAGTTGTTCTCTGGGATTGAGATGTTCTCTGGGATTGAGAGGTGGTAGTGTATGAACCGGCATAAGCTCACGGAATGTCATGGTTTCATCCATTGTCCTGACGAGATCATCGATCTCACTCATCGGTATTGGGCGATACCCAACCATTTCAGCGCTCACGTTGATTGTCTTTGTTTTTGGATTGAAGAAAGGATACCGGGTAAGATCCTTGTTATGAACATGACCATGAATCACCCAACCATCAAACGGCCTGACGAGCTCCTCCGGATCGTGAATAAAAAGATATGGGATCTCCCGGTATTGCATAAGAAGACAATGAGACATAAATGGCCGGTAGGGATCGTGGTTTCCTTCAAGAAAGCTTATCTTCCCATTCAGCTGGTCAAGGTAATATTCTGCCGGATCCAGACTCTTATAGGCAAGATCTCCAAGGAAAAGTACCATGTCGGTCTTTTTCACGGTCCAGTTCCAGTTCCGGATAAGAATCCGATTCATCTCTCCGGGATCACTCTGTAAAAAAGGTCGTTTATAGCGGGGAATGCTGTTTTCATGACCAAGATGGAGATCGCTGATCGTGAATATCTCTGCCTCATCCCGGATACGAGGACTTGTTATCTGATATCCTCTTTGTATTCGGTATTCCCTGAGTGTTCTGCGTGCGTTTTTTCGTTGAACAGCCTGAAGAGGGGTGAGCCAGCGGTCAAGTGGCAGATCGTATTCAGCAACAGGTTTCTTATCCCGCCGCAGAACCATCCTGAGAATATCTATCCGAACGGGCTTGCGAGGAAGATCCTGGGGATAAAGGGTACGCGCATCTCCGGATTTCTTTCTCTTTTCAGTTATTCTGTTTTTCATCCTTTTATTCTGGCGGACGGCCACTCTTATATCATTTTCCGGTGCTAATGGTGGAACAGTGGTCATTGTTGCCGGGATTCCGGATAGCATTGCATCCGCAAATGAATTCCCTGCAGGACATATCGGTGTTGTCCGGGAGAGATAATAGAAAAACGAGCGTAAACCGGGATTTGGGTGGAAAAGATAAAATGAAACATTATTCTCTCCAGAAACAACAGGAGTTTCAAATGCTGAAACCTGAATCTGTCCGGATTTCTGGCATGCATATGAAACAGCGGTCATGATATCCTTCAGACTACACCATTCATCTCCTGAGATAATAGCCCCGACAAGATAGGGATGCTGATCCGATCTCCGGCACAATCCGGAATCTCCACCCCACCATTCGAGTGCTCCAGGCAGCTTGGCGTGCGGGATACCAAGTCGTAGATCCAGCTGGAACCTCTCATTTTCCCTCTCATTGGAGGATATGTCCTGAATTTCCGAAATGTGTCTGTCTCTTGTTCCGGCGATCATGATTGGTCTGTCTTTGCTGAAATCCTAGTAATCAGGAACCGTCTTCCCAACTGCAGCGATATAGAGTGGCCATTCTGATTCCGGATCAATGCCGGTAAGCTGAATTATCATTGCATCATGGAAGAGATCGATTGGATGAACAATATATTCGATACTTGCAGATGCCATAATCAGGGCCTGGCAGATGTGTCCTGCTTCAATCAGGACATTCCGATATCCTCTGTTCCCGAGTGCCCAGACCGAACGGTAGGGAACTGCTGTCCAGATGAAGGAGACAGGAGCACGGGTGATCATCTTGAAATTCATGCTGGCAGTACCCAAGGCAAATGGGAGATCCGAATCCTCTCTGAGTAATGCAATCTGGTGCTTTGAAGGGATATACTGGTACAGACCTGTAGGAATGCCCTTAACTTCCCCGGCAACAAAATAGGTGTTTATCGGGTACCGTCTTCCTGATGAGGGTACATTCCTTATAACAGTCTCCCTGTCGCGAACTGTTTTGACTCCCTGCATACACCAGAGCAAAAAAGAGAGCTCTTTTAAGGTCATGGACGATCGTGAGAAGAATTCGACAGGCTCCCAATGTTCAAGTGCATCCCGTGCAGAAAACCCGGGGAACTTGATCCGTTTTGGACTGGGCAGTTTTATTATCTTTGCATCTTCTGGAACGGAATTCTCTGGTGGCGGCTCTGGAACTCTCAATATCATATCAAATGTCGAGAAGTCCGGATAACTGGTATTTTCCATAAATTCTTTCCCGGGATTGGTCATAGATCACCTGATTGCTGGTTGATTTGGTCAACTATATATTTGGTCAACTATATTGAGGGGGTACCCCTCAGTCTCTATTGAAAAAGTGTATGTTCAGGCTTCCTGAACATAGAGGTTTGCATACACTTCCTTTCCCTTGGATTTCGGATGGCGTTCTCCGAGATCGCCTATATAATGGGTGAAGGTTGCCTCAGTTCCATCTATCTTCTGCTCAACAGAACCCACTTTTTTGAATCCCGGGAGCATGTACTGGACAGATCCAAGGACATAAATATCTCCTTTTACCATCTGGCCTCCAACACGCCCCTGGACATTCCCTTTGATGACAACAGTTCCACCTTCTGCATGGGTTGAAACATGGATGAAGGCATCTTTCTCGATGATGATGGTTCCCCCGAGCATAAAGGTCCCGATGTCATTCCCGGCGCTTCCTTTGATTCGGATTGTTCCTCCTCTCATACCGCGCCAGTCGCCACGATATGCGCACCCGACATGGTTCTGGGCGTTTCCTTCGACAACGATCTCTCCTCCTTCCATTGCAATACCGCAGAATGAGTCAACATTCCCCATCACATGGATCTTTCCGCCTTTCATCCATCCGCCGACATACATATCGGCATTTCCATTGATGGTTATAGATCCGGCACTCATTTTGTTGCCGATATATTTAATTCTGGAACAATCTCCATCAATGTTAATAGCGGTCTCCTCTGCAGTGTCCCCGGACTGTCCGGCGATCTCAAAGTAATCGCCCAGCTTCACTTTTATTTTTCCTTCATGTGCATCCAGATCAGCAATCTCCATGAGTGACTTTCCAGCGAATGCATCAGGGGTGATATTGTAACCCTCAAGATAGAGTTCTGGCACTTTCGTTGGTTTTAATGTAATTTGAGCCATAATGCACCTCAGGCCTCCACATCGAATTCAATCACGTAGGGATTTGGAGCCAGATAATCCCGCACCTGGTATGTGTCAGATCCAACGGAATAATCTTTCAGGAATTTATCCTGTATATCCCGTATGACCTGTGGATTCTCTGCAACATTCGGCTTCACCCAGATCGTTCTCTTGTTGCCATGGCTGACGATATCGCCTTCCTTCACAATAATCTCTCCGGATTTGATGAACCAGCATGCCCGGGAAAAGGCTTTCTCGATAGCTTCCGGATCAGCTGGCATATCATTGAAATTCAGGTCAAAGATACCAACATTGGCATCCATTCCCACACCAAGCCCGCCGAACATGTTGGAGAGGCCGAGTGCCTTCGCAGGGCCGGCTCTTGTCATCTGGGCAATCTCAAAGAGTGAGAGTTCCCGGTCCATGGAATGGATGTCTGTTGCATCAATCACCTTGTCGGTATGCTTGAATGATGCGAGTGTCTCTTCCCTTGCCTGCTTGCTCATCAGCCATTTGATGATCCGTGGATAGCGGGTGAAGGGACCTGCATTTGGATGATCGGTGGTGATGAATGTCCGCATCGGATCCGTTGCATAGAGACCCATCTCAAGGCCGATTGCCCACTGGATACCATTCACCTTGATGTCCTTGTCATAGACATAGGGAACAACTCCGGCGGCAGTTTCAAGCTCTACATCGGTGTTTGCCCATTTCAGGTGGTTTAAGTTGGTGATATGGTGCTCAAAGGGTCCGTCGGCAGTCATGGTTGTGGTTTCATCAAGTGTCACACAGCCAAGGTCAATGCTGATGTTCTTCTGCTTGTTGACATAATCCATGACTTCGCGAGCTTTCGATTCAAAAGTTCCCCAGGAATCCCCACCGTACGAATGGAACTGGATGTGGGTGGAATGCATAACGGTGTCGCGTCCAAAGTTATTCTTCGTTGCAACCCCTTCAGCAAGGCGGAGTGATTCCAGAGTTGTCTCATAGTTACCGGGATTCCCAAGATCGTTATGGTGGATATGCATCGAATGTGGCAATCCAAGATATTCGTTTGTCTTCATCAGGCCGGTTATGATCTCAGCCGGAGTGATGTCAAAGTACGGTACCGGATCGCTGAGTGTAAGACAATTCAATCCCCATGCCCACGCGGAGCTACCTCCGGGATTGACTACTTTTATTCCAAACCCTTTTGTCACCTTAAGAAGCCATGCAATATAAGCAGCACAGTTATCGATCTCCTCGTTCTTCAGGTATTCAAACACAAACCAACTATTTCCAAAGACCGGGAGTGCCGCCTGATCGATGATCGGCGTATCATGGATCTCTTCATGTACGTGAGGAGAGTGGAGTGGAGGCATCGCTGCCTCCATAACAAAGGCGTATCCCATCCTTGCATAATCATATCCTGTTTTAAAGGTGCTTGGAATTGAAAAACCACTCTCCATACGGTAGTTTTTCTGGTTATGGGGGCTCTTGAAGAGTTTATCCTCCGGTCTCATCAGGCGGCCGACATTCACTTTTGGCCCTGCAACATGTGAATGAACATCAACACCACCTGCCATTACCACCTTTCCACTGGCATCAATGACTTTTGCCTTCGATCCAACACCCTCAACAATCTGACCATCCTTAATGGCGATATCTGCTACATCTCCATTGATGTTGCGGGTCGGATCAATAACAAATCCATTCCTGATTAGTATTTCCGCCATATTTACTGCTCCGCATTGGTTGCTGCCTTTGCATGATCTTTTGCAAGGAGCCAGATTGGTTCGGTCTCAGTGAGTTCGCACATCCGTTCATAGACCCTGTCGAACAGTTCTTCATCGCTTGGAACTCCCTCGGGTCCGTCAACGACCTTCTTGAACTGGATTGGCACGTTGTCCATCCGGTAAACAACACCAGGTTCTTCGACTCCGACAACACGGACAGGAATATGAAGATCAGAGATCTCACTTGCCATGCAGATGTTTGGATCGACGGTGATAAACGGGTGCTTCTTCAACTGCTCGACGGCTCGGATCGGGAAATGTGCCCCTGCATCTGTTCCGACATTCACAAAGCAGTCAACCTCGCCTCTCATTGCAAGGTCAATGGAACTTGTCTCACCCGGATTCATGTGGGCATGGGTTCCCTTGGAGAGATCGATACAGTATGGGAAGCCAAACTGCCATGACCAGACCTGGCCGGGTCCCGCAATATTGTAATGTCCACGCATTGCCATAATCGAGGCCTTGGTGTAGGCATTCAGGTCACGGGTCAGGCTGATTGCAATATCGACATTATGATTCCGCCCATCAGTATGGGTACATCCCATCCCGAAGAAGATCATGACAAAACGGGCGTTCTTCATGACTTTAGCCGCATCCACAATTGTTTTCTTTGGGATTCCGGCAACTTCATCAGGGATGTCATGTCCGCGGATTACGGTCCTGAACGCATCAAAGAGGTCATAGTCATGCCCCTGTTTCACCATCAGATGGTGGTCAGCCAGTTTGGCCGTATCAGTCTCCCTTGGATCCACGCTGATGATAGTCCGGGTCATCTGGCCTTTGGCAGTAAACGTTCCCCTTGGGAAGATTGAATATCTGGAGGTGTGGCGCGGGTGGGCATGCATCGGATTGCAGCCCCAGAATACGACCACATCAGCCCTGTTCTTTACTTCTCCAAGGGTACAGCTTGGGTAGCCGTTGTCGAAGATGGCAAGGAACGAAGGTCCATGGCATATAGATGCACAGTTGTCAAGGACTGCCCCGCCTTTTTCTGCAACACGCGCAACTGCACTCATACCCTCGCAGTTTGTCGATCCAAATCCATAAATAAGAGGCTTCTTCGCGGCGAGCAGTGTCTTTGCGGTATAATCGATGGCTTCATCATATGAAACCTCCTTCATACTGCCATCCGGCTGCCTCATTCTGGGCCGTTTTGGACGTGAAGGGCTTTGGGCATGGTGGAAGATTTCATTTCCAATTGCACACGCATTCCGTGTTTCAAGGACTCTCTTTCCGTCATCTGAGACGAGAACTTCAAGGTCGTCACAGGATGCCCCACAGTATGGGCATCCGACCTGGGTGATCCATTTTGGCATAGCTAATTACCTCCTTTCCAGAGTCCGACAGCCCCCTGAACAAGTTCGAGAGCCGTCTTCACTCTCTCATTAATTGCGGGTTCGATTGTCACGGGAAAGCCACTGTATTGTGGTGTTCCGGTTGACTGGGTTCGTGGGGGTACTACCTGATTTGCCCACACTCCCTGTCTGATATGTGCAAGTCCCGGAGGACAGAACTGGGTTGGTTCAATTGCCGTCACGACGACTTCCCCTACCTCGCTTTTAACCAGGACATTGGTATTTTTCCATATGCCAAGTTTTTTCATATCCTCAGGATTCATCTCAACAATCGAACAGGCCTTGAAATATTCCGGGGTGGTCTTCCCTTTTTCCATGGCCACTCCCTCTTCAATGGATCGCTGTGTGATCATATTCAGCACGATCTTTTTCGTCATATCTCACCCTCCGTCTACTTCTGGAACTCCTTAATCGGGCTTG
>DUKV01000032.1 GCA_013329165.1 Methanocalculus sp. | reverse complement strand
CATGAATGTAGGAACGAGTGGCTTGCGGATAGTATAATAAAACACTTCCGCGCAATATATATTCCAGATTCTGGAGTATCCACCGGATCAAAAACCAGAAAATAGAGGTCTATACATGGGACAGGGAAAATTTGCAGCGAGAAAACTTCAGCGCGACTCAAAGAAGTTCCGCTGGAGCGATTCCAGATATGCACGACGTGCACTTGAACTGAAACTGAAGGCTGACCCCCTGAAGGGATCGCCCCAGGGCCGCGGTATCGTCCTCGAAAAGGTCGGCGTTGAGGCAAAACAGCCAAACTCTGCCATCAGGAAGTGCGTCCGTGTGCAGCTGATCAAGAACGGACGTCAGGTGACCGCATTTGCAGTCGGCGACGGTGCCATCAACTTCATCGATGAACACGATGAAGTGACGGTTGAGGGAATCGGCGGGCGTATGGGACGTTCCATGGGAGATATCCCGGGGGTTCGTTTCGTCGTGACCGCTGTGAACAATGTCTCACTCCACGAGCTTGTCATGGGACGCAAGGAGAAGGCGCGCAGGTGAGCATGATGACCGAAGACGCACAGAGTACACAGAAAGCAGTCCTCCTCTTCAACAAGTGGGATCCCTCGGAAGTCGTCATCAATGACCCTGGCCTTGAGCGGTATGTAAGTTTCAAATCAATGGCCGTGCCGCACAGCTGTGGACGACTTACCCAGCAGCAGTTCACCAAATCCTCAATGGCAATCGTCGAGCGGCTGATCAACCGCCTGATGCAGATGGAGCACAATACCGGAAAGAAGCAGCTCTGCACTAAGATTGTCATGGATGCATTTGATATTATCCACACAAAGACCAAACAGAACCCGATCCAGATCCTCGTCGATGCTGTCGCCAATGCCGGGCCCCGTGAAGAGACGGTCAGGCTGAAGTATGGTGGTATCAATGTGCCAAAGTCCGTTGACACCGCTCCGATCCGAAGGGTGAACACCGCAATCAAATATATCGCAACCGGTGTCTGGAAAGGGTCCCACAAGACGAAGCGCCCAGCTTCCCAGGTGCTTGCCGATGAACTGATCGCCGCTGCAAAAGGCGACTCGAAATGTTTCTCTGTCGGTAAAAAGGAAGAAGTCGAGCGGATTGCAAAGTCTGCCCGCTAATCAATACTTTTTTGGTGAATTATGTCACGCGGCAAAAAGATGGTGGAGAAAGTTTCGGAGCTGATGGACAAGCCCGAATTTATCCGTAACATTGGTATCGTTGCACACATCGACCATGGAAAGACCACATTCTCTGATAATCTCCTCTCCGGAGCAGGGATGATCTCAGAAGAGCTCTCGGGCAGGCAGCTCTTCATGGACTCCGATGAGGAAGAGCAGGCTCGTGGGATTACAATCGATGCATCGAACGTCTCGATGGTTCACGAATATGGCGGGAAGGAGTACCTGATCAACATGATCGATACTCCCGGCCACGTTGACTTCGGTGGCGATGTCACCCGTGCCATGCGGGCAGTCGATGGTGCCATCGTCCTCGTCGATGCAGTTGAGGGGCCGATGCCCCAGACCGAGACCGTTCTCCGGCAGGCACTGAAAGAGGGGGTCCGGCCAGTCCTCTTCATCAACAAGGTCGACCGTCTCATCAACGAGCTGAAGGTCGACCCGCAGGAGATGATGATCCGGCTCGGACGTGTTATCGACAAGGTCAACAAGCTGATCAAAGGGATGAACGAGAAGATGTACACCGAAGGCGGATGGAAGCTCGATGCAGCAACCGGCACCGTTGCGTTCGGATCAGCCCTCTACAACTGGGCAGTCTCAATCCCCTATATGCAGAAGAGCGGCATCTCCTTCAAGGAAGTCATCGACAAATGCAATGCCGGTGACATGAAAACACTTGCAAAATCAAGCCCGCTCCATGAGGTCATCCTTGATATTGTCGTCAAACACCTTCCAAACCCGATCGACGCACAGAAACGGCGTATCCCGATCATCTGGCATGGTGACAAGGAATCTCCCGAAGGAAAGGCGATGCTCACCTGCGACCCGAAAGGCGCAGTTGCCATGATGGTCACCGACATCTCCTTTGACCCCCATGCAGGCGAGGTCGCAACCGGCCGTCTCTTCTCAGGAAAACTGAGCCGCGGGATGGAGCTGTATATTGTCGGAACCGCAGGTAAACCTAACCGCCTCCAGCAGGTCGGTATCTTCATGGGGCCGACCCGTGTCGAGGTCGAACAGATCGTCGGAGGCAACATCGCGGCTGTCACCGGCTTAAAGGATGCAATTGTCGGATCAACAGTCACCTCCAGCAAAGAGATGACACCCTTTGAGTCGCTGAAGCACTACTCGGAGCCTGTCATGACGGTTGCAGTCGAGGCAAAGAACATGAAGGATCTCCCCAAGCTGGTCGAGGTTCTTCGCCAGGTTGCAAAGGAAGACCCGACGATCCGTGTCACCATCAATGAGGAGACCGGAGAGCACTTAATTGCCGGTATGGGCGAGCTGCACCTTGAGGTTATCACAGGCCGTATCCGCCGTGACAAGAACGTCGAAATCGTGACGTCTGAACCGATCGTCGTCTACCGTGAGACGGTCACCACAAAGGCCGGACCGGTTGAAGGGAAGTCGCCAAACCGCCACAACAGGTTCTATATCGAGGTGGAGCCCCTTGACCAGGCTATCGTAGATGCAATCCAGAACGGCGACGTCTCAATGAACATGAGCCAGATAGAGCGGCGTGATCTGCTCGTTGGCCTTGGCATGGATAAGGATGAGGCAAAGAATGTCAAGGATATCTACAACACCAATATCTTCCTCGATATGACCAAGGGTATCCAGTACCTGAACGAGACGATGGAGCTCGTACTCGATGGCCTCCATGAGGCGCTCGATGGCGGCCCGCTCGCAGACGAGCAGGTGCAGAACCTCAAGATCCGGCTGGTGGATGTGAAGCTCCACGAGGATGCAATCCACCGTGGCCCTGCACAGGTGATCCCGGCAGTGAGAGCTGCTGTGAAAGCCGCATGCCTGATGGCAAACGACCAGCTCCTCGAGCCTGTCCAGAAGATCCAGATCACCGTTCCGCAGGATCAGATGGGAGCAGCAATCTCCCAGATCCAGGGTCGGCGCGGACAGCTCACCACCACCGATTCGGAAGGTGACCAGATTGTGGTCAACGGCACTGCCCCGGTTGCAGAACTCTTCGGATTCGCAGGCGACCTCAGGTCGGCAACCGAAGGACGTGCAATGTGGAGCACCGAGTTTGCCGGGTTCCAGCTGGTTCCCTCAAGCCTTGTCAATGACGTTGTTAGGGGTATCCGGAAGCGGAAAGGTCTGAAGGAACAGATCCCAACACCAAGCGACTACCTCGCATAAGAGGGATCACCTCCACCCTGTCCTTTTTTTGTTCATCCTTATATCACGAGAGCGACATTTATCTATCTCTTCCGCATAGTGAGTGAGTATGCCAATCGACTGGTACAATGAATTTGTTGATCAGAGCTATACTCCGGCAGAGGATGATATCATCTGTCTCTTCTCCTGCACCCCGACATCCGGGATCAGTATGAAGGAGGCGGCAGGCAGGGTTGCATCAGAGAGCTCCACCGGCACATGGACAACCCTCTATTCCCTCCCGCCGAGGATGAGGGATCTCCAGGCAACCGCCTTTGAGATCGACGGACCATACCTGAAGATCGCCTATCCAATCGGGCTCTGGGAAGAGGGAAACGCCGTCCAGCTCTTAAGTGGTATCGCCGGGAATATCTTCGGGATGAAGGCAGTCGACCAGCTCAGGCTGATCGATGCAACGCTGCCCCAGGCATATCTGCGAAACTTTGATGGCCCGCATTTTGGTAATGACGGGATCCGGAAGCTTATGAAGATCCATGGCCGCCCCCTGACCGGAGCAGTTCCAAAACCAAAGATCGGCTTCTCGGCAGCCGAACACGCCGAGATCGGGTTTGAGACCTGGATGGGAGGGTTCGATTTTGTCAAGGATGATGAGAACCTCACCTCCACCTCCTTCAACCGGTTCGATGACCGGGTGACTGCCCTCACAGAGAAACGTGATAAGGCGGAGCAGCTCACTGGTGAGAAGAAGTCCGCCTTCATCAACATCACCGCTGATACCGAGACGATGAAGCAGCGGGCAGATCTGCTGGCAGCCAACGGATGGAACTATGCGATGATCGACGTGGTCGTCGCCGGGTTTGCTGCTGTCATGACGCTCCGTGACTACTGCTCAGACCTTGGCCTTGCGATCCATGCCCACCGCGCGATGCACGCGGCATTTGACCGGGATCCCCGTCATGGGATCACCATGCAGTTCCTTGCGAAGATGATGCGGCTGATCGGCGTCTCGCAGATCCATACCGGAACCGCAGTCGGAAAGCTCGTCGGCACCACGCAGGAGGCGATAGTGCTTGCAGATATCCTGCGGGAGGAGAAAGTGCAGGCAGTTCCCGAGATGGCACTTGACCAGAACTGGGGGCATATTAAAAGTGCCTTCCCGGTCTCTTCAGGCGGCCTTCACCCCGGTCTTGTCCCCGAGGTCCTTGATATCTATGGCAACGAACTCGTGCTCCTCGTATCAGGCGGTATTCACGGACACCCGGACGGCACCCGTGCCGGGGCAGCTGCCACCATGCAGGCGATAGAGGCATGGCAGGACGGGCTTTCACTGGAAGAGAAGGCTCAAAAGGCACCTGAGCTCGCACGTGCTCTTGAGAAATGGGGCGCCTACAAGCCGGTATAGCCAGACAGATTATGCCGGGATCTCCTCTCCGGGGGGATTTGAAACTCTCATCCTTTTTCTCAGTGCCATCCCCTCTGCAAGCAGGTAGATGCCGATGAGCAAGGCTATCCCTGCCAGGAGATACATCAGGATTTCAATGATCGCGTCCGGTGCAATGACCGTCATGAACGCAACAACGAGCGAGAGGATACCAACCGCAAGCCGCAGCCAGAACCCCTCGGGCACTGCTTTTTTCCCTTTTAAAACCCTTTTCAGTGAGATCCAGGCACTCGCAAAGGTCCATATCGCCAGGACAAACAGGAAGATTCCTGCAAGCTCATCGGGTTCAGAGAAGAATGAGCTGAGAGCAAGGAGAGCAATCCCAAGCCCGATAATGAAACGCCCAATCGATCGCAGTCGAAATGGCCTCATTACAAACGCAGACCTCAGGAACGGATATGACAGAGCAAGAAAGAGGAGAGGGATGATGATCCGGGTGAGGCCGTCAAATGTGATGAATGGTTCAGTCAGTATCCGGATGCCAAACAACAGCATGAAGATGCCGCAGAAGGCAACCAGCTTCCAGGCCTTTGCCTGTTCCGAGAGCAGCCCGGGAGTATCCAGCACAAAAGCCTTTTTTGAATCGATCAGGAGAGCGGATACGGTATCGATCACCATCAGGACGAGCGGGGCATCATCTGCAAGATGCAGAACCGGGTGCTCTTTTGGATCATACCGATCAAGATGCACCCGGTATTCAGAAGCGGTCTCATGCAGGTGGTACTGGCCGAACCGGTAGCTGGCGAGGGTGCCGGGGGAGGGGATATTCATGCGGGATATGACCCAGTTCTCAGAAAGTGGAGAGGCGACCCCGCTCTTTGGCACCACCACCTCCCAGACCCCTTCATGGAGGGGTTTAAGGAGATCCTCAAGCCTCTGCATGCATAAAATCTTGTTTTTGGAATATTTCTGCGTATCTATTGAAAAAGGGATGGAGATCTAGACGGTGACTGATGGGATCTCGGTCACCGTTACGCTTGTCGGATCGATCATGAAGAACATGAGCCCGAGCACTGCCAGGATGATGATGACGATCGCCGGCAGCAGCACTGCGATAACCGCCCGGATCGTTGATATGCCATGGTACTCGCGGATACCCAGTATCATCAGGATAAACCCCCAGATTGATGCCAAGAACCCGATGAATGGGATCCATCCGATAGCGGCCATGGGTGTTTCCGAGAGTGAGAATGCACGCACCGTTGCGGTATAATCGCCTTTGCCGCCGACGATTTTTGCACAGATATGGATGATGGCACCGGCGATCAACAGTGTGATCGTCCCGAAGATGACGAGTGCAACGATAAAGCCAATGGCAGCAGCGATATCAGCTCCTGGTGAGAAGGGGATCGGAAGGACAGGGCCGACAAATTGTTCAATGATCGTTGTCAGTACCGAGTAGATGAAGATGACAATCAAAAAGTAAATGATTGAATCTGTGAGCGTCCCGGAACTGCTCTTCCGGATCGTTTCGCCCGGGGATGCGATCATCCCCCGGAATGTCTCGATAAATGAAAGTGACATAGAGAGAAAAATGATTTATCCCTATAAATACCCTTTCCATAGTGTGAATGTGTTATGGGGATGAAAAGCCCCGATACTCCCCAATTCTTACAATATGCTCTTCAAATGATCCTCCTGCATAGACCATCACCCGCACCGGCTCACCCTTCTGAAATCTCCGCAGTGACTGATCATAGATCTTCCTGACATGCCGAAGGTTCTGTTCATCAAAGAAACGGCCAATCGCTTCCCAGAAGCCGATCTGCTGCCGTATAAAGTCCAGTTCATAGGAGAGGACCTGCCTTGCGATCATTGTTCCCTCTTCTTCAGTGATCTCACCGTGATACTCCCCATGTTCTCCAAGACCGGAGATCTGCCGCCATTCCACCACCCCGTCGGCATCAGGTTCCCGGTGGAGCATATAGGGGTAGATGCGGCAGATCGAGAACCGGTTCTCATAGATTTCGCACCGGCTCTCGGAATCCAGAAAGAGACACCGACCGTCCTCATGGACCCCCAGGGCATAGCCGGAGACATACAGGGTGCCATCTGAATCGCCATAATCAAAATCCGGCGCCGGAATCAGGGCTTCAGGATGATGTGTGCGGAGATAGGGGAGATCGCGGTCGAGGAGGAAGACGTGGCCGTTATAGGATGAGGTGCAGCATCGCCCGCATCCGTCACATGCAAACCCGACATCACGGATGATGCTGATCAGCTCATCTTCCGGATATCCGAGAAGTGCTGCTTCATCCTGCCTGAGCGTGAGAATGTGGTTCTGTATGCTCATCTTCATGCTCATAGCAATCGCAGCTTCTATTCATCAGAGAGGAGGAGAGCCCGGATATATGGATCAAAACGAATACCGCCGCATGATGGACATTCCAGCTCGCCGACAGTCAGAATTTCAGCAGAGACCGACTCGCCATCAAGGAGTTCAAGCCCTTCCTCCTCGATTACCCGGTAGAATTGAAGAAGTTCAAGATACGGTCGTGCCTTTGGGGGAAGCAGGGAGTAGTTTTCGATATCGCTCTGCATGGTCGAGTGCCTGGCAATCCGTTCGTCAAAGAAGAGAAAGACAGTAATTTTGCACTGCTCCTGAATCTGCCTGAGTTCAGAGAGCGGTATGAGCGTTCCGGGTACAATCCCGATGGTCTCGCACTTTTCTCCAGGTGTTCTTCCCGGTATCTCGCGGTAGGGTTTCAGGGGCTCTGTACATCCGGAGGAGTCGGTCATAGGTTATAGTAATTCTGTACCAGAGGAGAATAAAGGATCGCTTCAGGCGATCAGAAGAGAAAAACCATCAGAAAACAGGCATAGGCGATTGCTGCCACCATGAAGAGACCATATGCACTATTGAGAAGATGTGCCGGGTTGAATCCGGATAAATGAATCATGGGGAGAGGGGATGAGGAGATACCTATGTACGGAGATACATTGGATCAGAATAATAAGACGATATATACCACATATTGAAGATTCAGGATGCCATATACTGCATTCAGGGGATCATTACAACACTGTTTTCGATGAATTGTTCTGCATGAATGAATAGCATTAAGGAGCTGTATGGATGACCGTTTACTGAAATGAAGAATCCCTTCCACGTGATGATCATCCCAACCCTCGGATGCCCCTCCAACTGTGCCTACTGCTGGAGTTCCGAGGAGGGATCGCCGATCATGTCCATCGGGACGATCCACGATATTGTCAGGTGGCTGAAGAGTTTCAGGACCGATCCCGTCACCTTCACCTTTCACGGGGGGGAGCCGCTCCTTGCGGGTGCGGATTTTTACCGGCAGGCACTCCCGATCCTTACAGAGGGGCTCTCCGAACTCAACCCCGATTTTGCGCTCCAGTCCAATCTCTGGCGGATGACACCGGAGATTGCAGACGCCCTTGCCGCATACCATGTCCCGATCGGATCATCTATTGACGGGCCGCAGGAGATAAACGATCCCCAGAGAGGGGCCGGTTACTATCAAAAGACCATGAGAGGCTATGAGATTGCGAGATCGCATGGGCTGAGGGTCCGCTTCATCTGCACCTTCACGAATAGATCCGTGCAGCACAGGGAGGAGATCTTCAACTTCTTCATGGAGCATGGTTTTCCGATGAAGCTCCACCCCGCCCTCCCCTCGCTCCGTGATGACCAGCCGCAGGACTGGGCACTCCCGCCGGAGGAGTACGGGGAGCTCCTCGTCTTCCTCCTCGACCGGTACCTTGAGAACATTGACCGGTCTGAGGTGATGAATATCAACGATCTCGTCAAGTGCGTCTTCACGAGGCACGGAACGGTCTGCACCTATGTCGACTGCATGGCAAACACCTTCGCAATCGGCCCGGATGGCGGCATCTATCCCTGCTACCGGTTTGTGGGGATGCCGGAGTATCTGATGGGGAATGTTGCTGACTGCCCATCCCTTGAGGAGCTCGCAGAGTCAAAGCCCTGGAAGATGATGCAGGAGTACAAAGCCTATGTCGATTCTGCATGCGGGGACTGCTCACACATCCGGTACTGCCGGGGCGGCTGCCCCTACAATGCGATTGCACCAACCGAGGGGCGGATCGAAGGAGTTGATCCCCACTGCACCGCATATAAACGGATCTTCGATGAGATCAATCTTCGGTTGAACCGTGAGATGTTTGAGACACCCACGGTGAGCACCCGGCGGAGACAGCGGGCAAAACCGGGTGTCATGGCGCTTGTGCAGAAGATCGTCTCAAAATAACCGGAAAGGTTTCCTCTCCCCCTATTCTATCATATAAAAGAGGAAATACAGAAACGCGATGATACTGATGAAGATGATCCCATACCCGCCACCCCAGATCGAGATCTGTTCGTGCGGGTACTGATCCTTCATATGGGAAAGCCGCTCTTCATACGCCCTTGTTTTTGATGGATCGGAGAATGCCCGGACAAAAGGAAGTGCAATGCTCCGGACTGCAATCTGGCAGGCAACCGGCGGGTTTGCTGAAACT
The DNA here is from genome assembly GCA_013329165.1 of Methanocalculus sp. Classification (GTDB taxonomy): domain Archaea; phylum Halobacteriota; class Methanomicrobia; order Methanomicrobiales; family Methanocorpusculaceae; genus Methanocalculus; species Methanocalculus sp9912u. The sequence goes on along the minus strand of DUKV01000032.1, from coordinate 13,823 downwards.
ATTCTGAGAGAGTTGATGATCCACTCAAGACGGGTTCCTATTCCTTCAGCACCATGGAGAAGCGGGTTTCTGGCGATCCATACAACCGATCTGCCTGCCCGGATATAGAGCCAATCGATATCTGTTTCAAATCCACGCCACGGCCTTCCAAGCGGCCGGATAATCAGCAGGAGAACGCCGGCACCAGCAAAGATCAGGGCTGACTCAATGAGATGCGAGAGAGCAAATGGATGGGCTGCGGTCATCCCCGGCAGGAGACTGGTCAGGAGGGTCGGGTTGAGACCGATGACAATACAGAGGAGGGCGGTTGCAGCCATTGCAATCATCATCGGGGTGGGAGCATCCTCAGGAAGCCGCCCTTCCTTCGTCCCGGAGACCGGTCTGAAGAAGCCGAGGTAGAGGAAGCGGGCCACATAAATGACGGTGATCACAGCCGAGATGATGAGAAGGAAAGAGAGAGATGGCAGTGCTCCGGCTGCCTCAAAGACCATCCCCTTGCTTACCGCGCCGTTCAGACCCGGCATACCGGCAAGGGCGAGACCACCGATCACCGCACAGACTGTCGTTTTTGGCATCGTCCGTGCAAGACCCCCAAGTTCCGAAAGGCGGCCAGACCCCGTCCTCAGGATCACCGCACCGGCTGCCATGAAGAGGAGGGACTTGAAGAGGATATCATTGACGAGATGTGCGAGTCCCGCATCGATCCCGGCAACTGTGCCCACCCCGATTGCCGCAACCATATAGCCACACTGACTGATGATCGAGTATGAGAGGAGGCGCCGGATATCATCCTGCATGAGGGCATAGACTGCACCATACAGCGCCATCGCCCCGCCCATGTATGCAACGGCGGTGCCCCATCCGCCGATTGCTGCAAGGAGGAAGACCGCCGCTTTTGTCGTAAAGGTACAGAGTGCAACCGACCCGACGACTGATGACCTCGGATACGCATCAGGAAGCCAGGTATGGAGGGGAATGAATGCAGCATTCACGCCGATCCCGATGAAGAGCAGCAGGAAGCCCATGCCATCCCCAGCCGCCCCGATTGCCGCGGTTCCGGTTGTCGCAATGATATAGACGATTCCTCCGAGGAGGCAGGCGCCCCCGAAGATATGGAAGAGGAGATACCGGTACCCGGCACCCGGCGAATCAGGATCTGTTGACGACCAGATGATCGCAAGCGAGGCAAGTGCCAGGAGCTCCCAGAAGACAAAGACCGTGATCAGGTCGCCTGCATAGACGACCCCAAGTGCCGCGGCAACTGAGGCAAGGATGCCGATCGTTTCTATCCGGGGGAGATCGCGGTATGATGCATAGATGATGACAAGGAACCCTGCTGTTGTAAAGAGGATCCCGGCAAGCTGCCGCATCGGGTCAGTTGTCAGGAGGATCGTCTCGATACCGGGGATGATCGCCACCACCAGATCGGGGGAACCTGATCCGATCAGAAACACCATCATAAGACCGGCTGCACCGACCAGGAGCGTCCAGCACTTCCTGGTTCTCCCTCCCAGAATGGGAACGAATAGGAGGCCGAAGAGAAAGATGAATGCCGGAGGAAGTGCGATCATGGCAACACCTGCTGAGTAATCTCTGCAATCGCGATCTCAATCAGATCCATAAACGGCATTGACGGGAAGAAGAAGATCAACACCGATACGGCCGCAGTGAGGATGATGGGGATGAGCATCGTGAGCGGGGGTTCAGTGACCGATTCGAGGGATCCCGGATCGTCAGGTCTCTCAAAGAGCATCGTATGGATGATCGGGAAGAAATATGCGGCATTTAAGACGGCACTTGCGATGATCACAATGAGCAGCACCGGCACCCCGCCCTCCACCGCACCAAGAGCAAGGTAGATCTTGCTGATGATACCTGGAAGTGGAGGGAGGCCACAGATGCCGATTGCAGCGGCAGCAAACATCACAGCAGTCACCGGCATCTTCTTCCCGATCCCTTTCATCTCGGAGATGCTCTCCTTCCCCGCAGAGACGATGACCGCACCGGCAACAAAGAAGAGGGTGATCTTCAGGAATGCATGGATCGGAATATGCACCATTGCCCCGGTCATCCCGGCGATCGAGAGCATCGAGACACCGAGCAGGATATAGGAGAGCTGGCTCACCGTCGAGTAGGCGAGCCGCCGTTTCAGGTTATCCTCGGCAAGTGCGAAGAGGGAGGCGACGATGATGGTGAAGGAGGCGATCACCGCCAGAAGAGTCCCAAGGCCGAGCATTGCCATCAGATCCATTCCAAAGACCCATCCGGCTATACGGACGATTCCAAAGACACCTGCGGTAACAACCGCTACTGCATGCAGGAAGGCCGAGACCGGGGTTGGAGCGACCATTGCCGCAGGGAGCCAGCCGTGGAGCGGCATCCATGCCGCCTTCACAAACCCGACCATGAAGAGGATGAAGAGGATCCGGAGCGTCGTGTCTGATCCCGATCCGGCAAGGAACCCCCCTGCCACAAAGTCGGTTGATCCGGTGAGGATATAGGTCAGGATGACCGCGGCAAGGAGGAAGATACCCCCGATTAAGAGATAGGCAAGGTATTTTCTTCCTGCTTTCATCGCCTCCGGGGTCTCGACATGGACAACAAGCGGATAGGTGATGATCGTCAGGATCTCGTAGAATACGAAGAGTGTCAGGAGATTTGCCGAGAATGCAATCCCGATTGCAGCGGCTATCGCAACCGCAAGGCAGAAGAAGAATCTCGTCTGGGCATGCTCTTTCAGGGACCGCATGTACCCGATTGCATAGAATGAATTCAGGAGGAAGAGAGCCGAAGCAGTGAGCGCAAAGACCATCCCGAATGCATCCACCTTCAGTGCAAAGTCACCGCCCGGCACCATCGGGAGGAGCAGTACCATAAACCGGTTTCCGGCAAGCACCCCGGGGAGCATCAGGAGGACAGATCCGAGCATCGAGAATGCCGCTGCGATCGTGACACCCTCGCGGAGATTCTCATATCTCCCTGTTGCCAGTATCAGAACCGATGCGAGGAGCGGGATTGCGATCACAACAGCAGGGAGTATCCCATTGATATCCGCCATCTCAGGCACCTCCAAGGAGCAGAAGTACCGCAGGGCCAACCGCCTGCATCAGCACCTCAACGAAGATGCCGAAGAGAAGACAGAGGACCCCCAGGCCGACCATCGGGGCGAGCATCGAGAGAGGAGCTTCGCGTGCTGTTGCGTTTTTGTGATCATCCCCATGAGGATCACCATGAGGCACTCCAAAGTAGACGATCTCGATGAAACGCCAGATATAGATGGCTGCAAGCAGGGATCCGACCAGGAGCACCGCCGCATATGGCCAGAGCCCGGCTTCAAATGCCCCGAGCACCAGATAGTATTTGCTCATGAACCCGATCGTTGGGGGGATGCCGATCATCGAGGCTCCTGCAAGCGCAAAAGCGGCACAGGATATCGGCATCGTCTTTGAGAGGCCTTTCATGTCGCTCAGGCGGGAAGTACCCATCCGGTAGATGATCACGCCTGCCACCATGAAGAGGCACCCTTTCATCACCGCATGGCCGAGGATATGCAGGAGGCCACCTTCGAGCGCAATCTCGTTTGCAACACCAAGTGCGAACATGATGTACCCGATCTGGCTGATACTCGAGTATGCCAGCATCCGCTTCAGATCCTCCTGTGCGATTGCGAGTATCGCACCGGCAATGATCGCCACCGTTGCCATCAGGAGGATGAAGCGGGTCACCGGGAAGCTGTCGATGATGTATGCGGTCGTAAAGACCGTGAAGAGGATGCGGAAGAGTGCATAAACGCTCACCTTCGCCATCACCGTCGATATCAGCACTGTCACAGCTGAGGGGGATTCTGCATAGGCATCAGGCAGCCAGAGATGGAGCGGGAAGAATGCCGCCTTGATGGAGAAGCCGATCATCAGGAAGAGGAAGGCCGAATGGACTGTTGCGAGATGGTACGATGCCGGAAGCATCACCGCAAGCTCTGCCATATTCAGCGTCCCGGTCGCGACATAGAGGTTGCCGATACCAAGGAGGATGAAGCCGGCTGCAATCGAGCCGAGGATCAGGTAGTTGAAGCTTGCCACATAGGAATGGGGCTTTCTGGACGAGGCGATCAGCGTATATGCGGTGATCGAGGATATCTCCAGGAAGACATAGAGGTTAAAGATATCGCCTGTGATCGTCATTCCCACAAGCCCGGTGACGAGGAGCTGGAAGAGCACATAGAAGGAGACGATCTTATCTGGTGTAATCTCCTTCCCGACACTCCGCCGTGCATAGATGATCGTCGCAAAAGCAAGGAGCAGGATAACAACAAGAATAAACCCGTTGAAGCTGTCGATGACGAGCTCGATCCCAAGCGGGGGTGCCCAGTTTCCAAGATGGTACCGGATGGTCCCTCCATCAAGCACCTGCAGAAGAACGGCTATTGAAGCCAGAAACTGGGAGAGGATCGTGATGAGTGCGATTGGGTAGCAGAACCTCCGGTCATACCATCCCAAACCAAGGATCAGAAGCGATGCGAGGATCGGGATTGCAACCAGCAGGACCGGAATATGATTGATGATCGTCACCTTTTCCTCACCGCCTGCATCAGCTCATTCTCATCGATGACACCGTACTCCTCGTAGATACGGATGATTAACGAGAGGGCAACGGCCGTCACACTCACCCCGACGACGATTGCGGTTAAGATCAGGACATGCGGAAGAGGATTCACATAGAGATCATGAACTCCTTCAGCCGTATAGATGGGGGCAGTACCGCCCCGGACTTCGGCAAACGAGATATAGAAGAGGAATATCGCCGTCTGGAAGATGTTCAGCCCGATGATCTTCTTCACCAGGTTCTGTTTGGCAATCAGGGCATACAGCCCGATCATCATCAGGATGATTGCCATCCAGTAGTTGTACCGGGAGAGGAAGAGTTCATAGAATGACTCAATCATGAGGATTCCTCTCCATTTCCAGCGATATCAAAGATGATCGAGACCATCGCCGCCATGACAGCGATCCCGATACCGGCTTCAACCAGATCGATCAGGATGCCATGGAGGTGCGGGATTCCGAGTGCCGCTTCTATTGCAGCATATTCGAGGAAGTTGCCTCCCATAAGGAGAGCCAGAAATCCGATCCCCGCATAGATGGCAATTCCGATCACCGAGAGCCACATGATGCCCCTGTTGTCGATCCGGCGGCGCACATTCGGCATGCCAAAGGCGATGATCATCAGGATGAATGAAGCGGCAAAGACGACACCACCCTGGAAACCCCCTCCTGCCCCGGATGCGCCATGGACGATCACATAGAGGGCAAAGATCTGGATGAAGGGCACCGCAAGACGGGAAACCGTCCTGATGACGACATTCTCCATCATAGCCGCCCACCCCTTCGGAGCAGGAGGGCTACCGAAATCCCGGCGGTGAAGATCACAAGAACCTCCCCGAGCGTATCAAAGCCACGATAGCTGGCCAGTATTGCCGTCACAATATTATCGATCCCGATATCCGGAAGGACAGAATCCACATACAGCTGCCCGGTATACTGTGTTGCCGGAGCCTCTGGATCACCAAACGCAGGCATATCCTCAACCGCCCAGAAGAGGATGATACCGATGAAAAGGACCGCGATGAGTGCTTTTGTCTTCAATCTGATGAACTCCTTCTGGTTCGTGCTATTGCTGCAATAAAGAGCACAGTCGTAATTCCGGCGCCAACAGTCGCTTCGGTGAATGCAACATCAACGGCATTCATCTCTGCCCAGAGTACTGTCATGATCAACGAATATGCGGCGAGTACGATCGTTGCATGAAGGAGATCCTTCACCGTGATCGCTGCTGTTGCACAGATGATCATGAAGAGGAGGAGGGCAAAATCAAGGGCCCAGATCATTGCCGTTCATCCCCCTTCTTCCAGGGTTTTATTCCTCTCGAATGGGCAACATTCACCAGGGCATGGACGGCTGTCGGGGACGAGAGGAAGATGAAGAGTGCAAGGAGGAGCAGCTTCACCGAGATCAGCGTCATTCCTTCGTAGAGGATAAAACCGATCAGCATCATCCCTTCCCCGAGCGTATCGCACTTGCTGCTTGCATGGGTACGGGTATAGAAATCAGGCAGCCTGATCAGCCCGACTGCACCAACGACCATGAAGAAGAGGCCGATTCCAATACAGATGAGGGCAAGGATATTCAGAATGTTCAGGATATGGATCCCCTCCTGAGGTACTTGGCGATGGCAAGCGTCGAGATGAAGTTGATCATTGCATAGATGATCGAGATGTCGATGAAGATCGGGCGCTCGTAGATAAACCCGATGATAACAAGGAGAATGATCGTCTTTGTTCCGACTGTATTTACCGCGATCAGCCGATTCTCAACACCGGGGCCAAAGACCACACGGTAGAGGCAGAGGAAGATCGTCAGGATCAGGATGATCCCGCTTGCGAGGAAGATATCGATCATTGCCCTTCTCCAAATATGTCGGCGAGCCTCTTCTGGATGCTCCGGTTCTGCAGGAGAGCCTCTTCTGAAACGCTCCGAACCAGTGCATGCACAGTAAAACGCCCTCCTTCAACAGCCACGGTAACAGTGCCGGGTGTAAGAGTGATTGCATTTGCAAATGCAGTCCTCAGGACATCATTGGAAAATCCGGTATCAACAATGAGGATCTCGGGATCGATCGGCATCTTCGGATGCAGGATACGGTACGCAACATCAAGGTTCGCATAGAGGATCTCCACCATCAGCCGTGGCAGGAAGAGGATGAAACGGATGAAAACACGTCCTGATTGGATGAGGCTCCGATCAGATCGGAGGATCAGATCTCCGGATATGAACGTCACAATCCCACAGCAGATGATCCCGGCCCCGATATGAAAGAGATCGAAGTAACCAGACAGTATATACCAGAAGATCAAAAGGATCGCAAAAGTCACGATCATTTTTCCTGGTGAAGACCGCCTATTCTCTGAAGATATTCCAAACCCTCCGGAAGAATCGTTTCTTTTACATTGGAGAATCGCATTTATAAACCTGTGTTTCATATGGTTCAATCGGAGAAAGACTATGACCAGTGTAACCACATTAACAGGCATTACAGGGATACTCCGACCCTTCAAAGAGTACCTGAAGGATAAAAACCTGCCTGAAGGCTCCCAGATCGCGTATTATGGGTGTGGAGGAATTTGCACACCATTTATCGAGCTGCTTGCCCATGCAACGCGCACTTTGAATCTGACGCATCTTTTTGTTCCGCAGTTCAATGAGGGAGATGCCCGGCTGCTCAGGATTGTCCCTGATGTCGGAATGCAGGTGGGGGAGCCGGGTGATGTCAACCCTGCCGTCATCGTCCTGATGGGAGGCCTTGCCATGTCGGGGATGGCATCAACGATCGATGAGGCAAAGGCCGTTGTATCACAACATGGTGTTCCGGTGGCAGGTGTCTGTTTCCAGAGCATGTTTGAAAAATCCGGCTGGCTCCCGGAGATCCCTTTTGACCTTTTGATCGATGCGACAATCGACCCGGTGACAATTACCAGAAAAGAGTAGGAGTATCTGGGATTTCAGCCTGTGGAGGAGGCAGTTCCTCTCACGCATATCCGGGAGGAGCGCCATCATCAGGTTTCAGGGCGAAACGGGTCGCAAACGACTGGATATCATCCTCATACCGCCCGATCATCTCCTGATCGAAGGCTTCTGCCGGGAGTTTCTTCACCTCATTCATCATGATCAGGGTCAGCTGGAAGAGTGACTCGGGAGTCATCTTCAGATGAGCAATCGTTCCGTTGTACTGGGCAAGAAACAGTTCAATCATCCAGCTCTGCTCACCTTCACGTCTGAATGTATTGATATCCGCTGTGAACCAGTCTTCATCAAGGGATCCCACAGAAAGGGCATATGCCTCCTGCACCCGGTTTCCATAGAGCGCAGTGAGATGCTGGAGAGCGGCAATTGCTTCGGTTTCTTCTTCACCTTCTCCCGCCTGCTTTTTTATATCGGTAAAGAAGGCAGCAGCATTGATATGGCAGGCGGTTGCCACAACCATCGTTGAACTGTGGCCGAGGATCATCGTCAGGGCATTGACGATCCGTGAGAATGTCCGGCGATCGGTCATATCAACGAGATGATACTCAAAAACATCCCGGATCTGCTCGATCAGACCGGGGTTCTTTCTGATACTCTCGCCAAATGCCTTCAGATCGCGGATGAAGGCATCGGGTACCATGGTACCGTTTTCAGGCGAAGCGGGAGCCTCATCTCCACTTTCATCCGCCCCTTCCTCTGAGACAGCCATATCCGGAACAGGATCTTTGGGAAGAGCAGCATCTTCTTCTACGATATCATCTGCCATTGCAGATATGTAGAAGCAGTATCTTTAAACCCCTTTTCTTCTGTTCCTGCGACAGGAGCGGGCTGAACAAAAAAAAATTAGATGTATGGGTTCCGAAGCGCCTTTCCGACTCCGTACTCAGTTGCACGGGACTCAAGGTACTTCTGGTTCTTTGTGACCTTATCGTTCGCGAGCTTTGTGACGAGTTCGAGGCCTGGTTTGACAGAGTCAATCGGCTTTGTCTCAAATGCGCCTGCTGCGATCGCCTTTGCCCAGATGTCATCACCTTTTCCTGACCTGACGAAGACCGTCGACCAGCCGTCGGGTGTTCCGACTGAGCCGGTTGAGATATCAGCCAGGTTTGCGACATAGTCGAGGCAGACGTGGCAGCCTGGCTGCTCGTACTTGTGGGTGACCTTCAGCGGGAGCTGAACGGTTGCACCGCGCTCGGTGTAGATCCAGAACTTGCCCTTTCCGATATCAAGCTTTGAGACGTTTTCAAGAGCGGTCGCACCATGGTCTTCCACGAGCTGGAGGATACCCTGGTAGGGGAAGTTCTCCATGCAGAAGATACCGACTGCGAGGGCGATCTTGTCCGCAACATCACGAAGGCCGATAGGATAGAGCTGGCCCTTCCTGAGTGCCTGCATCTGGCAGGGGGTGCCAACAACACCGACCTTGTCAAGTCCATAGCTCCGGGTCACCTCTTTAATAAGTGACATATTCGGGGAGATGGCGTAGCGGGTGCCACGTGCTGCGAGGAGTTCCTCACGGGTGGTCGCAACCATCGGCTCGGGTTTGAATGGCTCTTCACTCTGACCTGCAACGATTGCACCGTCAATGATGCCTGCATCAAGTGCGTAGGCAAAGAGCTGGGTGACGATGCCTCCGTCCTGTGATTTGCGGAGGATCTCGGGGTCTGTGCTGCGTGCCGCAATAGCCTGTTTGTAGTTACCAAGTACCATTTTTTCTCCCTCCTCAGGGCTCCATAGCAGCATCTATTGCTTCCATGATACCCTCATACTGGTTGACCACATCGAAGCTGAAGAAGCTCCGTGGGCACTGGGCATAGCATGCACCGCATTTGATACACATATCGCGCTCGATCTGGGGCTTACCATATTGCATGGTGATTGCACGGACCGGGCAGGCTGCTGCACATGAGCCACAGCCCATACAGAGACCCTGGTTGATCCCCTGGGTCATGATGTCGCATCCGCAGGCTTGTGTACCCGCCTTTGCAAGGTTCATCAGCGGTGTCAGGTATGCTCCTGCAAGCGCTTTCTGCTCATCGTTTCCTTTCAGCAGCAGGTACGCCATGACACAGACGTTTCTGATCTGCTGCGGTGTCGGTGCACATCCGGGGATGTAGACATCCACATCGATCAGGTCACCGATTGGCAGGTATGACTCGTGCTGGGGCTGGTTCTGCTGGCCACCACGGCAGAATCTGGTGATGTTGCCATAGCAGGCGCATCCGCCGAGTGCAACGACGATCTTTGCGTTCTTTCTGGTCTCGATGATCTCCTCGACAGAAAGGTGGTCGCTAATACAGACCGATCCTTCTACAAGGGCTACATCCATCTCTGGGATATGCCGGACATCTGCTAATGTGAGACAATAGACGAGGTCCGCATATTTGTCAAGAATTGTTAACAATCCTTCATAGTTATCTGCAAAGGACACCAGGCACCCGGTACAACCGCTCATGTGCACGTGTCCTACAGTAATCTTATCAGCCACTGGCTTCTCCTCCTTTGGTTCTTTAATGATTGACGCCTTTTTTCCGATACTTACGTCAGCCGGTTTCTCTGCTTTGGCAGATCCAGGCTTCTCGTCCTGCTTCCCCCCACCGACGTCGTGTTTACCGAATAAGAGGGTCTTCAGGGATTCAAGAATTCCCATAATCCACCCCTATTTCCTTCAATACAACCTGAATCGTCCGGGGTATAGCATCCTCAACCTCCTTTGAAATTCCAATTTCAAAGTCGGATGCGGGTACGTTCTTTGGCTGGCACCCGATCACCATGATATCGACGGAATCTTTCAACCTGTTCAAAGGCTCTGTAAGATCCCATGAATGGGCATCACGGTAGCTGCCCGGAGGCAGATCCTCGATCCGGAGCTTTGTAAGCGTTCCGGGCTCGGCACCAAAATCGACGATATCGATGATAATGAGCTTTCTGGTCACTCCGTTGTCGAGCATGGTAAAACAGAAGTGGGGGCCTCCAAGGCCCACATCCACCGCTTTCACATTGTCGGGGAGAGAGATCTCCTTCAACCGCTCCACAACTTCCGGTCCATAGCCATCATCGCCAAACAGCATGTTACCGCAGCCGGCGATGACAATCTCGGGGTACAGCTCATCCATGAACGCACTCACTCGAGGAGTTTCTCTGCAACGAGCCTCTTGTCTTCGTCTATGACGATCATATGGGTTGCACAGGAGACACAGGGATCATAGGCACGCATGATGACCTCGGCGAGCTGCCAGGGTGCACCAGTGAGTGCACGGCTGCAGGTGGGGAAGTTCCAGGTGGTCGGAACAAGCATCGAGAAGTACTCGACCTTGCCGTTCCTGACTTTTGCCAGGTGAACGTCACAGCCTCGCGGAGCTTCGTTTGCGGCCCATCCGATGGAGCCGTCACCCTGCGGGATTACATCCGGAAGAACCGGCCCTGAACAGTCAAGGGCATCTGCTGCCTCGATCATCTTGTACACAGCGTCCATGTATTCCATCTGCCGTGCGATCTGCAGGCCGATTGCACCCTTCTCGTCATAGTTCTTGAACTGAACCAGACGGGCACGGGGACCGACCTCGACGGGCTGGCCGTCATAGAGCGGAACACCAGTGCAGGCTTCCATCTGGGGCCAGGCCTTGGTGCCCGCCTTTGTGGTGCCGCCAACGGGGTATGATGGATCTTCGAGTGTGATCTCTTCCTCGCCCATGTACCAGTCCCATGGCCGGACTTCGGTCCAGCGCTCGGGGAACCAGCGGGGGCATTCATCCAGTGAGCTGCTGCCGTAGACGGGGTCAGCTGCCATGTATCCCTGGTTGTGGTATCCAAGATCCTTTGGTATCGGAATCTCTTTGCCGCCGACTTCTGCCCAGTCACGCTTCTGGTAGTTCCTGAGGATGGCAATCATGAACTCCATCTGCTCGCGTGCGAGCGGGAGTGCCATCTTTGCAAGATCAACAACCTTTGCCTTTGCCCGTGGGGTGATGTTCTTGTACATACCGCCGACACGGGGGTTTGATGGGTGGATCGCTTCGCCGCCGACGATCTCGCCGATCGTCTGGCCGACCATACGGAGGGTCTGAAGGCGTTTTGCAACGCTTCTGACCGGCTCTTCTGGTGTGAAGGGGTTAATCTTTGTATCTGTTCCGGGTAAGTACATATCCGGCAGGGTCAGAATATTATGCAGTGCATGGCTGTGCAGCCTGTTAGCGCACTGGAGAATCAGTCTGAGAAGATATGCATCCTCTGTGATTTCACATCCGATCGATGCTTCCATCGCTTCTGTTGCTGCGAGGGTGTGTGCAATCGGACAGATACCACAGACACGTGATGCGATCTTCGGAACCTGCTCCATCGTCTTACCGATGGCAAGCTTTTCAACACCCCTGACAGGAGTAATGGAGAGCCAGTCTCCGCGCTCGATGATGCCGTCGTCATTGACTTTCAACACGAGCTTGGAATGGCCTTCATGCCTTGTGGTTGGGGAAACTTCTACTACTTTCGACAATGTTATCGCCTCATCCAAAATGTGGTGGTCGATCTGCTATACGTCAATATTTATCCTGTGCGGTTAATGACACGTACTAAAGTACGCTAAAGTGAATTAGAACGATATCGTTAATTATAGTTTGTGATATTACTCTCCAATTTATATTAATTTGCGCCAATAAGATAGCAACAAGTATTACGATTTATGCCATTGAAGCATAAATGACCGAACCCGCCAAAAATAAGAAGAATATCCTCCCGTTTTTGTTAAAAAATTCTTATGCGCTTTGTTTACGGTATATCCCACTCCATCCGGTCAGACATAAAAGAGAGGAGTGGTATAAATAACTCACCCATAATACATTAATACCAAAAAATAGGCGTAAATAAGAATAGCAGATATAGTTTTGAAAGGAAAACAAAGAATCTCGACACGACAAAGAGAAAATGAGTGAGGAAGGGTAATAACACCACCCTGCCCCTGCCCGGCCTCCCGGCTTATTCACAGTTTAATTCTGCATACAGCTCGGCAAGGGTTGCATGCCGTTCTGCATAGGCATCATGCTGGTGGATACTCTCCTCGTTTGTCTGCCGGATGGTGATGCGGGCATCGGCCGGAAGATGGCCGAAGGTACCAACAACCTTCTTTGCCATGACGCGGACACAATCCTCGACAAATCTCGGGTTCTTGTGGGCTTCCATCACCACGAAACTCTCATCACCACGTTTGAGGAGTTCATAAATTCTGGCGCTCATGGAATCTTTGAGAACATTGATCACATCTTCGAGAGGGACATGCTGATCGTCATCAGTCTCGATGCAGAGGAAACCCTTGCCACGCTGGTTGTGGGTTGCCATTGGAACCTCTTTGAAGAATTTTTCAATCTTATCCTTCTCCATGTCAAGCGATTCAAGCACCATCATGGCATGATCCTTCATGATATTCTGGGCACAGGGACATGCGGTCATGCCGGTCACCTCAGCACCGATACTCTTCCTGATGATCGGTTCGCGGCTTGTCCGCTGGGCAAGAGCACGTGCATGCACCGTAACCACTTCATGGCACGGTGTCTGGGTGACCGGGGTCTCCCGCTTCACCATGTAGGCGCTCTCCATCCGGACCTCGGTTCTCTCGGCATACTCATGGCGATCAAGGAGTTTTCGTGCAACCCTGCTGCAGACCTCCTCGATCTCCTTCACCTCACCACCGATTGCCTCCTGGAGCACATCGTCGATTACTTCAAAATTCCTTGAGAGATTAGCACCTTTCAGGGAGCCGGGGAGATCAACGAAGATATCAAACTTCGATATAAAGATCGCCGGACGTTTTCCGACACGTGCTACTTCCACGAGTTTTCGTACATTCCTGACACCCACCCGGCTCAGGTTGATCCGGATATCGGGGATAGTGGACTGAATATCAGACAGTTCCATGCGAAAAGACCTCTATTATCACATCTTCTTCACAGAAGATCAGGCTATAAAAGTATAGTCAGGTATGAGCCTGAGTATAATATATTTATGTAGGCTCGCACCGTATTACATAGTGATTAAGCTATGGTCCAGAAATACTATGACGCAGACGCCGATCTCTCCCATTTAAAAGGAAAGACGATCGCCGTGATCGGCTACGGCTCGCAGGGCCGCGGTCAGGCTTTGAATCTTCGTGACAGCGGACTCGATGTCATCATCGGTCTCCGCCCCGGTAAGAGCTGGGATGAAGCGAAGAAAGACGGATTTACTGTCCTCCCAGTTGCCGAGGCTGTAAAGAAA
>DUKV01000059.1 GCA_013329165.1 Methanocalculus sp. | reverse complement strand
GGGATCGCCTCCTCCCGGAGTGACGGCTGCGCGCTGGAGTGAACCGGGGAGGAGCTCCTCGCGCGGTTCACCGCTCCGCCCTCAAAACCCCTGGGTTTCTCAAGTTCCGGACGTTCACACCTTCGGTGCTCAAGTTCTGTTCGTACCTGGGGTGCTCCTGCTTCAGCCCTTCGGCCCATCGCGTCTCCGCGAGCAGGTCGAGGTCCGTGATGCTCCCCTCGATGAACATCACCCGGGGATGATCGAGGAGGTGCTCGATGTTCACCCGGCCGGCCCGGTGGCGAGGTCGTTGGTGATGACGACGTCGTGGTGCTGTGCCAGTATACACACCCATCCCTGAACCCCCTTTCCTTCGCAGCAATCGCCTCCCGGATCCGGGCCGGGTCGGTCGTCGCCTCGATCCGGTTGCCGGGGGTATTAGTAATAGCGGCGATCTTTCCTGCATCGACATCATAGCCGATCGTCTGGATCTTTTCGGCAAATACGCAGGCGAGCGGGTACCCGACATACCCGAGGCCGACGACGCAGACAGTTGTTTGTGGGGGATCCTGGCTCTTCATTCCTGAATTGAACACCTCTAAAGTAATGGTTGGCATACAACCTGCATTCCCGTGTATACATAACAAGGTGAAATTGAAATGGCTGAATTTCATTTGAAATCTTGAAATAGCCTTATTTATCAAATTTTAAAAATTATCCTCGTTATGTGTGGCTCCAAAGCATAACGATAAAGATTTTGCTTCGAAAACCGTAAATTGTGCAACTAAATCGCAATTAGGTTCCAATTAAGCCATCTTTACTTTTTCATCGTTATGAGTTGGCGGGAATCCAGGATACAAGACATTAAGCGCTTTGATTTGGATGTGCCGTTCTGTTTGAGGGATCGTTTGGCAGGAAGAAGGCCTCCTTGCTATTTCATATGGCTGGTTTGAAGCAGGTGCGAACGGCGACGGTGGGGCGGGCACAGCACTCCTTTCCCGGCTGAGCGCAGGCCGCTCATAAAGTCCGAGAGGCCGGTGTTGAAATAGGGCTTCCTTTTGAGTATGGGCATTCAGATTATTCGTCTGCTTTTTTTGATCAGGTCATCGATGATGAGGATCTCAATTTCCCGTACCTTGGTGAACCCTCTATCGTTCGTGATAAAGAGTTCCGCACCCCTCTCCTCCTGTTTTGGACAGGCTCTTCACAAAGAGATCTGTTTGGATCAACTTTAATATACCCGAAACAACGATGAGTAATTATGAAATATACAGTAGCTCTTGCGGCAGCAGAAGAAGGTGGATTTACTGTACGGTGTCTGGAGCTTCCAGCAGCTATCAGTGAGGGTGACACGAAAGAAGAAGCACTTGAGAACATCAAAGAAGCCATTGAATTGGTGCTTGAGGTTACACAGGAACAAGCCAGAATTCTTGGGGAAGTTACAACGGTGGATGTTGAAACACCGCTATTGCAAGCCCCGCTAGTCACGCTGGAGTAGTTGACGAATAATACATATGATGATGAAGGCCCATTGTGTATATATGAGATCCTGCATGCCCCCCACAGAAGACCTCGCAGACAAAGCCTTGAAGCGTATCAAAGCTATCGATGGCTTTGATCGCGTCTGTTTTATCTTCCTCTATGGATCCGTTGCAGCGGGGCAGGCACGGGCTGATTCGGATATCGATCTCTGTCTCTGGTATGATGGCGATACCACAGAGGCCGAACGATTCCGGTTTGCATGCATAAAAGAATTATCAGATTCCCGGATTGATATCCAGATCTTTTCACATCTCCCGCTCTACATCAGAATTGAGGTCATCCGGGGCCGTCTCCTCTATGCAAAGGATATGCGTTTTGCGTATGATGTTGCGTATCGGACAATCAGGGAATTCGATAACTTCAAACACCGTTTCTACGACTATATCGGAAAAGAGGCGATGGTATGATTGGTGTTGTCAGGGATACACTGATCCGGACAAAGCTTATCGAAATGGAGGAGAGCGTTCAGCTGGTGAAGAAACATCTGCCGGAATAAGATGCCAGGTTCCTCTCCCGGCCACCGGCTCCCTGACATCACCCGGGAGGGAAGTTGTGAGACATCCATCTTTCACACCCATTCTTATGCGACACATTATCTGAAATATGCCAGACAGACAAGCGCTTACAGGCAGCCTCCACCTCTCTTTGATATCTGTCAGACTGTGACACTCCTCCCAAAGGCAATCCCCCCTGCCCTCCTTCACCTGAAGGGAGGGGTGAGGATAGCAGGGGGATCCGGATAAATCGCAGGGAGCACTGGTACCTGGTTCGGGTGAGGGTAAGCCCACAGAGGCGCTGTGCAGGAGATGGTACGCCAGCGACTAGCAGGTGTGCGGTGTTTTGCTCTTCGAATGGGAGCGGCAGGACGCGTCACAGATTCGATATTCTGCATCTGATGGAGGCCCGGTACAACAGCATGAGCGCTGAAAGCGCATATATCCTCCCGGCGGGGCGGAGGTGACAAAATTCGGACATTGGTTTGAATTTCGGCTTTTTCGTACGGCGACGAAACTCATGTATGGAAACACGATCGGTCTCTGATGAACTGAAGAGAGGGTGAAAAGTCATGAATGGAGAGTTGTGAATCATGAGGATTGATGCTCTGAGGTGTCTTCATGAGAATACTCTTCAAGCTTCAGAAGAGTTGTTTCAAATGCGACACTGAATTCAGGGACATGTTTCATCTGATGTCGCAATGAGTTGTTCCATGCTGATCTGAACTTTTCTTCTTTATTGTGCAAGATGTCTGCATCTAAAACTATGCCCTTCGCTTTACACTTTCTTTGAAGAATTGCCATTACATCTTCTGAACGCACACGTTCATCCAGTTGCCAGATATCATAAATATCCCGCGGCCGAACACGTTGAAAGATTGAGCGGATCTTCTCAGCCATAATCTCTTCCAGACAATAGGAGGGGACAGTAGCCTTCGGATTATCCGAATATGGATGGAAGATATCTCTTCTCTGAACAGGAAGTAACACCTCTTCATAATCCATGCGTGTCAGATCAAAATCGATCTTTATCGGCGAGAGTGCACTTCCTGATAGAATGCGAAACCTGGTTGTAGCCCTATAACCGGTTTTTGTATTGATCAGCCCGATATCATCCTCAAAACGAATGCCACACTCTTCATATACCCAATGAACCGCATGAGAAACTGCGGTTGCAATTTCAATCCTCTCAAATGGTTCAAGGAAGGTGAAATCGAGATCATCTGAAAACCGATACTGTTCGATATACACTTTTCTGATACCGGTTCCACCCTTGAGAGCCATTGGAAGAGAGCCAAGAGCTGCAAGGAGCCAGTTCTGCGCATAATCCCGTTCTATCGTTGATACAGGAACCCCGGATTCACGCGCCATCTCCTTGATCTCGCGAGCAGGAATCATGCGAATGCTCCATCAGTCACATCGGTATTGATCACCAGCCTCCATGCGGGATTCTTCCTCCCAACAGCTGGCATCGTCGGATCCAGGAGCAGATAATTGTGTGACTCCGGCCGGGGAAGGGTGCGGCCCATATCCAGCCCCATTGTATCTGACAGATAGCCGAGGCGCCGCACAACTGCTGAATTCCCAATATCAATTGCATACCTGATCATTCTGTTTAGATCAAACGTATCCGACATCTGATGGGCGGCCAGTGCCTGAGCAACCAGGGTGATCCCGCCGGCATACTGCGGCTTATCAAGACAATCGATGATCGTCTTCTCCTTATCGGTGATAATAACCTGAGCATCGTCAATCCATTCCTTCCGAAGTCCAAAGAGCTTCTCTTCCTTTAATCGTATAATTCGGAACGTGATTCCGAGTATCTCTATCAGGGTCTTCTTTGATCGGGCAGTTGTCTGGATGAATACAGTCACTGGTATCTGCTCAGTCAATCCATAATGGTGAAGAGCACTCCAGTAGCCAATGGCATATGGTCTGATGAGATGGGATGCAAGCGCAAATTCATGCATTGTGTATCTTCCTTTCTCGCTTGCGAGTGGAATGATGAGATAGGTGCCCCGTTTTATCCTCTCTAATAAGCCTCCTTTCTCCATTCGGGAAAGGATTACACGCAAGACCTCCTTTTGTATCCCGGTCTTTTCGTGCACCTGATCGATAGTAAAGACCTCCCCCTCGCGGGCCATCATCTTCAGAAGTTGCATACTCATGATATCCTTCCCACCTGGAATGCTCAAGAGGTATCTCAGGTTATTATGTGCGTCCAAGAGTCATTCCCAATTATGTACACAATAGTTATTACTATTGTATATTATAGTGTTGCAAATGAGGATCTATTCGAATTGTTCGTGGTCAAAACGAATGAGTCTTTCTTTACATATTCTGATCAAAAAGGAATGAGCGTATATACCCCGGAGGAGCGAGGAGTCAATCCTCACTCCGTTACCAGTCCCGGCAGATCATCTTTCCAATAGACAAGCGCTTACAGGCAGCTTCCGTCTCTCTTTGATATCTGTCAGACTGTGACACTCCTCCCAAAGGCAATCCCCCCTGCCCCCTTCACCTGAAGGGAGGGGTGAGGATAGCAGGGGGGTCTGAGCAATCGCGGGATCACCTGTACCTGGTGCGGGCGAGGGTAAGCCCACAGAGGCGCTGTGCAGGAGATGGTACGCCAGCGATTGCACGTTGGGCTGTGTTTTGCCCTTCGAATGGGAGCGGCAGGACGCGTTAAAAATCGATATTCTGCATCTGATTGAGATCCAGTACAACAGCATGAGCGCGATAGCGCTGATATCCTCCCGGCGGGGCGGCGAGCCCCGTTCGGTGGCCGAGAGGCCGCCTGCCCCGGGAACCGGAGGGGGTAGGCGGTGCCCCCCCGGAGGAGCGAGGGGTCAATTCTTTCATATCGGCTTGCGGATTACCATTCAGTCACCAGCGCTTACAGGCAGCCTCCACCTCTCTTTGATATCTGTCAGACTGTGACACTCCTCCCAAAGGCAATCCCCCCTGCCCCCCTTCACCCGAAGGGGGGGTGAGGATAGCAGGGGGGTCCCTTGCAATCGCGGGATCACCTGTGCCTGGTGCGGGTGAGGGTAAGCCCATGGAGACGTTGTTCAGGAGATGGTATGCCAGCGATTGCAGGCGGGCGGTGATCCTCTTCTCAAATGGGAGCGGCAGGGCGCGTCACCCATTCACTTTTGCAGGTAGGGACAGAAATCAGGTATCTCCAGCTATCCTCTGTATCTCATGGAGATCCAGTACAACCTCATGAGCGCGGAAGCGCTGATATCCTCACTGGCGGGGCGATTAGCCCCGTCCGGTGAAGGGAACCGATCGTTTGGGGGAAGAATTATGCTATCTGAGGTTGACACGTCTAAATAGTGAGGGAACACTATGGAGGCCGTTATCACACTTCCGGATACGATTCTGTCCAGCATGAAAATCAGGAGATCAGATCTTGACCAATTTCTTCGCCGGACGTTAGCCGTGGCATTGTACCGGGAAGGGCGCCTCTCCCTGGGCAAGGCTGCCGAGCTGGCCGGGGTTCGGAACAAATGGGAGATGATCCTCATGCTGGATGAGAAAGGAGTACCTCTTGACTATGATGCAGAGGATGCAGAAGCTGATCTCAGGACACTTCGATCATACCTGGGACGGCAGAAGGAATGAAGTTCGTTTCAAATTCTACTCCTCTTATTGCATTATCCAAAATAAACAGGCTCACTATTCTTTAGTCCCTTTGCGGTACTGTTCTGATCCCTGAAGAGGTCTATGATGAAGTGGTCACCCGAGGAGGTTTTCTCTTTGGTGCCGATGATGTCAGGTCTGCATCCTGGATTTCTGTAGTTCCCGTCCAGAACAGGACAGCGGTCGATGCTCTCTATGTGAACATAGATCGCGGCGAAGCAGAGGCAATTATTCTGGCAAAAGAGGAGGATGCCCTTCTTATTATTGATGATAAGGATGGAAGAGATGCTGCTCTGGCGGTAAATCTGCAGATAACCGGGACCATAGGTATTCTCCTTACGGCAGCCGAAGGCGGTCTTCTAAACTTTCGTGAGGATTTTCGAGCACTTCGAGAAGCAGGGTTTCGAATCAGTGAGAAAGAATATCAAAAGATTCTGGATCTCTCAGGATTCTGATAATTGTAGATCTATCAGCTGCCGGGTGCAGGTGGGCGGTATTCCTCATCTCAAATGGAAGCGGCAGGACGCGCCAAAAATTGATGTTCAGCATGGGTGGACGGAGATCCGGTGTCTGCGTAGATGAACCGAGATCCTGTATCTCCAGGAACCTTCTGCATCTGATGGAGAGCCAGTACAACAGCATGAGCGAACAGCATGAGCGCGATAGCGCTGATATCCCCTCAATGAAGACGAACATCATCGTCCTGTTGGCCATGAGGATCGCCTTCACCGGAGACAGAATGGGGATTGAGGACTGTTCCACTCGGACTGATAAGGTGACAGATTACTTTATTATTCTCATGACTTTACGGCATTCATAATTCCATATTGTATCAATGCCGTCCTGATCTCCTTTAATTCCATGCGCATCTCAGAGATCTCCTTATTTAAGTGATCATCGAGGTCACTCCTCATTCCTTTCACTTCAGTCAGTGTCTCTTGTTGAAGACTGATAGTATCTTTCTGAAGACCGATCGTCTCTCTCTGAAGACCGATCGTCTTTTCCTGCAATGAAATTGACGTGTCATGCTTCTCAAGGGAAATATCCTGTTTCTTCTCCATTCGTGAAAAGATTGCAATTGCAGTATCAAATCTCTCTGCAAGCTCATCTTCCGGAGAGCCTCTGATCACCGCAAAATAAGAATAATCTCCTTTATATTCTTCTTCAACGGTACAAATCTCTTCAACATCTATTGGATACTCCACAATCCTGATAGCCTGGATGAATGCATCAAGGTCGTCTACACGCCCCTCTGCTATGATGTGCAGATCATATCCTTCAAGGTTCTCGATATAACCGGTAATTTTTAATTTTCGGGCACTATTCTGAACAATATGCCCATAGCCAACCCTCTGTACTGCTCCTGATACCTGTATTGAATACCGGGAGAAGGTGTGAGCATCCATAATCTGCATTGAGTTTTCATAATTCAAAGGCTTTTCTATCACTCTCACCAACAGCAACTTCAACAACCATTTCTCTGGCTCTCGCAAATACTGCAATCTCTTTTAGATATCTTCTCCTGATAACTCCACTTAATCTCATTCTGAAATAACGTATCGCCAAATGAGAGTCCACCCCAGGTTGCATCCGATAGGAGGCAAGGCATTTGTTCGCTGCTCCGGATCTGGCCGTCCGATCAGAAATACTATATACCACCATGGGGGTACATGGTGGTATGAAGAGCATGAGTTCAATCAAGATCGTAACAGGGGTGAAAGACCGGCTGAACGGGCTGAAGGAGCACCCCCGCGAAACATATAGTGACGTGATTGAACGGATTGTTAACGAGCGTGCAACCGATACACATGACCAGCCACCATTCCACATCCCTCTCTTGTATGTGCGGATTCATGATACGATCCATACGCCTGCAGATCCAATCGACCTCTCATGCGAGAGAGATGATGGGGAATTTATCCTTTATAACCACGAATTTCATCTCCTTGCATCAGCACCAAATCTTCATGAAGCTCTTGTGGAGATAACAGATGAATTCGAAGAGAACTGGAAGGATTATGTAGAGCAGGATATTCACAAGCTCTCTTCAGGAGCACAATTGTTCAGGCAGAAACTCATATCCCTTATACCAGAAGAGTTTGATAGAGGAGATCTGATGCCGTGAGCCGGAAGAATCACACAATTATCGCCCGGCTGAAGAAGAAGGGGTTCTCGACAGAGATGTCGAAGCATATCAAACTGACATTTCAGCACAATGGGTGCGATACAGAGATCCGAACATGGGTATCTCATGGCAAAAAGGAGATCGGTGATCGGCTGCTCGGTCTCATGGCAGAACAGCTCCATCTCTCAAAGCAGCAGTTTATGGAGGCTATCGATTGCACGGTTGACGGGGAAGCACTTATTCTCATGTATCATAAGAAGGATCTTCTTTGAGAATTATTCATACATCTCAAATGCAAGCGCGTACAGGCAGCCTCCATCTCTCTTTGATTATCTGTCAGACTGCGACACTCCTCCCAAAGGCAATCCCCCCTGCCCCCTTCACCTGAAGGGAGGGGTGAGGATAGCAGGGAGGTCCGGATAAATCGCAGGGAGCACCGGTGCCTGGTTCGGGTGAGGGTAAGCCCACAGAGGCGCTGTGCAGGAGATGGTACGCCAGCGACTAGCAGGTGTGCGGTGTTTTGCCCTTCGAATGGGAGCGGCAGGGCGCGTTAAAAAAACGATATTTGCCATCGAACGGAGATCCAATAGATCCAGTCCAACTTCATGAGCGCTGAAAGCGCCAATATCCTCACTGGCGGAACGAGGGGTCAGGTTATGAGGGTAGATTGCAGAAATAGATCGAACGGGTTACCGCACCTGAATCTGCTTTCATTGTTTATACAGGAACCCCGGATTCACGCGCCATCTCCTTGATCTCGCGAGCAGGAATCATGCGAATGATCCATCCGTCACATCGGTATTGATAACCAGCCGCTATGCAGGATTCTTCCTCCCAACAGCTGGCATCGTCGGATCCAGGAGCAGATTGTTGTGTGACTCCGGCTGGGGAAGGGTGCGGCCCATATCCCGCCCGATTGTATCTGACAGATAGCCCAGGCGTTGCACCAGCTTCAAACTACCCACATGGAATAGCGAGGAGGAAAAAAATGAGACTATGCAGTCTCCAGCTGAACCGAAGTCAACACGGCGGAAGGCACACGCCTGGAGATATTGAGGATCTCAATACCAATCAGGTTATTCTCGTCATCGTAATCTAGGATGACGCCCGGCTTGATCTCTTCTGAATCCTTAATAGGGGCATCAGACAGCCGCATATACACTGCATCAGCCTCTTTATCGATGGTCACTTTCATGGTCGTTCCCTCCTGTCAAAGAATATTGTTATCACACGATTTGGAGATAGAATTGGATTTATGATGACTCGAAGTACTTTTCCCTTTGCATCTGGATTTCTTTAAGGACGTGGGGTTCTGACGTTACTTGGCATTCTTCAAGCATTGCGTCGTGGGCTTTCTGCTGCTATGATCGTAAGGACTCTGATGATTTCAGTGCTGCTAACAACCCTAAGATGAGGCAATGTGATGCACCTGATGTGTGGTCCGGGTCTCTATTGTGATCTCTTCGCCAGGTTTTATATCATCTTCAAAATATAAAATTACGGCTTCTTCAATTTTTTTGAGCAGCTCTTCGAATGTTTCCCCATCGGTAAAAATACTCAATCCGATTGCCCTGGCTGACCAGTATCCATCTTCACAGGTAGTTTCAAACAGCACCATCATGATGCATTCTCCGTTATCGTATTGAATGGCGTAAAAAACCTCATCATGGCTCTCTATCGGGGGTTTTTAGAACCGATCGGAGGCGCCTCATATCTTCCAGCCATTGCTCCTCACTGACAGCAAATGAGATCCGGCCCCTGGTAACTGCGCCGCCATAGGGGAGCATGCCCCTTCTGTATGGTTTCCCGATGACATCTTCGGGATTGAATTTCTTCCTCGCCACCAATTCTCCGTCTCCGCTTTCAGGGCCAGGGGTACTCTTCTTCGGTTTTACTCCTTGTGCCTTCACATCAGGCTCATGATCAGGCGTGTTATTGAAGGTATGCTCTCCGCTCTGATCATCTTCTGGTTCCCTTCCTGATTGTATATCCTGTATGCCGGCCGGGGGGGTTGTTGACGAGGGAGAAATGGCATTCTTCTCCTCCATATCATAATCCAATTCCGTGGGGACTACCGTTATGATATACTTCTTCCCCGCCTCAAGATCAACCGGTGTCAATGGCCGGAATACGGATCCATCAAAGAAGGTAATTATGCTCTCTTCCATCTAAACACCCTATCTACTATTGTGGCTCTTCTCCGGAATTCTGATATCCCGGTTGACTGATTCAGATCCCATCACTCCAGGTTTCTGTAGACAACCTTCCTTTGACCGACTTTTATGACATATATTATCAATGTATTTCGTTTTATATCAAGAATAACCCTGTATTTGCCAACCCGGTATTTGTACCAGGCTGATCCCGCCAACCGGTCAATGTGCTGAAATGGATCCTCACGAATGGCATCGACACGCTCGATTATCCTGGCAGCGGTATCTTTTGGTAATGTTTCAAGGTTTTTCCGGGATTTATCGGTCCAGACAATGGTGTATCCCATTTAATCAAGACCGAGTTTCTGTTTGAGCTGGGCAGTCGAATATACCCGGCCTGCCTTGATATCCTCAAGCGCTTCTTCAATATCCACAATATCCTCTTCAGTTATTCCTTCTTCCTCATTTTCCGTTGCAAGCCGTGAGATTATCTCGTTATATGACTCACGGGGATATCGCCTCAACCTATCAAGTCTTTGTTTGACTCCTGGTGTAATCTTGATGGTGGTTACTTCTCCTACCATATACTTAGGTATACCTGAAGAGATATAGGTGTTCTGCTATACCGTGAGGAATAGGAGAGGTATCGGGAGGGATCTGATGAAAGCAAAACTATCCGTGATTCGACAGATACGGCTCTCAAAAGCTTGAAAATCTATTTATGAGCTTTTCCGATGCACTTGGTCATCTTCTGGAAATCCGAGGAATTGTGTTACGCAGGCGGTTTGGAGGACTATCAGGGAGCACCCGGAATATCCTCTATTTCCCCCTAAATCTTTGCCTGCTCCACAAACCATTTGACCGTCTCTTTGAGCCCCTCTTCCAGCGTAAATGCCGGCTCATACCCAAACGCCGCCCTGGCCCGTGAGATATCGGCAAGCGAGTCCCGGATATCGCCTTCCCGCAGCGGCTCATAGATCGGCTCTGCCTGGGTGCCGATGATCTCCATCAGGATATCGGCGAGTTCGTTTAAGCTGATCCGCTTCCCGCAGGCGATGTTGTATATGCCGGTCGCCTCGCTCTCCATCGCTTTTTCATTCGCCTGGATGACATCCCTGATGAAGGTGAAGTCCCGGGTCTGGCCGCCGTCGCCATAGATGATCGGCGGCTTCCCATCGAGCAGCCGGGTGATGAACTTCGGGATCACCGCCGCGTACTCGGATGCCGGATCCTGCCGGGGCCCGAAGATATTGAAGTACCTGAGGAAGACCGTCTGGATCCCATAGAGCTCATAAAAGACCTTCCCATAGTACTCGTCCGCGAGCTTTGAGACCGCATAGGGGGAGAGCGGGTTTGGACTCATCCCCTCCTCTTTTGGCAGGGTCGGGGTATCACCGTACACCGAGGAGGAGGACGCGGTGACCACCTTCCGGACTCCATTCTCCTGTGCCGCCTGGAGGAGCACCAGCGTGCCGGTGATATTCGCCTCGTTCGTCGTCAGGGGATCCTTCACCGAGCGGGGGACGGAGGGGATCGCCGCCTGGTGAAAGATACCGTCAACACCGCGGGTGATCTCCTGCATCAGCTCAAGATCGGTGATACTCCCTTCAATGAAGGTGACATTTTTGTGCTCGCGGAGATCGGCCACATTCGCGGATCTGCCGGTTGCGAAGTTATCGATGATGGTGATGTCATGATCCTCTGCCAGGTGATCTGCCAGATTCGAGCCGATGAACCCGGCACCGCCGGTGATGAGATAGCGCATGGAGATCCATTAGGATTGTGTCTATGAAAAACCCTCTGAAATCACGCCTCACTCAGAGAGATCATCGCCCCGGCTGAGATGGAGAAGCGGCAGCAGGAGAAAGACAAACCCGCACCAGATGAGAGCGAGTGCACAGATGACGGGATCTCCACCCGAGACGACGGGGTACAAGAGGCTGGATCCGATCGACTCCAGACGAATGAGCACAAAAATACCAGTCCCGATCGTCACCATCCCAAGAGCGGTCATGCAGGGCCATCTGATCCGGGGGATGAATGAGAGGGACGCACGTGATCCGGAAAACCACTCTCCAAGGAACAGAACACCGATACAGATCAAAAGAACGACCGCCAGCCACTCCTGCGGGGAAGTCAGTTCGCGCCAGAACGAGCCGGAGAAATAGGCATGGTAATCACCCATTGGAAACGGTCCATAGAGGGGGAAGTACCAGGTCTTTGGAATCTTCCACATGGAATCCAGTACCTGGTGGAGGAGAACCCCGATCCCAACTCCAAAACATAGTAAAGAGCCCCTATATTTCCACTGGAAAAACGCCAGAATGAGAATAATTACTAAAAATATAAGTGAATGCCCGATAATTCTCCCATTCCCGATCGTTTCGGCAAAGATGATATGCCCGAGTGGCTTGTCGATCAGATCGGGGAGGATGCTCCCGACTGCAACCGGAAGAAACCAGCGGCGCGATCGTAGAACCTCTGAGAGAAAGAGGCCGGTTGCCACACCCACAAGCAGATGAAAGAAGAAGAACATCCAGTCAGACTATCGTCTGCACAGGGCATTAAGACTGGCTCTTCTTCCACCAGATCAGAAAGGCCGGATCCAGGCTTCGGCGGGACGCGCCACCGGCCATCCCGACGGGGATCGATCCCGATGCACCACCCAGATTGGAAGAGACGATTGAAGCAGCTGCGGCGCGGGTATCGGGGGGCGGGTTGGCGAAGGGATCAGGATGACAGAGGTGATACACCCTTGCTCAAAAGAGCAATCCGTCAGGACGATTCTGCGAATCGGGGTGTATCTGCTTCTGGCAGACCCCGAAGCTTTCCCGCCCCCTCCCGCGCTGCATCTGCGGCCAGCCAGGACAACCTCCCTGCGAAGCACCTGCGGACGGGAACGGGGCGGTGGGACTCTGTGTGGTTCCTTCCCTCGATAGAGGGTTCTATCAGCGTATATTCGGAGACCGTCTTCTTCGGAAGCAGACGAGAGAGGAGAGAGTACATCACCCGGGGAGAGCTACATTATCGGGGATTCAGAAAGAGATGGTATGGGAGGTTGCCGGAATACCGGCGACCTGTACAAATGACTCGGTATGGCCATCGGGGAAGGTGAGGGTGGTGAGATCAGGTGTCAGATCGACCTGTACAAGCGGTGCAAACCAGTACTTCTCCAGTTCAACTACTGCATAAGAGAAGTCAAGGGCAGGAACAGAATACCGAAGACCCTCATCAGACTCTTTGAGAGACGCCAGCCCCCCGACCCGGAATACGGCGCTTCCGGAACTTACGGACTGCACTTCAACCGGCTTCTTGTAGGCACGTTCAAGCGCTGATCTGAACTCGTCGGCCGGATCAGCGATCCGTAAGAAGACCGCAAACCGCTCCATCCAGTTGAGTGTGTACTCGAACCTGATCTCGGCATCACCGTTCTCCTGGATAGTGAGCGCAAGATCATCTGCAGTAAAGGCACCTGCCGGCATTACCAGTGACAGGATAAGCAGCAATAGTATCAATGGAATTGATCTCATAGCAATCATTTCTATGATTGTGTCGCAGGGTATTATAGTATTGGGTGGCAAATAGATCATCTTCGATACAGGTACTATCAACCATGCCGATCAGATCAAAGCACCTCGCAGCAGTTGCCATTACCATCTGGATGGTGATTGTGATCTTCTTCATGATCCTGGCAGAAACCCCGGATCTTGAGATCGTCTTTGTCCTCACGCTCATCGGCATGCTGGTGATCGCGGAGCTTGCCGAACCCGTCCATATACGCCCACGGTTTCTGGGCAGATTTCGGTATATAATCGCAGCAGGTGTCATCCTCTTCGGCGCAATCGTTGCTCAGAAAGTCCTGGAGATCCTCAGCTCATGAATGACAAAAAACAGAAGAGAACCACTCCATTCAGACTCCCGGCAATAGCAGTGGCGGCATTCATCTGCCTTCTCCTGATACTCCCCCATACAGCAGCCCCGGCCCTCTATACTCCGGAGATGGATGCAGAGACAGATCTCCATGACCGGGTATCTGTCCTCAGACAGGCAACCCAGGATAACTCGGGTGTCATCCTCCCCCTGATGGACGAGATCTTTTCAAGTTCGGGGACACTTGTCCTGAACCTGGAATTAAAGGATTTCAGTTCTGCCGAACGTGATCTCGATGAGTATCTCGCACAGTCACGCCAGTTCGATAACCTGGTTGTCCGTCTTGATATGTCGCAGTCTGATCTCGAGGAATGGCGGCGGCTGAATGCCCAGAATAAAGAGGATCTCCTCGAACTCTTTAATGATACCCGGCGCTTCTCTGAACTGGAGCAGCTTGAGATCGAGTACCGCGATGCCGATAATCCGGATATGCTCTATTCGGTGATGTACGAAGGCGAAGCCCTCAAATCAAAGATCAAAGAGACGGTGGCATCATATGAGAGCCGGAGCGAGGAGATGGTCGGTGTCTCCAGGCAGTTTGAGGTGGAGACCGAGGCATATGAGGAGAGTGTCGAGGGGACCAGAACTATCAGTAAAAGTGTCGAGGAGGAGCAGGAGGAGCGGTCTGCTGTGATACAGAGGGAGGTTGCTCCCAGATCAGATCTTCACATAACACTTGGACTTGAGCCCGCAGAGGTACGCTATGGTGATACCCTGAACATCTCAGGCAGAATCTCCGGAACAGATCAACGCGTCGTCTCGCTCTATCTCGACAGCAGAATATACAAAAACCTGACAGCCACCGCAGAGGGAACATTCCTGCACAGGGAGCAGATCAAAAAGATCGGATCCGGCATGCATACCCTCTATGCAACATCAGACGGAAAATTCTCTGATGTGGTGAGCTTCCGGGTGATCAGCAGAAACACAACACTCTCTTTAACCCAGTCAGGCAGCCGGAACATCACCGGCCGGCTGCTTGCAGATGATATCCCGGTGTCAGGAGCCCCGATCCGGATCCTCTCGGCAGGCCGCCAGATAGCAACCCCAAAAACCACACCCGATGGATCATATACCGCCGATCTCAAACTCGCAGAAGGCGAACACCATATCACCGCCATCTTTGACGATACCGCCTATCCGCTGCTTCGTGGAGAGAGTGAAGAGCTCCTGATCATAGTGGATCCACCTGAGGAAGCACGAAGTCTGGAAGACTACATCGCAATCTTCCTGAGCGCAGTTGTGCTGATAGTCATCGGTGCAGGAGGAGTATGGTATCTGCGGAGACGATCAGGGACCGTCACCAGAGAGACCATTCCGGTGATCGATGATCCACCAGAGATAATTGCAGAATCAATCGAAGAGAGAGAAGAGGAGACACCCCCCATACCCGAAGAATTCGATCCATCGACAGACACCACGCTCTCCACGTACCATGCACTGGAAGAGTCCGACTACCCGGCGGCCCTGAGATCCCTCTTCCTGGGGCTCGCAAAAGAGACGGGTATCGACACTCCGCTGACAGCAACGGCCGGCGATATCCGGCAGAGGAGATCCGGAGATACAGACCTCCATGCATGGCTCGCAGCCTATGAACTGGTGCTATATGGAGGGCAGATCCCTGACGCAGAGACACGGCAATGGTGTGTGGATACCTACCAGCGTCTGCGGGAGGATCACGCGTGAGACCGGCGATCTTGATCGCAATCATCCTCATCCTCCTCACCCTGGGAGCAGCAGGTGCCCACCTCCAGACCACCACAACCGATCTCTCACGTTTTAATCCGGGATGGTCAGGAACAGCCGCCTTCTACTCACTCGCCGGGAGCATGGATGCGGAGATCCTCACACCAGGTACAAACGAACCCGATCCCGCAGACCGCTACATCATTATCGCTCCAAAAGATGCATCCCCATCCGGTATTGCAGAGCAGGTACTGCAGAACGGCGGATCGGTCATCATTGCAGATGAAGAGGGAGACGCAAACCAGCTCCTCGAGGCACTGGGATCCCGCATGCAGATAGTACCCGGCAATGTTTCGAGTCTTGATATGGAATTTGCCTCGACACGGACGATCATTGCCACAGTTTCGGGAAACCACACACTCCTTGACGGCATCTCAACCCTCACCTTCAACAGGCCATCCTCGATCACCGGCGGAACACCGCTTGTCACGACATCAGTCCTCTCATGGACAGACACCACAGGATCCGGCAGGCCCGGGGCCGGGGCATCGCTCGGCAGATACACGCTGATCGCCCGTGAAGAAGTAGATCCGGGAGAAATAATCCTGATCGCCGATGCAAGCCTCTTTGCCACAACGATGCAGGAGGTCAGACAGCTCCATGACAATAGACAGTTCCTTGAAAATATGCTTGATACCAACGGGACCGTGAGTGTGGATGCAGTTTATGGCAAAACTGCCGATGCCGAAGGGCCCGCATATATCATCCATAAGGTCAAATCCGCACCAATAAGTACCATCATTGCCATACTTCTCCTGATGGTCTTTGTCATCGTCGCATTCAGAAAACAGATTCTTTAAGGATAAACCATGACGCCCGATACAGCCATACCAGACATTCCCCGGAAAGTTGAGGAGATCAGATCACTCATCAATCAGTACCTTGTTGGAAAAGATGATTTAACAAAACTGATCACAATAGCACTCCTCTCTGATGGGCATATGCTGATCCAGGGGGTTCCGGGGACCGCGAAGACGACGATTGTGAAGGCATTTGCCAAGATTCTCGGGTATACATTCTCCCGTGTCCAGTGTGCAGTCGATACACAGCCGGCCGACATCCTCGGCCTTCGGATCTATGATCAGTCACAGGGAGAGTTTGTACTCAGGAAAGGGCCGATCTTTTCGAATATTCTCTTGATCGATGAGTTAAACAGGCTGAATCCGAGAACCCAGAGTGCGTTCATCGAGGTGATGAGCGAGCGGCAGGTGACAATAGAAGGCGAAACCCACCCCCTGCCGAACCCGTTCTTTGTGATGGCAACCCAGAATCCATATGAATTTGAAGGGACGTTCCCGCTCATCGAGGCGCAGAAAGACCGGTTTATGTACAGCTTCATCTCCGGGTACCTCAATTCCGAGGATGAACTGGAAGTGCTCAGGCGCCTGGACTCGGGAAAACTGAACTGGGATACCTATGCAACAGCACTCGATCAGCACAAAGAAGGTGTCGATCTCATCTCGCTTCGGAACTGTGTGGAATCCATTCACATCGAGGAGCGGGTTGCGATGTACATCAGGGATCTGGTTGTTGCAACGAGACAGAACGGGGATATCGGTCTGGGGGCAAGCACCCGGGCATCGATTGCATTCTATAAAGGGAGCAAGGCAGTCGCTGCACTCAATGGGAGGAGCTTTGTAACCCCCGATGATGTGAGGGGGATTGCATTCCATGTGCTTCATCACCGGCTGATACTGCGCCGGGAAGCCGAGATCGCCGGGGTTAATCTGGAAACGGTCATCAATGAGATTATCCGGTCAGTCGAGGTGCCCTGAGGTGCAGCCGAGCCCACTCTCCCGCGCGATACTGGCAGCCGGCATCCTCACCGTCATCGGTGGTGGGGCGATGGGGAGTATGCCGGGGGTGGTCGCGGGATCGGTCATCCTGCTCTTCCTCTTCTCCCGTGCCATCATCTTCCAAAAAGCCGAAAACCAGGTGATTGGAACATTCCATCTGAAACGGGAGTGTGATAACCACATTGTCCGGCAATATGGAACCATTACGGTCACCCTCTCCGCAGACCTGGATCTGCCGGATGGATATCTCATCTCGATACGTGACATGCCGGGTCCCGGCTTTGAGGTTCCCGACAATCATCCGGAGTTTGATTTTCGCGATGCAACAGATCTCACATACCGGATACAGGCACGGGCCCGTGGCTCCATCTCATTTTTCGGTGCAACTGTTGAGATGGTGAATCGCTTCTTCTCGACAGCTATCATCTTCACCCGCCCGGAAGATTGTATGCCGGAGGTTCAGGTCCAGCCACGCGGTTCACGGGTTGTCCTTGAGGGAGAATCCCTGGGATATGGAGAATCAACCTCACGCAGGCTCATCTCACCATCAGGAACCGTTGTGAGATCATTTCGTGAATATATGCCCGGAGATGATCCACGCCAGATAGACTGGAAGATAACAGCGAAGACAAAACGGCTCACCATCCGCGAGGTATATGCACAGGCAGGTGAGATCCCGGTGGTGGTCCTTGATATACCTCCTGACTCCGGCCTGGCCGAACAACTGATCGGATTTGCCGCCGGTGCTGCCGAAGATTCACTGAAGACTTCCCATTCGGTCTCGCTGCTCGCGATTGCAGGAGGGAATGTGATCCGGTTTCTCCCGGATGAACGACAGGCGTCCCGGGTACTGGCGGCGATCCGCGATCTCCCTCCATCTGCCCGTTGGAACCAGTTCTACCACTATCTCTCGGAGAACGATGCACGGAGAGTGAAGCTCTCCCTCCCGGCGGGATCACCGCTGCACAGATGGTATGATGCGGTGATCCAGAACCGTGGTATCCCCTCTTTTGAAGCAGAATGTATCCGTGCCTTTGCCAGAACAAAAGGCACTGCTGTGTTACTCTTCACTGCAGCAGATGGCGATACCAGCCATCTCGGCATGGTGGCACGGGCAGCAAAGCGGATCGGGCTCTCTGTTCACCTGAGAATTCCCGCACACAGTGCTGCGTCGATTCGTCCCGGCGCATTTCCGATCGACACCATCGAGGTGATCTGAGATGGAGAGAGCATTGGTCCTCCGTGGTATCTTCCTCGGCATCTCCGGTGCCGCCCTCATCTTCCTCGATCCTCTCCTCTGGATAGCCTGGCCGGTTGCGTTATCAGGGATGATATATTCGAAGCGATCCGGGGTTGGAGCGGTTCCTGAATTCTGCCTGGGGGTGCCCTGTGTGGTTGCCGCAGGGTACCTCTCCCCGATCCTCCCGGGCATCCTGATGCTCCTCCTGATTGCATCAGCATTCGGATCAGATCTCTTCTTCTCAGGAGACCGGTACCTCTCTCTTGTTCTGTTGATCGCCGGCCTTCTGCTGATCCTGCTCATTGTACCAACCATTGATCCATTCATCGCTGCGCTCATAGTCATCACCGGATCAGGAATTGCAGGCGGAAGTCTGTATCTTTATGAATATTCCCTGCACCGCAGAGTCAGGGGTGGTCAGGCATGAAGTCACCAGATCTCCACGAGCATCTCCAGGGATTCGCATTATACCTATCAGATCAGTTGAGAGATCTGATCCGGATCGTCCGGCATCCCGGGGATTCTGATGAGGCGAAGGCATCGCTCGCACTCTTCATCGCAGCGGCCGCTGCCCTCGGTCTCGTCTTCTTCACCGATCGCGCAGATATGACCAGTGCCACCCTGGTACTCTGCGGATTTGCCTGTTTCATTGCAGGCCTCTTCCTCCTGACCTTTCACCGGGGCGGGACGGTGGCTCCGGATATCGCCGGGCGGCTGACTCCCGGGTGCCGGATCGGGCTGGCCCGGATCACCGCTGATCTCGGGGTGGATGGCGATGCGGTCATCCTGCCGGAGGGTGAGAGTATCATCCAGTTCAATACCTCAGGTGCTGGCAGAATACCGGCTGGAGCTGTGGATACCTCCCTTGTCCTCCATGAGGGATCAGTCGGGGTGGCCATACCTCCTCCGGCTCTTCTGCTCTGGCATCACCTCCGTGAAGAGTACGGACTTACCACTCCGGAGGGTATCGAAGGATCGCTCTCCGCCTTCCGCGAGGTGGTGACGGTTGCCTGCGAACTCGCTGAGACGGTGACAACCTCGATTGAGGGGGACGATCTGGTACTGGAGATCACCGGGTATCATCTCTTTGGAGAGTGCATGATAACCCGGGCTGAATCACCGAAGTGCTGCACGATGTTTCCGTGCGCCGTCTGCGGACTGATCGGCGTTATCCTCGCCGATGCAACGAGATCAGCCTGGAGCTATGATCAGATCGTACTCTCCCCGGAGAGCCGCACGATCACGATCACCCTCAGGCAGTATGAGCAGGGGATCTGATCGATCCCCCGATAATAATGCTCCCACCAGATCAGGCAGCGGGGCCGACATTGACCCAGAGGTGGAGATCACGATAGCTGCTATTCACAAGCTCTGCAGGCGGGAGACCGGGTGCAGGAAGCTCTTCATCAAAGAGGAGGAACTGTATCCGGTTGATGGACGTATCATTCACCATAAAGGTGAACGTCCGCTCCTCGGTCTCGTTATGGGCGATCTCAGTGGAGAACGATCCTATCGGAACAGATGAGAGGATCGTTGAGGTATTTGTACCTGTATCGAACTGCTGGTTGAACCCGTAGATCATCGCTGTATAGGTAACATTTCTGTATTCGTGGTTGCCGATCCCGATGATCACAAACTGCTCTGTGCCTGCCCGGAAGTTTGTCGGATAATCTGCCGCTTTCCCCTTCTCTCCGAGGATATAAAATTCTGTGAACTTCTCCCCTTCCTTTGGGACGACGATCACATAGATGGTGGTCCCGATCGCAAGGATGATCGCACAGATAAGGATGATACTCAGGGCACGGTCGAGGCGGCTGCTCTCTTCAGGGAAGAGTTCATCGCGGATCCCCTCCTTCACCTCATTCGTCGGGATCCGCAGGCGTTTCTCCTGTGGGAGGAGCAGGCGCCGGTATGCTGCGATCGCAGCCATTGCCAGGGCGAAGATCACCAGTGCGGTGACGATCGGATCCAGCCGGATACCCCAGGGGGTGTAGTTCAACCCAAGCCCGATTAACGGTACAACCGCAATCGAGAGGCCAAAGGAGAGTGCGATCCGCTCGATCCAGTCGAGATCATCGTCTGCTGGGAAGAGCGCGGCGATCAAAAGATATCCCGGAATGAAGAGGATGAAGGGGAGCGCGAAGATCACCCGGAGCGGGGTATCCTGGAGAATTGGCAGGTAGATGCAGCTGATAGTGCCAATTATCCATAACAAGGCGACTTTCAGGTCGATTGGGATTGTTTTTGGGTTAAGCAGATCAACGGCGATATCAGCTGGCTCTGGTGGCATCACTAGTAATCTATCCTGGTATCTGAAAAAGGGTGGTGATTGGCTGGTGCATTGTGGGAGAGTACCAGTAAAACCCTCAACGGATCAACAGAGAGCTAAGAATAATGAGAGGACGGTAGTTATTTCTCTGAGAAAGTGCCGAACTGTCTGTATGAAAGAACGAACAGTACTATTGCTGCTTGTTGCCTTATTTTGTCTTATTGGATCAGCTCATGCTGCAACAGTAATGGAGATCGACTCGGGGACTGCAGACGGATCCTATCTCCAGGTACATGTTGCGGGTATTGCATCTGCAACAAGCCTTCAGTTCGATCTCACCTATGATCCGGCAGTTGTGAGTATCGCCGGGATCAGAAAGAGTGCAGGATATGAGAGTGTCTCGATGACAATCAATACGGATGTACCGGGGACAGCCCGTGTGCTTGTGATATTCCCCGATCCGGTGACGATCCAGGATCCGGCAGGTGTCGTTGAGGTCGCATTCTCTCCTGTTGCTGCCGGAACAAGTACGCTCTCGCTTTCAGATGCACGGTGGAGTGATTTTCCAGCATTTGCCTCCCTTACGTTTGATGAGGTGAAAAGCGGCACAGTCACAAGCACGATAACACCGGACGCACAGGCGACCACAGTTCCACCATACTATGAGGCCTCATCAGGCTCCTCATATGATCCAGGAGCCTTCACTCTGCCCGAAGATACCGTCGAGATACCAGCAGTCCCGGAACAGACAGTTACGCAACCTGCGGCAACGCAGATGCCGGCCGAACCTGCTCTCCCGACAACTCCGGCAACTGAAGAACACCCTGTGGAACCGCCACAGCCGGGAGCACCGGATGCAACCCCGGCACCGGCACCGGTGGCTGCTCTCCCGATTTTTATCGCCGCCATCCTTCTGTATCGGAGAAACCGGTAAGAATCCGGTTTTCTCACACTCTTTTCACCTGATCGTATGTATTATATCTAATAACCAGCAGAGATACGCATGAATGTGATCGCGATGGACACACGTTACCTCATTCTCTCTCTGGCACTGATTCTGCTGCTAACAGCTGGAACAGTGGCTGCGGCACCGTCTGCCGGTGAGCCGCAGCATGTAATAATTGTAATGAAAGACCAGCCGGCCCGGTCGATGGGGTCTGCTGAACTGATGGCATTCTCTGAAACATCCCAACGGGATATCCTCTCGTCTGTCGATCAGATGAGTGCGGATGAGCCGAGATCCCTCTGGTCGGTGAATGCGATTGCCGCGACCCTCACCGAAGAGCAGGTGAAGCAGGTCGCCGCCCGGTCCGATGTGGAACGGGTGATCCCGGACTATATTGTCACCCTCGATCTCCTCAGGGAATCTGAGGTGACAGAGAAAGGTGACCGGGGCATGCAGTTCATTAAGCCTCCAGGCGAAGGTGAGGTCGAATGGATCGAGCCCTCGTATCCCTATGAAGAGGATATCGCCTGGGGTGTCTCCTGGATCGAGGCGCCTGAGGTCTGGGCAAACGGGTTTGACGGCACAGGGGTGACTGTTGCCGTTGTCGATACCGGAATTGATCCTGATCATCCGGATCTGGCCGGAAAGATCGTCGGCTGGGCGGATCTCGTCAATAACCAGACCGAACCCTATGATGATTATGGCCATGGAACCCATTGTGCAGGCATAGTGGCCGGCACCGGTGCTGGCGGTAAATATACCGGTGTTGCGCCGGGTGCTGATCTGATCGGGGTGAAGGTCTTTAATGCCAGTGGAGATGCAACTCTTTCTCAGGTCCTTGGTGGTTTTGAAGCAGCCGTTGAAATGGGAGCTGACATCATATCATACAGTGCAGGATATAGTAAGTGGAAGCCGCCTTTTGTGAGGGAAAATGTAATCAATACCCAGGAAGGTGTCACATACGAATTTCCGGTAACTCATTACGATGACGTCTATGACCCCTCATTTACCCTCCTCTGGGTTAATGCGCCGCCCTTTGCGAACATCAGTATAACGATGGAGCAACCGGACGGCACCGTATTTTCTGGTGTCGATTGCGACTGGTATGAAATTCCCCGTCCTGATGATTGGACGATGCTGAAGTTCACAGGTGATGATCCTCTCCAGGCAGGTAACTGGACCCTGAACCTCGCGGTTCCCGGATTCAATGAGAGCAATATGGTGTGGTATTCAGGCAAAGGAAACAATCTCGACAATATACTGGAACAGAGAATTGACTTCTCGGATTATATGGGTGTGCTTGATACTGCCACCTTCGAGATGAATACCTGGTATGATATGGAAGAGGACTATGACTATGCATATCTTGAGGTCTATAATGTTGAATTGGATAGATGGGATACCCTTCTTGAGATTACAGGAGATGGTCAAGGTACATATACAGCTGATCTAAGTGATTATCTCTGGCAACAGGATGGTCAGGATATACTCAGCTATATCGATCTCCGGCTCAGGTATGAGACAGATTCTTCAGTCATCTATGATGGCTGGTATGTTGACTGGATGGCAATCCCGGAGATAGGTTTCTATGACGATGCATCAGGTGATGCCGGCTGGACTGCAGACCCCGAAGATGGCTGGGAACGGGTACAGGAACAGTATCCCTTCTATGCAGAGTGGGTGGTCTTTTACACCGATAATGGAACGAGCATCCAGTCCCGGGCAGTGAACCAGATCGTCGAAGAGGGCACAGTCTTTGTGACATCCGCTGGAAATGAGGGAGAATTTGGTCTCCGGACGATTGGGGGGCCGGCACCAGATAAGGCAATAATTGTCGGAGCAACCGGGTACCAGGAAGACTATATCGCCCCATACAGCAGCCGGGGACCGACCGGATGGGGACAGAACCAGTTTATCAATCCGGATGTCGTTGCACCGGGAACATCTATTATCTCGGCATCAACACGGGAAGGTGAACTGTACCATTCCATGTCCGGCACCTCGATGGCAGCCCCGCATGTCTCCGGCATCGCGGCACTCCTCCTTCAGGCAAACAACACACTTACACCCGGAAATATCGAACAGCTACTGAAGGATTCATCCGTAGATCTCGGCCCTGAGGGCCCGGACTATGATTACGGGTATGGCAGGGTGAGCGCCTGGGCGGCGATGGAAGCGGTGACGCCGCTTGTTCCACCCACATATGATGCACCCAGGCTGCATGCCGGGTTTGGGTATCAAGACCTGAAACTGAATGAAACAAATGTGATCACCGCGATCTCATGGAACAAAACTCCGGTTCAGGATGTCCCAATCCGGTTTGTCGTCTACCAGGATCAGCTGGAGTTCATCAACCAGACTGTGTTGACAAATGCATCAGGGATGGCAACCGCAACTTTTGAGGTGAACAGAACAGGATACCATTCCTATCAGGTGAAAGATTCGTTTGGAAACGTCGTCTCAGGTTCGATCTATGTCCATAACCCGAGGACTCCCCGTGAACCTCTCCTCTTTGATACACCATCCACCAGCTATTATGCACTTCCCAATTCGACAGTGCCGGTGAAGTATACACTCGTTGATCCGCTGACGATGGCGCCCTATACCGGCGATGTCCGGATGCTGATCAATTATACCTCTCCGCAGAGAGGAGAGGTGTTTAACGATACACTCACACCGGTGAACGGGACAATTGAAGCAGAGATCAACCTGACAGGGACAATCTTCACATATGGACGGATCTTCCTTGCACCGGTTGCGAACCTGACGCAGGAGCGGCAATATGGATCTCTCTCCATAGAACAATGGGACGGAATCAATGAAGATGTGAGCCCGTTTGTTTCATGGGCAGAACGGAAGGGTAATGCAACAGTTCTTGTGAAGCAGTATACGACAACCGAATCGGAACCCGCACCCGATGGTACATATGAACTCCCGGTGATCTGGCTCTATGAGGTGGATGTCCAGGCATTATCGGCCCGGTTCCCGGCAGAGACTGCCCGGCTTCTTGCTGGTGAAATCCAGGAGCAGAGACCAGAATATGCCGAATTCTTTGCTGAAATTGAGAATATGCAGGAAGATATCCGGTATATCCCCTATGAGCTGAAGAACGGTATCGGGAAGGTGACGGTGCCGGTTCCTGATGGCGCGTACCTTGGTGCTGTGCTGTACAATGACCCTTACTATCACTCTTCCGATCAGGCCCAGCAGGAGTATTATGGGATTAATGCCTACATCCTTGTCAATTTCTGGCCATTTATGTACACCCCGTCTGCACCAGCAGCCGAACCTGACAGGTGGCTCTCGATATGGGGAGAATGGGCTGGTGAATATTCCGAGGAAGCACGGAGCATCGCACCCGGGACCGAACTGAATGTAACCTGTTATCTCAGGAACCCTGAAACCGGAGAGCCGATGCAGGGAACAGTCTACCTCTACACAAGTGATCATTCTGCAGTGGTACAGACAAATGCTGCCGGATATGGATCAGCAATCCTCCCTGCTGCAGTCCGGCACAGGCATAACTTTGGGTTAAATGACATACAGGTAGTAGGTCTCTCAGGAGATGCCTATGCTTCCACAGCCGTCAGTCCGCCCTACGAGTATGTGACACTGACCGGCGAGTATGCTGCTGGAGAGACAGACGGTATCCTCCATGGTGAGGTTGATATCACCAGCCCTGACGGCGAGCAGATCCCGATGCCCGGCATCTTCGATGTCCGGCAGAGTGATTTTGTGGAGAGCTGGATGAACGACCAAAGGTGGGCACCTTCAGCGTCGATCTTCTCATCCCCTATTGAGGGATCGGGATCCTATGCCGGGGAGCAGCCATATGGATCCTACCTACTAAAATCTGCCGTGAAGGACTGGTTCTGGCGCGGCCAGTACAGCCAGGGGAACTGGTGGACGTATGAGATCTATGTGGGTGCAACCCCGCTGACAGTTCAGAACCCGCCACCCCCCTATGCCGGACATTCAGGCTGGATCGATGTGACCGTCCAGATGGCCGGGAATCAGCCAGATGTTCCGGTTTATCTAACCTATGATACGGTAGGTCCATACTCTCACTTCTATGAGCAGAGTGCAGGCTCACTAACAGACCAGTATGGCGGAGTTGACATCAATACGACCGGTGCCGATGGCAGCGCCACCCTGAAGATGTATGTTCCCCGGAACAGCTGGCTCTGGTGGGAGATCGGTGGGGGAACGCCTGACCGCGTCTTTACGACGCAGTCCGGCTACATCATCCAGGATACGCCGCCCGAGCCGGTTGCACCTGTTGCGAACTTCATCGGTCTGCCAACCACAGGCCCTGCTCCGCTGACCGTCAGGTTCACCGACACCTCGACAGGTATTCCGACATCATGGAGATGGAACTTCGGGGATGGGACGACATCTACGGAACGGCACCCAACGAAGACCTATACAGACGCAGGTGTCTATACCGTCTCCCTGACTGCAACAAATGACCAGGGAAGCAACACCACGACAAAGACCAATTACATCACTGCACTCGAGCCAACAACGATCCTGGCAGGGAATACAGTGATCCCGACCGGGATGAACAAGACGACCGGAGTATTTGTTGCCAGTATGCAGAACATGACGGCTGTCGGATTGAACCTGACTTTTGATCAGACGCTGGCACAGCTCACTGCAGTCCGCCCGAATGCGTCGGTTGAGAACAGGGTCGAAGGATTTGTGACAGAGATTGACAACACCACCGGTAAACTCAACCTCTCCATGACACTCCAGCCCGGAATCGATCAGGGTGCCGAGCCGATGCAGATTATTGATCTGGTGTTTGCTGCAGAACAGAAGATCGGATCACATCCAATCACCATCACCGGATCCGAGTTCAGCGGAGGTGTGTCCGGTGACGTGCAGCCATTTGTCGTCGTTGACGATGGATCACTCAGGGTCCGTATGCGGGGCGATTTCAATGACAACGGCAGGATCGATATTGGGGATGTGGCACGGGTTGCTTACATGGCAGCCGGGCTTATCACCGAAGATCTCGAGGCAGATTTCAATGGAGATGGCGTGGTTGATGCAGCTGACGCAGCAAAGATCGCATATGTCTATGTAGGGAAATATGATGAACTCTAACTTTTTTTGTCATATGAGGAGAAGAGAAAAAAGTTTATCTGTCCTTGGGATATTTATTACAACATCACCAACTATGGAGTGTGGATGATAGTATCCTGATTACTGAATGGAAGTGAAGAACTATGATGCATGGAAAGAAGACGATTGCACTTATCCTCATCTTCTCCTGCCTGATCGGCATTGCGTTTGCTGCCACAGGTGGAGAAGAGGTGGAAGCAGGTATTCCCGAAGGGACACTGTTCTCCACCACTGATGAGGAGACCGGTGATGTTCAGGAACAGACAGATCCGGATGTACTGACTGCTGGTGAAGACCAGGCAGAATTGAACTTTGAAGAGCTGGTGCAGCAGAATGCTGATTCAAAGCTGGCTTTCAATTCTGTGACTGTTGAAGGCGGACAGAATGCCCAGATTCTGGTATCTGTTGCAAACCTCACCGGTGCGACAGGTATTGGGTTTAAGGTGTGGTTTGATCCCACTGTACTCGGGGTTGAGGATGTCACTGCAACGGCACAGGCTCCGGCAAATACGTCTGTGACCTGGAATGTCGAGACATATGGTTCATATGAAGGATTTCTCCATGTCGCAATGACGCATGATTCCTTGACTGTCGGGACAACACCGCGTGCGATTGCAGAGATTACCTTCAACACCACGTCGGTTGAGGAGGAAGTTGTTCAGGAACTGTCGCCATTTAATGCAGAATGGAGTGCCACCGAGTTCGATTCGGTGCCTTTCAGGTATTCGGTACCAGGCAGTGTGACAATTACGCCGCCGGAATTGCCGGATCTCACAGGCTATCTCGACCCTGCACCTCCGGACTATGTCAAGAAGTATGAAAATGGGACCGTTTTCTTAGATCCGACCTTTGTGATCTGGAATGTTGGAAAATTACCTGTTGATAAATCGTTTAATGTGGAGATTACAATTGCCGGTTATACAGCAACAAGAGAAATTGATGATCCAGAGTATAGAAAACAAATTGACATCAATGGTAAATATCCCATTAATACAAAAGTGACTCTGGATCCAACTCGAACAGGTGAGGATGAGATCCAGAAACAATCAGATCCTTTAGGAAGATTTGTCAATTATACAATTCTTTCAAATAAAAGTCTCTGGGGAGAATATGATATTTCTATTGAAATAAACCCTGAACCCAGGGCATTTAATGAGATTACGTTCAGTAACAATACCGTGACAAAGAAAATTAATGTCACATATCCCGATCTTCAGCCAGTTCTGTATGCAACACTGAAGGGCCAGCCCGAACAGAGCGATCCAAAAGAGATCAACCTCATGGGGCAGGAACAACTGGAACCAGGTACATATCTTGTCACCTATGGAGTGGAAAATAAAGGAAATGTGTATGCTGTACCAACCTATTTCAAGGCGACACGAGATGGTGCCATCCTTGATAATGGGCCTGTTCTCGTGGATACTCTCCAACCAGGTGAAAATAAAACCTGGACGAAGGAGATAACGCTGAGTCGAACGAATCCACAAACAACCTTTGTGGTTGAAGTGAATGCAAATGATCCTGCGACCGGAAAACCGAGAGAGGCAATCCTTGGAGCACCAGAGGATCATAAGAAATCAATCACCCTGGAAACTGAATATAAAGGATACGAGCCAGTAACGCTTGATTTCCCTGAAATTCAAGGTTCAACAACTCAGGATGGCATTCTCCCGATAACGCTTACAAATATCTCAACATCCGTTGGTTCATTCTCAATTCCAATTACATTCGAACCAACTGTCTGTACCTTTAATGGTTTTACCACGAATTATCACGGTCTTGTTGAAGTAAAAGGCGATGGTTATGGCCGCCTGCTCGTAACGGGAACAGATCTCAATCTCAACTCAGCAACAACCGTTGCTACAATTAACTTCAAAGCAAGGGATGATTCAGGACGTAATACCACACTCACATCACGTGAGTCGAAAACTGCGACCTGGATTAAGACAACCGATGATAAATTCCTCTTGTTTGACTTTACTCCCGGTAAATTTGTTCAGAGAATAGAACGGGATGCAAGCGTCTCACTCTGGGCGCCGACTGTTGGAACAGAAGATCAGAATGTTTCTGTTTCAGTTTCTGTCTGGAACAGAAAAGCAGCCCCGGTAAATGTGAATGCTAATCTTACTGTCGGGGGTACTGAATTATGGACTAACCATGATATCCAGCTAGGCCCGTACCAAAGCAAATACTTCAGTGTACAAACATGGCAACCCACTTCTGCCAGTCCCCCCCCTTCCCCTTATACACTCAATGCCTCGATTTCGTATGATAGGGGTGATGGGGAGATTGAGTACAAATCCCGGACACGCCAGATAACCATTAATCCATATAAACTAGAGATTAATGATAACCCAAATAAACGCTACTGGGAGTTGTATTATGGATATGATCGATCTGTCATCGTGGATAATTATATCTCACTTGGTACATATTATACGACAAACCAACCAGGGAATGTCAACGCGACATTGAGTATCTTCTATCCAAATGGAACACCAATCAATCTCGCAGACAACTATCCATTCGAGATATATTCATGGTATCCGGCAAAGCGATCGATTTATGCGTACAATTCCAACTGGAACTCCGTTATCTGGTACCGTGTCACTCCAAGGGAGCTCGGATTGTTTAATTATACAATCACACTTGATGCTCGCGGAAACGCAACCCACGTGAACGGTACGATTCAGGTGAGAGAACCACCAGTTGATATCAAAGTCCTTGAATCTTCCACATTCGAGGTTCAAGATGGTTCCATTGAATTTGATGTATTCAACCGATACCCATCTGACGGGCGACAGGTAAAACTTACCGCATCGGCAGGAGCAGAAGGACGAACCCTCCAGGGGCTTGAGTACCTGGTCGGGTATCCGCACGGATGTCCTGAACAGACGATGAGCCCGGCATTTGCAACGCTGCGTGTGAAGCAGTACTATGAGAGCCGTGGGAAGCTGACTGATGAGCTGAACGCTTCATTCAAATCCAGCATGCAGAATGCCTACAACCGGATGAAAGCACCGGATGGATATAACGCCCAGAAGATCTGGGGAACCTATACCGAGGAACACGA
The DNA here is from genome assembly GCA_013329165.1 of Methanocalculus sp. Classification (GTDB taxonomy): domain Archaea; phylum Halobacteriota; class Methanomicrobia; order Methanomicrobiales; family Methanocorpusculaceae; genus Methanocalculus; species Methanocalculus sp9912u. The sequence goes on along the minus strand of DUKV01000059.1, from coordinate 9,223 downwards.
TGACTACGGTGCCTGGGCATGGGGGAAGACGTCACGCCCGTCGCTCTTCTACACGCTCTATCCAAACTACGTCTTCAGCGAGCTCAAGCAGGATATGCAGCAGTCAGACTTTGACTGGGGCATAACGCTGAATAATACCACCGAGATCAACCTGACCGCAAGCACCCTCTGGCTCATTGACCAGCAGAAACCTGATGGTGGATGGCAGGACTGGGGCTACATCAGCAACCGGTACGAATGGACCGGCTTTATGTCCGAGAAGTTCTGCGGTGAATTCGAGTTCATCGAGAGTGATTCTGCCAAAGAACAGGTGAATACCTCTCTGAACAGGTCATTTGAGTTCCTGTACGACCACAATTATGGTAATGAACCCACAAAAGCCATTGCCTATGGTATTTTTGGTTTGGATGCAATCAAGGAGCATTATAAGGAGAATACGACAAAAGGAGATCTGGCAGATGCCAGGATTCTGGAACTGAGGGATCTGCTGCTTAATCCAGCACAGAGAAAAACTGATCCAGTTAGTGGAGGATACTACTGGCAGGATGGATGGTATAGTGATTATAGCGAAGCAACAGCCCATGCGGTGCTCGCTCTCAACAAATCAGGGCTACAGCCGGATAATGAAACAGTGTATGGCGGAATCCGGTATCTTGTATCCCAGTACGATACCAAAGGCCGCTGGGGCAACACCCGGGCAACAGCAGCCGTGGTGAACACCCTGACAACCCTTCAGATACCAACAGAAGTGGACTTCAGTGTTAATATCGGTGTTGATGTGAAGAATGGAACATTATGGGACACAGTTCGTGATCCAGTCAAATACACGTTTGACTCCGATAAAGTCACACAGCTAATTCCACTGCTCAATGCAACAGAGTTGGACACACTCTATGGTTCCTCTGAAGGGGACAGGAAAGCACGCGTTACCATCTCAGGTAAAGATGATTGGAATAAAGATAATGTTTCTAAGCTGGTTGTCGCTGTAGATAGCATCCAGAAGATTCCAACATCGGTTGCCTATAAGCAAACTGCAACATATAATGCAATTCCAGATGAATTCATCGATCCAATCGCAGATGACTTTGAACTTGCAGTAAAGGCACCTGTTGGCCTGAAAGCCGGCGATGAAGGCATTGTGGAGTTCATAGTGAACAATGAATTACCAAAATCACAAAATCAGACAACGATGATTATTGAGATCCCCATTGACGCTTCAGTAAACTTCACCGGAGCAGATAATGCAGATGATAAAGCATATTATGTACGGGATGGTTCAAGGGTTAATCTGACACACATGGTAAACAGAACAAATAAAAAGCTCTTTATCTATCCCGGATCAGATGATGCATCGCAATGGAGCATTAACAAGGGAGAGACAAAGTCCTTCTTTGTACCGATGAAATTCGACCAGTTTGGAAACCAGACAGTCGAAGCTCGTATTTATCCGATGTACAATGATCAATGGATGGCTCTTGGTGATGACACCGTCTATGTGAGAGGGTTCGGTAATCTTACACTCTCTGCTGTCAATGAAACGAATGTTCCGGTAACTGCCGAGTTTACCGTTGCGGGTGAAACCAAAACGGGGACATCAGCAACCTGGCCAAGTCTTGTTGAGGGAGAATACGCAGTTTCCATTAAGAGAGCTGACACGAATCACTGGATCAACACCACAATGATTGTTGCTCCTGCAGAAATTACAGAGGATGCAGTACAGTTTGTCGAAGACACCTCAAAACCCCATGTCGTCAAAGTGACTGGTGGTGCAGGGGATGTCCAGCTGAACCCACCAGAGATTGAGGAGACGATCAGCGATTCCGCTCTTACAAGGTGGAATGCAAAAACTCCCGCACGGACAATCTTCAACTCAAGTATCTCAAGCAGTGGAGGTACTGCGACGATTGCGGTGGATGTGCCGAATGTGACAAGAGCTATTGGAACAGTTCTCTGTAATGATACTATTGTTGTGCTTTGGCAAAACACAACTGGGTGGTGGATACTTCCAAAAACCAATCCGAATACTGGCGAATCCAACTATGAAGTAATTGGAGATCAGCTCTATATCTACAACTTGGATACTTCCGAAGTTACAGGCATTAAAATTGATATGAAGGGTCGTTTACTTGGCGATGTATACGGAGACAATAGGATTCGAGTTAGAGATGCAGCATTAATTGCTCGCTCTTTACGACCTGGAGAACTTCCCTTAACAGGAAAACAACAATTATATGCGGATGTTGATAATTCAGGACAGGTTCGTCTCCAAGATGCTAGAAAAATTGCGAGATATTTGATTCCAAACCAATTGAATGATGAATATAATGAGTTATGAGGGGGATGAAGAGTATTTTAAAAATCATCCTTAAAGTAATCATTTTTTGTATAATTATAAATTTTATCTCTATTGCAGTAGCTAATGAAGTGACAATTGAACAGCAAGGAGATTCCAACTACCTTACATACATATCAAGTAATGTAAGTTCAGTATATGGTTATAATATCAAAATAATATATGAAGATAATATTAATATTCAAAAAATCGAGCTTGTTGAACCATATATTGGTGATTCCTATATTGACAATGAAAATGGATATGCACAAATAGTTGGTTTCACTGAAAGTAATGAACATAATAATCAATTGGCTTATTTTACTTACTCAGGTAATGGTGATTTTACTATATTGATATATGAGTTAATTGATGAAAATTTGGATGATATTGACGTTGTTAATGAGGTGGTAACAATGCCGGAAATTATTGAAAATACACCTTCGGTTGCTCAACCACATAATACCAACCCCCACTATCCAATAATTATTCATGATTTGTTGAGTGAAGAGTCACATTTTAATTATGTTCAGCAACAAAAAGATTTTTCTGAGGTACCGGTTCAAACGCCTAAAATTTCAGATACACAAAATACTCCGATAATAGATCAAGATTTAGACAGAGAGCCAGATATTGATGATCCTTTTTCATCAGAAACCCCAACATATTCCGAATCCTCAAATGAGTCTAACACTGCATCAGATACCGCTCAAGCATCACTTTCTTTAATAAACATACCGATAATTTTTGGAATTCCGATACTTGGGAAAAAATTTATTATAAAAATTAAAAAATAAATATTAAATTAATTATGAAAGAGAAGAAAATCGGAAGTTATAATTATAGGAGTGTCATAATCACATTAACATTAAAGAATTGAGGAGGCATTATTAATGAATGTTTTAAGGCAAAGCATTGTAATTATTGGCATAATTCTCCTATTATCAACATTTGTTGTTTTTGGAGTTTCTGCACAAAAATCATTACAGATCTCGTCAGAAAGCGGAATAAAAGGTGTAGAGATTTTTCTCACATGTAATAACTCAAATGAGTTAACACTGTACAATCTTGAAATAAATTATGATCCTTCTTTAATTGAAGTATACAAAGTAAAGGATTATGCAAACTTTGGTAACTTTTATCCAGGTAGTACTGACCCTGTACCATTTGCACCAGGTAGATTAATTGTCCAAGATTATACAGGAGGTCGGGGCCTTCCCGCGGGGAACCACACAATTCTTTCATTTTTCGTGAACAATACTACCGAAGCAGATGGTTCAACAACAAATATTTATGTGAATCCTAATTATGTGTTTCATGAAGTTGGAGAATATCCCGATAAAGATGTAACAAAAGACTATGGTCTTATTAATGGCACGTTTACATTGACAGATCTTAAACCCCCCACCATCAACTTCACCTATCCAGGAGCCGCCGTTAATTCAATCCCACTCAAAGGGAACATTACTGCCAATATCACTGATCTGAGTGGGGTTATCGAAGGAAGTATTGAGGTTACCGTTGATGGAGTGCCGCGTGATATTGTCAGATTCACTCCCATAACTATAGCAGGGCGCACAGGGTTTGCTATAGACGTTCCTTATGAATTTGCCACTCAGAAGAATGCTGTTCCTATCACAATTACCGCGAAGGATAACAGCCCACAACAGAATCAAGGAACTGATACCAAAAAAGTCGATGTGGTGGACCAGGGAGTTCGAATCACCAGTCCTGTTAATGGATTATTCACTAACAATACCAAGATTCCAATCAATGCATCAATTCTTGGAGTGACCAATCCGAAAATGTACCTGAACAATAGCTTGGTTACAGGTTCATGCGATGTGACTGGCGGAACAATCGCCTTAAATTACACAAAATGGGCTCGGGTATTACCCGAGGGTAATCATACTGTAGTTGTCAACGGTACTTCTGGTGTAGTTGGCATTCCGGATGAGGATACCGTTGCCTTCACCGTCCACACCACTGACCCGACTGTGGCCATTACCGTTACTGACTCAGATGGCGACGGATACCCCGAGGCGCTGGAGAGACTAACCATCAACTACGTTGCAACAACACCCTACTTTAATAAAGCATGGATTGAGGGTGTTGAAAATACAACAGGCCCAACCGGCACTCTCACCTATGGAGAGGCGCAGGGCAATGTCCGGGGCAACAGGCAGGCAACCGTCTGGGTTGAAGATCAGGCTGGCAATGTTGGTTCCACAAACTTCTGGATCTACAACAACTACCTTGCATACATCAACGAAACCAGTGCCGGTACCTTTGCAGGCCTTGACCTGAATAAATCTGCTATTTATAATGTCTTTGAAAAAGATGTTTCAAAAGCAATTCAGATTATGGATTCACATCAGATGGCCCCCCCGACAATCGATTATATGAATAAGACGGTTGTCGGTGGATCCGGTGTCACTCTTGACAAACGTGCAAACGATACCATTCAAAAGGATGCGATCCCTGAAGGTGTTCCATATTTCATCGTAACTGAAGGTGGAACGTTCCACTTCGATATCACGGTACCTCACGTAAACAAGGCTGCTTTGATGATCGGAATGGCAAACAGCACCATGCTCGACCAGATCCTCGGCGGTGACAAGCCTTCAGCAAGTACCATTGAGGAGATGCTCTCAAAAGATAAGATCGTAATGTATGCCCCGGCCGGTTATCAGGGCATTAAAATTGATGCAAATGGAGATCCAATTGAAATCCCAGGATTTAGCACAGGCACATTTAATTTAACTGTCGGCAATTTAAAGAAGACAATACAGGATAACTACATCAATCTCTCATCAGGGTTTACAACTCAACCAATCCTTCCAGGTATTGGAATAGGTGCTGGAGGAAATCAGTTTGGCCCCGGTGAATATGTCCTGCTCGCCATGTGCCTTGACGGGCCCGAAGACCGTGTATCTGTCATCACCATGATGCCGTTTGTTGTCACAGAACAGGCTTCACAGTTCACCACATCTGATACCACCTACCCAATCGGTGATCCGGTGGTTGTGAACTGGAGTGGTGTCCAGCCGCAGAATATCGCGGGTATACTGATCCGTGAAAACTCCACCTATACCGGAAATGTCACCGTTGACCTGACAAGCCTTGGCGCCAGCTCTTTGAAGAGCATGTATCTCCTGGGAGATGGCAACCAGACGGTGAAAAAACTGATTGATAAAGCAAACATCTACATCTCAGAAGGGTATGGAAACGCACATAACGCGACCAATACTAAAACACTTAACATCCCGACCACAGGTCTCCTTCAGGGCAGCTACACTGTCCATATGATGGTCGAGAACAACGGAAATCTGACATCTTATGGTGCGGCAACCGTAAGTCTGGTGGATGCAACGACACTCACTGCTGAATTCACCGGAACTCCAAGAGCTGGAACGAACACATTAACAACACAGTTTACCGATCTCTCCACCGGAGGCACTGCACCGTACACATATCACTGGCAATACAACCGTAATAATGCCGGATGGGTGGACTTCACAACTCCAAACGTTAAGAACGCAACGCAGGTATTTGGAGTTGGAACATACTCCATCCGGCTTAATGTAACAGATGCTGCCAGTAATACTGCTTCAGAAACCAAAGCAAACTACATCAATGTCGCACAGTCAGGCGGCGGCGGCGGTGGTGGTGGCGGCGGTTCCGCACCTGTTCAGGAGACCGTTGGATCTGCAACCCTGCTGACAAACTCAAATGGGCAGCTCCTGCTGTCGTTTATTGTTGACTCGCCCTCGAAGGTAGCAAATCTCTACCTGAACAGGAACATCGTCGCCCTCGATAAGGACGGAAATCCACTTACATCGGTTTCAATAGATGATCTCCCGGCAGGCAATGTCCCATCAGTGCCGGCTGGCTCGGTATTCTCGTTCGCAGGATACGCAGTTACCTGTTCACCAGCAGGTGCGACCTTCTCACCAAGTACACAGCTGAACTTCGAGTTCAATCAGGCGCAGTGGGATGCACTCATGACACAGGCTGAGCAGGATCCATCGATCCTTTCAGTGAAATGGTATAACGCAGAGACCGGTATCTGGGAGAACGTTCAGACAACGGTGAATCCGGGAATTCGGACTGTAACAGCCCGTGTTACTCACTTCAGTATCTTTGCTCTCTTCACTGATCCTGAGGCAGCAGCACCGATTGTCACACCACCGGTTACACCGACGGTTCCACCAGTAACTCCAACAGAGACAGTACCTCCGGCGACGCCGGTCACTCCGGTTGAACCAACTGCGTTCCCCTGGACCTATGTGATCATCGGTGTGATAGTCATCATCTTAATCGCAGGTGGAGCATACTACTATTACTCTACAAAACAATCCTAAACCTTTTTTTTCCCCGACATCTGACAACCTCTTTAAAGAGATCATCAAAACGCGCGGATCCGAAACCTGCCTTTGATTATCGTGAATCACTATCCTTTTGGAGACGGCAAACCGCAATCCTTTTGGAGACGGCAAACCGCAATCTACGATTATCACGGGCGATCAATAGTACAGACATGGCATCCAGAAACAGGATATTTTTCCTCATCTGCATGATCTCATTTCTGATATCATCCGGATCTGCTGTTACAATTCAGATAACCCCCGATCAAATTGATGAAGGCGATCATATTACGGCGACCATCACAGGGCTTGAAGATGGAAGTCATTTTGCTCTGAGAATGGAATCTTCAATCAACCGTGGAGATGAATCAGACTTCAGCTACCAGGCCGACAGGCTGCTCCTCCCCTTTGGAATGCATTCATCCCGGATCACTCTCACCGCATCTCCCGTCCTAGAAGCGGGGATCCAGGCAAAAGAGGGGGACTCAATAAAAAGCATTATTCAGGAGGCATACTATGGCGATGTGTCGCTCCTGCAAAACCTTGGCGATATCCCGGTTGGGACCATCGATTACATCAGGGTCTTTGGAGTTTGTGTTGACGATGCGCCTGCTGTTGATATTTCACTTACATTATCCGGCATCAAAGAAGGAACCGAGGACGGTTCGATGACCTTTGGCTTGCTCGGGATTCGGGATGGGATCATCACCCTCACGGCTCTTGTTGACGGATCCCAGGTAGCCAGCCAGCAGATCACCATCGGGAACCCCTGGATCCGCGGAGATTTCAATAATAACGGGCGGGTCGATATCGGTGACGTTGCACGGGTTGCCTCTATGGTAACAGGATTAACACAGTCCGATCCACGCGCTGATTTCAATAGTGACGGTGTTGTAGATGGAGCAGATGCAGCTAAGATTGCTTGGTACTATGTCCATTCAATCTCCTCCCTCTGATTTTCCCGGTTCAATACCCACGATTATCTCTTCTCAGAAATCCAATAAAAAATGAGGAAGCCCGTAAGGACTCACGGTTTCATATCAATTCAGCGCCGGAAACGCACGACAGAGTTGCTGTTAACCAGAAAGATTACATAGCGAGAATGAGAGATAGTAACCTTATGTATAATTCAAAGCGACGATATGGTCTGTTTATCGTTTTGTTCAGTGTATTTTTACTTGCTCTTCTATCTCCTGTTCAGGCCGTCAGCGTCTCGATCAGCCCACAGCAGATAGAGGAGGGGGATACGATCACCATTGCTATCTCCGGGCTTACCAACGGGAGCGTTTTTGCCCTCAGAATGGAATCAGCAATTGAACTGGAAGATAATACATCTGAATTTACCTATCAGGCAAACCAGGTGACGGTCCCCTTTGCCCTGAATAATCCACGGGTCAACCTTCTTGCATCACCGGTTATCGAAGCCGGTCTTGAAGCATCTGATGGAGGGGTCATACGCCGTATCATTCAGGAAGCATATGAAGACGAGGTCTCATTATTTCAGAGACTGGATAGTATGCCAGCTGGAACAATGAACCGGATGAAGGCATTTGGAACCGTTGTGGACAATGCAACCTATGTCGACATGACCCTTGAACTCTCCGGCACAAAAGAAGGACCAGATTCGGGCTCAATCACATTCGGGCTGGAAGGAATCAGTGACGGGAGTGCACGAATCATCGTACTTGTCGACGGTTCACAGGTGATGAATCAGGAAGTCATAATTGGTAGCCCAACCATTACGCCGACACCCCATCCAACCGCGCCACCAGCCAGCAGTTCGAATGGAGGCCAATCGGGACAACCAGCTGTTGACGGAGTCATTGTTTCATCACTTGATAGCAAGGTTCGTCTTACCACGCTTGAAACCTCGATTGCAGATGCCCCGGTAGAAGAGATCAGGATTATTCAGTCAGAACCAATTAATCTCCCCTCAGACTGGATAGCACTCAGTGATCTCTACATCATCACACCATCCGATGTCACTTTTACTCCTCATGCTGAATTATCCTTCCTGAGTAATAATGAAGGAGAAGTACCCTTCATTGCATCATATTCAAATAATGAATGGAGAATGGTTCCTTCGCGATTTGTTGGATCATACCTCGTCACTGAGATAGGAACGAGCGGCCAGTATGCGCTATTTACCTATCCTGCCACGGATCAGACGCAGAGTGAAACACCGGAATCTACCCAGGCTGCCGCAACGCCTTCAGGAACAGTTGTCCCAGTGGACTCAACAGAGATCCCCCAAACTCAGATCCCCCAAACTCAGGAATCTGCAGGCGGCCTGATGGCACTCATCGGAGCGGGAATAGTCGGCAGTATTATCATCGCACGAACACGAAGGCCGTAGAACAGATTCGAAAACAAAAATGAAGGAGGATAAGCTGAAATCAGCTATTTCACCCTACCTTTTTTAAAGATATCGGGCAGGAACAAACAGCCCCTACTTTTCTGTCCGCGTCCCCTTCTCCCACACAGGTGATCCAGAATCACTCCAGATAGCGTAAACAAATTGCTG
>DUKV01000020.1 GCA_013329165.1 Methanocalculus sp. | reverse complement strand
TCGTCGATTGAGCCGCCGACCTTCTTCTCGATCTTGACGTTCTCGGTATCGACGGTTCCGTCCTCGTCGGTGACCATGGTGATTGCTTTGACAATGAGTTCACAGAGTTTCTCTTTTGAAGATTCTGCGCCCTTTCCGGTCATTGCGGTCTCGGCGATCTTGGTAAGGATAGCGGTGTCGCCTGGCTGGATGTCAAAGGCGATATCCCGTAAGATCTCCTGTGCTTTATTTGCTGCCTGACGATATCCCTGAGCGATCACTGTCGGGTGGACATCCTGCTCAAGAAGATCCTCTGCCTTCTTTAAGAGTTCGCCGCCGACGACGACTGCTGTGGTGGTTCCGTCACCGACTTCGTCGTCCTGGGTCTTTGCGATCTCGACCATCATCTTGGCAGCAGGGTGCTCGATATCCATCTCTTTGAGGATGGTGACACCGTCATTGGTGATGACGACATCGCCGATGGTATCGACGAGCATCTTGTCCATGCCTTTTGGCCCGAGGGTTGTCCGGACGGCTGATGCCACTGCTTTTGCAGCTGCAATGTTCATACCCTGTGCATCGCGTCCCCGTGTCCGGGAACTGCCTTCTTTTAGAATGAGAATCGGTTGTCCTCCAAGTTGTGCTGACATGTAATATCACCAGTGTTTGTTGATAAAGTTGCTTTGTAGTTCTATATAAAGATTATTCAGGTATCAGATTGATGAGATCCGATCCCTCTTCCAGAGAATAGAGCTTTTCTTCCCCGATAACAAGAGTTTTTCCAATTTTTTTCTCTTTATGATAGTCAGAGAGAATGCAGAGGGATCGGGCATGGGCAATCTGGGAGAGGTTCCCGATGAGTGCCGCGCGCTTAACGGTTTTCTGTGCTGTACCAAAACAGGCAAATATTGTGTTTTTCTCGAAGAGGGCAACAAGCTGGAACGGAGCACGCCTGAATGGATGAAGTTCCAGCCCCATCTCTTTCAGGTGCCCGGCGGGCGAGGCTGCCTCGATCTCATTCTGATAGATGCTCTCCTGAAGGTCATGAGGACGGTCGATGAAGAGGTCGATCGGCTGGACGATCGCTTCGTCAAAGAGTTCCTCGAGTTTCAATGCCATCTCAAGGGTTGTTCCCATACCGCTCTCGTATTTGCTGATGGTTCGCCGGGATACGCCGAGGATATGTGCAAGATCGCCAAGCGAGAGGTTGTGCCGCTCTCTCATCTCGCGGAGGCGTATCCCGTCAATGCCCACATACAGGCCGCCGGGCGAGGCATAGACCAGAGGAGGGACTCCTTCAACAAGGTAATCATAGAGTGTTGATGGTGCGACTGAAAAGAGGCCGTACCTGAGATAGACCGCACTCCGTTCCAATGGTGCATCCCGTGCTCTCTCCCCGATGATGATCGGCACAGCCCTGAGGTGGTGTCCCATCGCCTCGAGATCGAATGCGATCTCTTCAGAGACCGAGTCGATCTGTGAGACGATCTTGATGATCATAAGTCCCTTTTTACCTGAAGCGAGCAGGTCAAAGCTCCTGGGACGGAGAAGGCAACGCTCAGAGACATCATACCCTGCGGTAAGGAGAATACTAATCACCGTCTGGATGAGCCGTTCCTGTACCATCTCTTCTACAACCTACATGGTGAATCCAGCATAATAAAGGATCTGACGATGTCCCTTATGGGCTGGGAGAGCAGATCTATAGATATGTGGATCGGGATCGATGATACGGACTCTCCTCAAGGTATGTGTACCACCTATCTTGGGGCTCTCCTTGCCCGGCGCCTTGAGGAGTCCGGGATGGAGATCCGATCCCTCCGGCTCGTCAGGCTGAACCCGAATATCATCTGGAAGACGCGTGGAAATGCTGCCATTGCCATCGAAGCTGAGGGTGACCCGGACTCTGCCTTTTCGATCGCAACTGATCTCATCGAAGAGCTTGCTGATCTCTCCTGTGAGAAGACGAATCCCGGTCTTGTCGTCTGTGGGGAGATCCGCCCTCCCGCTGCTTTTGCAGAAGAGGCGATCACCGGCTTCTGTACAATTGAAGGCGCAATTGCAGCCTGTGGGGATGTCGGGGCACGATACAGGCTCTGGAAGAATGGACGCGGGATCATCGGAGCTGTCGCTGCGGTTGCAGCGGAGTTCTCAGATGCCACATCCGAGTATCTCGTCTATCGTGATGTGAACCTCCATACGAGCACACGGTTTGTTGATCCGGTAAGCCTCAGGCTCGCAGAAGAGATGACATATCCGGGGACATGGGATACCTGTGATCCTGAGAATAAGACGATCGTCTGCGTTCCGCACACCCCGGATCCGGTACTCTTTGGGATCAGGGGGAATGACCCGGTCTGGATCTCTCTGGCGAGGAATCTGGTTAGCTCCGAGGCTCCGGTACTTGAGGCGATCTTTGAGACGAACCAGGGGACCGATGCCCATCTGCTTCGTGGATCGGTTGGAACCCTTGAAGAGGGGAGATCCTATTCTGTTCCCGGCATTGTCGCATCCCCTCCCAAAACAGGGATCGGCGGCCATGTCTCTCTTGAGATTACTGATGGGAGAGATCATCTCACCTGCATGGCATATGAGCCGACAAAGGGATTCCGGGATAGTATCCGGGCGCTTTCACCGGGAGATCAGGTGTATGTCTGTGGCAGTTACA
>DUKV01000070.1 GCA_013329165.1 Methanocalculus sp. | reverse complement strand
TTACCCTTGGCATGGTTCTCAGATTGAGCGGTTTCTGATCTTTCCCCCTCCTTTTCTCCCTATGAAGAAGATTCATCATCCGGGCCCGATGGTTTGATCATGATATGCATTGTGACCCCGAGCTATGCGGATGAACTCATCTGATCCGGGCTGTTCTGACGTTCGGCCGTTATCGTTCCTCTTTGAATAATCCTGTATTTATCGGATCACCGGATCGCAGATCTCCTCTTCGATGTCGCATTTGCCGATATACTGGAGATTGAACTTGTAAAACTGGGTGAACCCGCAATTCCTGCACCGGACTGTGAAATGGTTACACCCGACAAAGAGGTCATGGGCTCCTGTTGTATGGCAGTTTCTGCATTCCGCTGTCGGCTCAAGGTTCCAGACATCATAACAGGATATCGGGGTGAATGATCCGGTTGAACCCACCTCATGGATGCGGGGGATGAAGACCCTTGTTGCACCGCAGTTCGAACAGATGACCTGTGCCTGCTGGGGCACCACTTTGATCACCTGATCGGCGTCTGCATGACAATGGTAACAATCTGTCTTATATTTGGTATAGATGAATCCGGTCTTCATAAAAGAGATTGAAGACGCACAAGAAGAAAAAAGTACCCCTCCTGAAAAGAGGGTGATATGATATTCTGTAAAATGGGGTTGTAGTTGGGATCTTACATCATGCCGGGCATTCCGCCCATACCGCCCATACCGCCCATTGCAGCCATCTCTTCCTCGCTTGGCATTCCGCCACCCTTTCCGGATGAGGCAATGACGTCGTCGATTCTGAGGATCATGACAGCGACTTCTGCTGCTGAGGAGATTGCCTGGGTCTTGACACGAAGAGGTTCGACAACACCTGCTGCCTTCATGTCTGCGGCTTTTGCTGCGAAGACATCGAGACCGAAGGTCTTCTTGCCATGCTCATGAGCTGCACGGAGATCGACGAGCATATCGATTGGGTCAAGTCCTGCGTTCTCTGCGAGGGTTCTTGGGATGATCTCAAGTGCGCTTGCGAATGCTTCGATAGCAAGCTGTGCACGGCCACCGACGCTGGATGCGTAGTCACGGAGACGAAGTGAGAGTTCAATCTCCGGAGCCCCGCCGCCTGCAACGACCTTTTTGTCCTCAACAACAACGCCGACAACACGGAGTGCATCTTCGATTGCACGCTCAAGTTCGTCGACGACATGGTCGGTCCCGCCTTTGACGATGATCGAGACTGCTTTTGGATTGTAGCACTCCTCAACAAAGATCATCTCTTCACCTGAAACCTTCCGCTCTTCGATCCTGCCTGCTTTGCCGAGCTCTTCGGTTGAGATTGCATCAATGGATGAGACGAGGGCTGCACCGGTTGCACGTGCAAGTTTCTCCATGTCGGACTTCTTGACACGGCGGACTGCGAAGATACCTGCCTTTGCAAGGTAGTGCTGGGCAATGTCATCGATACCCTTCTGGCAGAAGACAACGTTTGCACCGGATGCGATGACCTTGTTGACGATCGTCTTGATCATCTTCTCTTCTTCATCAAGGAACATCTGGAGTTGATCCGGGCTTGTGATGCTGATCTCTGCATCAACTTCGGTCTTCTTGAATTCGATTGCTGCGTTTAATAGGAGCACTTTAGCGTCTTTGACGAGTTTTGGCATGCCTGAGTGGACACGTTCCTTGTCGATGATCATGCCTTCGATGATCTCGGAATCGTCGATTGAGCCGCCGACCTTCTTCTCGATCTTGACATTCTCGGTGTCGACGGTTCCGTCCTCATCGGTGACCATGGTGATTGCTTTTACAATGAGTCCACAGAGTTTCTCTTTTGAAGATTCTGCGCCCTTTCCGGTCATTGCGGTCTCTGCGATCTTGGTAAGGATCGCTGTGTCGCCCGGTTTGATGTCAAAGGCGATCTCCTTTAAGATCTCCTGTGCTTTATTTGCTGCCTGACGATATCCCTGAGCGATGACTGTCGGATGAACATCCTGCTCAAGAAGATCCTCTGCCTTCTTTAGGAGTTCGCCGCCGACGACGACTGCTGTGGTGGTTCCGTCACCGACTTCGTCATCCTGGGTCTTTGCGATCTCGACCATCATCTTGGCAGCGGGGTGCTCGATATCCATCTCTTTGAGGATGGTGACACCATCATTGGTGATGACGACATCGCCGATGGTATCGACGAGCATCTTGTCCATGCCTTTTGGCCCGAGGGTTGTCCGGACGGCTGCTGCCACTGCTTTTGCAGCTGCAATGTTCATACCCTGTGCATCGCGTCCCCGTGTCCGGGAACTGCCTTCTTTTAGAATGAGAATTGGTTGTCCTCCAAGTTGTGCTGACATGTAATATCACCAGTGTTTGTTGATAAAGTTGCTTTGTAGTTCTATATAAAGATTATTCAGGTATCAGATTGATGAGATCCGATCCCTCTTCCAGAGAATAGAGCTTTTCTTCCCCGATAACAAGAGTTTTTCCAATTTTTTTCTCATTATGATAGTCAGAGAGAATGCAGAGGGATCGGGCATGGGCAATCTGGGAGAGGTTCCCGATGAGTGCCGCGCGCTTGACGGTCTTCTGTGCCGGTCCAAAGCAGGCAAATATGGTATTTTTCTCGAAGAGGGCAACAACCTGGAACGGAGCACGCCTGAATGGATGAAGTTCAAGACCCATCTCTTTCAGGTGGCCGGCGGGCGAGGCTTCCTCGATCTCATTCTGATAGATGCTCTCTGTGAGATCATATGGACGGTCGATGAAGAGGTCGATCGGCTGGACGATCGCTTCGTCAAAGAGTTCCTCGAGTTTCAATGCCATCTCAAGCGTTGTTCCCATACCGCTTTCGTATTTGCTGATGGTTCGCCGGGATACGCCGAGGATGTGTGCAAGATCGCCAAGCGAGAGGTTGTGCCGCTCTCTCATCTCGCGGAGGCGTATCCCGTCAATGCCGACATACAGGCCGCCAGGCGAGGCATAGACGAGAGGAGGAACTCCTTCAACAAGGTAATCATAGAGGGTTGATGGTGCGACTGCAAAGAGGCCGTACCTGAGATAGACTGCACTCCGTTCCAGTGGAGCGTCACGTGCCCTCTCCCCGATGATGATCGGCACAGCCCTGAGGTGGTGTCCCATCGCCTCGAGATCGAATGCGATCTCTTCAGAGACTGAGTCGATCTGGGAGACGATCTTGATGATCACCAGCCCTTTCTTTCCCGAGGCGAGCAGATCAAAGCTTCGGGGGCGGAGCAGGCACCGTTCAGAGACGTCATACCCTGCGCTAAGGAGGATGCTTATCACCGTCTGGATGAGCCGTTCCTGTATCATCTCTTCTACAACCTACATGGTGAATCCAGCATAATAAAGGATCTGACGATGTCCCTTATGGGATGGGAGAGCAGATCTATAGATATGTGGATCGGGATCGATGATACGGACTCGCCTCATGGCATGTGCACCACCTATCTCGGGGCTCTCCTTGCCCGGCACCTTGAGGAGTCCGGGATGGAGATCCGATCCCTCCGGCTCGTCAGGCTGAACCCGAATATCATCTGGAAGACCCGCGGGAATGCTGCCATTGCCATCGAAGTTGAGGGGAACCCGGACTCCGCCTTTTCGATCGCATCCGAGCTCATCGAAGAGCTTGCCGATCTCTCCTGCGAGACGACGAATCCCGGTCTTGTTCTCTGTGAGGAGAGTCGCCCTCCCGCTGCTTTTGCAGAAGAGGCGATCACCGGTTTCTGTTCAATTGAAGGTGCAATTGCAGCCTGTGAGGATATCAATGCACGATTTGCTCTCTGGAAGAACGGGCGCGGGATCATCGGCGCTGTCGCTGCGGTGGCAGCGGAGTTATCAGATGCCACATCCGAGTATCTCGTCTACCGTGATGCCAATCTCCATACGAGCACCCGGTTTGTTGATCCGGTGAGTCTCAGGCTCGCAGAGGAGATGACGTATCCGGGGACCTGGGATACCTGTGATCCTGAGAATAAGACGATCGTCTGCGTTCCGCATACCCCTGATCCGGTACTGTTTGGGATCAGGGGGAATGATCCGGTCTGGATCTCTCTGGCGAGGAATCTGGTCATCTCCGAGGCTTCGGTACTTGAGGCGATCTTTGAGACGAACCAGGGAACCGATGCACACCTGATCCATGGGTCGATGCAGAACCTTGAAGAGGGGAGATCCTATTGTGTTCCCGGCACTGTCACATCCCCTCCCATAACCGGGATCGGCGGCCATGTTACCCTCCGGATTACTGATGGCAAAGACCACCTCATCTGCATGGCATATGAGCCGACCAGGGGATTCCGCGATGTAATCCGGGCGCTTGCACCGGGAGACCGGGTGTATGTCTGTGGCAGTTACAAGAAGAGATCCTTGAATCTTGAGAAGATCCGGGTTCTCTCAGCACCCCCGGGCCGGGTTGTGGGTGCCCCCCTCTGCGAGTCCTGCGGCAAAAAAATGACCTCGGCCGGGAGAGATAAAGGGTATAAATGCCGGGTATGCGGGACAAGGAGCCGGGAGCCCTGTATCAGCTATCAGGAGAGGAGGATTCATCCGGGCTGGTATGAGGTTCCTCCTTCCGCCAGACGGCATCTTGCCCGCCCCCTCTGTCGGGGCGAGCCTGTTTTTTGGGATCCTCCGCAGGATTACAGTCGTGAGGATTATATCTGATCCCGTTGACTCTTCGCTAATATCATAGATCTCGTTGCATCTGCTGAGGAGTCGGCTGCATTTACCATGGCCTTGTTTCGGGATCATTTGGTGAGGATTCCTCTTTTGATGGGTATGGTTGCTATCTTTCCCCTGATTTACGGGTATACGGCACGGATTTACCGTGGAGGATCGAACCCCCCGGATCTCTCAAAGCCGCTTGAACTCCTCAGTGACGGGATCAGGTTGACGATCGTCTCATTCATCTATGCACTTCTGTTTATCGGGGCGATCATCATCATCGGATCACAAAGCGATCTCCTGTTGAATCTCATAACCCGTTCAGAATCCGGGTATCTCTTCTCAGAGATCGGTGCCGTCTTCTTTCTGATCGTCGGGGTTATACTCCTGTATGCCGTCGTCATCCTCTTCTCGATGATAGGGGTGATCCGTACGGCGAGGTCAGGGAAGATCCGGGAAGGTTTTGCATTCAGTGCGATCCTGGATCATATCGGGAGGATCGGTGGCGTCTCATATCTCTCTGCGGTCATCTTCTATACCGTCATCACATTCCTTGTCTCGCTCCCGGCAGGATATATGATGGAACTCTCCCTGATCGGGTATATCCCGGCATTCTTCATCTATGCAATGGTGACGGTGCTGCACGGTACTTCACCCTCGTCTTTGAATCCGGCCTCCCTGATTCATCTGCTCAGTAATTTCTCCCCGGGATCTGGCATTGCTTCCATTGCAGAAGCGAGGTTTCATCTCTTCAGGAATAAAAAAACAACAACTGCATGTCACAGGAACTTATCCTTCATTTTACTACTCGCGAAGATGCCCAGCAGTCTGTTCGCATCCTGAAGAAGTCAGGATCATCTGCCCGGCTCACTGTTGAGACGACCCTCTCCTCTATGGAGATGGCTTTTGGCTCAATCGATTCCTTTAGGGCGTTTCTTGGCTCATTATCTCATGAGGATGGGGGAGATGAAGATGCGCTTGGAATTGCATCTGAGATTATCAGGCTTGAAGAGGAAGCATTCTCCCGGATCATTTCAGCGATCAAAGCTGACGGGGGAAGCTATCTCATGGCTGCATATGAGAAAGCCGATTCACTCTCTGATGAAGAACTGGCTTCCCTTACGCAGGATGCCCGCAGGGTTCTTGAGTATGTTCGGGATGGGTATGTTGAGGAGAAAGATGATCGCCTTCATCTCATCAGGGAGGTCGATCCCGGGAGCCATATGGTTGCGGTACCGATCCCATTGCTTCTCTTCCCTGAGAAAGAGGTGCTTGAAGGGGCAGGGTTGAGGGGTGAGCGGGTTGTTTCATCAGAGACGCTCTTCTTGGTTCAGCCAGGGATCGATGTGATCTTCTGTTCGGATCCGACAGTTCTCATTGATTCGATCCAGGCAATGAATCCTGAAGAGGAGAGTTTTGTTGCTTTTCTCGAGCAGTTCTTCCTCCTGCTTACCCTTGCTGATGAGATCGTCTCGTTGATTCAGGAGGGTGCGGCAACACTACTTGAAATCACCCAGAATATATCTGCAAAAACGGTATCCATTGATGAAGAAGCCTATCCTCTCAGGTTTGATGTATCACAGGAGATGGTGCAGCAGCTGGTGGATGCACTCCGGTCTGCCGGGAGGATCACCGGCAAGGATGGGCGGTTGAAGGTGCGATAATAAATTTTATATGCTGTCCATCCAATCATCGGTCTGGTGAGCATATGGCATACCGATGGAAGGACAAAATCGAGGTTGATGAAGCAGTTGTCGTGGTGATGAATTCACTTGAGAAGGGTCCGGATCTATCTCCATGGCTTGTCAGGACGATTACTGCGGCGATAGATGACTCGGATCCGGCACTGGGCAGGTACTTCTTTGAGGAGATACAGAAGCATGCCCCGGCTGCTGTCGGGTTCTTTGCCAGAGAAGAGTAAAAACTGAAAGTGAAGCTGTATGAGGTTGAATCTCATCCCGCCTCACCCATCTCCTCTTCAGGCAAGCCGGAGTTTCTCTGGTTTTCCCTTGATATAATTCATCTTCTTCAGATCCTGGATGATCCCTTCAATCACAATCGGATTATAGTATGTCTG
Organism: Methanocalculus sp.; assembly: GCA_013329165.1. Lineage (GTDB taxonomy): Archaea > Halobacteriota > Methanomicrobia > Methanomicrobiales > Methanocorpusculaceae > Methanocalculus > Methanocalculus sp9912u. The sequence continues at coordinate 2,400 of DUKV01000070.1, read as the reverse complement.
CGCGATTATTCCCACGCCTTCTCTGTTGTTGATTGCGACCGGCTGCCTGGTCAAACCCGAGATGATCTCATCCTCTGAAACAACGCCTTTCTCTTTGATAAACCTGAATATGGATCCAATTATCAACTCCTTTGTACGAATCGAACTGATAATGTCGTCCAGCAGGTTCTCATCCATATCATACTCATCAAGAATATCCTCAATATCCTCGCTAACCTCAGAAATATAGAATGAGGGTGGAGTGCTGACTCTCCACTCAGGTATGGCATATGCTTCTGCGCTCAATTTCTTTGGAATGGTATCGAAGATATCTGATTCAATTGAATCCAATGATTCCATTGGTACGGGAAGACAGATCTTCTCATGATCAATCTCTTTAAGAACCCGCCACCCACCAGGTTCATCTTTCAGCATTCCGGACTCATTCAGGATCCTGACAGTATTCATGTAGGTGGCAGCTTCTTTACATTCCTTCTCTTTGAGGAGTTCCTCTTCACTCTTTTCCAGTTCATCTGAATTGGAATCTGACTCTTGATTTTGTGCTATATATTGAAGAGCGGCAGAGATGAGCTGCTTGCGATCAGCAGGATCTTCCACGAGATCTCCGACCTTTGCCTCTCCAAAATAACGTTCTATATCTTCTTTCAGAGTATTGAGAATCTCCTTGAGCCTTTCATTCATATTTTCATCAACGGGATCGTCAAATTGGTTTAATGTTCTGATGATGCTTATTGGAATCATCAGCTGATAGTCTGTGTAACATATGCACCCGCTCTCGATTCTTGATTTTACTCCCGCACGTTTCAATTCATTTGCAAAATCCATTGCATCATCTTTGTGGCGGAAGGTAAAGACCTCTTCAAGCATAACTATTCAATATGTCAGCGAGAATGTAAATTCACTCATTTGACCTCCATCCTTTCAAGAGCTGATGGCTTAATCATGCGGGAAGCTAACCTGTATATGGTTGAGTGAGCATGCGACACGAATGTAATGATCCGGTCTGTCAGATACATATTCGTCCGGGGATGACGGTTTTGGAGCTTGTGGATGCGATGGGTGCAGCTGGTGCATACAACGGGGGATCACTTGCTGAAGCGGTCTCAATTACCGGGGCGATGTTCTCTGATCCAGAAGCAACGCGGTTCTTTGGTCTTGCCGGGGCGATGGTGCCTGCCGGTATGGGAGGTATCGTCTCGGATCTCCTTGAATGTGGCTATATTGATATTCTCGTCTCAACCGGAGCCAACCTGACGCATGATATCATCGAGGCGATCGGGTGCCGCCACTATCATGGAACCGAGATCTGTGATGATGTCGATCTCAGGCATGAGGAGATCAACCGGATCTATGATGTCTATCTCCCGAGCGAGGCTTTTGAGCAGTTTGAGGAGTTTATGCAGGAGGTCTACTCCGGACTCCCCGAGGGTTCGGTCATCTCGATAGCCGGCCTCCTCCGCCATATCGGGGAGCGGCTGGACTCCGGGATCCTTGCAACAGCGGCAAAGAAAGGTATTCCGGTTTATTGCCCTGCGATCCAGGACTCGATGATCGGGCTTCAGTACTGGCTCTTCTCACAGACGGGCCGGGTTGTCATCGATGCGTTCCTGGATATGAAGGATCTGATGAACCGGTGCTTCTCTCTTGAACGGGCAGGGGCTCTCCTTGTCGGGGGCGGGGTTCCAAAGAACTTCATCTTCCAGAGCATGCTGATGACCGGGAATGGTTTTTCTTATGCGGTACAGCTCACCGGGGATCGCCCGGATCTCGGCGGGCTTTCCGGTGCAACCCTGGACGAGGCACGTTCCTGGGGCAAAATCAACGAGGAAGCACGTGCAATGACGGTCTATGGGGATGCAACGATCACGCTGCCACTGCTTATTGCCGCCACCCTTGAGAGGCTGGTAACATGAGCGCCCTGATCCTTGCCCTTGATGCCACCTCACGGGACGAGGCTCTCGCGATTGCAGAATCAACTTCCCGGTACCTTGATGCGATCAAGATCGGTTATCCTCTCGTCCTTGGAGCAGGATTGTCGGTTGCCGGTGAGATTGCTGCACTCGGTGTTCCGGTGATTGCGGACTTCAAGGTGGCGGATATCCCAAATACCAACACGCTCATCTGCGATTCTGTCTTTGATGCCGGCTGTTCTGCTGTTATCTGTCACGCGTTTCCGGGGAGTGACTCGCTTGCTGCCTGTGTCGCCTCAGCCCATGCACATGGTGGAGAATGTTTTGTGGTCTGCGGGATGAGCCATCCGGGAGGAGCCGAATGGTTCTCCGGGGGGGTGGCCGAATCGTTCTGCAGGATGGCGGCTACTGCCGGAGCAGACGGGATCATTGCACCGGCCACCCGGCCTGCCCGTATTGCGGCACTCCGGGAGCTTGTGGGTGCGATGAA
>DUKV01000022.1 GCA_013329165.1 Methanocalculus sp. | reverse complement strand
ATTGTGGATGCACTCGAAGAGGTGGCAGAAGTGATTCATCCCGATCTCTATGATCCTTCAGTTCGAAAATTACCGCAATCAGAAGAATCGTCCCCTTTAGCAGTACTTCCTCTGATTGCTCTCTTCTCACTTGCCCTTTTTATACTCAAACGAAGGGGGATCTCCTCTCCCTCATAGAGTCCGGGTGACCGCCACCCGCCATTCGGTTCCGTGCAGTGCTACAGTCGTCCAGACTGCCTCTTTTGTCTGGTCACGGAAGATGTAGTTCCCCTGCCCCTGCCGCTCTTCTGTGACCCGTGTGACGAACTCAACCAGCACAGGATATGCGGTGTAGACGGGATCATCCAGGGGGAGTCCGATCTGATCCGGATCGGTATCATAGAGGACCCGGCCGTCAGTATCGACGACGGTGATCGAATAGGGTTTCCCGGAAACAACCGGCTCAGCCGCCTCCCCGATCAGGAGGTGCGGTTGAAACACAATGGAGGTAAACCCGAGGAACCGTCCATCCGGCTCGTTCGCGATCCCGCCCCGTGTGAAGACCGGAGCGCTGATAAATACGGCATCAAGCTCTTCAGCAACCGGCCCGTACCTGCTCATGACCGGCCGTTTTGACTCCAGGATCTGCATTGTAGATGGCTGATCTGAGACTTTTTTCCCTTCAGCGCCATGGTATTCTGGAGGCTCAGCTGCGAGGATCACCCCGTCCGGGCTTACCGTGGTGCAATCGATGATGGCAGGGCTTGTTCTGCTCAGCGTCAACAGGATCTCCCTGGCAGCCTGGTTATCAAGGCCTGTTGCTCCGAGATCATATGCGGCGGCTCCCAGATTGTCGTCAAGCGTCTCCAGCGATGCTGAGATCCCTGACTGGAGCCTGAGAAGGATCATCGCCGCATCATCATCGGCATCAGGTGCCGGGGTAATTACCATTCCGATGACTACTCCGGCAAGGATACAGGCAATAGCAATGATGATCCTGTGGGAGAATTGCATCAGGAATTATACCTCGTCATATCTTAAGTATCGTTCGACTGCATGATGGCAATTGCCTGTCAGTTCACCTCATCACGTCTCAACACTCCCCGAATCATCTCCCGGCATCTTCATTGCCGGGCGGTGCAAGAGATCACCCTCATGAAGAATATGGAGATGAAGAGAGAGGGGTCGAAACTGATCATCGAAGTGGATCTCACAAAGGATTTTGGGATTTCAAAGTCAGGCAAATCGATAATCATCGCATCGAGTGAAGGGAATATCAGCATACCTGATGATGATGAGATCAAGATCGGGCTGAATATCTACCGGAAAGCGTAGAAAAGAGAGAATATCATTATTTTAAATTTCTAACTGTTTGTACCTTTACTTTGAAAGCCTCCCTCACGGCAGGTTTCCATCACCCATGCAGCCTCTCTGCTTCTCCTCGCTCATCAGGACAAGCCTGTTAAAGATCTCCCGCACACCTGTCGGATCGATCCCTGCCTCAACCGCCCGGTCCACTGCCCGGGCAAGCACCTGCTCCCGCTGTGCGGGGTCTACCGGGGGCCGGCCCGCCTTCACCTTCTCGTGTGCCATCATCCCGGCTAAGGACTGCCGCTTTATGATCAGATCGACAATCCCGGCATCTATTGTTGCAATCTCCTCGCGGATCTCATCAATGCTCATGTGGAATCTCTCTCACCCGGTAAAAATAAAAACCCTCCTGATCAGCTCAAACCCGGTGATTTATCATGCCGTACCATGCGGCTCCAATGACCCCGATATCTTCGTCACAAACAAGGGAAATGGGGATTTTTTCAAGCATATCCCGATAATGCGGAGCATCTGTGAACTCCTCCCGGAAATACTCGTTCATCACGAGGAACGGATTTCTCATCGCAACACCGCCGGTGATGAAGAGGCCGCCGGTTGAGAGGGTACCGAGGACATAGTTCCTGCATGCACGTGCATAAAAACGAGCAAAAAACTCTGTTGTCTCCGAATCAGGCCCGATTCTCCTGACAACCTGATCGGGAGGAAGTATCTCACCGGTCAGCCATGCATGCAGGTGGGAGAGGCCGGGGCCGCTTGCCACCAGATCGTTATGGGGGTACCTGCTGCCGGTTCTCTGCATCAGATACTCCCTGAACCCATCCTCATCCTCATGGCAGAAGGGGAAGGCGGCATGGCCTGCTTCTGAAGGAATAACACAGATAGTATCGCCTGCTCCCTTTCGGATTGCGCAATGGCCAAGGCCGGTTCCGGCGCCGACAACTGCAATGACGCCGCCATCCTCAGATCTTCCTGCCTGTATCTCCTCTCTCGCAAGCCCTGTCTCCAGCAGGCAGGTATATGCCTGGGCAACAAAATCATTGATCAGATGGATCTCTCTTCCCGGAAGCTTCTTTCTGAGGTTGGTTATCTCTGCGATCCACGGAACATTGGGGAGTTTTGCTCGAACTCCCTCCCGGACAGGTCCGGGCACCGCAAGTACCATCACGTTCCATGAGCCGCCGGGAGCCGGGGATGCATATGTGAGAGCCTCTTCGATCAGATCGTCAAATGAACTGAAACTGCTCGTGGTGAACGAAACAGTATTCAGCCGGGATATGGTGCCGTCATCACCGAAGGCGAACCCGGCGAACCTGCTGCATGTCCCGCCGATATCTGCTGTCAGGATTCCCTGCATTGATTATTCCCCGATCTGGCATATCTTCTGCCGTATATCATCTCTCCTCTCTATGATCAGATAAAGGATACCCTGAGGGGTACGTTAATAACCGGTTCACTACATATGCACATTCATGCCGGTTCACAATATCGAGGCTGTCCTGAAGGTGGAGGAAGAGGCGATCTCACGGATCAAGGCTGCTGAAGATGAGGCAGAAACAGCAGTCAGTTCCGCCAGGAAAGAAGCGGCGGCATATATCGAGGATGAACTGAAGAAGGCCAGGGCAGATGCCGCAGAAACCGTTAATCGTGCAATACAGGATGCAGAGGAAAAAGCCCATAGAATCGCATCTGAAACCGATCGGCGTGTTGAGCGGATTACGGCTGCTGCTGCCTCACGAAAGGATACGGCAGTTATTGCAACCATTGCCGCGGTCACCGGAGGGGAGGATGTTCTATCCGGCTGAGATGCAGAAGGTGACGGTGGGGATCCATCGCCGTTATGCAGCACCGTTCCTCTCTGCTCTCCATGAAGAGGGGATAATCGAACTGACCCCGATCACCGGCGACGAGCACCTCATCCACCTCATCTCACCGGTGCAAAGGGATGAGATCCGGCAGGCACTCGCCGCTGCCCAGGCCCGGACCGAGCGTGCTGTGGAAGCACTCCTTGATCACAGGGAAGAGCAGGGGAGGATCACCGGTTTCTTCTTCCCAAATCGTGAGCCACCGGTTCCGGCAGAGCCATCTGATCCGACCTCACTGCTGAAGGTGGTGGACAGGTATAACCCGGTCATCTCTGAGATCCTCTCCTACCGGGTTCGTCGCTCTGCTATCCATGAGCGTATCGCCCGCCTTGATGAAGAGGAAGAGCATCTTCTCCTCTTTCGGTGCGTTGCAGAGACCCTCCCTCCGCGTGAGCCATCCCGGTTCCTCACTGTCCGGGCCGGTATTATTCCAACCGGTGAATGTGAGGATTTAAACGTACTCTTCGAGGAGGAGGGAATATCAGAGGCAATTGCGCACTCAGCATGCAGGCTACAGGAAGAGGGGATGATCGCAGTCGTCCTTGCCCATTCACGTGCTGCTGAAGCGGTTGACGCCCTCCTCCGTTCAAGGGGTTTTGCGGATTTTACCTTCGGTGATCATGGGAGAACTGTTCCTGAGGTGCTTGAGTCTATCCAGAAAGAGAAGGAATCTCTCCATAAGGAAGATGAAGCGATACAGATTCGTTTGCGGGAAAAAAGCTCAGAATACCTTCAGCTGCTTGCGGGGCTTGCAGAAGACCTCGGAATAGCACGGGATGCAGTTGATGCCGCTGCCCTCACCGGTTCAACCCGCGATCTCAGGCTCTATTCAGGCTGGATAAGGAGCCATGATCTCCCCCTCCTTGAGAAGATCGGAGATCTTCATGCAGGTGGCACCATGATCTACCGGGCTGTTCCCGGAAAGGACGGAGATGCCGCTGTTCCTGTTGCGTACAACCATCCACGCTGGCTCTCGCCGTTTAGCTCCCTCACCACGACATTTGCCCCACCCCGGTACCGTGAGGTGGATCCGACGGTTTTTCTTGCTCCGATACTGGTCATCACCTTCGGGGTGATGCTTGGGGATGCAGGCTACGGACTGCTGCTTGCACTGGTTGCAGCAACCCTCCTCGCAGGCCCTGCACGGTCTCCGGGGTCAACCCGTGACTTCTCGTTCATCCTGTTTGCATGCGGTATCTCCGGTATTCTCTTCGGTATCTTACAGGGTGGCTTCTTCGGGGATCTCCTCCCAAGATTCTTCGACATATCCCCGCCCCTCGCATTAATCGATCCCCTGATGGATCCGATCACCATCCTCATCGCCGCCCTCATCTTTGGGATTGCACACCTGAATCTGGGTCTTGGAATCGCTGCATACAGCAATATCAGGGCAGGCGATATCAGAAAGATGCTCAAAGAACAGGGCGTCTGGTTCCTGCTCCAGCCCTCTGCGGCAGTTCTTCTCTTCGCATTCTTCGGCTGGGCCGATATTTCCCTCCCCCTCCTCTTTGCATCGGGAGCGGGAGCAGCAGCAGCCGCTGCACTGATCCTCACCTTCGAAGGGCCGCTTGGCTTCTTCAGTATCACGGGGTTCCTTGGTGACTGGCTCAGTTATACAAGGATTCTTGCGCTTGCACTCGCCACTGCCGGAATTGCGATGACGGTAAATATCCTCTCTGAGATGATCGGATCAGCTCATCCGTACCTCGCCATCGTTGCGGTACTCTTTGCAGTCGGCGGCCATCTGGCAAATTTCCTGCTCCAGGCGCTTGGTGGGTTCATCCATGCCCTCCGGCTCCAGTATGTCGAGTTCTTTGGCCACTTTTACGAGGGTGGCGGCCGCCTCTTCCAGCCATTTTACACGAACCGGAAGAATACCCTACTCCCGGAGGATGAACCATGATACCTGAACTCACACCCGGATTTATCCTGGCAGTTTCCGGTGCCGGGCTCGCGGTCGGATTGTCTGCGATCGGGTCCGGCATGGGTGTCGGCATTGCCGGCGCCACCGGTGCAGGAGTGATCGCCATCAAGCCCGGGAAGTTCGGGCAGGCACTCGTCTTCCAGGCGGTTCCCCAGACACAGGGGATGTACGGCCTGCTGGTTGCTGTTTTGATCCTCCTCTCGACCGGGGTGATTGGGGGTGTTGGAGATCCCGTCTCAACCCCGATGGGGCTTGCTGCTCTTGGTGCCGGGTTAGCGGTCGGTCTTGCCGGCCTCTCTGCGATCGGGCAGGGAATTGCTGCATCTGCCGGGATTGCTACAAGCTCTGAGGATGACAGTGCAATGGGGAGATCCCTTGTCTTCTCGGTGATCCCTGAGACGCAGGCGATCTATGGTCTCTTAGTTGCGATCCTGATCATGGCGTTCTCAGGAATCCTGGCGGGTGACGCGGTTGCGACGATGGCGACCGGGCTTGCCGCGATCGGATGCGGCCTTGCGGTTGGCCTTGCCGGTCTCTCTGCGATCGGGCAGGGAATTGCTGCTGCTGCCGGATCCGCCTCTTCAGCCGAGCATGAAGGTGCATTTGGCCGTGCCCTCGTCTTCTCGGTGATCCCGGAGACCCAGGCGATTTATGGTCTCCTGGTTGCGATCCTGATCATGGCCTTCACCGGAATGATCGCTGGCGGCCCGATCTCGGATATTTCAATTGGAATCGCCGCAATCGGGTGTGGGTTTGCGATCGGCCTTGCGGCACTCTCTGCGATCGGGCAGGGTATTGCGGCAGCTGCTGGTGCTGCTGCAACCGCAGAGAAACCGGAATCATTCGGCCGTTCTCTTGTCTTTTCGGTGATCCCCGAGACACAGGCCATCTACGGGTTGCTGGTTGCGATCCTGATCATGGCGTTCACCGGGATGATCACACGCGATATCGTTCCCACCCTTGCTGCCGGTTTTGCCTCGATCGCCTGTGGGATTGCCGTTGGTTTTGCGGCGATATCTGCCATCGGGCAGGGAATTGCTGCATCTGCCGGGATCGCAACCACATCCGAGCGTGAGGAGATGTTTGGAAAGGGGCTTGTCTTCTCGGTGATCCCGGAGACCCAGGCGATCTATGGGTTGCTGGTTGCGATCCTGATCATGGCGTTCACCGGGATCATCACCCGAGATGTGACGGCAACTGCGGCTGCGGGCCTTGCCTGTATCGGATCAGGATTTGCAGTCGGTCTTGCCGGCCTCTCTGCGATTGGGCAGGGGATGACTGCTGCTGCCGGGATAGGTGCGGTTGCCAGGCGGCCTGAATCGATGGGGCAGGCGCTCGTCTTTGCGGTGATGGCAGAGACATTTGCTATATTTGGCCTGCTGGTTGCGATTTTGATCATGTTTGGGATCGGGCTCTTTGGAGGTCTCTGAATGGGGCTTGAGACGATCATCTCCTTGATTGAAGCAGAGACCGAAGAGGAGATCGCGAAGATCAGGCAGAAGGCAGAAGACGAGTGTACTGCGATCCGGGAAGCTGCCCGGGAGAGAGCCGGCCGTGAACGCGAGCGTATCCTCCTTGAAGGTGAGCGCAAAGCCCGCCGTGCAGAACGAAAAGTCCTCCTCCAGGCAGAGTACGATGAGATGAAAGTGCTCCGGGATGCCAGATGGCAGGGGATCCGGGAGGTATTTGTTGCTGCCAAAGAAGAACTGGCAGATATCCCTTCAAAACCTGAGTACCCCGCCATCCTCCATTCCCTCATCATTGAAGGGAGGGAGATCGTCGGGGGAGGAGATATTGTTCTTCTCTGCCGGTCTGCTGATACGAAAGCGGTTGAAGATGCAACAGAAGGACTTGACGGGGTGACGATCCGATCCCTCCCTCTCCATGATCCGCAGATCCAGTCCGGCGGGGTGATCGTCAGATCTGCTGAAGCTCCCATACGGTGCGATCAGACCTTCGCGACACGTTTGGATCAGATGCGGGATATCCTGACACAAAAAGTATCCTCGATACTTTATGGAGGTGAGGGAGATGGATATTGATCTGATCTTCTCAGAACTCTTCACCGGGGAAGGGTCCGGCTTGATCCTGATTGCATTTGCCATTGCGTTTTTTATAGCAATCTTTGTGTCTGTCTCTGCCGGCTGGTTCCGGATTATCCTGAGTATCGCCTCGTTTGCCTATCCATCAGCACGGGTCAGGGCGATGGGAAACCCGCTTGTGACAGCAGATGGTGCCGATACCCTCTCGGATGCATCTGATCTCCTTGATCTCTTTGAACGGGCCGGCCGGTTCGGCCACATAATCGAGTACCGCGAGGGTATGGGTCCGGACGATACCGAACGGCTGATCCGGCAGTACCATTATACCCTGCTTGGCAACCTCGCCGTCTCGGTCCCGGATGCGATTCATTCACTGATCTTCGGATATATCCAGGTCTATCTGGCAGAGGAGGTAGCCGCTGTTCTGAGGGGGATTAATGGCGGTCTTCCTGGGGATCTGATCGAGAAGAGGGCTGTGCCAATCGGCGCATTTTCGGAGTCAGAGATCAGGAAGGCCGCCCACTCTGGTTCTGTTGAAGAGGCGGTTCAGCGGCTTGACCGGTCAGGTGTCATCACCCGCATACGGGATATCTGGAAGGCAGTTGGCGAACAGGAAGGGTATGCGGCATTCGAAGCTGCCCTTCTCTCTGATGCTTACGGTTCGCTGATGATGACCGCACGGGGCATAGAAGAATCCCAGTACGAGCCGGCTGTCCTGATGGCCGGACGGATGATAGACTGCCAGAACCTCAGGATTCTGATCCGGGGACGATTGTACGGTGCAGATGCAGCAGCAATTGAACCATTCCTCATTCAAAGGGGAGGTTTTGAGATCACAGACGAACTGCTCCTGAATCTTGCACGTTCTGCCGATCTTGTGGAACTGGTTTCACTGATCAGGGAGACGATGTATGGCCCCTATATCGAGCCTTTCATCGAGCAGGTGAGGAAGAGCAGGGATCCGGGTGCAATCGAGCTGGGGCTCTCGCAGTGTCTGCTTGATATCGGCAGGATGGTGAGCAGCCAGTATCATCTCGGCAGCGGACCTATCCTCAGGTACCTGGTTGCGCTTGGGATCGAATGCGAAAACCTGCGAGGAGCTGCTGCCGGGATTCTGTATCATGTACCTGCCGGGACGATCAGGGGGCAGATGGTGGTGGAGGTTGGCGGGAGATGAGGATCGTGGCAGTTGGTGATCGGACAGTCGCCCTCCTCTGCCGACTGGGCGGTGTTGCAGAGACGATACGGTGCGAGGATGATGCCTCTGCCAAAGCCGCACTGATTGAGCTTCTTAGGGACGAATCAGTCGGTATCGTCCTTATACAGGATCGGTATGCACGGCCGCTCATCCCGCTCCTTGATGAGCATGGGCGGTCGCACCGGGTCTATCCGGTTGTTGTTGAAATACCCGGGCCAAAGGGTCCGGTGAAAGGTGATGATGCCATAACCGAGGCGATCAGGCGTGTTGCCGGCATTGCCGGACAGGGGATGCAAGGGTGATTGGATGACAGAGAGCAGTATAATTCGGATTACAGGGCCGGTTGTCGAGGCTGACCGGATGCGTGGAGCACAGATGTATGAGGTCGTCTTTGTCGGCGAGGATGAGCTTATCGGCGAGATCATCGGGCTGCATAATGATACTGCAACTATCCAGGTGTACGAGGATACCACCGGCATCACCCCTGGTGAGCCGGTCAGGCGATCAATGATGCCGCTCTCGGTGGAGCTTGGCCCCGGCCTTCTCGAGATGATCTATGATGGTATCCAGCGGCCCCTGACAGAGCTTGGGGAGATATCCGGTGATTTCATCGTCCGTGGGATCTCGGCTCCGGCGCTATCGCGTGAGAAGAGGTTCCATTTCACCCCTTCTCTCTCTCAGGGGCAGACAATATCCGGCGGTGCGGTGATAGGGTCAGTTCCCGAGACGAACAAGATTGTCCACACAATCCTCCTCCCCCCGGATCTCTCGGGGACGGTGGAGCGGATCGCAGACGAAGGCGAATATACCGTGGATGAGACGATCCTCTGGCTCCTGGATACAACCGGCACAGTGAAAGAGATCACGATGCTCCAGCGCTGGCCGGTACGGGTGCCCCGGCCGATACAATCGAAGCTTCCGGCGATCCGCCCCCTGATCACGGGCCAGCGGGTGATCGACTCCTTCTTCCCGATCGTCCAGGGAGGAACCGCCGCTGTGCCTGGCCCCTTTGGTGCCGGCAAGACGGTTGTCCAGCACCAGCTCGCCAAATGGTCAGATGCTGATATCATCGTCTATGTCGGCTGCGGTGAGCGGGGGAACGAGATGGCAGATGTACTTCGGCAGTTCCCGGCTCTTGTCGATCCAAAGACAAAGGAGCCGTTGATGAAGAGGACAGTTCTCATCGGCAATACCTCGAATATGCCGGTTGCGGCCCGCGAGGCATCGGTCTATACCGGGATCACAATAGCGGAATATTACCGGGATATGGGGTATTCTGTTGCCCTGATGGCAGATTCGACCTCCAGGTGGGCGGAGGCGATGCGGGAGATCTCAGGCCGCCTCGAAGAGATGCCGGGCGAACATGGCTATCCTGCCTATCTCGGCTCCCGGCTTGCCGACTTCTATGAACGGGCGGGGCGTGTGAAGACGCTCTCCGGTGAAGAGGGTTCGATCTCGGTGATCGGGGCGGTCTCGCCGCCGGGTGGAGATTTCTCTGAGCCGGTGACCCAGAACACGCTCCGGATCGTCCGGGTCTTCTGGGCTCTGGATGCCGATCTTGCTCATCAGCGCCATTTTCCGGCAGTGAACTGGCTTCTCAGCTACTCACTCTATTCGGATCTCGTTGCTCCATGGTGGGAGAAGCACGGGGGATCTGAATGGGGAAAGATGCGATCAGATCTCCTCGCCCTCCTCCAGAAAGAGAACGAACTCCAGGAGATTGTCCAGCTGGTCGGCCCCGATCTCCTACCCGAAGAAGACAAGTTTACGCTGAATGTAGCCACTCTCCTGAGGGAGTCGTTCCTGGTGCAGTCCGCATTCGATCCGGTCGATACCTTCTGCCCGCCTGAAAAGCAGTATCGGATGATGACCCTGATTCACCGGTATTACCGGCTGGGGCATCATGCAGTTGGTGAGGGGATGACTGCTGCTGGCATCCAGCAGCTCCCGGTGACAGCCCGGCTCTCACGGATGGGCCCGATGCCGCACGAGGAGTTCGAATCGTTTTATCCGAAGACTCTTGAAGCACTGGATACTGCATTCCCCGGGGGTGAAGACTGATGCCTCCACTCCGTGAGTTCCAGTCCGTTGTCAGGGTTGCCGGGCCGATCCTTGCCGTATCCGGGATCGATGATGCCGGGTATAACGAGGTGGTGACGGTCCTCCTTCCCGACGGCACGGTCCGGACCGGACAGGTTCTTGAGTCGAGGAAGGGGATGGCGATTGTGATGGTCTTCGGAGGAACCCGTGATCTTGACTGCGATATCACCGCTGTCCGCTTCACCGGCAGGCCGATGACGATGCCGGTGAGTAAAGAGATGCTCGGCCGTATCTTCTCGGGTTCTGCTGAACCGATCGATGGCGGAGGGGCTGTGGTGCCCGAGAAGGAGATGGAGATCTCCGGTTATGCGATCAACCCGACGAAACGGGAGTTCCCCCAGGATTCTATTGAGACCGGGATCTCCGCAATCGACGGGATGAACACGCTTGTCAGGGGGCAGAAACTCCCGGTCTTCTCGGGTTCAGGCCTGCCGCACAGCCTTCTTGCCGCACAGATCACACGGCAGGCACGAGTACGTGGGTCAGACGAATCATTTGCAGTTGTTTTTGCTGCGATGGGGATCACCCATGAGGAAGCCCGGTTCTTTATCGATGACTTCTCCGAGACCGGGGCACAGGCACATGCGGTGATCTTTCTGAATCGGGCCGATGACCCTGCGATCGAGCGGATCGTCACCCCACGGCTCGCCCTCACCGCTGCTGAATACCTGGCATTTGACCTGGGGATGCATGTCCTGGTGGTGATGCAGGATATCACCGCGTACTGCGAGGCGCTTCGTGAGGTTTCGGCTGCCCGTGAGGAGATCCCGGCACGGAGAGGGTATCCGGGATATATGTATACGGATCTGGCATCGCTCTATGAACGTGCAGGCAGGGTGAAAGGGCGGCCCGGATCAATAACCCAGCTCCCGATCCTCTCGATGCCTGATGACGATATCACCCATCCTGTTCCTGACCTGACCGGGTACATCACCGAAGGGCAGATCGTCCTTTCACGCGAACTGCATCGGAAGGGAATCTATCCGCCGATCGATCTGCTTCCCTGCCTCTCACGGCTGATGCAGGGGGGGATTGGTGAGGGGAGGACACGGGCGGATCATGCGAATGTCTCAAGCCAGCTCTATGCCGCCTATGCACGCGGGCGGCGGCTTGCCGGGCTTGTGGCGGTGATCGGGGATGAAGGGCTGACCGATGTCGATCGCCTGTACCTGACCTTCCTTGATCGGTTCGAGCATGAATTTGTCGGCCAGAAGCGGGATGAGGGGAGGTCGTTTGATGAAACCCTTGACCGGGCATGGGAACTCCTCTCGATCTTCCCAAAAGATGAGCTGAATCGGATCGACCCGAAGTATATTGAAGAGTATTACCGGGGTGGCACCGGGTGAGCAGGAGGCTCCCCCCCGGCACCCGCCCGACACGGATCGAACTGCTGAAGATCAGAAAACGGCTGGTGGTCGCGGAGAAGGGGCATGAACTCCTTCGGGAGAAGCTTGATGCGATGGTGATGGAGTTCTTCTCCCTCACAAAACGCCGGGATGAGCTGAGGAGGAAGATGGAGGAGGCGTTTGCAGCGGCATACTCTGCACTCTTTGCAGCAGAGATGGCGGCGACACACCGCGAGGTGGAGAGCTGTGCCGCTGTGGAGCGGAACATCCCCGATATACTGATCATTGAGAAGGGTATCATGGGGGTGGGTGTTCCCCGGTTCGATCTTCCGGATCCGCTCAGGGAAGGGCGTGTCCCCGGATATGGCTTCTCTGCAGCGACCGGGAGGCTGGATCACGCCTCGGATCGTGCAGAAGAGGCAATCTTAGCCGCCATCCGGCTCGCAGAGGTGGAAGGCGCCCTCCTCCGCCTCTCGTCCCGGATCACCTCAGTCCGACGGCGGGCAAATGCCCTTGATTCGATTATGATCCCACAGCTGAAAGGAGTCATTGCATATATCTCGGATTATCTTGAGGAGATGGAGCGTGAGGATCTCTTCAGGAGAAAACGGACCAAGGCACGGGGGGAGGAGCGGCGATGGTGAATGAGTACCTGCCGCTCCTATATCTGGTGCTTGGGATTGCCGGGGTGCTGACGGTTGCAATCGGGGGGATTGTATTGATATTGATTGTGATTGGGGTGATTTAAAGGAATGACTGTATCAGCAAAAGAATGATAATTACTGAGAAAAGACCTGATTCAACTGTTATAAATTCAATACAGGTCACTCGCGTACCCAGGCTTTTTCCGAATAATGCGATATTTGTTGGAAAGGATGTTTTAACATAGCCAAGTCCAAGGTGCAGGATACGAGCGATAAAGAGCATCAGAAGTGTTTGAAGAACAGTTATTTCTTCTAAGGCAATTACCGTCCCTGCTACGGAAAGAACTGCAACCTGACTTAAAAAACTCGCTGTAAAAACAATAATAGCTACATCCGGCAGATTGATGGCGCTCATGAGGGGTCGAAAAAGCCCCTCGAAGTACCCGATCAGGCCGTAATTGAAGATGGCTAAAAACAAGATTGTAGTTGGGATGAGCACAACTGCAACTTTTGCAAAATCATATAAAGTTTTTGCAAAAACAGCACCTATATGAGAGATCCACTTTTTATATTTATTCTGCTTTTTCGTTTCTTCTGGCTTCTCTGCTTCTTCCAGTTCCTCGCTTCCCTCTCCCGCTTCTCCCTCCATTTTGCATACACATGGCTCCTGCTGGAAGAGTCTTCTCCCAATTATAATGCCGAGAAATGCGATTAGAGAGAAGACCAGGAGTTCAATTGCAAGAAGCAATAAACCTATCGAATATCCCAAAACTGCAATTGCCACGGGTATTTGAAAGAACAAAACACTATGAAGCCCTTTTGGCAGCATGGCAATCAATACGGTGACAATAACATGACGTTCATTTATTATCTTATCACGGAATAACGTGGAAAGAACGCCCACTCCTGTCCAGCTATTAAAAAAATAAAAAGTGAGTGCAGAAGAGCACGTAACTGGAAGATATGCTTTTTTTGTTAATAACGCCATTGGAATATTCGTATATTTGATATAACGCGATTTTATGAGGGCGTTTGCAAGGAGAAAACCTATGAAGATCATGGGGAGCATCATTTTGAGTAAATTAAATGCATCCGATAGAATAGCAGCCAAAACCATAGATCTCTCCATATGTTCTCAAATAAAGCGAATCTTGGTAAAAATGTATTAATGAGCCAATATGCAGGCTACTTTATGATGATCCCCTCTCAATTGAATCTCATTTTCCAGGCACTCGGGTTTTACGAATATACACTTTCCTGCATATGAACATCCATTATGTAATGAGTGACCTTCTCCTGGCTCTCCGTCAACTGTTGGAATATCAGAGAGAAATGTGGCTTTAATGAGGTCCTGGGTATATGGATGCTGCGGGTTATGAATGACATCATTTGTGATACCTTCCTCAACAATCCTGCCGTTGAGCATCACGGCAATCCTATCACACATCCATTTCACGACTTCAATATCATGGGAGATGAGAATGCAGGGTATTGAATGTTTCCTCTGCAAATCCTTGATTAACCTAAGAACCTGAGCCTGAACAGACATGTCAAGGTTTGATGTTGGCTCATCTGCTACGAGCAACTTCGGATTGAGGCTTAACGCACGGGCAATTACAATCCTTTGAATCTCTCCACCGCTTACCTCATGAGGATATCGGTTTAGAATCTCCTCACGAATATTCACACTTTTTAGTAGATCCTGAGTCACCTCATCGATTGAATCTATATTACCTGATAGCTTCAAACCTTCAATAAGGGACTCTCCTACTTTTATTCTTGGATTAAGTGATGACCTTGGATCCTGAAAAACCATCTGCAGATTTGTCCAGTATTCCCTGAGCTCTTTCCCTCTCATGTTTGTAATATCCTTCTTATCAATGGTAATTTTTCCAGATGTCGGGTCAATCAGGCGTACAAGCATCTTTCCAATAGTGGTTTTACCAGAACCGCTCTCTCCAACAAGCCCAAAAATTTCGTCTTTGTGCACAGAGAAGCTTACATCCTTTACTGCATGAAAATCCTGTGGGCGAAAAAAGCCACTTGTATAAATTTTTGAAAGGTTTTCAACTACAAGCATGGCAACGAACTCCTGCTTGCTCCCCATTTAAAACCGGGTGAATCTTCATACATTGTTCTGTTGCTAATGGGCAACGGGGGTGAAACCGGCAGCCACTTGGAATTTCAATAAGGCTGGGGCTCAAGCCGGGTATTGATGACATGCCGCGAGAGGGCATTGATGCTATCAATCCTTCAGTGTATGGATGTTTTGGGTTCTCCAATATCTCCTCTGCACTTCCCTTCTCAATAATTTCACCTGCATACATTACTGCAATAGTTTCACAAAGGCGTGCTACATTAATATCGTGGGTAATCAGGAGAAGCGAGCGGTCCTGGGTTATACGATCTAATAATTTTACGGTTTTATGTCGTAGGATGGTGTCTAAACCGGTCGTCGGCTCGTCTGCTAAGAGCAAACTTGGATTTTGTGCAATCCCCATAGAAATCAGAACTCTTCTGTTCATTCCACCTGATAGCTGGTGAGGATGCCTTTCTGATACATACGTCCTGAGTCCAACAGAGTTGAGAAGATTCAACATCTTCCGGGAGATATCGTTCTTCTCCTGGGAACCTCCATCGGGCTGAATGGCCTCTTCAACCTGAAGATGTGTTTTCATGAGCGGGTTCAGGGATGAGAGATGTTGTGGAATTAATCCAATGAGCTTCCCCCGTAGAGCCACCATCTGTTCATCCGACTGATTGAGAATTGCACTGTTTTGAAAGAGTATCTCCCCGGATACCTGTGCATTATTTGGGAGAAGGTTTAGTATTGTCTGGGCAAGGACTGATTTTCCGCATCCGGACTCACCGATTATTGCCATCCTCTGACCGTTATTCAAGTTAAAATCGAGGCCGTTCACTGCCCTGACATCTCCATTCTTTGTGATAAAGGTTGTCTTTAGCCCTTTAACCTTTAAAATTGGCTCATTTGAGCGCTGAATTGTTTTATCAATAGGTACTGACTTCATTCATTTCACCTTTTTTAAACAGTAATTTTCTCCATGCGAACCGGATCACTTCTCTCTTTTATCCAATCTCCAAGATAGTTGAATGAAATAACCGTTATAATGATACATAATCCTGGGAAAATCATCGTCTGGGGGGCAGTCTCCATAAATGCAATGCTGCCCTGGATCATCGATCCCCATTCAGCTGTTGGCGGTTGGGCTCCAAGACCAAGAAAACTAAGGCCCGTGATATGAAGGATTGCAGATCCTACATCCAGTGTGGCAAGGGCAAAGATCGGAGATAGAACATGTGGAATAATGTGTTTTCGGATAATATAGCGATTTTTTCCTCCCATCAGATAAGCTCCTTTAATAAAATCCTTTTCTTTGACCTGAAGGACGACCCCCCTGATAATTCGTGCATAGCTTACCCACCACATAATCGAGAGTGCAAGAACGATGTTGAAGAGGGAAGGTCCGAATAATCCCACCAATGCGATAGCGAGGATAGTCGCGGGAAACGCCAGGAAAAGATCAACGATTCGCATGATTACCTGGTCTATAATACCCCCATAATACCCTGCAATCAATCCAAGCAAAGTACCAACGATAACACCAATGGCAACGACTGAGAGGGCAGTTGCCATAGATGTGCGGGCGCCATATACAACCCTGCTATAAATATCTCTTCCATGGTGATCTGTTCCAAAATAATGCTCCACACCTGGTTGTACAAGCCGGTTATCAAGATCCACGGTGTTTGGATCATGAGTTGCAAATACGCCGGGAAAGACCGACATGCATAAGAGGAGTATAAGTATGATGCAGCTTGCAACTACGCCTGTACTCAAGCCCAATGATTTTATATCATATGGGAAAAATTGCTCGAATCGGGAAAAGGC
This sequence comes from Methanocalculus sp., assembly GCA_013329165.1. Taxonomy (GTDB): domain Archaea; phylum Halobacteriota; class Methanomicrobia; order Methanomicrobiales; family Methanocorpusculaceae; genus Methanocalculus; species Methanocalculus sp9912u. The sequence continues at coordinate 661 of DUKV01000022.1, read as the reverse complement.
ATGTTTATGCATGCGTCTTTCCCCCTGGCTGTATTCTTGGATCAATATAGATGTATATAATATCAACAAGGATATTCACAATTACATAGATTAAGGCTATAAGAAGAACAAAACCAGCAATTACCGGATAATCTCTGCTCATCACCGATGACAGAAGGAAGCTCCCAATTCCTGGCCAACCAAATATCTGCTCAATTATTACTGTTCCTCCAAGAAGTGCTCCGAGCTCCAGCCCCGTCTGGGTAACGATTGGAACTGACGCATTTCGAAATGCATGACGGATAACAACCGCCTTTTCCCTCAACCCCTTTGCATATGCTTCGAATACATAGTCTTCAGAGAGTGCATCGATCATACTCTCGCGTGTAATCCTGAGTATCTTAGATACATTGAGGAAACCAAGTGCAATGGTTGGAAGGATAAGGTGTTCTATTCCGCCATACCCAAAAGAAGGAAGAAGATTAAGATGTATCGAAAAAACCAGGATGAGAAGCAACCCAAGCCAGAAAGATGGTATGGATGAACCTAATGAAGCGATAAGGTTACCAAAGGCGTCAATAGGTGAATGTGGCCGGACAGCAGATAATACTCCAATAGAAAGGCCAATAACTAATGCAAATGTGATTGCAGAGAGTGCAAGTATGACTGTTGCTGGAAAACG
>DUKV01000054.1 GCA_013329165.1 Methanocalculus sp. | reverse complement strand
ATAAGAATAATTGTTGCCATCACCGTCGGCAGGCCGCGAGCAGGGTTGCCGGGGTGGACATTCACGATCTTCACACCGGCAAGATTCATCCCCGGAATTGACGCAGGCATCGTTCTGAAATCACCCTCCGGGAAGGTGATATAGATCTTTGGCGGCATCCGGACATTCCCACGCCCATGCTCGGCAAAGACCTCTTCAATTGCCGAGTTCACTTCCTGGTAAGTGAGGCTCCCGCTGGCATCGGGATAGTATTTCATAGATGAATAATGAAGGGAGGGAGTATTTTGGTCTGCCGGTTGTGGGAGGGGGAGGAATTATTTCCAATTAGTACCCTCTTTTGCGTAATCCTCTCCTCCTCACCATCACCTTTTACCTTCTCCGGATCGAATACATCCCCATGCCTCCGCGATTCCGGTACTACCGCCCGGACTTTTCCCCGTCTCCGGTTGATGTCATCCATATGGATCTCACCTTTTCCATCTCGGATACCGAGACCCGCGTCCTCGCAGAAACCCTCTTCAGGACACGGTCCATTCCCATCCGTTCTCTCCGCCTCAATGCAAAGGGACTTGAGATCCACTCCCTCTCATGCAGGGGTATCTGGTGTGAATACGTGGTGGAGGAAGATGGTATTCTGGTCTCTTTTGGGGATGACATCCCGCCCGGGACCGAGTTTGTCATTCGGAGCGAGACGATCTGCCACCCGTCCCACACGCTCCTCGAAGGCCTCTACTATGATGAAACTCCGAAGGGTGCACCGCCCACCCAGATCACCCAGTGCCAGCAGTGGGGATTTGAGCGTCTGGTGCCCTGTATCGATGAGATGACTGCCAAATGCACATACCGGACAACCATCATCGCCGACTCACGGTATACGCACATGATCTCAAACGGCGATATCGCGATCCCCCGCCAGCGGCTCGCAAAAGGGTATTCATTCTCCCACTCCTCACGATTCCTGCATCCCCATCCTGTTTCGGAGGAGCTTGATTCAATCACCTATGAGAATACCACGACACCGATGGCGCCATATCTCTTCTTCCTCGGTGTCGGCACCTATGCATCATACCAGCGGACTTTTGAATATCCTTCAGGAAGGGCATTTCTCCTCGAACTCCTCTGCCCTCCGGGATCTGATCCGGCACGGGCAGAACAGGCGCTTGATATCCTTGAAGATGGCATCCTCTGGGTCTACCTCTTCACCGGCCCGCATTGTTATGAACATGTTGAAGTCAGGCATGAGATCTACCGGCTCTATACCAAGCGGACAAAGCTCAGGAGACGCGGGGCAGATGAAGAGGATCTCCTGCGGATCACCCGCCAGATGGAGCATCTTGATCAGGAGATCCTCGCGGGGTACACCTATACCGGATCGGTATACCGGGAGATCGGGATGCAGAACTCCGACTTCGGCGGAATGGAGAATGTCGGCAATACCACCATCTCGACGAACCGCCTGATGCCGTTTGCCGGGATGACCGATGCGGGCTTTGAGTACCTGATGCGGGTCAAACTGCATGAGTACTATCATAACCTGAATGGATCTGAAGTCACAGGAGAGACGCCATTTGAGATCTGGCTGAACGAAGCCGTCACTGTCCATATTGAACAGCAGTACCATGCCTTCCACTTCGGCGAGGAGTATAGCCGCCTCCAGACCGTCATATCCCTCCTTGACCCGGCGGACGGAACCTTTGCACGGGATACGGGGGCAGCGGCGATGCCGATAGAACCGGACGGCTTCAATGATCCAAATGACCTGATCACCTCGGTCACCTATGTGAAGGCGCCTGAATTTGTCAGAATGGTCGAGGAGATCCTCGGAAAAGAGCCATTTGTCTGGGCGCTCTCGCTGTATCACAGGAAGTTTGCGCATGCCAATGCAAGCCGTGATGACTGGATCAACCTGATGGGATCAATCGCCGGGATGGATCTTGGCCCGATGGCTGATGGCTGGCTGAAGCGATCAGGCTTCCCCACAGTCACCGTTCATCCATCATATAATCCCAATGACCGCAGCTGTACTATCCGCCTCCTTCAGTCCGGGGGCGATCCTCCCTGGGTATTCCCCTTTAAGCTTGCCCTTATGAAGGCTGACGGCACAGAAATCGCATCTACATGCCATCTGGTTCAACATGCAGAGGAGGAGATCATTCTTGAAGATGTCGATAGTCCGGACTATTACTCATTGAACCGTGACTTCTCCTTCTACGGACTCCTTGATTATCATCCGGATGAGGATCTCCTGTATCTTCAGGCGCGGACCGATCCGGAGATCACTGCCCGGTTCCTTGCATACCAGTCCCTTGCCTCTCTTGAGATCCTCCACCTCATGCAGGATCCGGGAGCAGCACCCTCTCAGGAATTCATCACCCTCTATATCGATCTCCTCTCGGATACCGAACTGATGGAGGGTGCCGGTGCGCATTTTCTGACAATCTTTGAGGATGCAGGCGATCCAGCCTTTGCCCATCACTACCTGGCCGCCTATCATGCACGGCGCAGCTTAGAACTGGCAATTGCACAGTCACATGCCCCGACTCTTCTGGCACTGTACCGGGCATACCACCAGACCGATCATACATGGGAATCAATCGGTGGCCTTGCCGCCTTCATCAGGAATCGGCAGGTGAAAAACCTCTGTCTGCGCCTCCTCGCCCGGCTTGACACCCCTGAAGTGCATGAAATAATCAAAAACCAGTTCCGGAACAGTCCTGTTTCAACCGATCGAATGCATGCTTATGGTCTTCTGATCGCCTCGACTGACCCGGAGCGACTGGAATTATTCCGGGAAATGATGGATTGCGCAAGAAAGGACCCGGTTGTCTGGGAACAATTCCTCGCTGCAACAACAAGCGCAGATGCCGATGATCTTGTCTCTCTTCTCCGTGAGATAGAGGACTCCGGCTATCTCAGGATAGAGCAGGCAAACGATCAACGGGCGTTCTATGGAAGGTTTGCCAGGAATCGTAAGGTATCCCTTGAGACAGAGGAAGGGAGATCATTCCTGTCAGATGCCCTCTTCCGCCTGATGGTTGTCAATGAATATACAACAACCGGGCTTCTTACCACCTTCTCACATATTGATCAGATGGACACAAAAACCCATATTCCATTGATGGAGATACTTGTCAATCTCTTAAACCATGCCTCCTCCCTCACAATCCAACAGACACTGAAACGGATTATCATGGGGAATCCGACTGCACTTGCCACCTACCAATCACTGAAGGGTCATGTTTCTGATCTGGAACTCTAAAACAGCCCTGGTGACCTGCTGTCGGGGTGATTCACTCCATGCTTACTTTATATGCTCACATCATTTTCAAAAAGCGCATGACCTGAAATTTCCTCATTTTTTTATCGATGGCATAATTGAGCTTTTTCAAATTTGTTCGATTTTGAAAGCTTGATTTCAGATTGGCTTTCGTAAAACTTAAATTGGTCGATTTTGAATAAAATAAACTCTCTGCTTGCGTAAATGGCTGATTATATTCGTTTTTCTTATGAGAAATCTTTATATATTGAATTTTGAAACATATTAGTATCCAAGAGGGAGATTAAAAGAGCCATGACCCAGACAATGCAGATCCCAAAAGAGCAATCCGACAGAGAGATCATGAACCGTTTCAAAGAAGAGAATATGTGGGGTCTCTGCACGGCAATTGATCTGAAGAATTGCAACCCGGAGACGATCCGTGACCCGCAGAAAATCCACCAGTTCGTTCTGGAGGTCTGTGATCTCATTGATATGAAACGCTTCGGTGAACCGGTCATCGTAAACTTCGGTCCAAATGAGCGTGTTGCCGGATACTCATTAGTACAGCTGATTGAGACCTCCTGTATCACCGGGCATTTTGCCAATGATACAAACGGTGCATACCTTGATATCTTCAGCTGCAAGGAATACCCGCCGCAGATCACAGCCGAATTCTGTAAGAAATTCTTTGGTGCAGAGGAGATCAAAACAACGGTCTTCTTCCGCTCCATCTAAACTTTTTTCCACACCTTTATTGTCCTCCCACACACATTTTGATCGTGGATATACCTGATGAGTATCCCCTGATCGGGGTTGTCGTTCCATTTCTGCTCATTCTGATCTATGTTGCCATCTCTTCGATATTCCTGCCCTCACTTCTCCTTCTCACATTACTATCGCTGGTTCTTGCCTATCTTGCAACTCCGATCGGCAGATGGATTATTCCGGTTGCCATCGTTGCGGGATTTCCCTGGTGGTATGCCGGTCTCACCGTCCTGATTCTTGATGCAGTCGGAGCCCTGTTTATGGCGTGGAATTTTCAGCATCTCTTTACCCTGCCAAGGATCGGGCCATATATGCACGGGCTCGTTTTGGATGTTGAAGCTATGATTGCTGAAAAACCCTGGATGGAGCGGCTTACTGCATTCACGCTCCTCCTCTATGTGACACTTCCGATACAGGGTGCTGGATCCCTGATGGGATCGGCAATCGGGAGGCTGATTGGGATCGACCCCTGGAAAGTCTTCTGGATCATGGTTGTCGGATCAGCGATTGGATCATTTGGTATGGCATTTGGATCCGATGCCCTCAGGATATTCCTGATCGGCAATATCGCAACAGGCGTCACGGTACTGCTCATCATGCTCTTCTCCGCCCTCTTCACCTA
>DUKV01000002.1 GCA_013329165.1 Methanocalculus sp. | reverse complement strand
GTGGAGAATCCGGGGTATTATATCCTAAGTTTGCCACTTTGGCTTCACCCCCCATTGACAGCATCCACTACAGTGATCTATTTTTTCCAGAATTTCATCGGGAAACTGTATTTGACAGTTGACGATTTTCCCATCAAAACTTCATGTAACCGTCCAATTATGCCGTAAAATCATCGTGTTAATGGCATCAAAATTGGAGTGAATGAACCTTTTTGTCTTCCTCATCCACGAATCAACCGTAACTGTCAAATTCGATAGCGCCTTTTTGATGAATTTCGTTGACGTATGCTTTAGTTCCGGGATCTCAAATCGGATCAAAGAGATAAACAACTGTGCAAGAAACCCAATGATTAAAGCACCGTAAATGCTGTTATCAGTCCATACACGCAATGGTTTGATCTCGATCTCATTCTTGAGAGAGTTGAATATCTTCTCGATCGAGTCCTTTTTTCGATAGGTCAGAAGGGCTTCGATAAGTGTCAAATTCTTACTCGATTTCAGGCAAAAAAATCCCTCTCTGCCGGTGATGAACTTATCTTCAAGCAGCCTGACGGCATCATCTTCGGAGAGTTCAATCAGCTTTGTCTGGATCGAGTAATCCACATCAACAAGAAGATTGTTTATCCGGAATCGTTTCGGAAGGGCCTTCTTCTTGTCAATACTTTCCTGAATGGCCTTTGCTTCTTTTATCTCCCGAACGACTTTTCTGGCTCTGGATTCCAGCTGCTCTTTCTGCAGTTTTTCTGAGAAGTAGAGATAATTGATACTGTTCGGTTTCTCGATTTTAATCCCGCGAATCCCTGACTCCTCATCAATAACCTGAGGATTATAGGTCTCAAATTTGGCGATTATCTTGTCATCGCTCTTGTTGAGCTTCTTTCCGGTGATGTACTGCATATTATCTGCCCGGATCATCTGGGTATTGGCGACACTGTTCGCTCCTTTATCAAATATTACCAGAGAACCCTCTCTGAGACTGCCGCTTGATTGCTGATAGGTCTTCTTGAAGTGGATCTGATCATTGAGATTGCCGGGTTCGATTGTCAGTCCAATTGGGACATTGATCGGGTCGGCAAGTTCTGTGACACCAACGGTGATCTGTTTTTTATCTGGCCGATGATCACGACTGTAGCCATACTTTCCAAGCGGTGCCTTACCCCCATGAAGAACAATGCTGGTCCAGTCCATGTTGATGTTTGTATGCTCAAATTCATATCTCTCAAACAGGATGTCCTGGATGTCGGATATGATTTCTTCCCGGTTGGCACCAAGGGTTTCAAGGACACGGTAGAGTGTTCTTTCGCTGAATGCAGGGAGAGAGAATTCGGTAAGAACTTCAGGCCGGTTGATCCATTCGTGAGACCGCTTTATGCTGAAGTTATCCGTCAGTTTGTAGCTGATGAGTGCTCGAAGCAGATTATTGATATCGATACCTCTTGTCTTGTGTTTCCCGAAAATATCGCGAAAAGCCAGGGCTTCATACAGCTGATTAACGAGGAAAATGGTGCCGATAGGAAAGGATATATTCTCATTCGGCGCAATTTCATTTGTTCTTAGTTTTGTTTGCATTTTCGTCGATTCAAACATCACTAAGAACACATTTATTTCTTGTTAATGGCAAAGTTGGGATAGAGCAGAACCGACAATCGATACTTGTTTCCTTCTGTCACACCAGAAATCTGGCGGTTCCCCTCTTTGGAAATAATATCAAATGACTCCAGTGATCTCATCAAAAACGCTGTTGTTGGTGATTTTAACGGTTTATTGTCGATATAGATCCGGGTGGCTCGGGAAACTTCTTTACGTTCATCCGTGCTATCATCTGCAGAATACCCATGACAAGATACGACACATACAGTAACGTCATCATGGCATCGATCCGCTTTGGATTGTTGAGGTAGATGCGGTCAGCCATGACCGACCATTTCATTGTCCGGAAGATATTCTCGACAATATGCTGTTGTTTGTAATGCCTGAGTAAAGAACGGTCATCCATCTCTGATTCGACATGGTTTGTCAGGAGCGCGAATGTTTCCTTCTTCTCCCTGAATTTTTTTATGCGTTCATCATGTGGAGTGATCTCTTTTACCTGGACATGGTACACCGTCCACTCTTCAAGAGGCTTGGTCTCGGGCCCCCTCCGTCCCCGCGGCCATCGTTGTTTTGTCTCGGATGTCACCTCAATAACCGGCTCGACAAGCAGTTTTCGGGATTGTTCCTTCAGTTCTTCAATAGCCCTCAATGCATCGGGTTCACAGGCAAATGGGTGGTTAAACTTCCTCTCTTTGATCAGTGTCTCCACTGTTTTTTGATCTTTCTCCAGCTGGTATTGCACCTTTTTATCTGCTGCTGATGTTTCGTACAGGACGAGCTCATACTCCGAACCATAGAGGCTCACCGTAAACCGCTGTGACCGGTAGGTTGCCCGCTTCCCTGCCTCCTCATCGGTGCAGCACGGACCAAGATCTGTCCATTGATTCCGAGCACGAGCGATCGACTTGTATTTATCCGCAAGTTTGCTGGCGAAGTTAGATGGGATATGTGAGATGAACCGAACTTCAGCCCCTTTCCTGTTTAAAATCTCCATATTCGGGCGGGTCAGAAGTTTGGAATCTGCAATATAGGTATGGCTTCTGAACTCATCTCCGAAGATCTCCTGAAGAACGGCGAGTGCTTCCATATTCCAGATGGGATCCGCGTGATTTCCATCCATTGTTTTGCAATACCGGATCAGACCATTTCCATCTGCTACGACTCCTGTTTGAAAGATCTTGCGATCCCTTCGACCGGTTTTGTTGAGGCCATAACAGATTGTTGGACCATACAAATTGGATTCTGCGCTGAGATCATATGCGCCACAGAGCTCATGTGACGTTACATCGCTATGAAGGACGAGTGATTTTTGGATGTCATAGGCTGCATAGGCTCGCAGAGAGAGCTGTTGAAAGAAGTTCGAAGGACATGCATCTGCGAATTTATCAAGGGCTCTCGTGAGACAGTCATCAGTGAACGCTGAGGCAGGAATGGGTGCTCCAAAAAGAAGCTCTGTATCGATGTTTTCGAGCTGCTGGCTCACATGAACCAGTGCTACCCGCTGCTGAGTGGATAAAAAAGGGAGGAGAACAAGAGCGAGTGCCCTGTTTCCTGGGCTGATCGAACACTGATTTTGATCCCATGATACCATTTCATTGACCAGGTCAACAAACCCGAGTTGATGAAGGACTCCCACAACAGCGACGGCAATAAGCGGTGTTGTCTGGGCTGGAGTGGGTGACTCCGGCACGTTTTCGAGGAGATTCCTGAGTTCACCGATTGGATCAGTGACACTCATTTTGGTTTTTGGAAAGAGTCGGTCCATTTTGGTTTGACCTTTGTTCCCTTTCTGTTTTGGCATGGATTGTATTTGTCTCAGCCATTGATTTATACTTAAATATTATGTTAAATAATAGTTGTACAAAGTTGTACATTGTTAAATAAAAATATAATTAAATGTGAATTGTTGTGGGGGTGCGGATTGTGAAATACATATAAAACTATGTACTATTAATTTTGAGAGCTTGGGATTTTACTCCCGAAGCCGAGATACACACCAGCAACGTGTTTTCGCCGATTGCTTTTGATCCCCGCTTTATATAGGTGCGCCGATCCAAATTGATCCCCCTTTTTGCCAAAAACCGCCACTTCCCTTTAAATAGGGTATGAGGTGGCACAAAGGGTGAAAGAGATGGTAGAAATCAAAGAGATCCTCAACTGTTATGAGACATATGGGAGTATCAAAAAGACCGCACAACGCCTTGATGTATCCATCAATACTGTGAGACGGTATCTTCGTCAGATGAAACAGATGGAGAATGGAGATCTCCCAGACTTTCTCACAGCCGATCAGGTGGTCATCCAACCTTCTCGCGTCCTCACCGATGAGGTAAAAGAGAAGATCCATGAATACCTCGAGTCAAGCGAGTATAATCGTGGGAAACAACGGATTACTGCAAAACGCATCCATCTGTTTTCGCTCATTTAATTTTGATCCACTTGGCTCATCTAAAAGTGATCCACCTTACTACCAATCTTATCTTCTCACACATTAATTCTGTGGCGACTATCGCTGCCTAAAACTTGTGCCAGTCATGTTCAGCACAAGTGCTCGATGGGTGATCCGGTCAAGCAGAGCCGCTGTAAGTGACTTGTCATGGAACACCTTCACCCACTCGGAGAACATCAGGTTCGATGTCACCAGTGTACTGGCCGTCTCATATCGTGATGCAAGCATCTGAAACAGCAGTTCCGCTCCCGCGAGATCAAAGGTGATATATCCCAACTCATCAAGAATCAGGAGATCTACACGTTTTAGCTGCCGGAGAAGATACGTTAATCTCCGCTCTTGTTTCGCCTCGACCAGCTCATTCACCAGACCGGCTGTCGTCTTGAAAATCACCCGGTAATTCTGTTCACATGCCAGGACACCAATCGCAATCGCAAGATGTGTCTTTCCCGTCCCTGAATTCCCGACCATCAGCACGTTCTGATGTTCTTTGAGAAACTCCAGGTCTTTCAGGAGAGAAAGGTAGGAACGACCATCTTCGGGCAACAGATCAACAACAAGATCATCAAATCGTTTCATTGTGGGAGAACCAGCGGTACGAACGGCGTTCACCCTTTTTCGCTCTAATTTCAATTCATATTCATTTTCCAGAGCATGGAGAAGAAACGCGTTAATCTCCTCTGAGCATGGACTGGGCTCGAGGTCACGTACCGATGCTGCAAGCCCTGAGAGACGCAGTGTACGGCATAGCTCTTCAATCCTTGCAGACATCAACGACCTCCCAGTAAGTGGTGATCATAGAGAGACAGGTTGGGAACTTCCATTCTGAACGGATCGGGAGGGAATGAGATTTCAGGTAGCTGACATGTCTGATGCCTGATTACACATCGTAACGTCTCATAGGTTGGAACCATGCCATGCTCTTCCAACAGATGGATCGCAGATAGTAACTCCTCTTCAGATACTTCTTCGAAGAGTGAGAGAATCGGGAGGAACTCTTTGTTTCTCCCTTCATAATGTCTGTGAAGGATTCGCTGGATTGCTTCGTCCAGCTGCCGGAATAACCGGGAGTTTGGGAGTGCACCCGGTTTTCGTGAAAGTGTCTTGAGAAAGTGAGTAAGGTCATAAGCCAACTCTCCCTTTCCAAACCGCCGTGTATGGCATGCAAGCACCTGATCGCCTCCAACCAGCTCGACGATGTCTGGAGAATATTTCTGAGTCAGATGATGACTGGGATAGGTATCCGGAACCGAATAAAAGTTCGATTCAAAGGCAACATGAGAATATTTTGAGATCCGGGCTGAGCGAGATTGATAATTGGAAAATTCGAGGGCGGGGAGAGGGGAAAACGTTTTCTGTTCTGCGAGAAGGCCAACACAGGGAGGAGATTGACGGCGATAGACTTTACCCGCATTGATCTTGGTGACCGTTTCTGCCAGGTACAGATTTGCCTCATCCAGAGAAGGAAACGTATTCCTTTCACTGAATGCCCAGCGCCTCATGTATCCAACTGATTGTTCATCGGTTCCTTTCTCATGTGATGACCGGGGGTTGCAGACATGAGGTTCGAATCCATAAAAGAGAGAAAACTCAAGAAACCGTGAATTCCAATTTTTTGTTTTTGGATTCAGGATTGCAGCCATATTATCATAGAAGATGGTGGCAGGTACTCCACCAAGGTCGTTGAAGAACCGGATATGGGCATCAAAAATCTCAAGAAGGGTCTCACGATGATAGACCCGACCGAACCGATAGAGTGAATTATTGAGGACCATAGATGCCATTGGATACTTACCCCATCGCGTGCAGATGCAGAGATCGGTCTTGCCAAAGTCAAATTCTGCGCGACATCCAGGATCGGTTTCCTGGGCAATATAGACATCACGATGGCCATGCTTCTGTTTCCATGATGCTATTTCTCTCTTGACAGTTGTGTAACTGATACCATGACCTTGTTTGTTCAGGTAGTGGCAGATCTTCTGTCCATTCCATCGTTGTTTCTTAGGGCGGTCTGCATTCTCCTCCAGTATTGCATGAATACGTCCTCGAATCTCCGGAGTCAGGATAGTGCAAGGACGTTGTATCTGGCGATTTTTAGGAAGTATTTCATCTTTAACTCCATCTTTGACATCCTGAACCCTTTGGAGATACCGTGCTACAGTATTTCTGGAGATTCCAAGTTCTTGGGCGACTCTTCTCTTTGATCCATAGAGGTTATAGAGTTCTACAATGCGCTGTATATCGCTCAATGATTTCACCTACATTTCCCCTCCCGATCCAATGATGGAGCAGAAGGGCTGATAGGGTGGATCAATTTTTGATGAGCGTTTTAATAAAAAGTGGATCAGTTTTTGATGGGCGAATACATCCATCAGCTCCTCACAACACGAGATGGTTACTCGATCGGATATACCACAGTCAAAGACGAGGTTCGTCGCTTTAAAAGAGAACACTCGTTCCGTGAGACATTCATTGAACAGGAACCCCCTGTAGGATGGCGTGGCGAATTTGACTTTGCAGACGTTGTGCTGGGTATTGGGCGTGAAGAATGCACATTCTCGTGTGGAGGGATGGTCCTACCCTTCTCTCTGTATCGATTTGGCCGTTTATTCCGCCATTCGGGACATCTGGAAGTTGTCCAGACTCACATCGACTTTTTCAATGAGATCGGGGCCGTTCCAGAGACCATCTTCTATGATCGGCTCGGTGTGGTCTATAATTCCCGGTTGAAACGGTTGAATGACAACTTCCTTCGTTTTGCGGTGCATTGTGGATTTACACCTCATGTATGCAATGCTGCCTCACCTCAGGAAAAAGGTACTGATGAACAGACTGTTGGCTATATCCGGAGATATGCATTCGGTGAACGTGACTCATTTGACACGTTCCAGGAGGCGTGTCAGTGGCTCTCCACCTGTATCAACGAGATCAATCATCTTCCGGCATACCGCCGTGACCTGACACCGGCTGAGGGACTGGAAGTTGAACGTGCACACATGAAACCCCTTCCTTCACTTGAATATACAAACTGCCACACCAGAAGAGCTACCCTGAACAAATATTCCATGGTTAGATACGAGAACACCTTCTATTCCGTTCCTACAACCTATCGTGACCGGACAATCACCATGCAGGCGTATGTCGATACAATTCGCCTGATCGATGGTGAACAGGTTATTGCCACTCATCCCCGCCGTTCAAACAGCCCGGATCCGATCTCGGATATCCGTCATTTCATCAAGACATTTCACCGAAAACCGGAAGCTCTTGCCAATTCAAAAGTATTCAACCAATGTGACCCAAGACTCACTCATCTCTTCACCCACCAGTGTCGAGGAGATCCAAAAGAGTTCCTCCCAATCCTTGATCTGGTCGGTGACACTTCAGAAGAGGCGTTCTGCGGAGCTCTGGATCTGCTGAGTGAAGAGAACATGCCTATCACCTATGATACACTCAGGTTCTTTCTCTTCCAGAATCCAGTCCAGATGGTTGAACCTTTTGATTTTCTGGATGCGTTCTCTGTACCCGAACCGGATCTGGACACGTATGACGACCTCCTCATGGGGTGGAGAGCATGAATCTCGAAACCCTCTGCAAAGAACTACGGATTGGTGGCGTCCATTCGTATATTCAGGAGTATTATCCTGACAGACCTGATATTGAGGAGATATTTATCTCAGCACTTCAGGCTGAACAGGAGAAACGAAAGGTGAATCGCCAGATGCGTGCTCTGAGACAGGCAGGATTTCCAACAATGAAGAGATTTGAGGATCTGGTTGGAGAGAACCTTCCCGAGGATGGGAAACATGCGGTGCCTGGATTGAGGAATCTTGGTTTCATCTCCGAGAGGAGGAACGTGATCCTCATTGGAAATGCCGGGACTGGCAAGACACATCTTGCGATCAGTACAGGTGTTCTGGCCTGTGAAGCCGGGTATCGTGTGCTCTTTCGGACCGCTGCAGGATTGATCAACGAGATGATCGAGGCACGGCATGAGAACCGGTTGACACTCTATCTCCGCCAGTTCAAGAAGATTGATCTGCTGATTCTTGATGAACTTGGGTATGTGAGTTTTGACCTTGCTGCCGCGGAACTCCTGTTCCAGTTGCTCGCAACACGGTATGAAACAATGTCGACGATCATCACCTCGAATCTCAGTTTTTCGGAATGGGTGAAAGTATTTCATGATCCGGCATTAACAGGTGCAATCCTGGATCGGATAACGCAGAATGCGATTATCCTGAACATGAACGGGAAGAGTTACCGGAGAGAGAAGAAAGCGTAACCATTAAATATGATAATCCGAGAGAGAGTATTTAAAGGGGGGATCAGTTCGGATCGGCGAATACAGCAACGAGACCAAGATGGGATATGGAGACATTGGAGCCATCTACGAGAGCCATGATTTAACAGTTAAAAGTTAAACATGTACTGGTATATAAAATTATGTACGATTTATTTTGATGATTTGGGATCGTTACTGCCGATGGTCGATTGTGGTCCTTTCTTCCATATTTTGTTTATTTATTTTGGTAATTGAAATATGAAATTTCTACCGGAAATATATATTTTATTATGTATTATTGTCATATTCAAATATTCTTTCCCACCTTGGTTTTTTAATTCAATAAAATTATATTCAGAATCTGAAACACTGCAATACTTTATTGGTGATTTGTCATTAAAATTTATCATAGACATTTCAGATTCTGAAATGAAATTATATGGGTCACTGCTATATTTAGTTATAGGGAATATAATCAAAGCAATTATAAATAATGAAATAATTAATAATTTTAATGGGGATTTTCTGTTGAATTTAAAAAATACAAGAGATGCTATTATTGTAAAAGGTAATAATGAAAACATATACCCTCTATCCATTCCATAAACTCCATAACCTGCAATTCCTAACAACAGTGAGAATGAAGTATATCCTAGAAACAAAGTCGCAAATAGTATGTATGTCATTTTATTGTAATTTTTGATTGTTATAAAAAAAGAACTTAGTAATCCAATTATTGAAACTCCAATAATTACAAACCACCTTAAATAAAATCCAATTAAATACGTGAGGTGTGGATTATCAACAAATCTGTCACTAATAGCTAACTTGGAATGCATGTTTTGGAAATCTAGTAGTGCGTTAATATTTGTTAACATTGTATCTAATATTTTTTCTGTCATAAATGTTGATAAATATATAAGTTGTATGATTAAAAACAATAAAAAATAAAATGACATTGTGAAAATTATTTTTAGTTCAGCGGCATTGTCATTATCATTAGTTTCTGAAAAAAATTTATTAATAATTATGGTTATGAACACAATTGCGATGAAAATAATTGCTAAAGCTATAATATTTAAAATTGAGGTTAATGGGTGACTAACTGTAATGGCGATAATAATAATAAATAACAAAAAGATGATTTTTTTATTGTGATAGCTAGTAAATAGATGGAGTAATAAATATATCATTATCGATGTCAATATCAGTGCATATGTTTGTGGTAGTAAATGATATTCTTGAACCCATGTAAATGGGATGAATATCACTGCAGGAAATAGTTTATATTCTCTTGTAATTGAATGATATGTGATATATGATATGATCGATAATAAAAACATGAAAAATAACGAGGCAAATTTAGCTAAAACCATGTGTTTTAATCCAGTAACTAAAGATATGAGTAAAAAAAATATTAGTGATCCTGGAAAGGCCGATAAATATATTGGTGTGGGCAGATCTGATATACCATAAATTTCTAATGATTCAAGCCATGAAACAACCATAAAACTATCTAATGATCTTGGATATATATATGCAAATGTTACAACTCCATATAGATATAATATGAATAAAATTATAGTGGTTATGTGGTAAATTTGTATATACTTGAAATTATAATCATTTTTTATGTCAAATAAATAAAGAAGAAATAGTAAAAGCAACATTCCGATCCAATACGACCAAGGGAGGTGGAAAATAAAATCTAATGCATTTGCATTGTATTGAGTTATACTTGTGCTGATTAGTGTTAATTGGTAGAGTATATAGACAAAAACGATTACTGTGACGCATGTCTTTCTAGGAGATTTGGTTAGAAGATCTTCCATACTTGAAAATATATTAATTGTCATGATAATTATTTTTGATCTTAATTATTTTTTAGAGAAAAATCACATTCTTTCAATTAAATCAATCATCCATTTAGTCATATTTTCTTTTTCTTCAATTAGTCTGTCTCTTTTTCTCTTAATTTCATTTTTAGATTCTGTATTTTCAAGAATTCTTATTGCTTCAACTTTAGCATCTGCATGACCGTTACAGGTCTTTATAAGGTCATATTTTTTCTCTAATTCATCTATAAAACCAAGTTTTAAAGATGATATATAGATTGATGGGACGCCCAACAATGCTGCTTCAACAGCCGATGATGCTCCTTCACCAGCATATAATTTTGCTTGTGAGAGAATAAAGTGATATTCTTCAGGTTGAATCTTTAACTCATATTTTTTTAAATCTTCGTCAAGGTTGCCCTCATGAGATATTAAAATTGAACCATATTTTTCTAGTTCTGAAATAAATTTAAATAATTGTTCTTTATTTTCAAAATTAAATCCATTTTCCCCAATATCATGGATTGCATCCCAAGCACTAAATCTTAGAATGATACAATCATTTAATTTTTTTTCTAATTTATTTTCAGAAAAATCATTATTACAATCTTGATTAAAGAATTCTGGATGTAAATATGCTAACGGTTCATAACTATTATATTTCAAGTGTTTTTTACCATAATTTATTGAATAGGCAGATGAGGTGCAAATTAAGTCTGCAAAGGGAGTACATATTTTATGAGCTATTGCAGGTTCATTATCTAAAAATAAAATTGATTTGGATTTTGTGAAATAAGAGGTGTGACACACAAAAGGCGAACCCCAACCAATGAATAAGTCTGGTTTAAATTTTTTCGCCAATATTAACATTTTCAAATTAACAGATATTAAACTGAATAATTTTTTAAACCTGTTATTATATGAACCCATATTTGTATATTCAAAGTTATATGCATCCAATAATTCAAAAACATCCTTCTTTTCAACAGCGGTAATTTTTATAATATGTCCTTTTTTTTCAAGATCCCAAATTAGATTTTTAAAAAAATGAACATGTGCGGGATGACCAATATCAACAATTATTCTCATAGTAATCACCTGACATTAATTTTCGAAATTTCAATGTGTCAATACCACCCACCATTCTTCTCCGCCTGCATGTCAAACAGCATCGCAAAGAGCAGGAACTGGGCGCCGATGCTGAACAACAATAACGTGACCACGGCCGGGACAAACATGGCGCCTCCCTGGATGAACTTATAGTAGAGCGTCCAGAATCCCGCGAGCACCGACATGATCGAGATGAATGCCCCGAAGACGTAGTAGAAGACGAGCGGGTGGAAGCCAAGCACGATATACTTCATCTTCAGGCGCCAGAGGAAGTCCTTCAGGAGGAGCCGGGAGAGCCGGACGATGTAGGTGCTGTACCGGATGCCGGACTTCTCGCGGCCATAGCGGGATGGGTGGGGGACATTCTTGACCCGGAATCCATAGACGTTCAGCCGGACGAGGACATCATTACAATACCCATAGCCGGGGTAGATGGCATCAAGAGAGATCGTCTCGAGTGCCCGGCGGGAGATGGCGGTATAGCCGTTCTGGGGGTCGACCATCTGCCAGTACCCGGAGGCGATCTTGGTGAGGAGGGTAAGGAGCGCGTTGCCGAAGAAGCGCCACTTGCTCATCCCACTCCTGAACTCGCGGTCGACGAGCCGGTTGCCCATGCTGTAGTCGGCCTTCCCGTCTACTACCGGATCGAGGAGATGGGGGAGGAAGGCGGGGTCCATCTGATTATCACCGGCCATCACGGCGGCGATATCGATCTCTTCTTTATCCTCACCAGCCTCGAGGACGGCCTTATAGCCGGTGACGATTGCAGCACCGACCCCCTGGTTCTTCTCGTGATGGATGACGGTGACCCTTTTGGTGGTATCCTTCTCTGCAAATGCCCGGGCCTTCTCAAGGGTTGCATCCTTTGAGCAGTCATCGACGACAAAAACGCGGTCAACGAAGTCGGGGATTGTTTCCAGAGTGTCGAGGATAAGAAGCTCCTCATTATAGGCCGGGACGACGACGGCGATTCTGTGGTCACGATACATGAATGGGCACCGGTTGATGCTTTTGGTTTTGTGTTAGCTTGTGAAGTTGCTGTTGCTGTTGCTTTTCTTGTTGCTTTCGCTTGATATTCCGATTGGAATGATGGGTGGAAAGTCTATTGGATTGACTATTGGAATAAATAATCTCTGTATTGATATGGAAGCTGTATCCGTTCAACTAGTTTACTAATGCTCGTTTGCAACTTAAATATTTTGATACGCAGTCGTCTGCGCGCCATTCGAATCAGATCGGCGTATCTCAATCCTTCAATTCGTTTGGATGTGTAGATCACACGTGGTGGAGTATGTGTGTTTTGTCGCCGTTATGGCTGTTTTACAAAGTTTCGACAAGCGCTTACAGGCAGGTGCGTATCCTTTGTGTATCTGCTGTCCTGTGACACTCCTCCATCCGGCAAACCCCCTGCCCCCCTTCACCTGAAGGGGGAATGAGGATATCCGGGGGGTCCGGGCAATCGCGGGGAGCACCGGTACCGGATTCGGGAGGAGGGTAAGCCCATGGAGGCGCAGTAGAGGAGATAGTACGCCAGCGATTGCAGGTGGCGCCAGTTTTATGTGGGATGAATGGCGCGGCAGGGCGCGTTAATTATTGAGGTTCTGTATGCAGGGATCCAATACAACAACATAAGCGCGGGAGTGCTCGTCTCATGGGATATCTCCTGGGATCAGTACCTATAATAAGATTCCAGAGAGCGATCACAGAAGCGCTGAACAGGTTTAAAGATCTCTTCAATCCTGTTGAAGAATGCAATGTCGAATCCATGTTCATTTCGCATGATTTGGCCTTTGAAGACGCCACCGGCAATCTCTTCCAGCCCATTCTCTACATAGACTGCGACAAACTGATCCTTCTTGACCCCATATGAGATACAATCCCGAATGTGCTGGAATTCCATAGATACTGACTGTATAAGATAATGTTCATCATCGTGTTCCTTGACAAAGATAAAGATATGGATAGTGCTCTCTTTGACAAGCAGATCACTCAGGATAATATCCTGAATCGGCCCTTCAGGAAGAGTTTCAGGTACCAGAGACGAATGATCTTCAGCCATATGGTGGATCATGTCCAGAGAGATTCTTGTCTTATCATATCCTTGATCCCGAAGAAATGAACGCAAAGCAAGGAGATCATTCTTCCGCGTCCGATGGAAAGAGCCGTATATGCCAATAGCAATATTCTTCTTCTGAGAGTTACGTAATTCCAGCCTGTTTGAAAAATATCCAGCATATGACTCTCATCATCCATTTATTGAGTTTTGAACCAGACCAGGATTAATGGTTCTGGTTAGCTGACCCTGTAAGCCGGATAGTGCAAAGATTAATATTAGTTATAAATAATGAACTATTCTGAACAGGAGTGGGCAGCCGATGGATGAATGTATGCAGAAGCAATACCTTGAGAGGGTTCCGGTTGAGATCCGGGATGCGATCCAGAGCATATCAACAGATGCGGTCTGGGCGGTTTTTATTGCAGTGACATTTGAAGGCGAGAGTTACTTCACCGAACTCAAAGACAGGTTCTCTGCAAATCCCCGGGAGATGGATCGAATCCTGAAGAAGCTCGTGGACGGCGGCCTGGTTGCCAGGAAGGTACAGAAGCTGGAGGATATCGGCGACCGAAGGAAAGTGTACTATGAAGCAACACGATTTGGGAGAAAACTCCTGTATACCCTCTATGACATAGCACTCCCCCGAGAGGAGCCGGCAGCCAGAGCAGCTGGTGCAGAACCAGGTGCAAAAGAGGCTAAACAAGCAGGTGCAAACACTACGTTCCCAACTGAAATGATCAGAATACAGGTGAGCGAAGAGGCGGATTATGGAAGACGGGGGGATGTGACCCCTGAGAAGAAAACTGAGCTGCGGCAGGACGCGCCAGCCCAGGCTTTTCTGCATAGATGGACCGGGAGCCGGTGTCTACATCCATGAACTGAGATCCAGTACAACAGCATAAGCGCGATAGCGCTCTCATCCTCATCGGCGGGGCGGCGAGCCCCGCTTGGTGGCCGCCAGGCCGCCTACTCCGAGAACCGGAGGGGGTAGGCGGTGCCCCCCCGGAGGAGCGAGGAGTCAAGCTCAATTCGGCAGCCTATACCGGCAGATCATCCTTCACAGACAAGCGCTTACAGGCTGCGTTCGTCTTCTTTGTGTATCCGGTGTACTGTGACACTCCTCCCTCCGGCAATCCCCCCTGCCCCCCTTCACCTGAAGGGGGGGATCAGGATAACAGGGGGGTCCGGGCAATCGCGGGGAGCACTGGTGCCTGGTGCGAGAGGCGGGTAAGCCCACAGAAGTGCGGTGCAGGCGATAGTTGGGATGCGATTGCAGGTTGGCGGCGTTCCTCATCTCAAATGGGGGCGGCAGGGCCCGCCAAAAATTGATTTTCTGTTAGGGTGGACGGGGATCGGGAATCGGCATAGATGAACTGAGATCCAGTACAACAGCATAAGCGCGATAGCGCTTCCATCTTCAATTGCGGGGCGGCGAGCCCCGCTTGGTGGCCGAAGGCCGCCTACTCCGAGAACCGGAGGGGGATGGCAGTGCCCCCCCGGAGGAGCGAGGAGTCATACCATACTTGATTCAGCCTATTTCGACAAGCGCTTACAGGCAGGTGCGTATCCTTTGTGCATTTGTTGTTCTGTGCCCTCTCTCACCCTGGCAATCCCCCTGCCCCCCTTCACCTGAAGGGGGGGATCAGGATAACAGGGGGGTCCCTTGCAATCGCGGGGAGCACCGGTACCTGGTGCGGGAAATGGGTAAGCCCATGGAGGTGCGGTACAGGAGATAGTACTTTGGCGATTGCAGGTGGCTCCGGTTTTGTGTAGGATGAATGGCACGGCAGGGCACGGCAAAATAAGTGTGTGCATCTTCTGAGACCCAGTACAACAGCATAAGCGCGGGAGCGTTCTCATCCTCTCGGCGGGGCGGTGAGCCCCGCTTGGTGGCCGAAAGGATCGCCTACTCCGAGAACCGGAGGGGGTTGAGGGGTGTCCCCCCGGAGGAGCGAGGGGTCTCTGTGACAGCTCTCAATCAACCCCCTACTCACCCTGGATATTGGTGAGTCAGCTACAGATAGACAACCCGTTCGAAGATTGGAGAGGAACTGGTATTGGCAGGGGTTCCTACCTATGTGTTACGAATATGGGAAGTATAGGGAGAGCAGCTCTCCTGAATATTATACCTGGATACCTGCCCTGACGAGAGCATCTTCGATAGAGGAGAGCTTCTTTTTGATCTCCCTGAATTCATCTTCAAGATATTTTCCAGTATCTTTTCTCAAACCGACAATCTCTTCTTTCGTCTCTCTCCCAATCTCAAGCATCTGATCCTGTTTGTCCAGCATTCGGTCCTGCTTATCCAGCATCTGATCCTGCTTATCCAGAGTCATATTGTGCAGTTTAAGACTTTGATCCATCTTATCCAGAGCGACAGTTTGCAGATTAATACTCTGATCCATCTTCCGATCTATACTATGGAGAACTTTTCCTGCATAATCCATCCGTTCAAATGTCTCATCCTGAATATCTCCACGGATGATCTCAAATCTGCTGAAGGCTCCGGTTGGTTCCTCCCAGTTGATACGAAATGACTGGACGGCTATTGGTCTCTGAATGATATTGATCTTCTTGATCAGATCCAGGAGATCGCTCTCTTGCCCTTCTGCAACGATCTCAACCTCGCCGGTATCAAGGTTCTTCACATATCCCGAGATATCCGTCCCAAAAGTCTCGTCAAAGACATGGTCACGGTATCCTACTCTCTGGACACGCCCGTCTGCAATAGCGACAAAACGTTTCATCTTATAATACTATAGAGAGGGTTGTATTAAAATAGTTTCTTCTGGCTCATTTATGATCCGGCTGAAACAACATGGGCACCAACATCCCCAGGCTCCCCCCCGGAGGAGCGAGAGGTCTTTGTTGAAGGTAGAATGACCGGGATACAAATCTCAGTCAGCCTTTTTCGACAAGCGCTTACAGGCAGCGTTCATCTCCCTAACACATCTGCTAAACCGTCACACTCCTCCCACAGGCAAACCCCCCTGCCCCCCTTCACCTGAAGGGGGAATGAGGATATCAGGGGGGTCCAGGCAATCGCGAATGAGCACCGGCGCCTGGTGCGGGTTATGGGTAAGCCCATGGAGGTGCGGTAAAGGAGATAGTACGGACGCGATTGCAGGTTTTTGGTGTTCTCCTTTTCGTGAGGGCGCGGCAGGGCACGGCAATTATTGCTTTTCTGCATGTAGAGATCCAGTACAACCCCATAAGCGCGGAAGCGCTCTCATCCTCATCGGCGGGGCGGCGAGCCCCGCTTGGTGGCCGAAAGGATCGCCTACTCCGAGAACCGGAAGGGGTTGAGGGGTGCCCCCAGGGAGGGACGAGGAGGCAATTCATTGAGTTTGAATAACGGGTTGACACCACTGTGTTACAAAAACTTCATGAATTCCTCAGCTGAAAGACCAGCCTGGGAGAGTATTGTTTGGAAAGTCTTTGGTGCAAGTATTTGTCCTGAATGAACTGGAACGGTGACCAGAAAGCCTCGTTCTGCATGATGCAGATAATGATGGCTGCCTCTGATGTGAACAACTTCAAATCCAGCCTTCTTCAAAGTTCGAATAACCTTATCTCCAGAAATTCTTGGAAGTTTCATATCCCAACCCTATTATTCGAGGAAAACAGCCCTGGTCTAAGGTCCCTATTCCAGGATTATATTCCGGCATTCTCTGCGTGCATCGGAACGGTAACTTCTACGGGAATCGGTCTGCCGAGTTTTCTGGCAACCTCAATATATCCGGAGATCGCTTCCTCAATATGAAGAAGAGCCTCATCCCAGGTTGATCCCTGGCTAATACAGCCTGGAAGAGATGGAACGGTTACGGTATATCCACCATCTTCATTTTTTTCCATGAGAACAGTATAGCGAAGATGCGTCTCTGACATTCATGACTCCTCCGGATTACACATTATCTATGGAACTATAAAGGGATTATGATGATTATCAATCCCTGACAAAAATAAGCGCCAAAATAACCATTCTATTGATTTTGCACCCTAAGAACTCCTCTTTCGTATGAAGGCAGCAGAGCACGCCAGACCGGGCTTTTCTGCATAGATAGACCAGGATACAGGATCTGCATCGTTGACAGAGATCCAGTACAACCCCATGAGCGCGTTAGCGCTTCCATCCTCTCGGCGGGGCGGCGAGCCCCGCTTGGTGGCCGAAAGGATCGCCCTCCGGCGATCGGCACCTCCCGGCACATCTACTGGGAGGTACCATTCAGTACCCGAACCGGCGATCATAGTTGGTGTGGTCCAGCCATTCGATGATGACCGCGTTTATATCGCCGTCACGGACTACAGTATACATGAACCGCCACGAACGGGTGAGATTATACTTCCAGAGATTCTTCAGCGGCCCGTATTTCTTGTGGTATTCCTTCGTGATCAACTTCTTCGGCACCTGGATCCCGCAGAAGGCATCTGCCGCGAGTCTGTCGAGAGCCCGGACCAGCAGTTCAGCTAGCCGACGATCCCCGGGATCCTGGGAGGCCTGAAGAGCCAGAAAGGCCTCCCGCACCTGCTCGTCTGCAAAATAGATTCGGCACTTCATCGGATCCGCAGGTCTTCGCGCAGTGCATACTTCAGGACCATATCCGGATCGTGAATCCAGCAGATTGTCCCCCGCGAATCGCTTGCTATCTTCCCCGACTCCAGAAGATACTCGATGATCGTCTTGAACGTCTGGTACATCATTTTCTTCGGCAGGTTCTCCCACAAGGTCCGCCGTTTGTATTCGCCGCTGTGCTCCTGAATGAACTCTTCAACCATCAGGATCGTCTTGAGCTGGGGACTGTGTGATCCCTGGTTACACGCTGGCATGAGTGACTTTTAGTTGTATAAGTAAATATAACCATACGATACAGGCGTCCGGGGTCTTCCCGCTCCGCCTTCTTCACCCCCGCGAGTTAAAACAGTCCTGCTCCAGTTGTTCTCTATCGGTTTTCTGACATAGAAGACGGCTTCATCTACTGAGCCGCATTTGGAAATGATCACCCGGTTATGCACCCACGGGATCTTTGTCAAAAGTGGCACACCCTGTGCCACCTTTTGGTCTTTGGCAGCGGCAGGCAGAACCCCCGGCTCAATTTGGTCACAGGCTGTGACTGAATTTGATACCTCGCTAGAATGAAATGAGATCCCATATCTCCAGGGACCTTCTGCATCGATGACCGAGATCCAGTACAACCTCATGAGCGCGGGAGCGCTCCTATCCTCGCTGGCGGGGCGGCGAGCCCCGCCTGGTGGCCGAAAGGATCGCCTACTCCGGGAATTGGAGGGGGTTGAGGGGTGCCCCCCCCTGAGGGGCGAGGGGTCATACCATACCTGATTCAGCCTATACCAACAAGCGCTTACAGGTTGCACTCGTTTGCTTTGTGTATCTGCTGTCCTGTGACATTTTTCTTGTAGGCAAACCCCCTGCCCCCTTCACCTGAAGGGGGAATGAGGATAACAGGGGGGTCCGGGCAATCGCGGGGGAGCGCCGGTGCCGGATTCGGGTGAGGGTAAGCCCATGGAGGCGCGGTACAGGAGATAGTTGGGATGCGATTGCAGGTGGGCGGTGTTCTCCTTTTCGTGAATGGGGGCGGCAGGGCGCGCCAACCTAAGTTTTTCAGCATGGATGGGCGGACGGAGATCCGGTGTCTCTTGCGTTCCTCTGTCTCTGACGGCGATCCAGTACCCCTCGGAGGAGCGAGGGATCAATCCATGAGATCAGCTCGCGGTGTTAGCATTCAGTCACCCGCGCTTACAGGCTGCTTTCGTCTGCTTTGTGTATCCGGTGTCCTGTGACACTCCTCCCTCCGGCAAACCCCCCTGCCCCCTTCACCTGAAGGGGGAATGAGGATAACAGGGGGGTCCGGGCAATCGCGGGGAGCACCGGTACCTGGTGCGGGTGAGGGTAAGCCCATGGAGGCGCGGTACAGGAGATGGTGGGGGTGCGATTGCAGGCCCTTGGCGCCCTTCTTTTCGTGGGGGGCGCGGCAGGGCGCGCCAGCAATTGATTTTCTGTTAGGGCGGACGGAGATCCGGTGTCTGCATTGATGAACTGAGATCCGCTATCACCTTCGATCCTCTGCATCTGACGAAGATCCGATACAACAGCATAAGCGCGAAGCGCTCCCATCCTCTCGGCGGGGCGGCGAGCCCCGCTTGGTGGCCGAAGGCCGCCTACTCCGAGAACCGGAGGGGGATGGCGGTGCCCCCCCGGAGGAGCGAGGAGTCAGTTCATCAGGATAGAAAGCCGAATCAAACTTTTCCAAAACTGTTACTTCCCCCTCCCTCACCGCTTCTCCATCTTCTCCCCCTCCCCCTGCCGCGCCTCCTCTGCGTCGCAGAGCCGCTTCACATCGGCTGCCGCATACCGGAGGGTGATGGCGCTCGTCTTCCCGCGCCCCTGCACGCCCTTGATCCCGATGAGCTTGTAGCTCTCAAGTGACCGGAGATGCTCGTAGAAGGAGGTGTACGAACAGGATGAGTAGGGGAAAGGCGTGCAGGGGGTGGGTGTGCAGGATGTGGGTGTGTGGGGGATGGGTGTGTTCGGACCGCGCTTCCCGGTGCTATATCCGGGATCAGGCTCGGCGCAGGCTGCTGCTGCTACTTCCCCGGCTTTTGCTGCGGCATCCAGGGATCGTCTTCGCCGCTGATCTTCTTCGATCATCTCCTGGAGGCGGGAGTAGATCTGCCCGGAGGTCGGTCTTCTCTTCATCGGATCGTCGATCATGTCGATCATGTCGATGCTGTCGTTCTTGCTGATATCGCTGTTCTCGTCGTTTTCGTCGTTTTCGCTGCTCTCACCATTCTCGCCGCTGTTGTCCATCTCGGCTGTCTCTCTTAACCCGCTTTCCTCTCTCTTCCTGGCTTCCTCTTCTCTGTTCCTGGTTTCTTCCTCTCTCTTCCTGGCTTCCTCTTCTCTGTTCCTGGTTTCTTCTTCTCTCTTTCTGGCTTCCTCCTCTCTGATCCTGGCCCCCTCCTCCATCTCTGCGATGAGTGAGAGGAGGGCGCGCTCCTTGCCGGTGAGCCCCGATACGAGCCCCCGGAGGTAGGTGACGCGGGCATCCCCGTAGGCGGCGGCGACGTCCTCTTCGGTGACGCTGGTGTGCGCCGCCCGTTCTGCTCTGAGGATGGAGCGTTTCAGGAGGTCGAGCCCGACCCGGAGGTCTACTGGTAATGTTCCTGTCGTTCTGTCGGTGATCAGGTTGAGGACCCCGGGCGCGATCACGCCCGGATAGACCGCCTGCCGCGCCCGCTCCTTCAGGATACCCCGGATCTGGTTGGCAGTATAGGGGGCGAAGAAGACCTCCTGGGCGCAGAGGCTGGAGGTGACCGATCGATCCAGTGCGCGGGAGAGATCGAGTGAAAGATCGCTCTCGACCAGGATGACCGAGACCCGGCACCCGGGGTAGTCGAGGTAGATCCTGAGGAGCGAGGAGAGGATCTGGGTGGCGGTCCCTTCATGGATCAGGTGGTGGATATCGTCAAGGCAGACGAGGAGGATGGGTCTCTCGGACTGTTTCCCGGCCTTTTTCCCGGATTCTCTCTCGTACTGTCTCTCCGATTGTGTCGGTGATCGTCTCCCGGATTCTCCCCTGGGATCTCCCCTGGATTCTCCCCAGGATTGTCTCCCGGACTGAAGCGCCTTTGCGACGGCATCCATCAGCCTCCTGAGGGGGATGCCGGAGCTCGGGGGTGCATGGCCGACCAGCTCCCGGTAGATGGTGGAGAAGACGGCAAATGCGGTCCTGCTCCGCTGGCAGTTTACGTACACCGGGATCAGGGTGCCGCCGGCGCCGGGGAGATGCCGGATCTCGGCGAAGAGGTGATGGATGCAGGTGGTCTTGCCGGTGGCAGGGAGGCCCCGGCAGAGGATGTTGGCAGGCCGCTGGCCACGGAGGCCGGGCCTGATCAGGAATGCCAGCTCCTCGAGCTCGTCATCGCGGAAGAGCACCTGGTCGGGGATGTGATCGCACTCGAGGAGATCGGCGTCCTTAAAGAGAGGCTTTTCGGAAAATCTGAGGCTTCGTGAGAAGGATTGCATTCGTGTATCTGTTTGCATACCTAAGAGAACGCAGTCCGGGTAATAATGGATGAACCGTGCACCGTGAAAGTGAAATGATCCGGGAAAAGGGTTTGGGTTGGAGGTGGGGGGAGAGGAGAGGGAGGGGTGGTTCAAGGTAGAATGTTTGAGTGAGCCTTTTTCGACAGGCGCTTACAGGCAGCGCTCTTCTGTTTTGTGTATCCGGTGTACTGTGACACTCCTCCCTCCGGCAATCCCCCCAGCCCCCTTCACCTGAAGGGGGGGATCAGGATATCAGGGGGGTCTGAGCAATCGCGGTGAGCGCCGGTGCCTGGTGCGGGTGAGGGTAAGCCCACAGAAGTGCGGTGTAGGAGATGGTACTATGGCGATTGCAGGTGGGAGGTGTTCTCCTTTTCGTGGGGGCGCGGCAGGGCGCGGCAAAGATTGATTTTATGCATGGGTGGACGGGCATCCGGTGTCTGTTAGATGAATTGAGATCCAGTATAACAGCATAAGCGCGAAGCGCTGATATCCTCCCGGCGGGGCGGCGAGCCCCGCCTGGTGGCCGAAAGGATCGCCTACCCTGAGAACCGGAGGGGGTAGGCGGTGCCCCACCGGAGGGGCGAGAGGTCATACCATACCTGATTCAGCCTATATCGACAAGCGCTTACAGGCCGTGTTCGTTTTCGTTGTGTATCCGGTGTACTGTGACACTCCTCCCTCCGGCAATCCCCCCTGCCCCCTTCACCTGAAGGGGGGAGTGAGGATGGCATGGGGATACTCGATACTATACCTGCATCTCCTGAGTGAAAACGAAGGGGAGGCAGCAATGGAGATGTGAGAGGAACCGGGATTCCATTATTTGATATTTCTTCATGATAGAAAGGCAGAAGAAATTTATATTCCTGATAGTATATAGTTCATAGAAGAGATTGAATTCATTCCGTGTTCCTAAACCGGGTATGAGTCAATGACTGTTTGTTCATGAACGGGTGAAGAGAGAATGATTCGGACATTCAGAGCACGAAT
>DUKV01000034.1:5618-7036 GCA_013329165.1 Methanocalculus sp. | reverse complement strand
GAGACGAAGACGAGGGCCTGGCCGCCTTCCTGAATGGTATCCAGACAGAGGTTTGTGTCCGCCTCCTTCTTCACTGACGGGATCTTCCTCTCACTTCCATCAAACCATATCTGCCCCTTGAAATAGACACCTTCCCTGAGATCGACCGGCCGCCAGTCGGACTGGACGAGGCCGGCCGAGAGCCAGCCTGCCAGCTCTTCCGGGTTTCCTATGGTTGCGGAGAGTCCTATCACCTGGAGATCGGGATTGCGGTTCCGCATCGTTGTGATCACCATCTCAAGGGTCGCTCCACGCCCCTCATCCCCGATCAGGTGCATCTCATCGATGACGAGGAGGGTGATCCTGCTGATCCATCCTGTCCTGTTCCTGAGGAGTGAGTCCACCTTCTCGGAGGTGGCAACGATGATATCGGCTCTCCCGAGGCTCTCATCCTTTCTGTCAAAATCACCGGTTGCAATCCCGATTCTGACCCCCTTACCGGAGAAATCTTCGAACTTCTCGCTGGCAAGGGCCTTCAGCGGGACGACATAGAGGCATTTTCCACCTGATGCAATCTGGTGATGCATCGCCATCTCGGCAACAAGGGTCTTTCCGCTTGCGGTAGGAATGCTAATTACGAGGTTCTTTCCACGAAAGAGCCCCTCCTCAACGCATGCGGCCTGGGGTGGGTAGAGCGATCGGATCCCGGCTGCGTAGTACTGCTCTCTCAGGGCGGCCGGGATTGGCAGCGAGTCGAAAGCAACCTCGCGAACCCCTTTATTTCCACTGGAAACTTCGTTATGCACACCGATCACTTCGAAATCTTTATCAGGGGATTGCGGAAATCCTAAAATCTCTCCTCAGGGAGTTCCATTCAAAATACTATCCTGAAATTCGGAATCATTTCTACAAAGCATCCAGTATTATCGAGTAATGGAACTGATGCCAGTAACACCAGTTCAGTACCAGTTCAGTAATAGTAACTGATCAGATCCTCTTTCGCCTCTTTCTTCCTCCGGTCAAGGAATGCAAAGACATTCGCATGATCGGATCCTTCAACGAGCATCTCGATCCCTTTGCGGGCGGTCTGGACCGGCTCGGGAAGCCCGATGATCCCCACGGTCTTTCCATAGATTGAGATGGAGGTCTGGGTCATATTCTCGATCTGGCCGCGTGCCTTTCCATCACGACCGATGATCCGCCCCCTGATCCGGTTCATCTTCTGGGGCGTATCGGCGACATTCGAGAGATCGATGATATCAAGGAGGATATCTTCATCATCAAAGAGCCGGAATGCCCGCTCCGGAGAGAATCCCCGGCCAAGAGCCCGGACCACTTCTGTTGCCCTGAGTACTCCGACTGCGTCCTCTCCTTCGATGGTGACCAGTCCTTCTGTGCTGTCGATTGTGATCGCAACCTCGGCCTTCTCTTCGATGGCC
>DUKV01000034.1:0-5484 GCA_013329165.1 Methanocalculus sp. | reverse complement strand
TATGGTGTGAAGAAATCTTCACCGACGATACCCCTGAGGATCTCGTGTTCATCGTGTATAGTGCATCGGTTCCCAAAATACCTGTTGATGTTCCGGATATCCCGAAAGAGGAACCGGTGGGCGGAGGGGTGATCCGGTGTCACTGCCTGGCCCATATCGATCAGCCAGAGCCGGCCGCCGCCGCTTAAGATATTGTACTCAGAGAGATCCCCGTGGACAAGCCGTGCCTTCTGGTAGAGACGGGTGATGAGATCGAGGCACTCTGTGTATGCTGCCTCAGGATCGTCCGGGGGATCAAGCCTGAGCTGGGGATAGGGGACACCGTCTTCCCCGAGGAATCCCATG
Source organism: Methanocalculus sp. (assembly GCA_013329165.1). Classification (GTDB taxonomy): domain Archaea; phylum Halobacteriota; class Methanomicrobia; order Methanomicrobiales; family Methanocorpusculaceae; genus Methanocalculus; species Methanocalculus sp9912u. Next base: position 5,139 of record DUKV01000034.1, on the reverse strand, counting down.
ATCAGGATATTGCGGTCAAAGGCGATCGGCTCGGGGACAGGAAGGCCGGCTTCCTGTGCACGTGAGAGATTTGAATACTCCTTCTTTGTCCAGGCAAAGATGATCTCCTTCTTTGTCTTCCTGATATTCGAAAATCGGGGATCTCCGAGGATATAGTCGCTCATCGCATTGAAGTTCCCGGTCCGGATCCGGTATATCTTGATGACACAGTCTTCTCCCTCTCCATGCTCGGCAGCAAAGACATTTGCCTCTTTTCCTGTTGATATGGATCCCCCGACTGCAGTGATCACCTTTTTGTTTGCGAGTTTGTAGAGAGCAAGGAGGGTGACCTCATCAAAGACCTCATCAAGCACCTTCCGCTGATCTGAATCCCGTATCCGGATCCCGGACTCCGAGAGCTTCCGATCGAGCGCTTCTATCCGGTCATCGGTCTTCTTCGTCTCCTCTCCCCGTCTCCGCATCGTCTCTATCCCCTTTTGCAGCTCATGATGAACTCATATGCGGGAGCCAGCACCTCGACAAGGCCGTCTGCACAGGCATTCTTCAGATCCATCGCGTGAATCTCACCTGCTGCATATGCCGCCTCAAGTGAAGCAAATGAGTCAAATTCACGGTCTCCGCCATATTTCCCGGGCCGCCTGATCTCCACTCTTCCGAGCCGGGGGAAGATATGGTGGCAGAAGATCTCGATGATCGGGTTTTCTGCGGTCTCGGGGGGGCAGAAGGCCTTCTTGATCTTCTTCCTGATCTCATCCTCGGAATCGGCAACAGAGACGACGTTCCCGGCAGACGAGGACATCTTCTTCCCGTCAAGCCCCTGCACGATCGGGGTGTGGACACAGACAGGGGATCTCCTGCCGATCTGTCCGAGATGTTCGCGGGCGAGCATATGGATCTTCCGCTGGTCGATCCCCCCGACTGCGGCATCGACATCCAGTGCGGCAATATCGACCATCTGCATGATCGGGTAGACCATCTGTGAGACCGTCGGGTTCTCCATGGTTCGTCCGACCTCATCCATACTCCGTTTTGCCCGGTTCAGGGTCACCTGCTGTGAAAGTTCAAGCACATTGAGCTGATATTCGGGGTTCAGCTGGAGATCGGTGCCGATCACAAATTCAGCACCTTTCAGGCCGACCGCCTCCATACAGGCCCGGTTGTACTCGGCAAGCTCCCTCACCTCTTCAAGGGTTCCTTTCCGGTTCAGGAAGGCATGGAGGTCTGCCAGAAGGACGATCACATGGAATCCCGCCTCTTTCATATCGATCAGCTTATTGATGGTGACGAGATGGCCGAGATGGATCTCCCCTGATGGTTCGTATCCGGCATAGACCCGCTTTACCGGCTGTGTAAGGGTGCTCCGAAGCTCCTCTTCCGTGACGATTTCAACGGTATTCCGTGCCACGAGATCATATGGATCCATAGCCTACTATTGACCCTCTGAGGTGTTTAAGATGGTGGGAAAAAGGGAGTGGTGACAGGATGCTCCGCTCGCCTGCCGGTGGCCGCCTCCTCTCCTCTCCCGGATCGTTTCACCTGATCGGCGTGAACCCGAGTGAGTGGTTGGTGAGTGCGATCGACTCCTCTGCATCGGTGATGGTTCCCATCATCGCCCGGATACAATCGATCGTCTCAACAACGACATCCGCCTCCTGGTGGATCGCCTGGAAGAGGCAGAGATCGTCTTCGTCAACAGAGATGGAGCCCTCAAAGACCCCGTTCTCCCAGAGATCCGATCTCGGCCGGCCGAGATCCATCACATACTCCTTCAGCTCGGCCGTGGAGGTGATCCCGGTCTCCCTCCTGACGAGCCCGATCCTCGGATTCTTACTGATAAGCTCGATGATCCGCTCCCGTGTTCCCGGCCGCTTCAGATCCATCTGTACAACATGCATATGCATCATCGTCGTCGGGACGATGAGGGCGGTGGTGGTGATCCTGATATCCGGAAGCACAGACTGGAGATCGGGACCATGGTGCGAGGGGATGGTGACCGGATTTAAGACGATCGCATCAATTGGGCCCCGCTTGATATCGCCGGGATCGCCGCCGCGCCGGATCATCGTCGCCCTCACCTTTTTGACGCCGTACTCGCTGTCTACAAGCCTGATGATCCGGCAGAGGCCTGTTGTATTGCAGGAGACGACGCGGGCATAATCACGCCCGATCGCGTCATTATAGTTGCATGAAGAGGAGAATGAGAAGCCTGCCACCTCATGATCCTCTCCACCCTGCCAGATCGCCTTCACCCCTGCTCTCTCATAGAGAGCGCGGTTCTTTGCACCGATCCCACCCGGTGTGGCGTCCACGACGATATCGCAGGCCGCAAGCATCTCTTCAACCGATCCTGCAACCGGAATACCAGCTCTCTCAAAAGCTTCCTTCTTCGAAAGATCGGCTATATAGAGAGGAAATTCCCGTTCTTTTGCGATATATGCCTCGGCAGAGGGTTTTGTCTTTGATACCCCGATGACCGTCATATCCGGCTGGCAGGTGACTGCATCGGCGACACGTTTGCCGATGGTACCATACCCGTTGATGGCAACCCTGATCATATTCATCCATACTTGTTCTGAAAATATTAAAGTACCCTGTATGGAGTTTTCGCCTGCACCCGGTTTTCCGGGATCCTCGGCAGACTGAATACTGTATGGGCTTTGGCTCACATCCCGCCGATGAACTCATTGTAGAAGTCATCAGAGACGAGTTCGCAGTTGCCTTCTGAATCGACCGCCAGGAGGGTGTCAAAGACGATCCATGCCTTTGTCTTATGAACAGGGTTTGTGCTGCAGAATCCTTCCGATCTGAAGAGGAATGGTATTCCTTCAGGTGTTCTGAAGTGGATGGCATCTGCTTTTAAGGGATAGAAGGAGATCTTCTCCTCTTCGAGGCAGGGGATCTCGCCATACCTGAGTCCGTCGATATCAACCAGAACCGCACCATCAAAGAGCCTCAGGAGATCCTGCCTGATCACCGAATCGATCTGGTCGATCCCCGCCTCCGAATCGGGGCTGTAGCGGCTTCCCCGTACGAAAAGAGCAATTCCTCCCTCCCCGAGATCACGTTTATCCTCAAGGCAGAACCCGCCCCAGTCCAGGGTGATCGGGAGTGCATCGGTCGATCTCAATCGAAGATCGGTGAACCAGAGCCGGACACCGCGGGTGGTGGTGCAGTCATATTCATAGGCAAAATCGATCACCTGTGTTCCCCGGAATGTCCTGGCGATCTCGTCTATGATCTCCTCGTTTTCGGGGGCAGCCTCCTCATCGGTCGTCACCATTCGCACCTGATAGAATCTCTAACCCTCCACCACATCAAGATGCCGGATGGTGATCCAAAAGGCTATCCCGATCAGCTGACAAAATTCAGATCATCATGAAGAAGACTGCACTGTTGATCATCGATATGCAGAATGATTTTGTGGGGGATTCTGCTGTTCTGCCTGTACCCGGTGCTGATTGTATCATCACGCCCATCAGGTCCATCCTGAATCATTTCAGAGAGAAGAAACTCCCGGTGATTCATATTCTCCGCATCCACCGCCCCGGTGGATCCGATGTCGAGTTCTTCAGGAGAGAGATCTTTTCCAGAACCCCGTTTGCGGTTGCAGGAACAAAAGGAGCAGATGTGATCGATGCACTTGCCCCGATTCCGGGCGAGCATATCCTTGCAAAGACACGGATGAGCGGGTTTCTGGGAACCGATCTCGATCTCCTCCTCCGTTCTCTTGAGGTTGAACACGTCGTTGTCGTCGGGATACAGACGCCAAACTGCATCAGGACGACGGTCTTTGATGCGATGGCATATGGATATGATACCATCCTCGTCTCAGATGCCGTTGCTGCGGCAACACCGGAGATTCATGAGGCAAATCTCCGGGATATGGCAGCGATCGGGGTCTCGCTCATCAGAACCGATGAATGCATACAGATGATCTGATCAGACCAGATCCAGATCACCCACCCGCTCTTTTCGATGCCCCTTTTCAAGAACGATTTGAGGAGAGGAAGCAGGGAGTGATCCTGGCGTGAGACTCAAGTAGTCCCTCTACAAACATAACTCCATGCAGGCGAAGGTCCCGGTATCGGAGCAACAAGATCGCCTTACGCGTTTCAGGTTGCGAATGGAGAGGGATTTCCCGGACTGGGAGATGGCGGCACTTTTTGGGAGAGTCAACCAGTACTACTTCTGCGGCACCATGCAGGACGGGGTTCTTCTCATCCCGCGGGATGGGGATCCGGTGTACTGGGTGAGAAGGAGTTATGAACGGGCACAGGCGGAATCCCTTTTTCCTGATATCCGTCCGATGCAGAGTTTCCGGGATCTGGCAAAAGAGATGGGGAAGGTCCCTGATATCTGCCATATAGAAGCCGAACTGGTGCCAATCGCACTCCTTGACCGGTTCAGAAAGCACATTCCCGCAAAAAGCTTCGCCTCTCTCGATCGGCAGATCGCGTATGTCAGGTCTGTGAAGAGTTCCTATGAGATCGATCTCATGAGAAAGTCGGGTGAGATCCACCGGCATGTCCTTGACGATATCGTTCCCTTTATGCTGAGGGAAGGGATGAGCGAGGCGGATCTGGGGTGCGAGCTCCATTCTGCCCTGATTGCAGAAGGCCACCACGGGATCGTCAGGTTCTCGATGTTCGGAAGCGAGATCGTCCTCGGCCAGATCGCGTTTGGCGAGCATTCCCTTGCCTCCACCTCGTTCAATGGTCCCGGCGGGGCAGTCGGCCTCTCAGCCGCAGTACCGCTCCTCGGATCCCGTGACCGGAAGCTTGGGAAGGGTGATCTCGTCTTCCTTGATGTCGGGTGCGGGTATGAAGGCTACCATACCGATAAGACAACCATTTACCAGTTCGGCGCCCCCCTTCCGGAGCGGGCGCTTGCCGCACACCGTACCTGTCTCGCTATCCACGAGGAGGTGGCGGCTCTCCTCCGCCCCGGTGCCATCCCCTCAACTCTCTACAGGAGGGTGATGGCTGCTCTGCCGGAAGAGTACCAGCGCGACTTCATGGGGTATTCGGATCGTCAGGTTCCCTTCCTCGGCCATGGGGTCGGACTCGAGGTCGATGAATATCCGGTGATAGCAGAAGGGTTTGATGAACCGCTCGGTGTGGGGATGGCGATCGCCCTTGA
>DUKV01000056.1 GCA_013329165.1 Methanocalculus sp. | reverse complement strand
AGAAAAATCACATTGGGTGATGCTTTTATTGCCGGTACTGCTCTGGCATATGATCTTGAGCTGGTTACCCGAAATATCCAGGATTTCCAGTGGATTGAAGGTCTCTCTCTCCACAATCCAATTGAAAGATAATAAAGCACCACGTTCTCAATCGACGACGAAATAATGCACACTATCCTCACAAGCGAGGAGTAGTACAGCCCTCGTGAACAAGCGTTTATGAATATGGGACGTACTGGGAGAGCAGCCCTCCGGAATATTATACCTGGATACCTGCCCTGACGAGAGCATCTTCGATAGAAGAGAGCTTCTTTTTGATCTCCCTGAATTCATCTTCAAGATATCTTCCAGTATCTTTTCTCAAACCGACAATCTCTTCTTTCGTCTCCCTTCCAATCTCAAGCATCTGATCCTGTTTGTCCAGCATTCGGTCCTGCTTTTCCAGAGTCATGTTGTGCAGATTAAGACTCTGATCCATCTTATCCAGAGTCATGTTGTGCAGATTAAGACTCTGATCCATCTTATCCAGAGCGACAGTTTGCAGATTGACACTCTGATCCATCTTCCGATCTATACTATGGAGCACTTTTCCTGCATAATCCATCCGTTCAAATGTCTCATCCTGAATATCTCCACGGATGATCTCAAATCTGCTGAAGGCTCCAGTTGGTTCCTCCCAGTTGATATGAAATGACTGGACGGCTATTGGTCTCTGAATGATATTGATCTTCTTGATCAGATCCAAAAGATCGTTCTCCTGCCCTTCTGCAACGATCTCAACCTCACCGGTATCAAGATTCTTCACATATCCCGAGATATCCATACCAAACGTCTCTTCGAAGACATGCTCCCTGTATCCCACCTCATGGACACGCCCGTCTGCAATAGCGACAAAACGTTTCATCTTATGGAAGTAGAGAGAGGGTTGTATTAAAATAGTTTCTTCTGGCTCATGTATCGACAAGGGTACTGACGAAATGGCTGCCTGGTGGAAGATGCCGTACGCACCCCCGACCCGTCGTATTTCGTTGGCCCATCGTATCCTGGGACAGTCATTTCTGACGGAGCATTGAAACCTCGCCTGCTGGGAAAGATGGAATGGAGGTATCACGCATTTATCGCGCAACATCACGCATTTATCTTGCGGGAGTGAAGGGGGCGGGGCGGCGAGCCCCGCCTGGTGGCCGAAGGCCGCCTAGCCCGTGAACCGGAGGAGCGAGGGGTCATTTTACATATTCTTCCAGCCAAGTAATTCAATCCTGGTAATAATTGATATTCGAAAAGAGTAATTGAGCATCTCTTCTATCTCAGGTAGCTGCAATAGGGGAATCTCGTCAGCAAGATAGTAGATGAGGATATTTGTATCAAGGAGATACTGCTTCATATTTGCGTCCATTCATCACGCAGTTTCCGGACTTCTGTCTTCAGATCTACCTTCAGATCCCGGTATATACCCCTGTATTTCCCTGGATCTGAGATGCCAACCGGCTCATCTGCTAACCGCTTATCTCGCAGCGTCTCCCAAAGATCAATGGGAATGATAACTCCTGTCTTCTTTCCTGCAGAATCATAGATATACTGTACACTCATTGTTGCACCCCTTTTATCCTGATGTGTGTCTTTTAAGCAGATTATGTTTTCCGAAAAATACACATAAGACTCTGCTCCAAATTTCTGATTGACACATACCCTGATTCCTGAGCAAATACCAGCGGGATAGTGTGGTATCATCCTCACTGCAGATCCCTTTCTACACAAGCGACAGTTGATGAAACCGGCCCCAATCGATCTGCCCCTCACAGACAATCGCTTACAGGCAGGTGCTTCTTCTTTGTGAAAATGGGATCTTATGACACTCCCCCCTTTGGCGATCCCCCCGGCCCACCTTCTCCTCAAGGGGGGAAGAGAGAATGGAGGAATAGTCCTCTTACAAGAGAAAAGAAAAATGGGGCAAAAAGATCTCCATATCGGGACAGATCAAGCAATATATGGTCATATTGGACCGGGATCATCGGTGGGAATCAGATCAGGATCAGATCAGGTGGTGGATCTCCTCCTCCGGCAATCCTGTGACCTCTGCAATGTCAGTGATGGACATTCCAAACGCCTTCATTCTACGAAGGAGTGTGCGTTGCCCTTCAACCTTCCCTTCTGCTTTTCCTTTGGCTTCCCCTTCTGCTCTTCCTTCTGCTTTCAGCTCAGCCTCCCATCGTTTTACCTTTTCTTGTAACATGGTATCCCCACAAAACGGATTTGGTAGTGGTTTATCTTCATTTGTCTTTAAGGTATTCTCGAAGAATAACGAGAAATCCCGGCGCAATGAATCGAGATCCGGGTTCTTGCTCATCCATGCATTCAGTCTCTTGCCAAGCTCGAAGAGATCATCCCTTTTTGATGACTGCTCGAGGCCAAAGAGGCTGGCGGCAAGATTCCTCACTTCAACGAGATCGTGGACCAAGAGCCGGAGCTCATCGACAAGCAGGTAGGGAACCGACGGCGTAAAGTGGGCAACCGCATCCGGCATCAGGATGGTTTCACCGATATCGGTCGGCACATCCCAGGCACTCTCGCCATTATAGAGAGTCTTCTTTCGTGAACTGCCTGCAGATCATCTGATAGCCGGGTGATCCTGTGATCCCATATGAAAAAACAGAAGAGAAACCAGCCTGCCAGAAGGGTGAACCTGGTGGATCACAGAGAAGGCAGGGGGCACAACCTGTGAAGAGAAAGGAGATTATGCAGTTTCCAGCTGAACCGATGCCAATGAGGCAGAAGGCACACGCTCGGAGATATTGAGGATCTCTATTCCGACCAGGTTATTCTCGTCATCGTAATCGAGGATGACGCCAGGCTTGATCTCTTCTGAATCCTTAATGGGGGTATCAGACAGCCGCATATATACTGCATCAGCCTCTTTGTCGATTGTTACTTTCATGATCGTTCCCTCCTGTCAAAGAATACTGTAATCACACGATGAGGAGATAAGGTTGGATTTATGATGACTCGAAGTACCTTTCCCTTTGCATCTGGAATCTCTTTTAGATAATGCACCTCATCCTCCTTTCTCTCGTCAACCCTATCGGGGAACAGTACAGTATTCAAAACACCCATTCTTCCTGAATCATCCGCTCATGCATCATGATTTTAGCATGTGTTGAGAATATCAGGTTATTATCCATAGTGAACAATGGTCCATGTCGACAAGCGCTTACAGGCAGCGCTCGTCTGCTTTGTGGATCCGGTATACTCTGACACTCCTCCCTCCGGCAATCCCCCCAGCCCCCTTCACCTGAAGGGGGGGATCAGGATAGCATGGGGGGCCGGGCAATCGCGGGGAGCGCCGGTGCCTGGTGCGGGTGAGGGTAAGCCCCTGGAGCTGCGGTACAGGAGATTGTACTATGGCGACCAGCAGGTGGGGAGTGTTCTCCTTTTCGTGGGGGCGCGGCAGGGCGCGGCAAAGATTGATTTTATGCATGGGTGGACGGGGATCCGGTGTCTGTTAGATGAATTGAGATCCAGTGCAACAGCATAAGCGCGAAGCGCAGTTATCCTCTCGGCGGGGCGGCGAGCCCCGCCTGGTGGCCGAAGGCCGCCCACCACGAGAACCGGAGGGGGTAGGCGGTGCCCCCCCCGGAGGGGCGAGGGGTCTGTCTTGAAGGTAGAATGACCGGGTTACACATCTCATTCAGCCTATACCGTCAAGCGCTTACAGGCAGCGCTCGTCTGCTTTGTGGATCCGGTATACTCTGACACTCCTCTCTCCGGCAATCCCCCCAGCCCCCTTCACCTGAAGGGGGGGATCAGGATAGCATGGGGGTCCGGGCAATCGCGGGGAGCGCCGGTGCCTGGTGCGGGGGATGGGTAAGCCCACAGAAGTGCGGTGTAGGAGATGGTACTATGGCGATTGCAGGTGAGTGGTGTTTCTCCTTTTCTTATGGGAGCGGCAGGGCGCGCCAACCTAAGTTTTTCAGCATGGATGGATGGACGGAGATCGGGTATCTGCATAGATGAACTGAGATCCAGTACAACATCATAAGCGCGAAGCGCATATATCCTCTCGGCGGGGCGATCAGCCCCGCTTGGTGGCCGAAGGCCGCCTACTCCGAGAACCGGAGGGGGTAGGCGGTGCCCCCCCGGAGGGACGAGGGGTCAATCCTTGAGATCAGCTCGCGGTGTAAGCATTCAGTCACCAGCGCTTACAGGTCGCTTCCATCTCTAGAGATCCATTCCTCTCTAACCTCACTCCTCTCTAAACCTACCCCTTTCCAAAAACTCCTCAGAATAGCCTGAGAAGAAGATTGGCAGGAGAGTATAATTATACGCAGAAACGCAGGTTCTTTTATTCTGAAGGATGAGATCTATCACAAATGAAGGTCCTCCTTGGCGTTGGAAATACGCTCCTCTCAGATGACGGTGTCGGCTGCTTCATAGCAGATAGATTTGATAGATTTCCTTCAGACAACCTCTCTTCAGACAGCTTCTCTTCAGGCGGCTGGAGAGCGTTTGGCTGGAGAGCGTTTGGCTGGAGAGCGTTTCATGGCGGCACGGCTCCCGAGAACTTCACTGCCCCGATCCGGCGTCTGGAGCCGGAAATTCTTGTTATCGTGGATGCTGCGGATATGGGCCTTCCTCCGGGAAGTATCCGGATCATCCCCCCCGATCAGATCGATGATACGAGCATCGGCACCCACATGCTGCCGCTCTCACACCTGATCCACTACCTGTCATCTGACATTCCGGAGATCCTCTTCATCGGGATCCAGCCGGAGACCATCGGGCCTGGCGAGGGGCTCTCCTCTGCTGCAGAGACTGCGGCTGAGGCGCTCATTAACGTACTGAAAAAAGGAGACTATGCCTCTCTGGAGAGGCTTTGATCATTCCACAATCTGGCTTTCGGCAAACCGGTCCTCTGTACCCAGGAGGAACTCCGGGCTCATGGTGAGGACACCTTTTGGGCAGATGTCATTACATTGTGAACAGAAGATGCACTGGGTTACATAAATCCTGACTCTCTTCGTCTCGGGGATGAACTCGATCGCATGTGCCGGGCAGACCCGGATACAGAGATTGCACCCGATACAGCCGTCCCGGTCATAGACGATCTTGCCGCGGAACCGCGGGGGTGTGGCAACCGGTGGGTTGATTGTGGCCTCGCCTGCACCCACCTTCTTCAGGAACTCTGTCACAGATGGCGGGAGGAACCGTGCCGGGAAGGGGTTTGTTGCGGGTATCTTAAAGACCTGTGCGAGGATCTCCCGGATCATCGGAAGTGCCATTCAGAACCACCCCGCAAGTACTGAATCAAGGATCACAAGCGAGAGCCCGAAGAGCCCTGCCACGCCAAACCAGACCCAGAAGAGGGTGACGACATGGGTGATCCGAAACCTCGCAAGCCCGGTCCTGATCACCGTAACCGAGAGGATCATCAGGAGTATTACTTTTGCAAAGAAGAAGACGGCATCAACTGCAAGGGCAGCGTAGCCGGCAAGCCCGAGCAGTGGTGAGAGATTCCATGGGAAGAAGATCGCAACTGCAAGCCCGCCCATCACAAGCGTCTTCACACCCTGTGCGATTGTGAAGAGGCCGAGGTTTTTGCCCGAGTACTCGACAAGCACCCCCCCGGCAAGCTCGGTCTCTGCTTCTGGTGTGTCGAAGGGGATCTTCGAGAGCTCGGCCGGAGAGACCCAGGCGAAGGTGAGGAGCAGAACAAAGAGCCCCACCATCCCGATGGGACCTACCAGCGACCAGATCGGGTTTGCCACAATACTTGAGAGTGCGAAGGGATCGGCAATTCCTGATGAATAGAGGAGCCAGGCGACCGCGATCACAATGGAGGCAAGGGGGAGCTCGTATGCGATCATGCTCACCATCTCACGCTGTGCACCAACGGTTGCATAGGGTGATCCGGAGGCAAACCCGCCGGCGACCATCGCAAGTGCGGGGACCGCGAGGAGGTACATCACCAGGATCAGATCGCCATATCCCCCGAGGATCGGCATCATCGAGCCGATCGGGAGGTACAGCAACACTACAATCGATGAGGCGAGTGCCACGATCGGAGCGGCATTGAAGAGCGACGGGATCGCATTTTCGGGGATGATATTCTCTTTCGAGAGTAATTTCTTCAGATCAATAAACGGCTGCCGGAGCGGGGGGCCGATCCGCGCCTGCATCCGGGCAGAGATCCGTCGATCGATCCCAAGGAGGATCAGCCCGACGACAATCCCGATGATCGAGAGGGCACCCGCAGCCAGGATAGTGACCAGAATTACATCCATGCTCAGCATCCCTGTATCCTCCGTGTCTTCTCAACCGAGAGCCGATGGAGATCTTCCTTTGTCATCAGATCCCGCTTTACACCACGGAGAACAGCGACCCTGTCGGTGCAGGAGAGGCAGGGATCGATCGAGGCGACGATGATCGGGACATCGGCAAGCTGTTCGCCTTCGAGCATCGGGATCCATGAATGGAGGTTGCTGTAGCTGGATGCCTTCACCTTCCACATGGCAGGAGCTTCATGCCCGTCCATTGCCACATAGTGGAGGCATTCGCCCCGTGGCGCCTCGTGCCGACCGACCGCCTCACCATGAGCCTTCTTGCAGGCAGAGAGGAGTTTTGGAAGCTTCGACTCCCAGAGGATCGGCCCGTCCGGCATCTCTTTGAGGCAGGTCTCGATGATCTCAACAGACTGTGCAACCTCAAGCAGACGGACGACGATCCGGTCATAGACATCCCCGTTGATCCCGCCACCATAGGCAGATGGCAGGATCGGGGAGATGTCGAGATCCCCGTATGCCGAGTATGGGTAGTCGACACGCACATCCTTCACAACGCCTGATGCCCGTGCGGTGGGGCCGACGCAGGAGAGTTCAAGCGCTTTCTCAAAGGTGAGCAGCCCCGTATCCTTGCACCGGATCGAAATGGTCGTGTCATTGAGGAAGAGGTTCAGCATCTTCCCGAGGAGATCGCGGTACCCGTCCAGGCATTTTTTGATGGTTGGATGCTGATCGGGGACGATATCCCTCCTCACCCCTCCGACCTGCACAAGACCATAGTTGATGCGGTTGCCGGTGATGTACTCGATCACGTCCATCGACTCCTCGCGGACACGCCATGCGAGATAGAAGAGGGTATCAAACCCGAGTTCATGGGCAGCAACCCCTGCCCAGAGGAGGTGGGACTGGATCCGCTCAAGTTCGGCGATGATCACCCTGATATAATCTGCCCGTGCCGGGACCTCGATATCGACGATCTGCTCAACTGCACGTGCAAATGCTAACGAATGCGTCACTCCGCAGATTCCGCAGATCCGGTCGGTCAGGTGGACGATCTGGACCGGGTTCCTGTGCATACCCATCCATTCGATCCCACGGTGCGTCTGGCCGGGAGCAAAGTCCGCCTTTTTGACAACCTCGCCTTCCATCTCAAAGAGGAACTGGACAGGCTCCTTGAGTGCCGGATGGATCGGGCCGATCGGGACGACATATGGCGCTTTCTTTGTAGGTGTTCCGTCACTCATCGGTCTTCGCCTCCGCTTCAGGGGATGGATTCTCTTTGTTCTTCACCGTCTTCTCCTCAGGATCGTCTTTTGGCTCTTCTTCCTTCTCTGTTACCGGTGGCACCGGACGATTCGTCGGGCGGCCCACCTCCCAGAGATGCTTCACCATTGTATCGGGGATACCGGTCTCATCCTTTCTGAGGGGGTAGACGCCCTCGGGGAAGTCTTCAGGCAGGAAGAGCCGCCGTCCGTCCGGGATATCGGTGATGGTCACACCGAACATCTCCTGCTTCTCCCGCTCGGTGAAGAGGGCTCCCGGCATGATATCGGTGATGGTCGGGAGCACGAGATCGCCCTTTGTGAGGGGGACGGTGAAGATCACCATGTACTCCCCATGCCGCTCCCCGAAGTAGATCGAGAAGATGTACTGCATGCGAAGCTCCTCTCCAACATCCCAGCCTGAAATCACTGAAAGATGTGGGTAGGAGATCTCCTTTAACATGGAGATTGCCGGCTTCAATATATCGCGGGTGATGGTCATCCAGATATTTGTATTCGGGTTCTTCTTTGCCCCTTCAGCCCGGATCTGAATTCGTGGATCAGAGACCAAATCACCAAATGTTCTGGTGAACCGGTCGATCAGCTCCTGCGGGGTCAGTATCGTCTCGTTCATTCTTCACCTCGTTCTATCCGTTCAAGTTTTGTGAGTGCCGTCACGACACCATAGATGATCGCCTCCGGCCGGGGAGCACATCCCGGGACATAGACATCCACCGGAATGACATCATCGACGGGCCCATCCAGGTTATATGAATCATAGAAGACCCCGCCGGACTGCCCGCATGTCCCGATACAGATCACAACCTTTGGTGAGGGCATCTGTTCGTATACACGCCTGAGCCTCGGTGCCATCTTCTTTGTCACCGGCCCTGTGACGAGGAGGACATCCGCATGCTTTGGCGATCCGACCAGTCTCACGCCGAAACGTTCGGGATCATAGCGGGGGGTGATCGTTGCCACGATCTCGATATCACAGCCATTGCAGGATCCCGCATTGAAGTGGAATACCCAGAGTGAACGCTTGAAAGATGGGGAGAGTGTCATAGGAAGATCACCACCAGGGCAAAGACGGCAATGACAACACCAAAGTACCAGAGCATGTAATCATTCAGATCACCCGTATGGAGGGGTATCAGGCGGGAATAATATCCTTTCAACCCCTCGGTGAATCCCCAGTAGAGGTTTCCTCCACGGATATGCACCGCATTCTTCTCAGGCTCTGCATTGCCCGAGAGGTAGGGTTTCACCTGCTCGGTCCCTTTCTGGTAGGTTGAAACCCCGCTCCTCCAGATCAGGTATGCCACAATACTGGTAATCACAAACGCCAGAATCCAGATGATCGGATTCCAGAATCCGGTTCCGGTGACAAGGGTTGCTGTTAGATCCATTTCAGATCCCTCCCATGACAGAGGCGATATATCCGGATCTGTCGATCAGTGCGAGTGCTGCGGGCTCAACGAGCGTCTTCACGACGAGATCCGGGAAGAGCCCGAAGAGGATGATCAGTACTGCAAGCAGCCCCATCCCGATGAGCATCGGCATCGGCACCTCTTTCACCGCCTCATATTGCGGAAGCTTTGGTCCCATGAAGATCGAATGGAAGACCTTGACAAAAGACGCAAGCGTCATGATCGAGACCACCATTGCGATCACCGCGATGAAGGGGTTGAAGATGAAGACCGATTCATAGATCATCAGTTTGGAGGCAAACCCGTTAAAGGGCGGGATGCCTGCAATGGCAAGTGCTGCGATGATGAAGAATCCCATCGTCCATTTCATCGAATGGCCGAGTCCTCCCAGGTCGTTCAGGTTTGCGGTTCCACACCGGTAGATGACTGCGCCTGCGATCAGGAAGAGGAGACCCTTGTAGAGGGCATAATTGATGATATGGAAGATTCCTCCCTCCATCGCGACAACCCCAAACTGTGACATCATCTGGGAATCTCCAAGCACCGCGAGACCGACACCAAGCCCGACGAGCATGTAGCCGATCTGAGAGACGGAGTGATATGCCATCAGCCGTTTCACATCCTTCTGCGGGAGCGCCATCGAGACGCCGATGAACATCGAGAGGATACCGAGGATGATGATCACCCAGCCGACCGTCACCACGTTCATCGTCAGGCCGAATAAGCTGAATGCAATTCTGAAGATCGCATAGAGGCTTGCCATGCTGGAGACGATCAGGAGTGAGGTGATTGAAGATGGTGCACTCGAATAGGTATCCGGTGTCCAGAAGTGCATCGGGACAGATCCGGACTTCATCGCGAGCGAGACGATCATCAGGACGACTGCCACCAGTGAGAGGCCGGTGAAATCGATCACCGAGGCGATATAGGCGATATTGAGCGAGTTATACTGGCCATAGAGCATCCCGACTGCAATGAGGAAGAAGAGGCCTGCAACCGTCGAGATGAACGCATACTTCAGGCCTCCCTCCACCGCAACACCGCCTTTTATCCGGTATGCGGCAAGTGCCGCACCGGCGAGCGAGTTGATCTCGAGGAAGACGAAGAAGTTGAAGAGATCCCCTGTCGAGACCATCCCGAAGATGCCGGCCATCAGCAGGAAGAGGAGGGCATAGTATCCATCCTGTCCGGTCTGTTCAGACTCACTTGAGATCGAGTACAGCGTGGCTGCAGACATCATGATCGCAGCGGTCAGGATCATAAACGCCGACATCGCATCGATCACAAAGAGGATCCGGATCGGCACCCCGCCGGAATCAAATGGTATGGTGAGCGCCTGATCAACTGCACCGAAGGCGTAGACGATCGTCCCCTGTGTCAGGACTTCCCAGACAAGGATCAGGGCTGCTGCCACCGTTGCGAGCATGGCGATAATCGCCCATGTATTCCGTACCCGCCGCCCGATCAACCCGAAGAGTGGCATCGCAAATGCCGCGAGCAGAGGAATGGCGAGTAATAAAGCTGCATAGTGGCTCATTCCCGAAGCCTCCTGATGTTCTTCGTCTCAACGGATCCATATCTCCGATAGATCATGATCGCAAAGGCAAGGAGAAGCGCTGATGTCGCAAATCCGATGACGATGTTCGTCAGGGTCATCGCCTGCACGGTGGGGAGCACCATCTCCCCGCCCGGATTGTTCGTGAAGATCGGGGCAATCCCTCCCTCCCGGTACCCGAGGGTAACGAGGAAGAGGTTTGCCGCTCCCTCAATGATGGCAAGCCCCATGATCATCTTGATCAAATTCTTCTTCAGGAGAATTGTGGCGATCCCGATCCCTGCGATCAGGACCACAGCCAGGTATGGTATCTCTTCGATCATCAGATCTTCTCCTGTATCCCTGAGAGGAGTGCAAGCAGGATCACGCTGATCGCTCCAACGACTTCAATGCCAACAGCAATATTCATGATCGGGATCAGTCCGCCGGTATTGAGGTTGGCAACAGTGGATCCATATGCGACACTGTCTCCGAAGATGCTCCCAAGCGGCGACAGCCAGTTAAAGAAGAATCCCGCACCGAGCACCATCGCAGATAATGCAGCAATGATGAAGAGGAGGAGACCGGTTGACTCCAGGGTCTTCATCATCACCTGCCTGACAATGTTCGTGCTCTCCGAATACCGGTATGCCAGCAGGAGGAGCAGGACGCCTGATGCGAGGATGGCACCACCCTGGAACCCTCCGCCGGGTGTCAGATGACCGTGGAGTATAATATACAATCCATATATCAGAATAAACGGAAAGAGCACATCTGCTGTTGTTTTGACAATTGAACTCATCTGCATTAATCATCCCTCCGTTTTCGGAAGATCAGGCTGGCACCGAGAGCGGCGGTGAAGAGCACTGCCGCTTCCCCGAGTGTATCAAAACCCCTGTAATCGAAGAGGACGGCGGTGACGACGTTGTTTGCACCACTCTCTTCCTGGCTGTTCTCTATGAAATACCGATCCATCGGATGATCGACGGGATCGCCAAAGGTGAGCCCGCTCACAATCACGCCGAGCATCCCGATCATCAGGATGGTAATGATGATGGAGAGTTTCCTCTTCATGCTTCATCACCCTCCTTTTTTGTGGTGCCGCGGATTGCTATCATGAAGGCTGCGGTCGTGAGCCCGGCTCCGATTGCAGCTTCTGCAATGGCAACATCGGGTGCCTGGAGGAGATAGAACTCAATTGCCAGAAGGAAACTGAAGAGTCCGAATGCTACTACTGCTGATACGAGATCCTTGAAGGAAAAGACCAGAATTGCCGCAACAATCATCCCGATGAGGATGAATGCATGAAGGATCATCTCAATCATGCTTCTGCACCTCCATGAGGCGGTCGACAACTGAAGGGTCCGGCAGCTGTCCGCTTCTATGTGCTGCCCGTGCTATCGCATGGGAGCCGGTTGCGTTTGTGAATGCAAGGGCAATAACGACGATTGCAGTATGGATTGCAAGGGTGAGGTACTGGCTGTCGTTTGTTCCGGCGAGCATCCCTCCGGCATAGAGGATCACACCGAGTGCGAGGAATATTGTTCCGAATGTCGTCATCTTCGTCTCTGCATGGAGACGGGTATAGACATCAGGGAACCTGAGGATACCGACAACACCCAGTGTATTGAAGAGTATGCCGATTCCTATGCATATCATTGCTGCTGTCTCGATCATAATTCTCCTCCGATATATTTTGAGAGAGCAAGAGTGCCGAGGAATGAGAGGAGGGCATACACGATCGCAACATCGACAAAGATTGTCTGGCCGAGATAGACGGCAAGGAGGATCATTGCACCGACGACAAGGGTGTTGATGGTATCGAGTGCTACAACCCGATCAGGTGCCGTCGGCCCGATTGCAAGCCTCAGTGCGGCAAAGAGTGTCAAAACTCCGAGAACTGCGATCGCGATGAAGAAGATATCATTCATTCGGCAATCCTCCTGATCCAGCCTGGTATATCAAAGAATGAGAAGAGCTCACGCGCATCAACCACCTTCTTATCACGGAGCTCATCCGGGACATTGATCAGATGCACATACAACTCTCTGGTTGTATCATCAACATCAACCGAGAGTGTTCCCGGGGTGAGGGTGATCGAATTGGCAAGAAGGAGCATGCCGAGATCCGTCTTCATCCCGGTCTTCACCCGGACGATCCCCGGCCTGACCTTGCCGGTTATCACCCGAATGGCGACATCGATATTTGCCCGTGCCATCTCGATGAAGAGCGGGATGATTGCATAGACGGGCAGAAGAATGAGGCGTACAGGGTTTGCCATACGGAGACTTCCGCTCCTGCAGATGATCCGGTATGAGGCGAGACCAACGATGATTGCCAGGATAAAGCCGATGATCAGTTCCATTTCAGACCAGAGAATGATCGTCCCTGATCCGGCTGTCAAAAAGAGATATGCCACAAAAGCGGCGATTGCGGTTGCCAGAAAGCGGATCACTGGTGGACAACCCCCCTTGTGCAACGGCAATGAGTCGTCTGATCCCGCAAAGAATGATACAAACGCGGTAGATATAACTCCAGCCCTTTGTTTGTCATGATCAATAATGATCGTTTCGTAAAATATGGTTTTCCATATGTGCAGAATGAACTGATGCTTCGCTATTTAAACAATGCTCAATAATAGAATAGGGATGAAGTCACCGTACCTTGGCGCCATCCCCCTCCACTGGTGTGACGCCTGCCATGTACCGGTTCTTGGGAAACGGTGCGGCTGCGGGGAGAAAACGCGTTTTGTCGGAGTTACGCCCCCGGGAGATCTCCGTCCGGCATTCCCCTCTGATATCCGGCTGATAAACCACCTGTTTCTGGAATCATTCGGCTCCACACTTATTCCAACAGATCACCTCGCCATTCTGAACAAGGTTCCCGATGATGACAGGATGGAGGAGATCATCGTCGGCGGCGCAATCGTCGGTGCGATCAGGTACCTTCCCGGAGACGGGCGATGGGAGGTGCTTCCGCGCCCGGACGCCCCCCTCCTGATGACGCCGAAGCTGCGATATGTGATGGTTGATGATGGTGCCGCTGCATTCATCAAAGATGGTTCAAGTGTTCTTGCCCCCGGAGTTGTTGAGATCGAATCTCATACAGAGAAGGGGGATGAAGTCTTTGTCCTGACCAGAGATGGTACCTGCATTGGTGTCGGGCGGGCAAAGATGGGTGCAGAAGAGGCACGGGGGATCACCCGCGGCCAGATCGTCCGTCTCAGAAAGAATGTCCCGCAGGTATGCAGCCCCGGTCCGGCAACCTGGGATGATGCGGTGGATGCAAACAGGGAACATCTTGCAACACTGGAGGCGGACTCCATCACCTTCATCCGCGATCTGGCAGAACAGGAAGATCTCCCGGTCACGGTATCATATTCGGGTGGAAAGGACAGCCTCGTCACCCTCCTACTTGCATTGAAGGCGATCGGTCCTGTCCCCCTGCTCTTTGCAGATACGGGTCTTGAGTTTCCTGAGACACTCGCAAATATCTCGGCTGTCGTAGATCGCTATTCCGTCCCTGTCTTCAGGGCAGATGGCGAATCTGGTTTCTGGGATGGCTTCTCCAGACAGGGCCCTCCGGCAGTCAACTTCAGGTGGTGCTGCAAGGCATGCAAACTGACGCCTGTTCAGAAACTGATCGAGAGGGAATGGGGGGAATGTCTCTCTCTCATCGGCCAGAGGAAGTACGAGTCTGCAAAGAGGATGAAGAGCAGGCGCGTCTGGCGAAACCCGAATGTTCCCAACCAACTCTCGGCAGCCCCGATCCAGCACTGGAATGCACTGCATGTCTGGCTGTATCTCTTCCAGGAGAAGGCCCCTTATAATACACTCTATGAAAAAGGTCTTGATCGAATCGGGTGTTATATGTGTCCGTCAAGCGATATTGCTCATCTGAAGATGATTGAAGAAGAGTACCCCGTCCTCTGGGATCGCTGGCGGTCTGCTGTCACAGAATATGGCGAAGCCACCGGCCGTCCGAAAAACTGGTTTGAGAGCGGTGCGTGGAGGATTAAGAAAGGAGGATCTGATGACGAAGATAGTCATTATTGATTATGGCCTTGGGAACCTCAGATCGGTCTTTCGTGGCATCGAGAAGGCAGGAGCACGACCGATCATCACCCATCATCCAGAAGAGATCCAGTCTGCCGACGGCATTATCCTGCCCGGTGTCGGCGCGTTCTCCGAGGGGATGGGAAGGCTCTCGCCGATCAGACAATACCTCCTCAGTGCTGCAGAGGAGGTCCCGCTCCTTGGGATCTGCCTTGGGATGCAGATGCTGATGGATGAGAGCGAGGAGCATGGGAACCACCAGGGTCTCGCGCTGATCCCGGGACATGTCCGGAAATTCCACCCGGAACCGGGGATGAAAGTCCCGCAGATGGGGTGGAATACGATCCACCATGCGATGCCCCATGATCCCCTTCTCTCTGGAATAGATGAGGGGAGTTATCTCTATTTTGTCCATTCGTACTATGTTGACTGTCCTGCAGAGTACCGGCTCTGTGAAACCATCTATGGTGTCTCGTATTCCTCGGCGGTAAAGAGAGATCAGATCTACGGGGTGCAGTTTCATCCGGAAAAGAGCGGGGCAACAGGGCTTCTGCTTCTGAAAAATTTTATTGGACTCTGTTAATGCCGCTCATCGCGGAACCAGTGTATTGCCTCGTATGCGATCAGGGCCAGTAAGACCAGGCATCCGCCCAGAAAGAATGCCATGACAAATTCATGCACCATCGGGGGGAGGGGGGCGGCGCCGGCCCCCCCCTCTAATGCCCGCGTTGCCACCTGCATGGCCTCTGGTGGTGCAGCAGAATACACCACCATATCTTCAGAAGAAATCTTTGCTCCCTGAAGGAAGGGGAGATATATGGTGAGGAGAGCGGTTCCCGCAATAAACACCCCGAGTGTTGCGGCATATTTCTTCATCATCCCGATTGCACTCTGTCGTCCGGGTGCTATGATCAAGATCTGGTTCTTCAGGCTGTAGATCTTGATCTCGCGGCCTTTTGCACTCCAGCGGGTATCTGCCACTTCAATAATGCCTGCATCAAGCAGGTTCCCGATATGGTACTTTGCAGTGGTGAGGGGGATATGAAGCTCTTCTGCTAATGCGGTTGTACTCTTCGGTGTATCTGAGAGGCTTCGCAGGAGATCGCCTGCGGTCGGGCTTGACATCGCCTTCGCAATCTTCTGTGCCTGTTCTTCACCAGGTTCAAGGAAGACAATCTCTTCAGCCATTGATCATCGCTTCTATTATCTCCCTTGCTTTTATAAGCGCATCCGGGATCGCATCCGCATCTTTTCCGGCACCCTGGGCAAGTCCGGGTTTTCCTCCACCCTTCCCGCCAAGAACCGAAGAGATCTCACTGACAATTACACCGGCATCAACGGAATCATGTCCGGATCCGGCAACGACACGGACGCCATCGACTGTGGATATGAAGAGGGAGACACCTTTTCGCCCCGAAACACCTGATGCCATATTGACCAGCTCTTTCTGGGGGAGATCGATCTGCTGGAGAATGACTTCTACACCGCCGATCTCCTCCCCGGTGAGGCTCTTCAATTGGAGATCAGCAAGCCTCTGCTCCAGATCCCCGATCGTTTTCCCCCGCTCCTTCCATTCAGAGAAGAACCGCTCCACCGACTGCGGGAGATGTTCTATCTGAACCGAGAGGGTGGTTGCGGCCTCATTCACAATATCCTGAAGGTGTTGCATCGCATAGATGGCAGCGAGTCCTGCCGAAAATTCAATCCTCTCGACACCATCCTGGATATGCTCGATCCTGAGTATCTTGATGATCCCGACTTCGCCACTGTTCCTGCAATGTGTCCCGCCACATGCCTGGACTTCTGTTCCCATCTGGACAACACGGATATCCTTTCCTTTGGGAACACCGCCCTGGTAGAGTGCGAATCCGAACTTCTCCTCGGCACGGTTTCTGTCTTCAATTTTTATAAAGACAGGCTGGTTCTCCATAATGATCTGGTTTGCAACGATCTCAATCCGTTTTGCCTCATCAGGGGTGATGTGTGAGAAATGGCGAATATCAAGCCGCGAGTTATCAATCCCCTTCTGTGCTCCTGCCTGGTGAATATGGGGCCCGAGGATCTGTTTACATGCACGGAGGAGTATGTGTGTTCCGGTGTGGTGCCGCATCAGCGACCAGCGCCGCTCCTCGTCAACCATCCCTTTTACGCGCTCACCCCGTTTCAGGACACCGCCATTGATCTTATGCAGGATTCGATCGTCTTTTATAATTGCTTCATCCACCCGGACGACATTCTCTGAGGTCACCAGGGTGCCGGTATCAGATGGCTGCCCCCCCCCCTCCGGATAGAAGAGGGTCTGGTCGAGGACGACATAGCCGTCAAAATAATCAAGGACAATTGCATCGAATTCAAATTCATAGGGGCGTTCATAATAGAGCTTTTTGGTCACAGGAAGTCCAATGATTCTCTCATCAAACTTCTTTGTACCGGCTTCTTCCTCTGATGATTCAGCCTCAGAGTGCATATCTGCGATGATCGAATCGAGATCGTCAGGGAGATCGAAGTCGGCCCCTTCATTTGTCAGTATCTCCCGCATCAGGGCGGTCGGAATACCATGTGATTCATAGAGAGTGACCATCTCAGGGAGCGGGACGGGTTCGTTCTTTTTGATATAGGTCTTTGCAATCCGCTGGACGACCCTGCTTCCGCGGGCAATGGTCGTCTCATATTTCTCTGTTTCACGATCGATGATCTGGCGTACAATATCCTGTGTCTGTTCAAACTGGTCTGGTCCGATCGTATTCATCTGGGAGAGAACCAGATCCGAGAGCGTCTCATCCAGATTCAGCTCACCCATCATCCTGAGGCTTCGTCTCAGAACAAGCCGTGCCAGATACCCTTCACGTGCATTTGATGGGACAATACAATCCCCAAGCATATAGGCAAGGCATCGGGTATGATCGCAGAGCGCATAGATCCCCTCGATCGGAGTGATCATCTCCTCGAGTGTATCCACGCCGATTCCGATAGAGTCTGCGACCTTCCTGCGGAGATTGACCAGTTTCTCTCCCCTGATATCAATGAGCCCGGCGAACTTTGCGTTTAAACCAAGTATATTGGTAAATTCGCTATTATCAAGAAGATGTTCGAGTCCGGCTGATCCAATCAGGCGGGAGACCATCTCCGGGAATACTGCATCATAGATGGTGGGGGATCCTTTTGATGCCCAGACGAACCGCTCAAGACCATACCCGGTATCCACGATCCGGAGATCCATCGGATAGTAGTCCTTGCCATCGATCATCGTCGGGGGATGATTCGTCTTCGTCCTTCCTAGGTTCATGAAGACGAGGGTGGCAACTTCGAGCCCGCCGATGAGTACTTCAACACTCGGACCCGCATTGCCTCCGCCAAACCATGGATGCTCCTTGAACGTGAGATCCTGAAGATCTCCGCCGATCGATCTGATGAAGTTCGAACAGAGCTCAAGTGTATCTTCTTTCCAGTAGATCTCTTTATTTGCGGAGTTGAAGGCATGATGTGCCATCATCTCAAAGCAGGTGAGATGCCTGCCTGATCGTCCGACTGCATCCAGATCATTTAAGCGGATACAGGGCTGGGATATCGTGAGCGGGTTTGCCGGGGGAGGAACAACTCCACCGGTAACAAATGGCTGAAAATCTGCAATTGATGCAATCGTCAGGTAGATGTCATCACGCCACCGTGCAGCGACCGGGTAGCGGTCGATTCGTGTATGATTATTTCTCTCGAAAAATGAGAGGAATGCCTCACGCATCTGATCGAGAGAATGTGGTTTAAAGATCGGCTCTCCGATGAACTGGTATGGCTCACAGGGTGCATCCCCACACAACTCACGGTCCGGATCCTGTGTCCAGAAAGCTGCCCCACAGGATCTGCAGGTTTTCCTCAGAAATCCATTGGATCGAAAATAATCGAGCTCGTATTCTTCTTCAAGCATGAATAACCACGTGCTTGGTATAGGTTCTGTTCGTCACCATAAATGGTTTCTCTTTGGATTCAGCCTATATCGTTTCCATTTGGAGGTTCAGTGTAAAAGAGATCGAACTCCTCATACAGATGGCATATCTCTGCGATCCGAACCGCGATACTGTGCCAGCAGACGCCACCCCGAAAGCGGAAGTCATCACAGGTGCAGAAATCCTCTTCAACAATATATTCGTCAGATCGTCCAACAACGACCCAGAAGTCCCTGTACTTCTTCACATTCCCGTGCTCGACTGCAAGAATTGCTTTTTCACCCCGCTCCTGGTATGCATGGATGAGTGAGTGTTTTGCCTCTGGTGACAGCTCTCCAGACGCTTCCAGCACAGTCCAGGGATTGATCATACCAGCAGGCAGCTTGTGGGCGGATCATCACAATATGTCCACCCCATCCTCCCCGAGAGGGCCTCCATGCCGGGCGATTCGAGGGCATAGTGGGTTGCCTCGATGCACGGGAGAGGTATCTGGCGCCCGATGCTATGCTTCAGCTCTGAGGAGATGAAGACATCCGCACCCAGTGCAACGGCCTCGTCCATGAGATCCGCAGAAAAGCCGGATCCGCCGACGACCGCTATCCGGGTGTGGCTCGTGATTGTTCCATGAATCCGGACACCGCATCCAAGAAGCCTGATCATCTCGTCAAGCGGCAGTTGACAATCCCCGACGATCCCAAGGCTCATCCGCGATCTGTTTGATAATGCCAACAGATCTGCCAATGCATCGTTGATCCCTCCTTCTACATGATCGAAATTCGTATGCATAACAAAGAGGTTCATCTCATTCTCAAGGAGCATTCTCAAAATGCGCGCTGTTGTACCTACGATCCGGGTAACCGGGGTAAAGAGGGGGGTATGATGCACAACAAGCATATCCGCACCGAGATTTGCTGCTGACCGTACAACCTTCAGGGTTGGATCAAGTGCTGCAGCAACCACGCCGATATCCTCTGTCCCCTCGACAACGAGTCCGATTCTGTCTGAATCAAACTCTTCTGCCAGTGATCCAGGGGCTATCTCCTCCATCTGATCGATGAATGCCGATAGCTTCATGGAAGCATGATTGAATCGGAGAAGGCATAGGTCTTGCGATGTGAAATATTACCCATGGATATTATTACGAACCTTTTTTAATGCATGCAGAAGATATTGAGTATGACAAAATCCATCGAAGAGATCAATCTCAAAATACGCGATGGAAGTGCTGTCGTTGTCACTGCTGAGGAGATGCCTGATATCGTCTCCGAACTGGGCGAGGAAGGAGCCTTGCGCGAAGTTGATGTTGTGACAACCGGCACCTTCGGCGCGATGTGTTCTTCAGGAGCCTTTCTGAACTTTGGCCATGCCGATCCACCTATCCGGATGGAGAGGATCTGGCTCAATAACGTCGAGGCATATGCGGGCATCGCTGCAGTTGATGCGTATATCGGAGCAACGCAGGAATCCACCACAGAAGGGTCAACATATGGTGGAGCTCATGTCCTCGAGGATCTGGTATCCGGGAAGCAGATCGAACTTCGTGCAATCTCCAAAGGGACTGACTGCTATCCCAGGCGGACGATCACAACAGAACTCCTGCTTGAGGATCTGAACCAGGCGGTGATGGTCAATCCAAGGAATGCATACCAGTGTTATAATGCGGTTATCAACCGATCTGATCGGACACTCAATACCTATATGGGGATGCTCCTCTCAAACCAGGGGAATATCTCATACTCAGGTGCCGGTCTCCTCTCCCCGCTGGCAAATGATCCGCATTTTAATCTGATTGGATCCGGGGTCCCGTTGTTCCTTGGTGGTGGGGAAGGTGTTATTGTCGGAGAAGGGACACAGAGTTCTCCATCAAATGGTTTTGGTACAGTAATGGTAAGTGGCGATCTGAACTCCATGTCTCCTGATTATCTCCGTGCTGCGAGTTTTACCGGCTATGGTGTGAGCCTGTATGTTGGTCTTGGCATACCTCTCCCCATGCTGAATGTCGAGGCTGTCAGAAACTGTGCGGTTCGCGATGAAGATCTCATCACCTCGATCGTTGACTATGGGACCCCACGGAGAGACAGGCCGGTTGTACGGACAGTGTCATATGCCGAACTGAAAAGCGGACAGGTTGAGATCGATGGCGAGATGGTCAGGACATCTTCCATGTCAAGCTATAGCCGTGCCCGCAAGGTTGCTCATGAACTGAAGAGCCTGGTTGAAGCCGGATCATTTATGGTTGCACTCCCGACACGAAGAATTGATACCGGGAAACGCAGTCATCCAATGAGGGAGACCCGGCAGACACCGAGAATACGGGAGATCATGAATGCAGGGGTTACCACGATCACCGAAGACGAGTCGGTGAAGACTGCTGCCCGAAAACTCCTCAGGGGAGAGACAAACCATCTGCCGGTGATCGATGCAGAGGGGAAACTGGTTGGGATCATCACAACCTATGATGTATCCAAGTCAGTTCTTCTCAAGGGAGAATCCATGAAGGTTTCTGAGATCATGAGCAAGAAGGTCGTTGTTGTCAGCCCGGATGAGCCTGTTGATGTGGCAGCACAACGGCTTGAACAGTATAACATAAGTGCTCTGCCTGTTGTTGATTCCGATCACCACGTCATTGGGATCCTAAATGCAGTTGATCTCGGGAAGCTCTTCTCGAAGAGGTGGCAGCCATGAAACTCTTCCTGACTATTCAGAGGGATGTGCTGAAGCGACCCCTCATCTCACAGGTAGTCCTTGAAACAGGTGTCTTGATCAATGTCGAACGTGCTCATATCGATGCAAATGAAGGATGGGTGTTAATTGATCTCCCCGAGAAAGAGGAGACACGGATCTCATCCCGCCTCACCGAGCTAGGCGTCGAGGTGAAGAAGCTTGAGAATGCTGTTCTCTATGATGAGCATGAATGTGTTGAGTGTGGTGCCTGCCTCTCCATCTGTCCGCAGGAGGTCTTCTCCTTTGATGCTGATTACCATCTGGTGATAAAGGAAGAGCGGTGTGTCCTCTGTGGACAGTGTGTCTGTGCCTGTCCCCATCAGGCACTGTCCATCAGGCAATGATCCGACGGCATTTCCAGTATAAACAGACGATAACAACGATCCTCGCCGATAGCGAAGCAGATATCGAGGTGGCAAAGGCGGGGATCCTCGATGCACGCATGGCAGTGGAGGCAATGGTGGCAGCTGATCCCTTCTTTGCCTCAACGTTTGAGCCCTATGATCCAGGATCCGATCATCCGATCATATGCAGGATGGTGGATGCCGCATATGAGGCTGATGTCGGCCCGATGGCAGCAGTCGCGGGGACGATCGCCCGGGCAGGCGTGGAAGCGATGCAGGAAGGGGGAGCTCTCTTTGGCGTTGTCGATAACGGCGGCGATATCGCCCTTATGACTGATCGCATCCTCAGGATAGGGATATATGCAGGGAATGCTTCGGCCTTTTTGCAATCTGCTTTCCTCTGCCCTCCGCAGGAGAAGATAACCGGTGTCTGTACCTCGTCTGCAACAGTCGGCCCCTCGATATCACTTGGAACAGCTGATGCTGCCACTGTCTTCTCCGATGATCTTTCAGCAGCAGATGCATGGGCCACAGCTCTCTGTAATCGCCTGTCAGCCGACGATCAGTCAGAGTTCAACCGCCTCCCCGGCTCACGGGTTCGTGGCGCCGTTGCGATCTTTGGCGATTCTCTCTTCTCGTATGGCAGTGTCCCGGAGATAGTTCCGGCAAAAATTGATACGAATCTGATCACAAGGGGGATCTGAATCATTCAAATTCTTCTGCAAATCGGATCGCAAGCCGGTGTGCATCCTTTCCTCTGAATGTTGCAAGAATATCCTTCTCTATTCTGACCTGGACAACCGGACTTTCCCCTTCTACACGGAGAATGAGTTCGACGAGATCGATCTCTTCGAGGAGCGTGCCTTTCTCAAGAGATGAAGCTGGCTGAAGCATAAGCCGATCGATGATCAAATCGTCTGGAATCTCTCTGAAGAGATAGATATAGACCTGATAGGCATTGAGGAAGTCGGATATCAGCAGTTCAGATCGCACCCCGGGTGTCTGGCTGGAGATTCCCTGCACCAGCCGATTGTCGTCGTCATCAGCATAGTCAAGGAGTTCATCTGCAATGTCGGCGAGGGTAGCATTCTGGTTCACAACATATATTGTTTCTTTTCACTCCATAATACTCTGTGAAAGATGAAGAGGTTGACTGGGATATCTATCATCGGATTGTCTGCAATCAGGCAAACACCGTTTCTGGTTTGGAGGAGGTTTGCGGGTTATCGTCTGATATCGTGCGTGCATCTGTTGATCGGCTCTGCTATTATCTGCTTATCAAAGAGGAGAATGAGCAGCTTCACCCCCTTGGGATCGAAGAGATGCTCCTCTCCTGCAGGATCCGGCATTCACAGCATCTTCCGTTCACGATCGAAGATGGTGTTATTAAGATGAAGAAGGAGGAGTAGAGCGCTATGGTTCGATCCACAATCCTCAGGATTGGCCACCGCCATGACCGCGATCAGAGGGTTACCACCCATGTGGGGCTGACCGGGCGTGCGCTTGGTGCAGACGGGATGTACCTTGCCGCCGATGATCCAGGGGTTGTGACGAGTATCGAGGGGGTTGCGCGACGTTTCGGGGGGTCCTTCTTTGTTCAGAATAATGTCTCCTGGAAGCGTTGTATCCGGGAGTTTCAGGAGTCAGGTGGGGCTGTTGTACACCTGACGATGTATGGCCTCCGCATTCAGGATGTGATCAGTGAGATCCGTACGCGCGAGAAGGTGCTCATCATCGTCGGTGCCGAGAAGGTGCCAGGCGATGTCTACGGGCTTGCCGATTATAATGTCGCCGTAACCAACCAGCCTCACTCGGAGATCGCCGGGCTTGCCGTCTTTCTTGATCAGTTGTATGAAGGCAAAGAGCTTGATCTGGAGTTTCCCGATGCTGAGATCAGTGTTGTTCCCTGTGAGCGTGGCAAAGAGATGGTTGAGAAGTGACTGAGACGATCCTTGTCGCCGGATATGCCACACGACATGTTGCGCGTTCTGCACGAAGGGGGGGGTATCGGGTCTGTGCAGTCGATCACTTCTGTGATTTGGATCTTGGATGGATTGTTTCGGATTACGAAGGGTTTCTGGAACTCACCGAACTCCCGGCTGCAATCGATCGGATTCGATCACGCAATTCGATCACTCGCCTGATCCTCACCTCCGGGGCTGAGATGACGTGCTGCCCGGAAATACCGCGTGCCGGCACTGATGTAGAGACCATCCGGACATTCCTTGATAAATCCGCGACACAGGAATTCTTCTCCCGGTTGGCAGTCCCCCATCCCGGTATTGCTGAAGAGGGGAGATATCCCGTTATGATCAAGCCCGTCAACGGTGCCGGGGGCTGGAGGAATGCGATTGTCAGGACAGATGATGAGAAAGAAGCGTGGATCGCAGATTTTGATCTCCCCTACATCTGCCAGCAGTTCGTAGAAGGGATGCCTGCAAGCGTCTCCTGTGTCTCAGATGGCAGACGGGCTGTAGCTATTGCAGCTAATGAGCAGATCCTCCGTGGATCAGGTGATTCTGCATTTGGCTTTGCCGGATCGATCACGCCGTGCGATCATCCGCTTGCAGGTGAGATGATGGCACTGGCAGAGGAAATTGTCTCAGCAAGCGGCTGTGTCGGGTCTGTCGGCGTTGACTTTGTCCTCTCTGATGACGCGGTGGCGATCGAGGTGAACCCACGGTTTCAGGCGACCCTCGATACGGTTGAGGGATCGACCGGAGCAAATCTCTTCTCCCTGCATATGGATGCCTGTTCAGGGAGACTGCCTCGTCGGAGACCGCAATCGATCCGGTATTCTGCCCGGCGTATCCTTTTTGCCGAGAAGGATTTCATGGTTCGATCACGGCTGAATCGGTTCGCTGCGATTGCTGCTGATATCCCCCATCCCGGAACAGAGTTTACCGAAGGGGATGCAATGATCAGTGTTTTTGGATATGGTTCTTCAAGGGATGATGCCCTTCGGATGCTGGATAACCATATTAGTCTCATACGCCAATATCTTGAATGATGCAACAAGTGGAAGAATTATTAGAGAAGCAGGCGATCCATTCTTTTTTCCTCCGTCTTGTTGGGGAGGAGGGAATTCAGCTCCTGCTGCGGTTCCCCGATAACGGAGAGCATAGTGATGAGGAGCTTGCTGAAAAAACCGGGATCAACCTGAATTCTGTCAGGCATACTCTCTATACCCTCTATGAACGGAGACTTGCGGTCTACCGGAGGGTGAAAGACAATGAAACCGGCTGGCTTACGTATCTATGGCACCTGCAACTTGATCAGCTGGAGCCTGTGCTGGCCGAGGATCTGGAGAAGGTGAAGGAGAAGCTTATGGCACGTGAGCGGTATGAGGAGGAGAACGACTTTTATCTCTGCAAGACCTGTGGTGCTATGCATACCTTCAACGAAGCATATAAGCACGACTTCTCCTGCACCACCTGCGAAGTTCCACTCTCACATTTTGATAACGAGATGCTCGCTCTCGCTCTCCGACGCAGGCTTGAAGCTATCAGCGAGACACTCGGATAATTTTCTTTTTTTCATGAATACTCCTGACATTCCTGACGAATCTTTGTGTCTGGAACTCCTGAACGGGGTGCAGTGTTCTGGGAAGGTGATCGCCCATGCGCGAGTGGTTGCAGGTGTTGTATTGGAGTTTATTGATGACGAAGCCGTCGACGGGGCTCTTGCAACCTGCGGAGCTCTTCTTCATGATATCGGGAGATCAGCCACCCATTCACTGGATCATGCAATTGCAGGCGGCGATATATGTCGTGAACTGGGATTGCCGGAGGAGATCGCCCGTATCGTTGAGCGGCATCTTGGAGCCGGGCAGACCGCAGAGGAATGTCTCCAGATCGGTCTGCTCCCAAGGGATTGCATGCCTGTCTCCCTCCCCGAGAAGATCGTCGCCCATGCCGATAATCTGGTGAAGGGGACTTCAGTGATTCATATCGAGGAGCGGATGATGAAGATCATCGATCTTCCCGGGAAGAAGCGGCGCCGGACCTATCGGCTGGCACTTGAGATGGAACTCTTCAGGAGATGAAATCCGGAGATCGCCGGGTTCTTCTCTACTGTTCCGGCTGGCTGATCTCACAACCTCTCTCACTTTTTTTCATTCTCTATCTTGTCTTGAGTATACAATCTGGATGAACTGACCCCCTCGTCCCTCCCCGGGGGGTCACCGCCATCCCCCTCCGGTTCACGGGGCAGGGCGGCCTTGCGACCACCAGGCGGGGCTCGTTGCCCCGCCGAGAGGATAACTGCGCTATCGCGCTCATGCTGTTGTACTGGATCTCCATCAGATACAGAGGAACGTAAGAGACACCGGATCTCCGTCCACTCATGCAGAAAAACAATGGTTGACGCGCCCTGCCGCTCCCATAAGAAAAGGAGAACACCACTCACCTGCAATCGCCATAATACCCTCTCCTACACCGCACTTCTGTGGGCTTACCCATCCCCCGCATCAGGTACCGGCGCTCACCGCGATTGCCCGGACCCCCATGCTATCCTGATCCCCCCCTTCAGGTGAAGGGGGCTGGGGGGATTGCCGGAGGGAGGAGTTTCACAGTGCAGTAGATGTGGTAAGGGAGATAGAAATTGCCTGTAAGCGCTTGTCGGCATAGGATGACTGAGGTGTTGTAACCCGCTTATTCTAATCCATTCATTCTAACACAATGAACTGACCCCCTCGTCCCTCCGGGGGGTCACCGCCATCCCCCTTCGGTTCTCGGAGTGGGCGACCTGACGGTCACCAAGCGGGGCTATTCGCCCCGCCGAGAGGATGTGAGCGCTTCGCGCTTATGGGGTTGTACTGGTTCTCCATCAGACTCCTAAAATCAGTGGATGACGCGCCCTGCCGCTCCCTTTCGAAGAGCAAAACACCAAAAACCTGCAATCGCCATAGTATAATCTCCAACACCGCACTTCTGTGGGCTTACCCATCCCCCGCACCAGGTACCGGCGCTCATTCGCGATTTATCCGGACCCCCATGCTATCCTCACACCGCCTTCAGGTGAAGGGGGCTGGGGGGATTGCCGGAGGGAGGAGTGTCACAGGAGAAAAGATACAAATCTGAAAAAAACCTGTCTGTAAGCGCTTGTTTCTAAGGGCTGATCGAAAGAGATGGTTTCATTCATCCTGTACTTCTGTTGCCCTGACGGTTTCAATCCTGTTCATATTTTCTAATCAGGTTCTCACAGTATGAGCCGCTTCACCTGCGGGAGCTCTCTCAGATCTTCAACAACTCCCTGGGGGAGGGCTCCGTCAATGATCATCACAAGTTTCGGCTCTTCTGAAAAGATCGGATCGGTGACAAAGAGCTGGCGAATTGAGAGGTTGTACTCTGCCAGTACTCGTACTGCCGATGCAACAATGTGTTTGTCTGAAGCGTTCTTTGGGATGAGCGTGATAATGGCGAGTCCGAGTACTTCTGCAACCTGCGAGAGATCCGGTGTCACGCGGATATTACAGAAGACTTGTTTCAGGGTCTTGTGATCGAGGATG
Organism: Methanocalculus sp.; assembly: GCA_013329165.1. Taxonomy (GTDB): domain Archaea; phylum Halobacteriota; class Methanomicrobia; order Methanomicrobiales; family Methanocorpusculaceae; genus Methanocalculus; species Methanocalculus sp9912u. Next base: position 2,500 of record DUKV01000056.1, on the reverse strand, counting down.
CTGCGGGCGGTGGTATCGACGACACGCCGATCAACACCTATTGCACGCGCCACCTGGGTGGCGGGCATCTCTATCCCGTTTGCGGTGACCTTCCCCGACTCATTGACTCCAAACCCGTTTTCAAGGAGGAATCTGACAACACGGAGTTGTGAAGGGGAATCTGAGAAGGCATCAATGATATCGTACCACATAGTCACCTGATGGTTGGTGTCATGACGGAAAAAGGATGCGATGTATAATGATGCAGAGTAGTGTGTATCAGTGTACATAGTCGCCGGAAATAGAGCCTGGAAATGATGAGATCTTCAATCAAGCGTGTTAGATTTCCCCTCTCCGGCAGGAAAGCGAGATCGATAGCATTTTTAAGGATAGCATCGTATTTGTTTAAGTCAACCGAGCGAGGGTTGCCGAGCCAGGTCAAAGGCGCTAGCTTGAGGGGCTAGTCTCGTAGGGGTTCGCCGGTTCGAATCCGGTCCCTCGCATTATTCACCATCTGTTTTGTGATCTTCCACCACCGACCCAAATACCGCCTTCACAGTAGCCGCCAGAAGCCGGTTCTCGCCCTGCCGTGATGACTGACACCTGTTGGTATTGGGTGGCTGTTAAATGGATGATATGAGCCCGGTTTTTTCGCTTCCGGTGTTGTAAAATCATATTGCAATTATTGCAATCTGATTTCAAGTTGCACTATCTGCAAACTGCCAAGTTGCAGAAAATGCAACTTGCCTGGTTCAACAATTGGAATAGGCATATTTTCAGTATTTTTGACAAAACCGTCAGAATGGTATTTCATGAAGTGGTTTTTTGACATTGGATACTGGCGGATCTTACCCTGTCATAAATTACACAATTTTTAGACGGTGCCTATTACAGAATCTGCACCAGGCATTTACATTTAACCTACTCACTCGGTTCGGGTATCCACAGTAGAAATGATGATAAACTCTGAAGTGAATAAAGAATATATACAGTGGTGAAATATGAAGGATTATCAAGCAGTTATTGAAGAAGATTTTTTTACCATACGAGAGATGGTTAAGGTATATAATTTAAGAGCTGCTTTCAACATTGTACTTGATCTCACCAGAATATGTACCCTTTTTGATGATGATGACGGTATAATAATTATGGAGGTGTTGGAGGGCGTATTCAGTCAGGTTGGATCGGTATTTGATAATTACGACGTACCAGAGAATTTAAAAACGGAATTTGCTTCTAATGTAGTTGAAGAATTGGATAAGTTAATTGAAAACTACAAATCAAAAAATCAGATTGAGATTTATAAAAATTTGAGGCATATCCGAACAATCTCAACCAAACTACAAATTGTTCAAATAAGAACCGGAATACAATCTAACAAAAAAGAACATTTTACAATCCCAAATTTTAGCAATCTTTTATCGAGGTGAATGAGATGCTCGTTACAAGAAAGAAGACACAATCAATCGCTCCAGATCTCACTCAGGCATCACAGCACCAATATAAGTCAGAATCTGAACTATTTCCACAATTGACGAATCCATCTCTCAAGGATTTGAAGTCTGATTACTGGACAGAGGATCTACCTCAAACTGTCTTGGAACAGTTACTAGAGTCGAATCGTGCAACGACAGACTTTTGTTATGCCATTTTCAAAAAATTACAGGAAATTGAGAGGCAAAACCAGATGATACTGGATATCTTTCAGGGCGAAATGGGATGTGAAGAAGCTAATGTTTCATTCGCCGATGAAGGATTAACGGACGAGCAGGTAAAGGAGAGAGTGCTTGCTTACTATCAAACAGAAGGCGAGTCCTATCCTTCCGATGTTGCATATGAATTAAACTTTGATCTTGAACGTGTTGTTAATGCTGTTTATCAGCTTGAAGCGGAAGGAGTGTTGGAGGGTTAGTAATTTTGGGATCGGTATATCGTGATGAGGGTTGTGCCTTAAAAGCTGAAAGAATTGCTTGTCAAGCGCGCAAGGTCATTTCAAGACCTGTTCGCCATGCGTCGTCCACTCATAAAATTCAATCGGTGACCTTAGTAAAAAATGCATATTGTGTTATCGAAAAACCATTTCGTGAAACAAAGTAAGCTTAACTTGTTTCATTATAGATCTTCTTCTTCTCTGACTTTGCCTATTACAGAATCTGTGATGGGCATATGTGCCGCTTGCAGGTATTATAGCACAATTTTGTTCTGATCTGCTACCTGGGGACATACCCCTTGCACATTAATATCACCACTGCCGGGGAAAGAGCACTACATGATCAAAACCATCCCCTTTCTTCTGAAAAAAAACATATTGGGGTTTTTATAGAGACGGGATATCAAAAATCGGGGTTTTCGATAGTGGTCAAAACGGGCCTCTGTCAACCGGGGTGAGGCTGTCTGCCCTGAGCAACAGATACCACAGGATGATCGTGCCTATTGCGCAGATCGGATCACGCTGAAATGCCCGGCTCTCAAAAAAACGGAATACCATTATATTTCAGAATCCGCACCCCATCCACAATTC
>DUKV01000064.1:748-3861 GCA_013329165.1 Methanocalculus sp. | reverse complement strand
CCATCCGTTTTCCGGCCAACGGCCCACGGGCAAGAAAAACAGTGCACGTGCCACAACGGCGATATTCATAGTCGTAACGAGCCGATTGCCCCGGTGACGCGGGAGTTCTCTGCTGATCTCCATGAAGATTCTCGCAGACCTCGGGAAACTGTGCCGGGATCTGTCTCTTGAGCGGAACGGGGCGGCGCACATCTCGTTCTACAGCAGGGATGAGGTGATGGAGAAGAGGGGCGAGATGGTGAAGGTCATCAACGACATCATTGGCAGAGTCTCCAGATCAGGCGGTGATTCCCAATCTGCGTGATTTCGGGACACATCTGGGTTGGGGAGGGCGGGTATTAATCTGAAGGGAAAATGGACAACCGGACGTCCGAACGATCGCCCTCTCAATAAATAGGCCAGCACAACGAAACTCTCCATATCGGAACTATTTTTAGTGATGGTGGAATTTTCTGCAGTTTTTCGGTTGCCTAGGTAGGTAAGACATCGCATTCGTATTTTAAGATGTAAACGAAAGTTATATCACCTTATTCACCAACCACTCAGTTGCCTGGTGCTGGATATGACCACGTATGATGAAATGCTTGGTTTCGATTATACCGATGAGGGCGCGTGGAAAGAATTTGTCACCTCAGAGATCCTTCCCCTCTACATTGCAGCGGTTAAGATCACTAAGTTCTCTCAATATTTAAAAGGAAAATTGGAGAGTTCTTTTACAGACGCATTTTTAGAGAATAAGGGTATCCAGAAGATGCTTCTCGGGGGAGTAACTCCAGATGGTGAATATGCCGAGAATAGCCTCGCTAAGTTTTATAAAGAACGTATTGGAGTCTACATCGACCCTCATCTCTGGGTTTCGTTATGTAAGGAGCCTGACACTGAAGCGCTTCAACATATCGAGGTTCACTTATCTCAGCCGCTGATTTCCCATAGGTTGAACGATGTCCTTGGTTTTAGTGGCAACATACTCAGGTCAGCAGGCCATGATCTTCCTGAAATTGATGAGGACGTCCTTAACGGTTTCATCCAAGATCCAGAGAGTATCATAGACGAATTCGAGACGATATATTCCCAATTGATCAAGATCTCAGCGACATACAACTATCATACGTTCTTTGCCATGAGTACTCGTCTAACACCAAAATTTTTCCTTTTTGAAGCCTATCCGCGGTTAAAAATACATTTCGACGCGGTAACAGCACTGTTAGGGCTGGTAGTGACCGAGATTCCCGGGGTCAACAAAACAGCGTATCAGGGCGATATGGTTTTGATCGGACATACACCAGAGGGATTCGCCGACAGCCTTTATAAGTTGAATCAGATTGCCTGGTATAGCTTATCCTCCTTTGCTTTATTCGACGGTCAAGTTCCACCTCTTCGGGATGAGTTCATCGAGAACATTCAGATGAGTAATACCGGTCTGAAACCACTGAGCGAGGCATTTGAAGTGACGAAATACTACCTCACTGATAACGGGCTTAACGTTCTGGGGTATACCGGTAATTCGAGGAATTTTTACCGTGCTTGCGAAATGAGTCTCCAGCACTTCCTCCGTATTGCTGCCCCGTATCTCTTCATGGGTCTGATGATTCTGGAGATAGAACGTGGGCCCCGCACACAATACGAGGAAAAAATGGTTGGATTACGACCGGCGCTGTATGTTCGTTCTACCTATCATGGCTAATGAGAGGTCCGAAGAATCGTAAAGGGTGGTTCTTACATGTCCATGGAAGTGAATAAAGAGAACAGCGGGCAGATGCCCGATGGGCGCCCCCCGGGCATCAGTGCAGATACCGGGCGGGAACCGAAAGGCAGTATGAGCGACGGGCCGGAATTAGAGGAGTCTCTTTTTGGAGGTGAACTTATCCCTGCGGTAAGTGTCCCAATTGTAAAGTTACCGGAACAGGCAAAAGCACACTCCCTAAAGGTTGAATTTGATTGCACTATTCCTGAAATCAACCGACAGGGCAGCCTGGACCTGAGTGTGCCGATACTCCGCTTACGGCCGGGGAGTATCACCATGAGCAAGGTTGTGCTGGACGATCATATTCCCTTAATACCAAAAGAAGATGTCCATTTTTACGTCCCTGTGGTGAGTCTTCAACAGTCCGCTCCAGTTCTTCATAATACCTGGACCGAATGTGCTAGCGATGTCCAGGAGCACTGGGTCACTACGTACGCAACGCTCCGTGAACAGACTTCGACTGATAGAGAAGACACGAAGGAAACCCCGGAGACAACCTCGCCAGACTCACCATCTGGAGGGGGCGCCGGCATACCCGAGGAACCTCCAGATGTCATGCAGTACCTATTTGGGATCAAAAACGATGACCTATCGACCCGGCGGCCAAAGATCATTCTCTACAAAGAACTACCCGAGGACAACACCCTGGCCAGTTTTGAAACCTGCTGTTTACGTGTCTACCGGGAACAGGCAGGCGGGGATCCAAGATTACAGCCCATCAGCAGGCTGGACGAAACCATTGTGACCTATTTAGACCGGTGGGCAGATCCAGGCCATCACCTTATCACGCTGGATCTTGATTACTTTGGCCGAGCGGAAGCAGAGAAGTGGTTTAAACCAAAAAATCTGCGTGACTTCCTGAGGAGAGCAATCGCCGCAGACTATGGGTTCATTATCTTCAAGTCCCGGAGAGAGGATCTTTTTGAGAACTGCCGGCGATTGGTTGAGGAGCGGCTCGCGTCTGAGATCGGCCATCTCCTGGATATTCATGTTGTTAAACCCAATTCTCTTTCGATCGATGAGAAGAGATGGATTTCATCAATCTTCTGGGGGAATTGCGCGCGAATTAAGGAAGAACTCCCGATAGTTGCTCATTATCGAGATGGGGGAAGCAGGGAGACGCACATCTCTTCATATGACTTAGACATAGTCTTCAACAAAAAGTGTAGGAAAGAGTACGAGAAAGAGTTCACCTCGTTCATCAGAGGAGAAAACAGGCTGTACCAGATCGTGACAAAAAAGAGATCCAGAGAGTCCGATGAGCACTATCTGATGAAGTGTTATGTTGTCCGATACCTCTCTGAAAAATATCAGTTGAAGACTATTGTGGAGATAACAGAAGCCATTCAAACTGAAAAGCCCCAAGATT
>DUKV01000064.1:0-484 GCA_013329165.1 Methanocalculus sp. | reverse complement strand
AGATCGCAATAATCCTGCAAGAGTCTATGTTGTCATCGACAACGTTGCTGCCATTAGACATATGAGCGATCTCCTCTGGCTTGAAGAGACGTTCCGCGATCAGCAGGTCGTTCCGGTCAGATTCCTGACCTTCGACATCACCTCGAAGGGGTTAATCCCAATACAGGAAGTAAATCATATGCTGCAGAAGATAATGCATGATAAAACCTTAATATCCAAATCCGGCACTACCTGATCCCCCACGCATCATTTTTACCCATAAATGCTCTAATTACGATAGGAGTTTTGGGATGGTGAGTGAGAAGGATTTTGAGAGAAAAGGAGTCTGAAATATGGGGTGTGGAGCAAAATTACGAAAAATCTGCGAGTGTTGTCATTCGTGAAGTCGAGCCCAAACACCGCATGATTTAGGGATTATACTCTCCAAATCATCCTCATTTTTCCAATCCCGCCTCTCAAACCGCAAGATCTATATACCTATAAT
>DUKV01000046.1 GCA_013329165.1 Methanocalculus sp. | reverse complement strand
CTCTGTTCATGCGAGAAGAGCGCCTCTTTTGCGGGTGCAGGAATACCGATCCCATCATCCTCAAGAATGATACTGTAGCCTGCCTTTCGCTCTTCGCAGGTGATCTGGACCCTCTCTGCACGTCTTCTGATACAATCGTTGATAATCGCCCTGATCGCCTCTGCCGCAAAGGGATCGATATAGAGTGCAAGTTCAGAGGGGATGGCAGCAGCAATCTCTATCGGGTATTCGCCTTCTGGGGGTACGAGTGATCCTGCCTTCTGCCATACTGGTGGACTCTCACCGATCTTCTGATACTCCTGGGTGAACCGGGTTGTCTGGATTGCCCTCCCGAGTCCGGTAATTCCTGAGAGGATACTCTCTTTTGCTGCATCCGGGTTCTCATCCAGAACCCTTGCTGCATATTCAAGTGATTCATGGATCGCTCCAAGCTGGTTTAAGAGCCCGTGCCGGGTGATGCTCGTCACAAGTGAGAGTTTCCTGTGTGCCTCTGAAAGCGCCCTCTCGACCCGTTCACGCTCCATAATCTCAATCTTTAATGCATCGTTCTTCTCATGGAGCTGTTCGTTCAGGCTGAAGAGTTCGTCGCGTGCCTCGGAGAGATCGATATTCTTCTGAACGGCAAGGGCATAGGTTGAGAGGAGAATATTCAGGATCGTCTCCCGGTCGGCATTTATTTGGTAGCTGTGGCCGTCAATCTGGATGGTCAGGTCATCATCATGCCTGCCTTTGTTTCTCTTCTCAAAAAACTCCTTCAGCCGATCAAGGATAAATGCTGAATCAAAGGGTTTGATGATGAAATTATCTGCACCCGATGAAACCCCATGCACGACATCTTCGGGATCGAAGAGCTGGGTGACGAGGAATACCGGAATAGTACCTGACTCTTTGATCTTCTCGCAGAGTTCATAGCCTCCCATCCCCGGCATTACGATATCGCTTAAGACGAGATCGGGTGTCTCTTCGGCAATCCTCTTCAGGGCAGATTCTCCATCCACTGCAATAGTAACCCGGTACCCCTCGCCCTCAAGGATTCTGCGGAGATATTCTGCCTGGGTAGTACTATCCTCGACAATGAGAATGTGTTCTGTCTGGACCATCGCTCTTCCCTCCTTATTACACGAACCGGTACCTTCCTTTCGGAACGGTTATCTGAAAACACGCTCCTCTTCCAGGCAGACCGCATTCATGGATGGCACAATCACATGCCGCCAGAATATCCCGTGCCAGAAAGAGTCCAAGACCGGTGTTCTTCCCGAATCCCTGCTCAAAAATACGGCTCTTTAATGTATCCGGAATGCCGGTGCCGTCATCCTCGATGCTGATTATCAGTTTATCGTTCTCTTCCTCTGCTGTTATCCGGAGTGTTGAGACACCTTCTCCATGCAGAATCGCATTGTCAATGATGACACGAAAGACACGCTCGATCAATGGTTCGGCGTAGATCTCAACATCAGGGATCTCAGACTGAACCTGAATCCCCATTAAATCCACCATCCGGCGTGAGCCTTCAACCAAAGACAGGAGATCCAGCCATTCATGATCCATCATGCCAATCTTCTGGAAATCACGGGTAAACTCGATGATCCCTCCGATACGCCGTGAAGCCTGGCGAATCCTCTCCATCGCCTCTTCAACTGATACTTCCTCTTCTCTCGATTCAGCAAGTTCGAGATAACCTTCGATGATGGTCAGCTGGTTTCTGATATCGTCGCGGGTGATATTTGTCATCAGCTGGAGCTTTCTGTGAGCATCAGAGACCTCTCTCTCCATCCGCTGCCGCTCCAGCATCTCCTGATGAAGTTCGTCATTTGTCTGCCTCAGTTCCTCCACATATTCCTGAAGCTGTTCATTCATCCCATAGAGCTCGTCACGGGTTTCCTGAAGCTCGATATTTTTATTTACCGCTGTTGCATAGGTCGAGAGGAGGATACGGAGGATCGTTTTTCTGTCTGATCTGATGGTATAGGTCTGTTCGCCGGGAGTGGTAATGATCAGATCTCCATCAAGGACGATCTGTCCGTCTTCCCCGGATTCAAGCATATTCAGGATGGTATCCAGGAGAGAGACGGGATCGAAGGGCTTAATGATAAACCCGTCGGCTCCGCTTGCAAGCCCGCGGATGATGTCTTCCGGGTCAAAGAGCTGGGTGACAAGCACAACCGGTATATGGCTCTTCTCCTTAATCTGCTGGCAGAGTTCATATCCGCCCATTCCGGGCATGATAATATCGCTGATGACGAGATCGATTTTCTCCTCATCCAGTGTCTCCAGTGCAGCCCTGCCATCAGAGGCAACAGAGACGATGAAGCCTTCTCTCTGGAGAATACGGCGGATATACTCGGCCTGGGTCGGGCTGTCCTCCACCACCAGAAGGTGGGTCTGGTTATGATTCATGAGGAGCAAACCCCCTGACAACCCCGAGGAAAGCCTCCTTTTCAAAAACACTCTTCACGATATATGCATCTGCACCAACATGGATGCCATATTCCTGATCTTCCTGTGAATCAAGTGAGGTCACAAGCACCACCGGTATGTGGGAGAGTTTCTCGTCACTTTTAATCGCCTCGGTGAGTGCGAAACCGTTGATCTTTGGCATATCAACATCTGATATGACAATATCATACTCCTCCCGCTTAAGCCTTTGGAGTGCTTCAGCCCCGTCATTTGCAGTGGCAACGGTGTATCCGACCTCCTCAAGTATCGATTTGAGGAACTCACGCGAGGTCACTGAATCTTCAACCACCAGTATCCGGCCGCTTTCCGGTTCGGACCTGATCTGCTGCCCAGCTTGTTTCTGAAGTGAAGAGGTGATCAGATCAAGGGGATCGATAACGAGTGCGATCGTCCCGTCATCGAGGATCCCGGCTCCGGCTATCCTCCGTACATATCGGAGCTGGCTCCCAAGAGCTCTGACGACGATCTCCTGAACGCTGACTATCTCCTCGACATAGATTCCGAGCCTGCCTGCTCCGGAAGCGAGGATGATGACAGG
>DUKV01000048.1 GCA_013329165.1 Methanocalculus sp. | reverse complement strand
GTAGTGAAGCGGCCGGATGTGGCGGTAGATGGAGGGGCAGAAGGAGGGGTGCGAGGTCGGGATCCGGGCGCTGGAAGGCTGGCGAGCGGAGAAGGCGGGGGAGGGGCGGCGGCTATCGACGGTTTGATCCTGGGCCGGAGGGGTCGTGGGCGGGGTGGTGGCGGTGCTGGTGAAGGTGCTGGGCGGGGGGTGAGGAGGGGTCATGGATCCCTTCGTTAGTCAGGGGGAGTTGTTGTATAGATACCATGGTCATCGTAATGAAAAAGAATGTAAGTTAGGGATTGCGCGCAATTAAATCGCAGCAAAGGTAAGCACAATCTAACCTCTTCGCATTAAGATAGATATATAATTATTAAACCCATTCACATCATTTAATAGACAGAATGTTCGGTTCACCCGTTTAGATAGCCGGATCAGGTTGAGACGAAATGAACTCTGACGACATTGAAACGCTGTTTCAGGCCTTTGTTACGAAAAATGAGGCGTTATTTCATCAAGTAGCTCAGAGCATAATTGAACATGAAGAGCAATTGAACCACCACCTCGTAGCAACGAAACTGAGGACAATTATCAATAATCAATCGGTACATCAAAGTGCCCTTCCATATCGCACGCTGCCCATCCCCCGCGATAATGAAAAAGGATTCCAGTTATTGGAAGTTAAGCGACCATTTAGCGACTGGTCGGATTTGATCGTTTCCACAGAGCTGGAAGAGAGGCTTCGGGAGATCCCGCTTGAGATTAAGAATCGAGAATTATTATCCAACTATGGATTAAAACCCAGAAGTAAGCTGCTATTTTATGGGCCTCCGGGAACGGGGAAAACACTCTGTGCAAAAGTTCTATGCTCAGCCATTGGCTACCCGTTAGTAATTGTAAAGTTTGAATCAGTTGTTTCTTCATTTTTGGGTGAGACCGCTGCCAACCTAAGAAAAATCTTTGATTATATTGATAAAGGGAGGTGGATTGTACTTTTTGATGAGTTTGATATTATCGGCAAAAAACGTGACGACCCAAGCGAGCATGGCGAGATTAAACGCGTAGTCAACAACTTCATGTTAATGCTTGAAGATTATCAAGGCGACAGTGTGCTCATTGCCGCTACAAATCATCCTCAGTTATTAGACAGGGGGGTCTGGAGGCGGTTCGACGATATTATCCAATTTAAATTGCCGGATAAACAGTTAAGAACGCGCTTATATGAGAAGAAACTGAGTGTAATCCCTGTCGATCCTGCAGTAGATTTTGATATACTTGCAGACAACAGCAAGGGTTTCTCGGGTGCCGATATTGAACAAGTCGCCATCCGAGCAATGAAAAAAGCACTGCTGAGTAAAAGGAAAAGAGTTTCAAAGGAGGACATTGAAGAAGCAATACTAAGGCAAAAGGAAATTATTTCAGTTCAAGAGAAGGTATAGTTCATGCCAGAACATCTTCGATTACCGTTGTATGGGGGGGAGCGTACGCTGGTGAAAGGGGGAGGAAGGGGATTTCCTCGTCCCGATCGTGAGGAGAAGGGAGATTTCGCTGAAGTTCAGGTTTATAATCTGAATCAGATACAGAACGAGCATCAAAGGAGAAAGACAACATTTTCAGAATATTTTGACCCGAATTTAATATTCAGAATCAAATTGCAATCCGAAATCAGTGAAGAAGAATTGAGTACGTTTTTAGAACGTTGTGATATTCAGTATATCTCTCCATCTCCTGCAAAGGACAGCGATCTAAGTTACAGGGTATCTCTGGCAGAGAAGGGGGATTTACAAAAAATAACTGAAAAACTTACCAAGTATGGTCAAGAATCAAGGTACAAGAATTTCTTTAACATCATAGAATCGTTCGAACCGATTCCCCCTGAGGATAAGATCGGCGAGAAACTGGCAGAGAAGCCGCTGGAAAACAATGAGAATGCTTATCTTGATGTCGAACTGTGGAGGATGGAAACATCCCGGCTTAAGAACGTTCTCACGGGGATCCAGAAGATAATCAACGAAAACGGAGGCGAGGTAACAGACAAAATCATCACACAAAGCCTCTGCTTAATGAGGGTGAAGATAGATAGGGCAATGCTAAATGAATTACTGTCCTTTCCCGAAGTGAGCCGTGTTGACCGACCCCCCCATCCTGCCTACTTTCGCCCGAGTGAACTTCGCATACCGTTGAGTGAGGTAGATACGGGCTCTCCTCCTGACCCGGGAGATCCGGCGGTTATCATCCTCGACAGCGGCATATTACCGGGCCATCCTCTTCTCGAAAATGGTGTTGGAGATGCAATAAGTTTATTTTCAGAACATGACGGGACCGATGACGTAGGTCATGGCACCAAGGTTGCTGGTATCGCATTATATGGTGATATCAAGGAGTGCGCTGATGAGAGGATCTTTCATCCACATGTGTGGATACTGTCAGCGAAAGTGATGTATGCTAAAAAAGATCCAGATACCGGTGAAATATATGCAGACTATGATGAAAGAATTCTTCTGGAGCGTCAGATTTTTCAGGCAATCCAATCGTTAACTGAGCGTTACGATAACGCGCGTGTAGTAAATATTTCGTTTGGAAACGATGCATTCTGTATATCCAGGGAGAAACAGCAATCCCTGCTGGCATCTTTCATCGACGAACTGGCCCATGAACGTGATCTTATATTCGTTGTTGCAGCCGGGAATAACGACGAGTTGGATTTTCCGGACAAATACCCTCATTACCTCTGCGAAGATGGCGAGAGATGCAGAATTGTAGATCCAGCATCATCCGTGTACGCCTTGACCGTTGGGTCTATAACCCAAGAATACGTCTCACATGAGGCAGAGGGGATTCTTTTCCCACATCAAGATTATCCATCTCCATTCACCCGAACGGGACCCGGTTTGAATGGAATGATCAAGCCAGAACTCGTTGAGGCAGGGGGGATGAGACCATATAACGTGCGAACTCCCTATCTCATGGAAACTGCACAAACAGGTATTTTCGTATTAAACCCAAAATGGATAGAGGACAGCAGGTTACTTACTACTGATTGCGGTACCAGTTTCTCTGCTCCAAAAGTTGCCAACTACCTGGCTCGACTGTGCAAGAGATACCCCGGTTATACTTCAAATACAATCAAGGCGTTCTTACTCGCCTCTGCCCGTATCCCTGATGACCGCCCTAAACCTCTAGACATTAATGTATATGGAGCCTCCACAAAGGAGGCTGAACCAATTTATAATATTTATGGCTTCGGTCAACCAAATATTGCTTATGCTGGAGATTCTGATTTTAATAGCGTGCTCCTTTTTGCAGAAAATAAGATAAAAGTCAGAGGGGTTCACTATTACTACCTTTATCTCCCTGATACATTCATCGGTATGGAAGGGGAGCGTGAAATTTCTGTAACACTCGTATACAACCCGCCTGTCAGGAGAACACGCATGGGGTATATTGGGACACAAATGGAGTTCACTCTATATAGAAATACAGATATCCAGATCATTGCAGAACGCTCTCCAGAAATCGTGTTCTCGGAATCAGCGAATGATGAGGAGTTGAAAGATAACGAGGGCAGCGGTAAAATTCCAAAAATAGAACTATACCCTAAAACGACTCTCCGCTCAAAAAGCATCCATCAAAAGGGTACCCGAATCTATAAGAGGGCACCAGATATTGATGTAACAAAACCTCTGGTTCTTGAGGTCTTGTGTAGAAGTAAGTGGGTAGATGATGAGGAGTTCAGGCAAGACTACTCTGTGGTGGTCACTCTTCGCCACTCCGCACGCATCGATCTGTATAACCAGATAAGGGAGCATCGGCGTCAGGTTAAGGT
>DUKV01000009.1 GCA_013329165.1 Methanocalculus sp. | reverse complement strand
CCGGCATTTGCCCGGAGCGGGATCCCCGCAACCGGGGAGGGTGAAGACGAGTACTCAGAGATGATAGGTACCTACCAGGTCTATGCCGTCAATACCGGTGTTCCTCATGCGGTCGTCTTTGTTGATGAGATCGGGGCGATCGATCCGATGAAGCTTGGACCAACCATCAGGAACCACCCCACCTTCCCAAAGGGTGCGAATGTCAACTTTGTCGAGAAGGTCGACAAGAACCTTCTCAGGATACGAACCTTCGAGCGGGGTGTTGAGGGTGAAACCTGGTCCTGCGGAACCGGCGCAACCGCATCTGCGGCGGTTGCCCACAAACTCGGCTATGTCACGAGCGATTGTATCGTCGAGACGAAGGGTGGCCCGCTCCGGATCCACTTTGATGAGACGGTCACGATGACCGGTCCCGCTGAAGTCATCTTCATCGGGATGATCCAGCTCTGAAGGTTACGCCAGATAGATGATCCCGGTATCCCCGGGCTCCACTTTTTTGCTATTCTGCTCAATTACACACTCTTTTGAAAAATCAGCACGATCGAATCCCATCTTCTGTAATGACAAAATCAAATGATTCCCCTTCCGGGCGGGAGCGGTGCTTCATGATGATCGCCCGGCGAATGCTGTTATGCCGTTCGATCCTGATGATCGCCTTTGAGATATGGGAGAGGGTCGTTCCACCGAGACCGGAGAATGTGTCTGTTGACGGATCCATGTACACCTGGTTGGTAATTAAGACCGGAACCTGGTGTTTTCGCGCGATAGCCAGGATCTCGATCATCTGTTTCCCGAGCATCCGCTGGACATCGCCCCGCTTCTCCAGTTCCGACCGGTAGAGGGCGGTTGCCGAATCCATCACGATGAGACCTATGCTGTGTTTTGAGAATATCTTCTCCGAATCACGGATCATCAGCCCCTGTTCGGCAAAGTCGATCGGTTCAAAGAGGTAGAGACGTGTGGCGAGATCCGGGGCACTATCCCCGCTACCGCAGATCTGGATGAACCGATCAGGGGAGAAGCCTTCGGTATCAAAGAAGATGACACCGGCACCCTCCTTCAGGGTGGCAACCGCCGCCATGATGGCGAGCGTGCTCTTGCCGCTCCCCGGCTCCCCGTAGATCTGGGTGATCATCTGCCTCTCAAGGCCGCCACCGAGGATTCGATCCAGATCCGGGCTCCCGGTGCTTACCCGCGAAGATTCCACCCTTCCAGCTCCCGGTATGCGATCTCCTCGGCTCTCCTTTTCAGATCGCGAACGCTCAGCCCATGCCGCCCGGCGGCGGTGGCAACAGCATCGAACTCTGCTTTGACGGAGATGATCTTCCCCTGTGAGTATCCGATCTTCACGGGGATCTCGTCTCCTTCCGGTATCCGGATGGCGATCACCTTCCGTTCCGCAATGAACCGGTGAACCGAGGGGATGCACCGGACGCCAAGTGTTCCAAGCTCTTCTGCCATGACACCTGCAAGCCGCTCCGAATCTTCCTGGCGGCAGATCACCCGGATCAGATGGCCGGGCCTTCCCTTCTTCATGATGATCGGAGTTGCTGATGCATCGCGGGCCCCTTCGCGATGGAGGCGGGCGATCGTATAGGCGATCACCTCGCCGTCGGCATCATCGACATTCGTCTCCAGGATATCAACCATCGGGAGTGCCTCCCTGTTCTCAAGGATCATCACCCGGAGAACATTCGGCCGGTCTTTTGGGTCTCGTGTACCTGCACCATACCCGACTGCGGCGATGGTGCCGTTCCCGTCACCTCCCGGAAATGCTGCCCGGAATTCTGCGAGAAGTGCCGCCCCTGTCGGGGTGACCAGCTCCCCGGTCTCTTCATCGGTCCTTCTGGTGAGAAGCCCCGAATCCTCAAGGATATAGGCGGTTGCCGGTGCCGGAACAGGCATGATCCCATGGGCAGTCCTGGTCGTCCCCCTGCCAAGCGGGATCGGGAGGACTGCGACAGCATCCGGTGCAAGGGAGAAGAGGGCGGTGCATGCCCCGATCACATCAGCAATCGCATCATCCGCACCCACCTCATGGAAATGGGTATGGTCTCCATGGACACGGGTCTCGGCATCATGGATTCTTGCAAAGATCCGCGCCGCCATCTCTTTTACTTCAGATGTGGCATCAGCCTCCCTGAGGCGGGCGAGGACCTCATCCAGCGTCCGGGGACTCTCCCCCGCATGCGTCCTCAGGTATGTCGCCCCGATGCCAGACCGTGAAACCCGCATTATCTCCGGTTTTCCTACAAGTGAGGTCATTGCCCGGATCACCGCCTCCTCATCAGCGCCAGCGGCAAGGAGGGCTCCTGTGATCATATCTCCCGCAGCACCATTCACCGGGTCAAAGAGGATCGTCCGCATCGCAAAACACTACTTATATGTCCGGACACCGTTGACAATAAAGTAATGCCTGAAGTGTACCTGAAGGTCGATTCGGCCTATCCTGAAGATCTGGGTGGAGGGAAGGCACGCCTCGATCCGGAGACGATGCTCGCACTCCGTGTCTCCCCCGGCGATCTGATCAAAATTGAGGGGAAGAAGGAGACGCTCGCAAAGGTCTGGCGTGCGATGGCGAAAGACTGGGACCAACAGAAGATCCGGATTGATAAGTATACCCGTGAGAATGCCGCCGTCACCATCGGCGATCGCGTGAAGATCTCGAAGGTGGAGGCGGTGATCGAGGCAAAAGAGGTGGTGATCGCACCGCCTGAGAACCTGCCACCACAGCTGACCATTCATATGGAGCATGCCGCACAGGGGCTGATCAACTACCCGGTATCGATCGGCGATGTGGTCCCGATCCGTGCGATGATGATCCCCCAGCTGATCGAGTTCAAGGTGATCTCCCTTGAACCCGTGGATGCGGTGATCATCACCAGAAATACAACCATCACCGTATCCGACAAGCCTGCCCCGGGATTTGAGGGGCTGAAGCGGATCAGCTACGAGGATATTGGTGGATTAAAAGACGAGCTCCAGCGGCTCAGGGAGACGATCGAGCTCCCAATCCGCCATCCCGAACTCTTCAAGACCCTTGGGATCGAGCCGCCGAAGGGTGTTCTCCTCTATGGCCCCCCCGGCACCGGAAAGACCCTGATCGCACGGGCGGTTGCCAATGAATCCGGTGCGAACTTCATCTCGATTGCAGGGCCTGAGGTGATCTCAAAGTACTATGGGGAATCCGAACAGCGGCTCCGCGAGGTCTTCGAGGAGGCAAAAGAGAATGCGCCCTCGATCATCTTCATCGATGAACTCGACTCCATCGCCCCGAAACGCGAGGATGTGACCGGCGAGGTGGAGCGGAGGGTGGTCGCCCAGCTGCTGACGATGATGGACGGGCTTGAGGAACGCGGGCAGGTTGTTGTGATCGGCGCAACCAACCGGCTGGATGCAATCGATCCCGCCCTCAGACGCCCCGGAAGGTTCGACCGCGAGATCGAGATCGGGGTGCCACCGCATGCAGATCGGGAGGAGATCCTCAATATCCATACCCGTGGCATGCCGATTGACGAAGGTGTCAGGATCGACCAGATCGCCGGCCGGACACATGGTTTCGTCGGGGCTGATCTCGCTGCTCTCGCACGTGAAGCTGCGATCCGCGCCCTGAGGCGGTATCTGCCCGATATCGATCTCGAACAGGACTCGATACCGCAGGAAGTACTTGATAACCTGAAGGTGACCGTAGATGATTTCCGCGAAGCACAGAGGGAGGTCTTCCCCTCGGCGATGCGTGAGGTGATGCTTGAGGGGACCAACATCACGTGGTCTGATGTGGGCGGCCTTGCAGCTGCACGGCAGGAGATCCGGGAGGCAGTCGAACTGCCACTCACCGAGAGGGAGAAGTTCGAGGAGCTTGGTATCCAGTCTCCAAAAGGCATTCTCCTCTATGGTCCTCCCGGCACCGGGAAGACTCTCATCGCAAAGGCTGTTGCAAACGAATCGGGTGCAAACTTCATCCCGATCAAAGGCCCCCAGCTCCTCTCCAAATGGGTGGGGGAGAGCGAACGGGCGGTCCGTGAGATCTTCAAGAAGGCCCGGCAGGTGGCCCCATCCATCATCTTCTTCGATGAGATGGATGCCCTCACCCCGGCACGCGGGGGTGGGGATTCCTCGCATACTATCGAGAGTGTTTTAAACCAGATCTTAACCGAGATCGACGGGATTGAGGATATCCGTGATGTGATCGTGATGGGGGCGACAAACAGGCCCGACATTGTCGATCCCGCCCTCCTCCGTCCCGGCAGGTTCGATCGGCTCGTCTATATCGGGGAGCCGGATGAAGAGGATCGGAGAAAGATCCTCTGGATCCATATGAGGAGCATGCCGATTGAAGGAGGAACGATTGAAGAGTTCATCTCTCTCCTTGAAGGCTTTGAATATGGCTGCATCGAGCGGATATTCGAATCCATCGGAGAAGGAAAAGAGATCACCGCTGATGCGATCCGGGAGGCTGCATATGAGATGCCGAAGAAGGAAGGGGCAGGATTGAAGAGGAGCGAGATCCGACGCCTGATTCATGAGCTTACCTCCCGGTTCAATCAACAGTCTCCTGACCCCGCACGGTATGCGATCATCGCGGCGATTGCCGCCCGGACCGCCGGGTATGTCGGATCCGATCTCGAAGGGCTCTGCCGTGAGGCAGGAATGCTTGCGATGCGGGAAGGGGTATCGGTCGTCTCCACCCGTCACTTCGAAGCGGCGATGGAGAAGGTACGGCCGACCATGAATGAACGGCTTACCGAATACTACTCCCGGATCCAGCAGCATTTCAAAGGCGGGCTCCCCCGTCAGTCACAGCCGGTTGAATATCAGTAACACTCTTATGACACCGGGGAGAAACCTCTCTCCCCATGTCCGTTTCAGAGCGAACAGAACCTCAGGAGCACTGGTCTTCCGGTCTTGGTTTTGTTCTTGCATCCATTGGTGCGGCTGTTGGTATCGGAAATATCTGGCGTTTCTCAACTGTTGTCGGCGAGAACGGGGGTGGTGCATATCTCATCCCGTTTCTGCTTTCCGTCTTCCTGATAGCTCTCCCCCTGATGGTGATCGAGATCAAGGCGGGCCGGGCACTCGCTGCCGATGTTGTGACCGCCTTTGAGAACGTGCATCGCCACCTCGCAAAGGCAGGCTGGCTGATTATCGCAGTCGGCTTTGTTGTGCTGAGCTATTATCTTGTTATCACCGGATGGACGCTTGCGTTCGTCTTCCTCTCACTGATCGGAGCTGATGGCAGGTTCGCATCGTTTACTGCCGGATACCTGCCGGTCCTCTTCTTCATCATATCAGCCCTTTTGACCGGAGGGGTGGTTGCACTTGGTGTCAAAGAGGGGATCGAACGGCTGACCCGGTGGCTCATCCCGATCAGTTTCATCATCTTAATCGGTCTTGCCATCTATGCCACAACACTGTCGGGTTTTCACGAGGCTCTTGCCTTCTTCTTCACCCCGGATTTCTCGGCACTTAAAGATCCCGGCCTCTGGGCGGCGGCATTTGGCCAGTCATTCTTCTCACTCTCGGTTGGAACCGGTATCCTCCTCACCTATGGTTCTTATCTGAGAAGATGGGTTCCAATTGGGAGATCTGCAGTCTATATCACCATAGCCGATCTCTCGGTTGCAATACTCGCAGGACTGATCATCTTCCCGATCGTCTTCACCTTTGGTTTCTCCCCTGCAATGGGAGCTGAACTCACATTCACGATCCTTCCCGAGGCATTTGCCCTGATACCGTTTGGTGCCTTGATCGGATTTTTATTCTTCCTTCTCCTCTTCTTCTCTGCCCTGACGGCAACGGTCTCGATGATAGAGATGCCCCTTGCCTCTCTTGTCGCCAGAAAAGGCCTCTCCAGAAAGCAGGCGAGCCTTGCCCTCACCGGAGCTGTGATCGCAATCGGCCTCCCCTCAGCACTCAGTTATTCGGGTATGAACCTCACAATAGGTGGAGTTCCGGTGCTGGATCTCATCGACAAGACAGCGGGATC
>DUKV01000005.1 GCA_013329165.1 Methanocalculus sp. | reverse complement strand
ACTGCAAATGCGGTCACCTGACGGCCATTTTTGATCAGCTGCACACGGACGCACTTCCTGATGGCAGAGTTTGGCTGTTTTGCCTCAACACCGACTTTTTCGAGGACGATACCGCGGCCCTGGGGTGATCCCTTCAGCGGGTCAGCCTTCAGTTTCAGTTCAAGTGCACGTCGTGCATATCTGGAATCGCTCCAGCGGAACTTCTTTGAGTCGCGCTGAAGTTTTCTCGCTGCAAATTTTCCCTGTCCCATGTATAGACCTCTATTTTCTGGTTTTTGATCCGGTGGATACTCCAGAATCTGGAATATATATTGCGCGGAAGTGTTTTATTATACTATCCGCAAGCCACTCGTTCCTACATTCATGAGTGGTCTCTAATAATAACCTTATACGTTCTCTTCTCCAATTGGTAACAACATGTCAGTCCGCATATACAAGGAGGTCCACTTCGATGCAAGCCACCGTCTCATCAATTATGATGGGAAATGCGCCCGTCTCCATGGCCACCGGTGGCGCACCGAGGTCTGGCTTGAGGGGAATGTGGATGCAGGCACGCAGATCCTGATAGACTATAATTGCATAAAAAAACTCGTGGAATGTTACGATCACCAGGTGATCCTCAACGCGGATGATCCGATGGTGGAATGCCTCTCGCAGTTCCAGGATGTCGTCACCACACGGGGAGATCCGACGAGCGAACTTCTGACTGTTGAGATTGCCGATATGATCGATGAAGCCTGCCGCTCGATGGGGCTTGACTGCCGGGTTGCACAGGTGCGGGTCTGGGAGTCTGATGGCTGCTATTCAGAGGTTGAACGCTAAATATGCAGGTCTTTGAGATCTTTCCGAGTCTTCAGGGTGAAGGGAGAAACCAGGGGATGCGCTGCTGTTTCCTCAGGCTTGCCGGATGCAACCTGAACTGCCGATGGTGTGATACCCTAGGTGTGCGGGACCCGCATACCGGCGAAGATCTCACTTCAGACGATATTCTGCGTCGGATAGAAGGAACCGGGATCCGCTACCTCTGCGTCACCGGAGGGGAGCCGCTCCTCCGGCAGGATGAGCTGATTCCTCTCTTACGAGAACTCTCTTCGAAAGGGTACACAATCGATATCGAGACGAACGGAACCATTCCCTTCCGTCAGGCTCAGCCATATGCTGCCATCTGCATGGATGTGAAATGCCCCTCATCAGGTGAGGTGAGCGATCTCAGTCTCCTCGCCGATATCAGGCCGGAAGATTCGGTCAAATGTGTCGTTGCGGATGATGCGGATCTCGATTATGTATATGAACAGATCCGATCTATTCCGATCAGGGGTGATATCTTCATCTCACCGGTGTATGGATCGGATTATAAAAGAATTGCAGAGACGGTTATGGAATGGGATCTTCCCGTCCGTCTCCAGCTCCAGTTACATAAGCAGATCGGGGTGCAGTAATTGAAAGCGGTATGTCTCCTCTCAGGCGGGATGGACTCGGCCACCCTCGCCTACTATGCAAAGAATATGGGATACGATATCCTCCCTCTCCATATCACCTATGGGCAGAGGACGCAATCACGGGAACTTCGGTGCGCGCAGAAGATTGCAACACTCCTTGGGGCAGAGCCTCCGGTCGTCATCTCCCTGGACTATTTCAGCGTCTTCGGGGCAAGCAGCCTCACCGATGTTGCAATAGATGTTGAAACCTATGAAGAGTCCCCCGAAGAGCGCCCGAATACCTATGTTCCCTTCAGAAATGCCAACCTGCTTGCAATAGCAACAAGCTTCTGTGAGGCGGAGGGAGGCGATGCGATCTTCATAGGGGTGCAGGCAGGAGACTATATCGGCTACCCCGATTGCAGGCCGGAATTTATCGAGGCATTCCAGTCGGTCATCGACCTTGGAACGATGTCAAAGAAGCCGATTGCGCTGATGGCTCCGTTTGTCGGTATGAACAAGGCAGAGATCCTGAAGGTGGGTTTTGATCTCTCTGTTCCCTATGAGGAGACCTGGTCCTGCTACCAGAATGATGATCTCGCCTGCGGCACCTGCTCGTCCTGCCACTTCCGACTGGAGGCGTTCCGTGCCGCCGGTAGACCTGATCCGATCTCATACCGGAGGCTCCCTTGACGATCATCTATCAGGGAAGGCGCCTCTCCGTTGAACTGAGAACCGTCGATCTTCCAAATGGCAGTACAAAAGAGACGATCGTGGTTCATCCCGGCGGCGCTGTAGCGATGCTCCCCTGCGACGGTGATGACTGCTACCTGATCCGGCAGTTCCGCCCTGCTATTTCGGATTATATCTATGAGGTGCCGGCGGGAACGATGGAGGATGGTGAACTGCCGGAAGAGACGGTATCCCGGGAACTGATCGAGGAGACACGTATGCGATCAGATCTGCTCATTCCCCGTGGTATCATCATGACCACGCCCGGCTTCACCGACGAGGTGATTCATCTCTATGAGGCACGAAATCTCAGTCCGGCAACAGACTTTGATCCCGATGAGGATGAGGTGATCGAGGTCGTCCGCCTTCCGATAAAGGAGGCAGTGATGATGGCTCGTGACGGAAGGATCATCGATGCAAAGACGATAGCTCTGTTATTCCGGTGCATTCAGGAGAGATCCTGAGATAATCACCTTTATTGGAGCAGAAGAACAATAATAACCCATTTTATAATGGTGACATTTCCCCATGGCCGAAACAGTACAGACCGAGAAGGATGAGGCACGCCGACGGTACGAGTTCAAGAAGATGCTCGAACGCCTCGAGGAGAAAGAGGGGAGCGGAACCGAGCTGATCTCCCTCTATATCCCTCCTGACAAGCAGATATCGGATGTGACTGCACAGCTCCGCGATGAGTTCGGGCAGTGTGCAAACATCAAGAGCAAGCAGACGAAGACGAATGTTCAGAGCGCCCTCTCTTCGATCCTTTCACGCCTGAAGAACTATAAAAACCCGCCACCGAATGGGATGGCTGTCTTCTCTGGTGCTGTAAATGTCGGAGGTGACAGGAGCACATTTGAGACGATCATCGTTGAGCCGCCCGAGCCGCTTGGCACCTATATGTACCGGTGCAGCTCGAACTTCGAGCTGGAACCGCTCAGGCTGATGCTCGAGGAGAAGTTTGTCTATGGACTTCTCGTCCTTGATCGCCGCGAAGCCTACTGGGGTTTCCTTCGTGGAAACCGGATTGAGCCGATCAACGGCACCACATCGACTGTTCCGGGTAAACAGCGGAAAGGCGGTCAGTCGGCAGCCCGTTTCGAGCGGCTTCGGCTGATCGCAATCAATGAATTCTATAAGAAGGTTGGAGAGCGGGCGAGCGAGGCGTTCCTTGCCGAGAAGGATTTCTTCAACCGTTTCAAGGGGCTCCTCATCGGCGGCCCGACCCCCACGAAGGAGGAGTTTGCCGATGGAGACTATCTCCACCATGAGGTGAAGAAGCGGATGATCGGCCTCTTTGATGTCGCCTACACAAACGAGAGCGGACTTGCAGAACTCGTTGATGCCGCTGCCGATGCCCTGAAGGGCATTGACCTGATGAAGGAGAAGAATATCATGTCGAAGTTCTTCAAGGAGCTCACAAAGGATGACGGCCTTGCAGCCTATGGTGAGGCGAGCGTCAGGAAGAACCTTGAAGCCGGGTCTGTCGATATCCTCCTCCTCTCATCCAGATTACGCGAACTCCGCCTCCTGATCAGGTGCGGTGCATGCAATCATAGCGAGGAGCGGACGATCCAGATTGAGCCGGGAAAGAAGACCTCGAATCTTGATTTCGGCAACTGCCCGAAGTGCACATCCCCACTCTTCCTGGAGGATGAAACGGATATTATCGATGAACTGACGACCCTTGCCGACCAGAGCAGCACAAAAGTTGAGATCATCTCGGATGATTTTGAGGAAGGGGCAATGCTCTATAATGCGTTTGGCGGAATTGCCGCAATCCTGCGGTACCGGACGGGTTTATGATGTACCTGGAAATAATTGATCGGATTGGGCGCGTGCTGATGGCATGCACCGGTGAGGAGGATCCTCTCCTTGTCGATGGAGGCGATCATGCGGATATTGCATCCACAATTGCGTTTGCCTGCGCCAAAAAAGAGAAGAAAGCCCCTGCTTTAATCGCACAGGATCTTATCGGGAAGCTGAAAAACCACCCGGATATGGATGGCATCTCGGTTGCTGCTGTCGGACCGTACCTGAACTTCACCTTTGGCAGGGACTATATCGGAAAGTCAGTTCAATTGGCACGCGAATCCGGATATGGCTCGCTTCCAAAACGGCATGAGCGGGTGATGATTGAACATACCAGTGCCAACCCAAACGGCCCACTCCATGTCGGACATATCAGGAACACGATCATCGGAGATACGCTAGCACGGACGTTTCGGAAGGCCGGGTATCCGCTTGAGGTGCAGTACTACGTGAATGATATGGGCCGCCAGATCGCCATTGTCGTCTGGGGCCTCCGGACCCTTGGTATTGCCAGGAATGAGGGCGAGAAGGGCGATCACTTCATTGCCCGCGTATACATCCAGGCGAACCGCGAGATCGAGAAGGATGAGTCGATCAACCGTGAGATCGAGCGGCTGATGCGAGAGATCGAGCATGGTGGGAAGGATGTTGAAAAGGAGTTCCGGCAGGCGGTCGATACCTGTATCGACGGAATAAAGGAGACCCTCTCTGATCTGAATGTGGTGCATGACCGGTATGTCCGGGAGAGCACCTTTGTCAGGATCGGGGATATGCATCGCGTGCTCGATACCCTCTCCCGTATGGATGAGGGAGAGGATGATGGAGAACTCTTCTCCATGAACCTCTCTGCATATGGGATTGAGAAGAAGTACATTCTCAGGCGTGCCGATGGAACCAGTGTGTATGCGGCACGTGATCTCGCGTACCATGCCTGGAAGAATGCAAACTATGACCGGGTCATCGATGTGCTGGGAGCGGATCACAAGCTGATCGGAGCCCAGCTATCTGCAACGCTCGAACTGATGGGTGAGCGGGCGCCGGAGATCCTGCATTTCGAGTTCGTCTCCCTGCCGGAAGGGTCGATGAGCACCCGTGCAGGGAAGTTCATCACCGCAGACGAGCTGATTGAAGAGGTCACCATCAGGGCATGTGAGGAGGTGACGAAACGGAGGCCGGAGCTAACAGAAGAAGAACGGCAGGCAATCGCGAGATCCGTTGCCATTGGCGCAATCCGGTATGATATCGTCCGGGTCTCACCAGAGAAGAGCACCGTCTTTGACTGGAAGCAGGCGCTCGATTTCGAGCGGCAGAGTGCCCCCTATATCCAGTATGCCCATGCACGGGCCTGCTCCATTCTGGCAAAGGCAGGAGAGTATGCTGAGATCTACGAGTATGAGGACCCCCATGAGGTAGCGCTTGCAAAGGCGATCGCCAGGTTCCCGGCAGTGCTTGCTTCTGTCGTCTCGGATCTCCGCCCCCATCTCCTTGCTACCTATGTCCGTGATTGTGCGGATCTCTTCAATACCTTCTACCGGTTTGTTCCGGTCTTAAAAGCCGAAGGGAAGAGCCGGGATGCACGGCTCTGCCTCGTCGATGCAACACGAAACACCCTCCGGGAAGCCCTGCAGACCCTTGGTATCGATGCGCTCGAAAGCATGTGATGCCCTGCGGAAGCAGGGATACCTCTTCTTCTCTCCGGAATCTTCAGCCGCGGTAAAGCCCTGTATGTGGAGCAAACGGGCACTCCGCGGTGGGGATATGTGTTATAAACACCAGTTCTACGGGATCGAGAGCCACAGGTGCATCCAGATGACCCCGACACTCCGTTGCAACCAGCGATGCCTCTTCTGCTGGCGGTCGCTTGAGCATGAGGTGGAAGAGGAGATTGAACTTGCACCCGAGGTGATCCTGTCAGGTGCCCAAAAACTCCATAAGAAGGGGCTTGCCGGATACAAGCCGCATCCGGATGTCACCCCGGAACGGTGGCAGGCGGCTTCCGAGACGCCGAACCAGGTCGCAATCTCGCTCTCCGGTGAGCCGACCTGCTATTCACAGCTCCCCGCCCTCGTCGATCTCTTCAGGGAGAACGGGTATACCGTCTTTGTGGTCTCAAACGGGACGCATCCGGATGTGGTGGAGCAGCTCTATCCGACACAGCTCTACATCTCGCTTGATGCGCCGGATGAGGATACGTATACGATGCTCTGCCGACCGAAGGGGGATTACTGGGAGCAGGTGCTCCAGAGCCTCTCACTCCTCTCGTCCCGGCGATCGGCTGTACGGGTGACGCTTGTGAAGGGATTGAATGATCATTCGCCCGAGGCATATGGGCGGATCATCGCAGACTCTGCCCCAACGTTTGTCGAGGTCAAAGGATATATGTATCTTGGATACAGTCGAAGCAGATTATCAATGGATCAGATGCCTGACCATGCCTATGTCCGCTCCTTTGCGGAGAAGATAGCGGAATCGGCAGGGTACCGGATACGGGATGAGAGTCCTGTCTCCCGGGTTGTCTGCCTTGAGGAGGACCTATGAAATTTGATGCTGAAGAGTTCAGGAAACGCTCGAAAGAGGATTTTGAAGGGGCCTGGCATGACGGGCCAAAGGTGCTCTCCACACCGCCGGTCTCCCGGCAGTATCCCCGATATATGTACCGGCGCGCCCGGCCTCACCCGGTCTTTGATACCATCCAGAAGCTCAGGCAGGCATACCTTTCAATGGGCTTTGATGAGGCGATGAACCCGGTGATCGTCGAGGAACAGGAGGTGTACCGGCAGTTCGGGCCTGAGGCGATGGCAGTTCTGGATCGCGTCTTCTATCTCGGGGGCCTGCCGCGGCCAAATGTCGGGATCGCACGGAAACAGATCGAGGCGATCGAGGTGATCACCGGCAGAACCATCGATGTGCAGACCGAAGAGTCACTCCGTACCTGCCTGCATCGCTATAAGAAGGGCGATTTTGATGGCGATGATCTCACGCATGAACTCTCGGTTGTGCTTGGGATCGATGATGCGACGGTTGTCCATATCCTCGCTGCGGTCTTCTCCGAGTTCCGCGAACTCGCACCCGAATCATCCCGGTCCACCCTCAGATCCCACATGACCTCGGGCTGGTTTATGTCCCTTGGCGAATGCTGGATGCGTCATCCCCACCCGATACGGATGTTTTCGATCGACCGGTGTTTCCGGCGCGAGCAGGAGGAGGGGGCAACCCGGTTGATGAGCTACCATTCGGCATCCTGTATCGTCGCAGGGGAGGATGTCACCCTTGATGAGGGGATGGCGGTTGCCGAAGGACTCCTCTCAGCCTTCGGATTCACCGACTTTGAGTTCCGGCCTGATGAGAAGCGGTCAAAGTACTACATGCCCGGCACCCAGACCGAGGTGTATGCCCGCCACCCGGTACATGACTGGGTGGAGGTGGCAACCTTTGGGATCTACTCGCCATCCGCACTCGGCGAGTACGGGGTCGGTATCCCGGTGATGAACCTCGGCCTTGGCGTCGAGCGGCTTGCGATGATCCTCCACCAGGCAGATGATGTCAGGAAGCTCAGCTTCGGCCAGTTCTATCCCCCGACACTCACCGATCGGGATCTCGCACGGGCCGTCTCTGTCAGGGAAGAGCCGTCAACCGAGAAAGGCCGGGTTCTTGCCCGGAGAATCGCAGCAGTTGCCACAGAGCATGCGGCAGTGCCATCCCCCTGCTCATTCCCCGTCTGGTCAGGCGAGATCGCAGGAACAGCACTCGATGTTGCTGTCATTGAGCCTGAAGAGAACTCAAAGCTCCTTGGACCCGCATGCGGAAACGAGGTCTTCATTCATGAGGGTGCGATCCTCGGGGTGCCCGATACCGGGAAGTTTGCGCATATCAGGGCAAACGGCACCGAAACCGGCATCCGGTTCATTGATACCGTTGCCCTCCTCGCAGCCGCCCGGATTGAGGAGGCGGCACGGTGCGGGGAAGGGACGACTGTGCAGGTGAAGATGGCAAAACTCCCATCAGACGTGAATATCAAAATTGCCGACCATGCAATGCGCTTTGTCACCGATAACCGGAAGAAGATCGATCTCCGTGGCCCGATCTTCATGACCGTGGAGAGCAGGGTGCGGGAAGAGTAAGAATCCCCTCCTCTTTTTCTTTATTGGTTCTTCTCCATATTTCTGAAGGCCATTCATATCAAATACTGTAATATTGCGTTTGTGATATCTCCCAAATCCCCCACCACCCCTGTTCCCGTCCGCACATGCTCCGCAAGGGGATGATGTTTTGGCTATCGCAGATGCAGCGCGGGAGTGGCGGGGTGCTTCTTGGGCTTCCAGAAGCAGATAAGCCCCGATTCTGACGAATCGCCTTTCAGGTTGCTCTGATGAGCAAGGGTTTATCAGCTCTGTCAGCCTGATTTTTCGCCTGCCCCGCCCCCCGATACCCGCGCCGCACCTGCTTCACTCACTCCTGATGATCCGGTTGTTGCATCGGGATCTTTCACGGGATCAATCTCACGTTCCTAAGAATGCAGGAAGACCCCGGAGATAAGGAATTTGGAGAAGAATCTATCTTTTAAGCAATTGTCCTTACAATCCGCTCTTTTGAGAGCCGTCCTGCCCATCTCCTTCCAAGCAGAAGCAGCACGAACCCGAGAACGAAAAAGAAGAGTTCGTTCTGGATCGTGACCCCGCCTTCAGGGGAGATGAATGCCTGGAGTCCGAATATCAGGAAGATGAAGAGGAAGACAAAACCCATCCCGAGGAACTGGTTCTCCCGCATCCCGAGATAGAGCTGAGCTGATCCGATGATGCCTGCGGATGCTGCGGCATAGATCGGGAGGATGAGTACGAGATGCACCAGCAGAAGCCAGGGGAGGGTGATCCCGACAGGTGAGAAGGCGAAGGCGACTGCCACGGTGATCAGGACAGAGAGGAGTGTCATCCCATATGCAGCTGTTGCGACGCCGAGGACTTTCCCCTCCCATATCTGCCGGAGGGAGACGGGGGCACAGAGGAGGGTCAGGATCGTCCCGTCCTTCTTCTCGCGGAAGAAGGCATCTGAGGAGAAGAGGTATCCCATAAAGATCGCAAGCATCACCGAGATGCTCGCAAGATGACCTGCAAGAGCCGTGCCGGGATCACCTGAAATACCTGCCAGGATGCCGAGGGTGGTGAAGACCGGGAACCAGACTGCAAAGATGAACGCGGCAATCAGGACACCCTTGTTGGTGATCGCCTGGAAGAACTCCTTCCGTGCGATCGTCAGCAGTTCGTTCATGATGCCTCCTCCCCCGAATGGACATACCTGAGATAGATCTCCTCAAGGTTTGCGGATTGCTTCTTTGCCTCCTCGATCCGAAATCCTGCTGCCACGAGGGCAGAGATGAGATCGGGTACTCTTCCCTCTCCCGTGAGTGTGCAGATGATCCCCTCACCCTCTCGTTCCGCTCTCTCTACCATCGGGAGGTTCTGGACTGCCAAAATGACATGCTCTGATGCATTCCCTCCCTCAAAGGCGATCCAGACTGTCCGCTCCTTTCCGGAGGCAGTGAGCCGTGCAACGGAATCCTCTGCCTGGATCTGCCCACCTGCAAGGATCGCAACACGGCTGCAGATCCGCTGCACCTCATCGAGATGGTGCGAGTTGATGAAGACGGTCATCCCCCCCGATGATGCGAGGGAGAGGATCAGGTCACGCACCATCCGCTGTGCATCCGGATCAAGGCCGGATGACGGCTCATCGAGGAAGAGCAGATCGGGCTTATGGAGGATCGCCCGTGCGATCCCGAGCTTCCGTTTCATGCCGGTTGAGAATGTGCCGACAGGATCGGCTGCACGATCATTCAACCCGATCATCCCGAGGAGCTCATCCACTCTGCTGTCTGGATCCTCCATCCCATAGAGCCTGCCATAGTACCTGAGGTTCTCGTATGCGCTCTGCCGCTCAGAAAAACCGTTATTCTCAAAGAGCACCCCGATCCGCCGCCTCGCTTCGTCATCTGAACCAAGATCGGCACCGTTCACCGTCGCTGTCCCGCCATCCGGTGTCAGAAGGCCGAGGAAGAGGTTGATGGTCGTCGTCTTTCCTGCCCCGTTTGGTCCGAGATACCCGAAGATATCGCCCTTCTCAACAGAGAATGATACATTGTCCAGAACCACCCGTCCATCAAAGGATTTACTGAGGTTCTCTGCCCTGATCGCATGCATGGTACACCAGAATGTAAAAAACCATTTACATTTATGAATTATGAAGCCATCGGTTCTGCCCCTTGAATCGTCTCACAAAGAGAACCGAGCAGTACCCGGGCACCTGCCTTGTCGAGCGGCTGGTTATCGTTTCCGCATTTTGGCGAGAAGATGCAGGCGGGGCAGCCGTCGATGCACCGGCATTCACTGACGATTGCTTCTGCAAGCGAGGCGACCTTCGAAATCAATTCATATGCCTTTGCAGAGAGCCCTGCTCCCCCGATATAGCCGTCATAGATGATGATCGCAGGAGTGCCCGTTGCAGGATGACAGGCAGTTGAGATGCCGCCGATATCATACCGGTCACAGATGACAACACCCGGCATCGCCGCGATCAGGGCATGTTCGGCTGCATGGAGGGCGCCATCAGGATCGCCGATGCCCCCGTCTGCTAAGATATTCTCATCAACGGCGATCAGAAGCCCCTGTGTCGGGAAGGAGAGGGGGGGTGCATCAAGTTCGGCAGATCCGATCACCCGGTCATACCTGACGATACGATAGCCATAGAGCTCCTCGGTGACCGTCACTTCAGCAGATGAGATGCTGAAGCCTCTGTAGGAGATACTCCTTTCAATCGTGCCGACATCAACAGTTTTCTTCATCAGGGGGCGGGTATGGTAATCGACATCAACTGCCTCAACCCGGATCTGGTGATCCTCACGATTCACCGACCGCACGATGTAGCTCTCCCCCTGATGGAGGATGATCGCACCCGGATATGCCTCACGATATGCCTGTGAATCATCCATCGTCTCGATCAGGTGCCCGTTATGGGTGATCCGGTATCCCCCTGATGCCGAACCCGAGAGGGAGACGAGCTCAGATGCCCGCGAGGATCCGGCATAGACGATCCCCCGCTTCGTTTCTGCCAGGATCTCCTGTTCCATGAGGTCTTCGAGATACTCGTTCATCTCTGCTCCGAAATACCGGCAGTCAGAATCGCGTATCGGCACCTCGGCTGCTGCACAGAGGAGATGCCCCGAGAGGGCGATCGGGTTTCTGCAGTCGATCGCCGCATGCTCGTATGCAGTCTCAAAGAACCGGTCCGGGTGGTGCATATAGAACTGGTCGATCGGATCGTACCGGGCTACCATCGCGATGATACTCTCTCTTCCGCTCCTTCCGGCACGCCCTGCCTGCTGCCAGAAGGAGAGGGTGGTGCCGGGATAGCCTGCCATCACCACCGAGTCGAGGGAGCCGATATCCACCCCGAGTTCGAGGGCATTCGTCGAGACAATACCTCTGATCTTCCCATCCTTCATCGCAGACTCGATCTCCCGCCGTTCATCTGCGAGATACCCGGCACGGTAGGTACAAATCGTCGTCTCCTGAGATTGTCCGGCTGGAAATTCCTCACGGGCTCTCAGTGCAATCACCTCGGCAAGCCGCCGGGATGGTGAGAAGCAGATCGTCTGGTACCCGTGTCGGATGGAGGCTGAGAAGAGATCAGTCGTCTCGGAGATGAGAGATGCCGTCGGATCGCGGGCATAAGGGTTATAGAAGACGATTGTCCGCTCATTCCGGGGGGATCCGTCTTCGGCAATGAGACGGCATCTTTTCCCTGTGAGCTGCTCCCCGAACTCTCCCGGATTGCCGAGTGTGGCTGTCGCCAGGATGAATGCGGGATCGGCATCATAGAATGCGAGGACACGCAAAAGACGCCGGATCAGGAGGGCGATATGCGAGCCGAAGACCCCCCGGTACCGGTGCGCCTCGTCGATCACGATGAAGGAGAGCCCGGCGAAGAAATCTGCCCACTGCCGCCTCCAGGGGAGGATATGGTGTATCTCATGCATATTCGAGATGATGATCCGTGACTGTGCCCGGATTCCGGGGCGGGCATCGCGCGGTGTATCGCCATCATAGACGGCCGGCCGCATACCCGCTCCGATCGCAGCATCGATCTCCTGAAACGCCCGGAGCTGGTCACGGGCAAGTGCCTTTGTGGGGTACAGCAGCAGGGCACGGGCATCGGCATCGGTGAGGAGGCGGTCGATGATCGGGAGAGCAAAGGCGAGGGTCTTCCCGGATGCAGTCGGGGTTGCAAGGATGATATCCTCCCCCCCGGCAACTGCTTCATATGCCAGAGCCTGGTGAATATAGGGTTTTATCCCCGACCTGACGAGATACTCTTTCAGGCGCGGGTGAAGCCTATCCGGCACCTCCGTATACTGCGCCTCCCGTCCCGGCAGCGTTTTGATGAAGAGTGCATCATCCGGGTACCCGTACCTCTCCCTGAAAGCCTGAAGGAGCGGGGATGAATTCATCCTGCCCTCTCCCGGTACGAGCGGAGGAGTTCGATGAGGGAGAGGACATCCTGCCGGTTATGCTTCAGCACCGGGAGAAGAGGGCCCGGATTCTTTGTTCTCCGGTAGATGTCGTAGAATTCGGGAACCAGTGCCCCCGGAAGATCTGATCCCCTCTCTATCCCGAGCAGCTCCTCCTCGACCGTACCGAGGCGGCAGTCGGGGAGTGAACTCCTGTGCATCCTCCGGGTGATATGGAGGAGGTCGATCTGGTCTCTGGCAATCTCGTGGTCGATCCCATAATAGGCGAACCGATCTGCCAGGTACGGCAGATCAAAGGATCTCCCGTTATAACTGATGACCGTTGCATCCTGTGGCACCGAATCTCTCCAGGCAAGGAGTGCAGGGAGCTCCTCGTCGATATCGCGGGCGAGGAACTGGTGGAAGCAGATCCGTCCGCCCCTGAGCTCAGCCGATCCGATCAGAAAGACCGGGCGTGAGAAGACGCCGAGGGTCTCGATATCCAGAAAACAGAACCGCTCATCCGGGGAGAAGGCCGATGCCATGATGATATCGGGATGTGTCCGACCCATTCTCCCTGCGATTAAAGCGGCAACAGCTCCAAAGTCGCCCTCTTCGATGATCTGAAGCACCTCTTCTGCACTGTTTTGGAACCGCCTGATATGGCGGAGATCATAGATCGTCCTGCACCCCTTCCTGATAAGCAGCCGCTCGGTGGCAGGCCCGATACCGGGTATGAGCCTGAGCCTTCCGGCCAGGTGCTCTTTTGCCTCTGCCGGATGAAGCGAGAACTGCTGATGTATTTGCTCTTCGGTGATCCTGAGGCAGATCCCCTCATCTGTCTCCACCTCGTCCCCCTCGCAGATATCAGCGAGGTCAGATCCCGCATAGGTACTGAGAAGTGCATCGCGATCGACCATACATCTCTGGTATGCAGATGCGAAGACCGGGGATCGTGCGATATGTGCCCTGAAACGGTTGTCATGTTCAATGACCGAATAGTCTGGCGCTGCATTGATCCTCTGCCGCCAGAACGTCCCTGCATCCGTAAAGGCACCCGCAGATCGTCCCATATGTACTCATCAGGGTGATCTGAGATAAATCCCTTGAGCGGGGCGTGAAAGTGAACGGCAAACGGCTTATTGCAGAAGAGGGAAGTGTATCTTCATGGTGGTTCCCATCTCGTTCCGCGAACAGACAGGCACAGGAGGTATTTCATGCCGATACAGGCAGTTCTCATAGATATTGACGGGGTGCTGGCAGTCGGCGGCGTGCCGATCCCTGGCGCACCCGGGGCCATCCACTGGCTTGAAGATCAGGGAATCCCCCATCGGTTCGTCTCGAACTCGACCCGGCGGAGCAGGCGGCAGATTGCGGAGCGGCTCAACCAGGCCGGGTTCAGCATACGAGTCGATCAGATCACAACCCCGGTCGTTGCTGCCCTCCGGCTCCTTGAAGAGAAAGAGATCAGCGCCTGCCGTCTCCTGATGACCGATGCCGCCAGATCCGAATTTCTTGATGCGGGCATCACCGAAGCCCCTGAGGACGCAGAAGCCGTGATAGTGGGGGATGCCGGATCTGCCTTTACCTTCGGCATCCTGAATGGGGCATTCCGTGAGATCAATGACGGTGCCCTCTTCATCGCCCTTGAGCGGGACCGGTACTGGATGGCCGAAGACGGACTCACCCTCGCTGCCGGGCCGTTTGTCGCGGCACTTGAGTACGCCACCGGAAGAGCCGCGGTGGTGACGGGCAAACCCTCGCCTGACGCCTTCCTCTCCGCATCTGCGATGATGGGTGTAGAGCCGGAGAAGACCGCGATGATCGGGGATGATATCAGGACAGATGTGGGTGGTGCACAGAACGCAGGGCTTGTTGGCGTACTCGTAAAAACCGGCAAGTATTCGTCTGCGGCTGCCCGGGAGTCAGGGATCACCCCGGATCGGATTATTGATTCGATCGCATCAGTGAGAGAGCTGGTTGTATAGAAATAGTATTTATACTCTATCGCCCTTATTCCTCCTCATGCCCGCTCTCACCCCGCAGCCTCCGGAGGTATGCATGGGTTTTGTCTTCCGTCATCCGGCAGAGATCAATCCGGCATATGTATCCGGGTCAATAGATACGGAGAGTACGCCATCGCCGTTTTCAGACAGAAGCAACAGAGAGAGAATCCGCCGCTTCTCAAGATCAAGCTATACTCCGGCAGCAGAGACCCTCCTTGGCATCATGGATGAGGGTTTTAGGTGCAGCCTCCTGCTCTCCGGGATGTTCATCGAACTGCTTGAGCAGGCAGATCCGGATCTGTACTCTCTCCTCTCACAGGCGGCTACCCACCGGAATGCCGGGCTTCTTGCAGAGACATACTACCACTCGGTCATCGGGATCTTTCATGATGCTGAAGAGTACCGGACGCAGCTTGAAATGCATCGTTCGCTGATGCAGGAGTTCTCGGGGCGCACTCCCTCCATCATGCTTGCCACAGAGTCTGTCTTTAACAGGACAATCACCCGTGTCGCGCATGATATGGGTTTTTCAGCCATATATACCGATATATTTGGGAGAAACGCCCCTGAGCTCAATCCTGCCGGGAGCTATCAGGTGGAAGGGATGCCTGTTCTTATCCGCCACTGCGAACTCTCAGATGACATCGCCTATAGATTCGGGCAGGTGGACTGGGCCTATCATCCTCTCTCCCCGCAGACATATGCCGGGTGGGTGGCATCCATAGGGGGGGGCACTGTTCATATCATAGTTGATATTGAGGTATTTGGGGGGCGTTTCTCTGCGGAAAGCGGAATTTTCCGTTTCCTTGAGGAGCTCCCCGCCGCATATGCCGATCATGGCGTGAAGACCGTCCTCCCCTCGGATACGATCCAATCGTCTCTCTCCCCGGAGCCGGTGCCCGATGAGCTGTTGGACAGGTCACCTGTGGTCTGGCCTGTGAATATGCTCCAGTGCACGGCACTGGACGCACTCAGGGCAGCCGGACGATGGGTCTTTGATAGGAGAACACTGAGGCTTTTTCAGTCAATGGATCTCTTTGAGTCGATGGCAACGACCTCCGGATCCTGTGGGATGCTGTTAAACCACCGGACACAGGCAGAAGCACATGAGGCATTTACACAGTATCTCGGGGCACTCAGCCGGTTTGAGGATGAACAGAGCAGAAAAGTCAGGTCAAAAAGTGCCGCCCGATATCTGCGGTGCGTCTCTCCCGATCGCGCCTTCCACTTCTGCACGCCCTATCACCGTGAAGGATTCTCTGCCCATTCACTTGATGAGTTCGTGAAACTCATGGATCTCGCCAGCGATGAATGCATTCTCCATCATTGCGAACGATCAGATCTGTATAAATGGATCAGGGATGTGATAGGGGATACGATGCTTGCAGAACGTATTCATCCTCTCCGGGATCGGCAGGAGATCAGACACGTCATTGCGAACAGGATCGATCAGCTATGGAATCGCTTAAAATAGCTTACTTTGCCTGGGAATCTCTCTATACAAAGAAGGTTGGGGGGCTTGCACCTGCTGCAACCTACATGGCTGAACACCTTGCACAACACTATGAAGTGCATTACTTTACCCGCGGGGATGGGGATTTCATAAAAAATGGCGTTCATTTCCACTGCGTTTCACCTGCTGATGCTGATA
This sequence comes from Methanocalculus sp., assembly GCA_013329165.1. GTDB lineage: Archaea > Halobacteriota > Methanomicrobia > Methanomicrobiales > Methanocorpusculaceae > Methanocalculus > Methanocalculus sp9912u. The sequence goes on along the minus strand of DUKV01000005.1, from coordinate 56,520 downwards.
TCCTCTCTCATTGCAGGCAGATGAGCGAGGATGCGACACGCCGGTTTCTTGAATATGATGATCCCCCCTTTGACCTGCTCCACTTTCATGACTGGCATTTTTATCAGACGCTCCGGACGTTCCATGACAGAATCTGCGTCTTGACATTTCATTCCACCGAATATGGCAGGAATGGAGGTTCTTTTGGCGAATGGTTCGAATTTAAGGAGATATCAGCTATTGAAAAAGCTTCGGCAGATATTGCGCGAGCGATTATCACCGTCTCGAAGGTCACAAAAGTAGAGTTAATGTGGTTGTATGATGTCCCCGAACATAAGATCTGTATCATTCCAAATGGCATTGACCCGGATCTGTACCGGATCGAAGTACATGCCAGGGATGTGAAGAAGAGATATGGTATCCATCATCTGGCACCGCTCGTCCTCTTTGTAGGGCGTCTCAGCTGGCAGAAAGGGCCCGATATCCTGATGGACGCAGTTCCGCATGTACTTGCCCGGAGAGAGGATGTCCAGTTCATCCTCGCCGGAACCGGGGAGATGCTCGAGATGCTTCGGGAACGTGCCCGTAACCTCCCGGTGCAGTGTATCGGGTATGTCTCGGATCGGGAGCACCTGGAACTTCTGAATGCCGCCGATCTCATCTGTATCCCGAGTAGAAACGAACCTTTTGGCCTGGTGCTCACAGAAGCGTGGAGTGCAGAAAAAGGAGTGGTTGCATCGGATGTCGGAGGTCTTTCGATGAACATCGAAAACCTCATTGACGGGATCAAGGTTCCTCCGGTTGCAGAACCGCTGGCATGGGGAATCTCCTATTCATTGAACAATCCGGAGTTCCTCAGATCCATGGGAATCGCAGGCAGGCGGAAGGTGGAGGAGCAGTTCAACTGGGAAGGGATCGCCGAAAAGATGCATCATGCGTATATCAGGGTGCTCAGACCCCCGCTCTGCTGAGAGGAGAGGCAAAATGGCAACGAATGGGAGGAATCCGACAGAGTTTGACATCTACCTCTTCCGCGAGGGCTCGCATGCCCGGATCTACGAGTTTCTTGGAGCTCACCTTTCAGGGAATGAAACCCGTTTCTCTGTCTGGGCGCCGGAGGCGCGCCGTGTGTCGGTGGTATCCGATCAAAACTCCTGGCAGCCATGGATCGATCCCCTGTATCCGCGCTGGGATAGTTCAGGTGTCTGGGAAGGGACAGTCGGGGGGATCACCCCCGGCTCTCCCTATAAGTATGCGATAGAAACCCGTGATGGCTCTACCATTTTCAAGGGCGACCCTCTCTGTTTTGCCTGGGAAGAACCTCCAAAGACCGCCTCCAGGATCGCCTCCCTCTCTTATGCCTGGGGAGATCGGGCATGGATGGAGGAGCGCATCTCCACAAATGCTCTTGATGCCCCACTCTCGATCTATGAGCTCCATATCGGATCGTGGCGGCGTGTCCCCGAAGATGGCGGGAGGATGCCTGGCTACAGGGAGATGGCTCCACTCCTCTCCGAATATATCCATGAGACGGGGTTTACCCATGTCGAGTTCCTGCCTGTGATGGAGCACCCGTTCTATGGTTCGTGGGGATACCAGACAACCGGATATTTCGCGCCCACGGCCCGGTACGGCCCGCCTGAGGACCTGATGTACCTGATCGATCATCTTCACCAAAACAGAATCGGCGTCATTCTGGACTGGGTCCCCTCCCATTTCCCCTCTGATTCCCATGCCCTTTCCCTCTTTGACGGGTCGCACTGTTATGAACACGCCGACCCGAAGCAGGGGTTCCACCCCGAATGGCAGAGCTGTATCTTCAATTACAGTCGGAACGAGGTGCGATCGTTTCTCCTCTCAAGTGCCCATTTCTGGCTCGATCGCTATCATGCAGACGGACTGAGGGTGGATGGCGTCGCCTCGATGCTCTACCTTGACTATGCACGGCCTTCCGGCGAATGGGTGCCGAATATATACGGGGGTAAGGAGAATCTGGACGCAATCCGGTTCCTGCAATTACTGAATGAGACGGTCTATGCCGCGTTTCCTGATGTACAGGTGATCGCTGAAGAATCGACTGCATGGCCGATGGTCACCCGTCCGACTTTTGCAGGGGGGCTTGGGTTTGGCCTGAAATGGAATATGGGATGGATGCATGATACGCTCCGGTATATGATGCGGGATCCGATTCACCGCCGCTACCACCATGACGAACTGACCTTCTCGATCATCTATGCATTCAGTGAAAACTATCTCCTCCCGCTTTCTCATGATGAGGTGGTCTATGGGAAGGGCTCGCTGATCGGAAAGATGCCCGGTGACTGGTGGCAGAAATTCGCACATCTCAGGCTTCTCTTTGGGTATATGTACACTCATCCGGGAAGAAAACTCCTCTTCATGGGAGATGAATTTGCACAGTGGCGTGAATGGGATCATGAATCGAGCCTCGACTGGCACCTCCTATCAGGTGACATGCACAGAGGGGTTATGAAACTGGTGGGGGATCTGAACCATCTCTACAGGAGAGAGCCCTCGCTCTATCGTGCCGATGACAGAAGCGAAGGCTTCTCGTGGATCGATCATGGTGACAGCGATCAGAGCGTGATTGCCTATCTCAGGAGAGCCGATGCAGAAGCGCCGGTTGCCTGTATCTGCAATTTTACGCCGGTTCCCCGTTATGCCTATCGTATCGGCGTGCCGGAAGGGGGTCTCTGGGAGGAGTTGATCAACACCGATTCCGGCTTCTATGGTGGGAGCAACTGCGGGAACAACGGTTCTGTGATGGCAGATGAGTACCCATGGCATGGCCTCCCCTGTTCCCTCTCTCTGACACTCCCGCCGCTTGGGGCGGTCATCCTCAGGCCGGAGAGAGGTGGATCATGAGCCGTTATGCCTGTATCCATGGTCATTTCTACCAGCCCCCGCGAGAAAACCCCTGGTTCGAGAGGATAGAGGTACAGGATTCGGCATATCCGTTCCATGACTGGAACGAGCGGATCACCGCCGAGTGCTATGCGCCAAACTCCGCCGCCAGAATCCTCGATGAAGATGGTCTGATCACGAGAATAGTGAATAATTATTCGATGATGAGCTTTAATGCCGGCCCGACGCTCCTTTCATGGCTTGAGGATAATCATCCGAATACCTATCTTGCACTCATCGAAGCCGACCATATCGGATCGAATCGTTTCAGGGGGCATGGCCCTGCGATCGCCCAGTGCTACAACCACATGATCATGCCGCTTGCAAACAGACGCGATAAGCAGACCCAGGTCCGCTGGGGCGTGGAAGACTTCCTTGACCGGTTCGGGAGGGAGCCTGAAGGCATGTGGCTCCCTGAAATGGCTGTCGATCTGGAGACGCTTCGTATCATGGCAGCCGAAGGCATCCGGTATGTGATCCTCGAGCCCCACCAGGTCGCCCGTGTGAGAGACCAGAATGGCACGTGGAGATCTCTTCCTGATGGATGGATCGATCCGAAGGTGCCGTACCGGGTGGATCCGGGTGAAGGGCAGGAGATTGCCATTTTCATCAATGATGTCGGCATTGCCCACGAAGTGGCATTTGGGAATCTTCTCAGGGATGGCCACTGGCTTTTGTCACGCCTTGCAGGGGCATTTGACGGAAGGGAGGAGGATCAACTCGTACACTTCGCAATTGACGGGGAGACCTATGGGCATCACTTCCATTTCGGTGAGATGGCACTTGCATACTGCCTCTCACGGCTCGGAGAAGAGGGCATCACCCCAACCATATATGGCGAGTATCTCTCCACTCATCCGCCTCAACAGGAGATAGAGATCAGGGAGGATACTGCCTGGAGCTGCCCGCATTCACTCGCCCGCTGGAAGGGCGGATGCACGTGTTCAACAGGTGCCCATCCCGGCTGGTCACTTGAATGGAGGATGCACCTCCGCCGTGCATTCGATCTCCTCCGTGATCGTGCCTCTATTCATTACGAGGAAGCCGCATCCCCGCTCCTGCAGGACCCATGGGCCGCGAGGAATGAATACATCAGTATCATCAATGACAGGAGCCATACGAAGAGAGCGGCATTCCTTGAAAAGCATGCCACCCGATCCCTTGATCGTGAAGAACTGGTTCTTGTGCTCGAACTCCTTGAGATGCAGCGAAACCTGATGCTGATGTATACCAGCTGCGGATGGTTCTTTGATGATATCGCCGGAATAGAAGCGGTACAGGTGATGTGGTACGCGGCACGGGCACTTCAGCTCTATCGATCGACCGGCGGTGCCGATCCAACTGCCGATCTCCTTTCTATGCTTGCCCAGGCAAAAGCAAATACCATCGGCTATTCCGATGGCGCCTCGGTATGGCAGAGCCGTGTTCTTCCGCATATAACAGATCTGAGAAAGGTATGTGGACACTTTGCACTCACCTCGCTCTTCTGTTCCTATCCTGATACAAGCACCCATGCAATATACCAGGTGACCCGGTTCAGGGATTGTCAGGAGCAGGAAGAGCGGCGGCGGATTGCTGTCGGGGCAGCCAGGGTACGGTCACTCCTGACATGCGAATCAAAGGAATTCATCTATGCGGCAGCCTATCCCGGCGGCCCGAATCTTCTTGCAGGTGTTGCGCCATATGCGGGCGGGAAGGCGTTCGGCGAGATCCGCGATGCGGTATGTGCTGCATGGCGTGATCCGACATCTTCATTCTATGATGAGCTCACCCGCTGGTTTGGCGAGGGGTGCATCCGGGGAACCGATCTCCTCCGTGATGAGGCCCGGACGATCGTCAGCCTGATCCTCAAGACCAGTATAAGCAGGATTGAAGATTCATTTCAGGATATTTATACCAGATATCTCCCGCTGATGGAGTCGATGCATATGCTGGAGATGCCAATCCCTGCCGCAATCGCTGTTCCGGTTGCGCATATTTTACACCGCGATCTGGTTCTGGCAGTTGGGAGCACACGCCCTGATCCGGTGGAGATGTCCCGTATCGTCGATGCCATGCAGCGTTTTGCAATACCTCCCGAAAAGGAGAAGCTCTCGATGATGACGGGATCCCGCCTCTCTCTTCTTCTTCAGGATCTCCTGGGCAGTCCCGGTGATCCCTCCATTCTGGCATCAATATTTGGGATCATTCAGGTAATATCCGGCCTTTCCCTCACCCCGTCTCTCTGGGAGGCGCAGAACGCTTTTATTCAACTGAGGGATGCATACATGCCGGTACGGAATGGAAAAGCGGGAGACCGCCGGTACCATTCACTTCCTGAACAGATTGAAGATATCGGACGGTTCCTCGGGGTGAGAATATGAAATCACACCGGGTCGGAGGGGTTCTCCTCCCGGTATCCGCCCTCCCCTCATTGCATGGCATCGGGGATTTCGGTCCTGCTGCGACTGCCTTTATTGACCGGCTTACAAAAGCCCGCCAGGGAATATGGCAGGTTCTGCCACTCCACCCGGTCGGCCCCGATGGTTCGCCGTACTATGCACACTCCTCGTTTGCAGGAAACCCGCTCCTGATCAGCCCGGAGGCACTTGCGGAGTCCGGACTGCTGACCCGGGAGGAATGCAGGCAGGCCGAACTCCCGGTTGATCAGGTACGCTATTCTGAAGCAGGAGACGTTCGGAAACTCCTCTTTGGCCGTGCAGTGGAACGGGTTTTGAAAGAGGGTTTTCGTGAGGAAATAGACGATTTTTCCGCTCGAAACAAGGAATGGCTGCCTGATTATGCCCTCTTCTGCATCCTGAAAGAACGATACAACGGAGTTCCCTGGACCAGATGGGATCAGATATACCGTAGGCGGAATCACGCCTCTCTCAGGGAGGCAGAAGAGCGGTATGTGGCTAAAATACGGGAGATAGAGGTGATCCAGTGGCTCTTTGCCCGGCAATGGGAGGTGCTTCGATCTCATGCCGGAGCAGGTGGGATTTTGATCCTCGGAGATATGCCCATCTACCCGACCCATGACAGTGCGGATGTATGGGCCCATCAACACCTCTTCTGCCTGGATGCCGATGGCAACCCGACCGATGTCGCAGGTGTTCCCCCCGATTACTTCAGCAGAACCGGGCAACGCTGGGGTAATCCCCTGTACCGCTGGGAAGAGCACCAGAACGAAGGTTTTTCATGGTGGCTCTCCCGGATGGGGCGGGCTCTCTCCCTCTACGATCTGGTGCGGATCGATCACTTCCGGGGGCTCTCGGCATACTGGGCAATACCGAATGAGCACCGTACTGCGGTGAAGGGCAGATGGCTCCCCGCTCCGGGAGATGCACTCATTGATGCCATCAGGAAGAGATATGGGTCTGATAATCTGATTGCCGAGGATCTCGGGGTGATCGATCAACCGGTCCGCACCCTGATGGAGAGGGCGCAGATCCCCGGGATGCGGGTCATCCAGTTTGCTTTTGGCGGGGACACTGACAATCCCCATCTCCCGTTTCACCATCCTGAGAATGCGGTTGTCTATACCGGCACCCACGATAACCCTCCGGTGAAAGGCTGGTTTATGGATGATGCAACCCCTGTTGAGCGTTCATACCTCAACCGGTATGCAGGCAGGGATATTGGAAAAGACGAGGTGTCTGATCTCTTTATCAGGTTCGCATTCTCGTCAGTTGCCAGGTATGCAGTCATCCCGATCCAGGATCTCCTGAATCTTGGGTCGGACGCGCGAATGAACCGGCCCGGAACAGAAAAAGGGAACTGGCTATGGCGCCTTCATAGGGACTGGCCCATGGATAAGACCGCGGTATCCCTGCGCGAATATACGGAAACCTATGGGCGTGCCTGATAACGATCCGTCGGATCACATAAGTACCTGAATTGATCAATACAGAGTCTGATGACCCATGCTGAATTGACAGGTGAGCGGCTCTTCACTCTTCCGGATCGAATCTCCGGCCTGGGGGAACTTGCCTATAATCTCTGGTGGAGCTGGCATCCCGAGGCCCGGATGCTCTTTAAACAGCTGAACCGGGAGGCATGGCGTGAAAGCGTGCATAATCCCGTCCGCATGCTTCGGGAGATCCCATACCGGTATCTTGAAGCCGCAAGTAAAAATCCACGGTATCTCCGTGAATATGACATCATTATGGCGAGGCTTGGATCCTATATGCGGCAGAGGCAGGGCTGGTTCGGGGAACATTACCCGAAGGGCCCGTTTAATATCGCGTACTTCTCGGCAGAGTACGGTCTTCATCATTCGCTTCCCTTTTATGCCGGAGGACTGGGGTTTCTTGCAGGCGATCACCTGAAGGAGTGTTCAGACCTGAATGTGCCTGTTATTGGAATCGGGTTCATGTACTCACAGGGATATCTCCATCAGCATATCCGTGCTGATGGATGGCAGGAGGAGATCACCATCCTGTTAAACCGTGATCTTACACCCATCAAACGGGTACGGGATGAAAACGGGAGGCACCTGATAGTCAAAGTCCCCGATATCGATCCACCTATCTATGTAGCTGTTTGGAAGGTCGATGTCGGGAGGGTTCCGCTCTATCTTCTTGACACAGATATACCGAAGAATGATCCAACGAGACGCAGTATCTCCTCACACCTCTATACGGGTGACCGGGAGATGCGGCTCTTACAGCAGATTGTCCTTGGTATTGGTGGCCGCCATGTCCTCAGAATGCTTGGAATCAACTTTTCAGGAATCCATCTGAATGAAGGGCACTCTGCGTTTGCTCTCCTCGAACTTGCACGTGAACATGTGGAAGAGGGCGTACCTGTGCATGAGGCGTTTGAGAAAATTCGAGGGCTCACCATATTCACCACCCATACGCCTGTACCAGCAGGGCATGACATCTACGATCCCAATGTAATCGAACGTCACCTTGGCCACTATATCCAGGCACTTGGGATCACCCGGGATGAGTTCCTGGCGCTGGGCAGGCACCCGGGTCGTCCGAATGAGGGCTTCAACATGACTGCCCTTGCACTCCGGCTCTCCAGGTTCCATAATGCAGTATCAAAGCGGCATGCCGGGGTGACACGGGATATGTGGAGATCATGCTGGCCGGATCGGAATGATGATGAGATACCGATCGATGCTATCACCAATGGGGTCCATCTTCCCACCTGGCTCAATCCAAGGATGGAGATGCTCCTGAATGGCTATTTCACCAGGATCTGTCCGCACTGGCAGTTTGAGCATGATAACAGGGAGATCTGGGAGGTGGTCGATGAGATCCCCGATCATGAACTATGGGAGCTGCATATGCGGCTGAAGATAAAACTCTTCAACAGGATACGGGAATATAAAAGGAGAAAGTGGGCTGAAGGGGTAGAGGAACCTGAGAACCTTGTGGCTGAAGGGATGCTCCTCAACCCGAGTGTTCTCACAATCGGGTTTGCCCGCCGCTTCTCGACCTATAAACGGGCAGATCTCCTCCTCCATGACACATCGCGCCTTGCCAGCATCCTGAATAACCCCTGGTATCCTGTCCAGATTGTATTTGCCGGGAAAGCGCATCCCGATGATACGGACGGAAAGAAGATCCTCCAGCGGATCTACCAGCTTGCGGAAAAACCAGAGATGGCAGGGAGGATTGCCGTCATCGAAAATTATGGCGAGCAGATTGCACAATATATGGTTCATGGAGTTGATCTCTGGCTCAACACTCCGCTTCCGCCCCTGGAAGCCTCGGGCACGAGCGGGATGAAGGCGGCAATGAACGGGGTGCTGAACTGCAGTATCCTGGATGGATGGTGGTGTGAAGGGTATAACGGCAGAAACGGATGGATGTTCGGAGCAGGCGAGGTGAAGGGGGATCGGACCCTACAGGATGCAGAGGAACTCTACCGGCTTATTGAGCGCGATATAACGCCGCTCTATTATACGCAGTCGATGGATGGTATACCTCATGGATGGGTAGCGATGATGAAGGAGTCCATAAAGACCATACCCCCGGTCTTTTCCGCACGCCGGATGGTGAAGGAGTATGTCCGTAATTATTACTCGCTGATGGTGGCATCTGCTGAGAAGAATCTCTGTGATATTCGCTGAACTGTATGGGAGTAGTTGAATGAAAAAGTCGCTGTCCGTCATCTTCGGGGCAGGGCACCCGGCTTACTTCAGGTCTCTTCATTGCCGGGTGCCTGTTCTGCCGTGATCAGGCGATGATAATTCTGCCCTTCTCATTCCGGTGCATTCCTGACCCCGTGCCAGGTTCCAGAATATAGTTCTTTTCCTGTCTGTTCTGTTTCTGATGGAGCATCGCGGCATTCTCCTCGGCTCGTGCAGTGAGGTAGCTGAAGGTTCTCGATTGCATAATGAACAATTGAAAACCCCTCTATGAATATCCTCCGAGCGGGGCGCGAAAGTGAAGATGGGGAGTGGCAGCCTGCAGAGAAAGCCCGCTCCCTCCTTCAAACATGAGAAGGTCTCGTATCCGGCACTTCTTTTCCCCCAAAACAAGCCTTTTTCATCCCGTCTATCGAATACATCATGATTTCAAATGCTTGTAATAGAAGACCTTCATGTTGAGGTTGAGGGGAGAGAGGTACTCCACGATATCAATCTCACGATAAAGGAGGGAGAGACGCATGTCCTCATGGGACCGAATGGCTCCGGGAAGACGACCCTTCTCCGTGCGATCATGGGATTTGGGAGCTCACGCATCACGGAAGGCTCGCTCATCTACAAAGATCATGATATCACCCATCTCCCGATTCATGAACGGGCACGCCTTGGGATTGGACTCCTCTTCCAGCGCCCTCCGACCGTCTCGGGACTGAAACTCGGGAAGCTGCTTGCGGTCACCTCCGGCGGTGATAGTGAGCGTGTCGATGAGTATGCACGGCATATGAATATGGATACCTTCCTCGAACGGGATATCAACAAGGGGTTCTCCGGCGGTGAGATCAAGCGGAGCGAGGTCCTGCAGCTGATGATACAGCAACCCGATCTTGTGATGCTCGATGAGCCGGAGAGCGGTGTTGATCTTGAGAATATGTCTCTTGTCGGGAACGCCATCGCAGCCCTTGTCGAGAAGGATAAGCATATCGTAAACCGGAAGAAGAGTGGCCTGATCATCACCCATACCGGATATATCCTCGATTATATCGATGCGGATTTCGGGCATGTGATGTGTGACGGCACCTTCAAATGCCATGGAAATCCGCGTGAGATCTTAAAAAGCGTCCAGAGCAAGGGATATAAGGAGTGTATCGAATGCCAGAGAGTATGAAAGGCTTTTCGGAACTTGGAGAGGAAGATCTGAAGCGGATCGAGATGACCGGTCTCCAGACGGGATCCCTTGAAGGGAGATCCGGGAGTTTCCTCCAGGTGGATGAGCATATCCACCATGCATCAACCGATACGAAAGGTATTGAGATACTTGCCCTGTCAGACGCGCTTGAAAAGTATGCATGGCTTGAAGACTATTACTGGAAGGCGGTGCCGCGAGACAAGGATGAGATCACACAGTATATTGCTGCCCGTGAACCGAAAGGCTATGTCATCATTGCACGGAAAGGCAGCCAGACGACCTTCCCACTCCAGACATGCCTCTTCCTCGCAAAAGATGACATCCAGTATGTTCACAATATCATCATCGCCGAGGAGGGAGCCGAGCTCCACCTGATAACTGGCTGTGCCAGCTCGATGAAGACGAAGAACGGGGCGCACTACGGGGTTACGGAGTTCTATGTCGGGAAAGATGCAAAGGTCACCTCCACGATGATCCATACCTGGGGCGAATCGATCGAGGTCTATCCGCGGAGTGTGGCGATTGTTGAGGAGCGGGGCATCTTCCTCTCCAATTACGTCTGCATGGTTCCGGCAAAGAAGGTGCAGATGTACCCGACAGCAGAACTCAGGGGAGAAGGGGCGGTTGCACGGTTCTCGAGTATCATGCTGGCGACTCCCGGCAGTTGCCTTGACACCGGTTCACGCGCCCTCCTCTCTGCCAAAGGTGCAACGGCTGAACTGATCACACGAGCCATTACAACCGGCGGCACGATCATCTCGCGTGGTCATATCCTCGGTTCAGTGAAGGATACAAAGGGCCATATCGAGTGCCGGGCATTGATCCTCAGAGATGGAATCATCCATGCCATCCCTGAGATTGAAGGGCGGGTCGTGGACTGCGAACTCTCCCATGAAGCGGCAGTCGGCAAGATTGCACAGGATGAGATCGAGTACCTGATGGCACGGGGCCTCTCTGAGGATGAAGCGACTGCCACGATCATACGCGGATTCCTTGACGTGAAGATCAGCGGTCTGCCCGAAACTCTCCAGAACCAGATAAATGCCGCAATTGACGCGGCAGAGAAGGGATTCTGAGATGGATGATCCGTTTGTCCAGGAGCGGCGATCAATGGTCAATGACCAGATCCGATCCCGCGGGATTACGGACGAACGGGTTCTTGTTGCGATGGAAGAGGTGCCCCGACACCTCTTTGTCCCTCCTGATATGGAGAGGGATGCATACCGCGATCACCCGCTCCCGATCGGGCATGGCCAGACCATCTCCCAGCCCTATATCGTTGCCGGGATGACCGCGCTTCTCCAGCTGAAGCCAGGTGACTCTGTCCTGGAGATCGGCACCGGCAGCGGGTACCAGGCGGCACTGATTGCAGGAATTACCGGTCGAATAATATCTATGGAGCGTATACCCGAGGTTGCCCGGCGTGCAGAGGAGAATCTTATCCGGGCAGGGATTCACGGCGTCAGGATTGTCATCAGTGACGGGACTGCCGGGTACCCGGAAGAAGCTCCTTACGATGCCATTCTGGTGACTGCTGCAACCCCCACTGTTCCCCCGCCGCTCCTCTCCCAGCTGGCAGATGGCGGACGTCTTGTGGCACCTCTTGGGGATCGAAGCATCCAGCATCTTGTCAGGATCACGCGCCATGGGGATGAATTCGTGAGGGAGACATTTGAGCCGGTCCGGTTTGTCCCGCTGATCGGTGAGTACGGGTGGCAGAATGAAGATCTATGATGCAACGCACCCTCTCTCCGGGGGGGGTTATACCTATCCGGGTGATCCGGAGATTGTATTCGAACCCAAAAAGATTGGTGGCATCCGTATAACCGGAATCGGGATGGGAAGCCATTCCGGCACCCATATCGATGCACCTCTCCACTATCTTCCGGATGGGCAGTCGATCGATCAGATCCCGCCAGATCTCTGTATCGGTCCCTGTCTTTTGATGGATATCTCAAAAGGTCCGCTTTCAGGGGATATCACGGCAGCCCCCCTCGCCGGAACAAGCCGCCTGATCCTCCGCTCGGGCTGGTCTCCCGGAGACCCTGATGACTATGGGTACCTGACCGAAGAGGGTGCCCGATTCCTGGTGGAGCGGGGTATATCAGTGATTGGAACCGATGCCCCGTCGATTGAATCCCCGGAGGGTGATGGCTCGGTTCACCGGATCCTTCTCCGTGCCGGGGTGGTCATCATCGAACTCCTCAGGCTGGATGCTATCCCGGAAGGAGTTTATATGATGATTGCCCTGCCTTTACCATTGACAGGTGTTGACGGATCACCTGCGCGGGTGATTCTCATTGATTCCCGGGATGTGATACTATGACAGTTATTCATGAAGCAGTACAAAAACTCAGGGAAAAGCTTGACGGGAGCGGTTGTGACGATGGGGTCGTCTCCCTCTGGATAAACTCTGATGTGCCGATCTGCCAGTATCCAAAAGGCGTCTGCCTTGAGGCTGTGTATGGCGGAAGGACCGCAGAGATGGTGACGACAGATCCGCTTGAAACCAAAACGAAGGTCTCATTCCTCTATGGAGCGCCACTGAAGAAACAGAAGACACGGGCGGCAGCCGCTGCAATCATCAATGTCGTCACGGGCTTTGTCTGTATATCGCGGAAACTGCACGCATGCTCACCATCCGATCATCTGGAATGCCAGCAACTCCTCCAGAAGTTCTATGATCTGGGCAAGATCTACCCTGTCGGGGATCTCAATCTCATTCCAGACCTCTTCAGGGACAGAATCGTTGATCGTCCGGAGGATGCGGATATCATCTTCATCGCCGGTGACGGTTTTGTCACCGATGAAGGTATTGCTATCCAGGAAGAGTTCCTTGAGACGAAAGAGATCGTCTATATGGGTCCGTCGACCGCAGGAGTTGCCACACTCCTCGATCTGAAACACTGGTGCCCGTTTGGCAGATGAGTAAGCATAATACCCTCAAAATCACATCTTCAGTATGCTCTTTGGTTCATCCGGTATCAGGATGCAGTATGGAAAAACCCTCCTTAACCTCTCTCTCCGGCTCGGCGCCGCTCTTGGTGCTGGCAGAGAATGTGTGGTTCTCGGGAGCGATACACGGACCACACGGGATATTCTTACCCAATCCCTCATCTCCGGGATCCTCTCCTCCGGTGCGGATCTCATCGCCGGTGGCATCGCACCCACGCCAACGGTCGCCTATGCAGCACGGATAGCAGATGCAGGATGCATGGTGACTGCCTCACATAATCCCGAGACCTATAACGGACTGAAAGTCTTCAATCCGGATGGCTCATCCTTTACCCTCGCCCAGCAGCAGCAGATGGAGGAGTCACTTGAGAACCCTGACTGGACGGACTGGAAGGCCATTGGTTCCCGGAGAGACGCAGATATCATAACGCCCCACCGGGAAGCGATCCTCTCCTCACTCTCACCCCAGGAAGGTATGACGGTTGTGCTGGACTGCGGGGGCGGTGCGGGCTCCCTCATAACCCCTTCACTTTTCAAGGAGGCGGGTGTCCGCAGTATCTGCCTCAACTGCGATCCAACGGGAACCTTCCCGCGCCCTTCTGAGCCCCTCCCCGAAAATCTCTCATATATGCCGGCGATCATCCGGAGTTCTGGTGCTGCATGCGGTATTGCCCATGATGGCGATGCCGATCGGTGTGTTGCTTTTGATAACCGTGGCCGGTTTATCCCGGGTGAACATCTCCTGATGCTCTTTGCCCGGTATCTCGATCTCCATGAGGTGGTGACAACCGTCGATGCCTCAATGGCGATCGAAGAGGTTGCCACTGTCAGGCGAACTCCGGTCGGAGACAGCTATGTCTCAGAAGCCCTCCTCTCCTGGGGGAGCCTCGGGGGCGAGCCCTCGGGAAGCTGGATCTTCCCCGCCCACTCCCTCTGCCCTGATGGGATCTATGCCGCCGCACTCTTCTGCGAGATTGCCGGTGAGTGGGATGTTGCCGAAGAGGTTGATTCCATGCCGGTCTACCCCATCCTTCGATCATCGGTTCAGACAGAAGATGGCGATAGCGCACTCCGATCACTTGGCGCTGAGGTGCCCACAGATGGCATCCGGGTTGAGCAGGAAGATGGCTGGTACCTGATCCGGGCAAGCGGCACCGAGCCGAAGGTGAGGGTGACCGCAGAAGGAAGGACAAAGGATATCGCAGCGAGACTCCTCTTTGAAGGAGAAGAACGATTGAAAAAAGCACTTAAAAAGGTCAGATAATGGAACCGGTAACAGAATGTATTCTTCTTGCGGCAGGCGAAGGGAAGCGGATGCGCTCCCTGACAACGAACCGCCCGAAGGTGATGATCCCGCTTGTGAATCGTCCCATGCTCGAACACCTCATCTCTGCTGCAAAGGAGGCCGGGATCAGACGTTTTATCCTGGTCGTCGGGTACGGCGAACAGGCGGTCAGGGAGTACTTCGGTGACGGAAGTGCCCTTGGTGTTGAGATCGACTATGTCGTCCAGAGGCATCAGCTCGGTACTGCTGATGCCCTTCGCTCTGCAGAAGGGCTGGTATCCGGGAACTTCCTGATGATGAATGGTGATATGATACTCGGATCTGATGAAATCCGGGCGCTCTGTGAAATGCAGGTCCCGGCACTTGCCGTCTCGGAGACGGAGCATCCCGAGGATTATGGCGTCGTTGTCCTTGATGGTGACCGCGTGGTGAACCTGGAGGAGAAGTCAAAGGACCCAAAGAGCAGGATGATCAATGCCGGGGCCTATCTCTTCACGCCTGAGATCTTCGAACGGATCGAGGCAATCGGCCTCTCGCGGCGGGGAGAATACGAACTGACCGATGCATTGATGGACTATATCAATGAAGGAATGCTCTCTGCTCTCACGCTTCATACGTGGATGGATGTCGGGTATCCCTGGGATATCCTCGCAGCTCACGAACTCCTTCTCACCGATCTGGAGAGGGACATTGCCGGAACCGTTGAGGAAGGAGCAGTCATCAAGGGTGCGGTTGTCATCGGGGAAGGGACAACCATCAGATCAGGAAGTTACATCGAAGGACCCTGCATCATCGGAAAGGACTGTGTCGTCGGCCCGCATGCCTATATCCGGCCAAAGACTGCCATCGGTGATTCCTGCCATATCGGTCATGCAGTTGAAATCAAGAACTCCGTTATCCTGCATGGAACAAAGATCCCGCACTTTAATTATATCGGTGACAGTGTGATCGGCTCCGGCTGTAATTTCGGTGCAGGCACGAAAATCGCCAATCTCAGGCACGATTACGGCATCGTGCAGGTCGGGGGGATTATGACCGGAAGGAAGAAGTTTGGTGCGGTGATCGGGGATGATGTCCTCTTTGGGATCAACTGTTCGGTGAATACCGGTTCGAGTATCGGGTCCGGGTGCAGAATTGCGCCTCATTCATTTGTCGAGGGTGTGTATGATGATGAGACGATCGTTTCGAGGTGAGTGTGGATGCAGGCGGTAATTCTGGCAGGCGGCGAGGGGTGGCGGCTCCGCCCATTGACAAAGAACCGGCCGAAGGCATTGATCCCTGTCGGTAACCATCCCTTAATCGACTATTGTATCGAGGCCCTTCTGAAGGCAGGCATACGGGATATCATTGTTGTTGCCGGATACCGGAGAGAACAGGTGATCCGGCATCTCAATACTCTCGATCACGAGGTCAGGGTGGTTGTCCAGGAGAAGCAGCTTGGATCCGCCCATGCACTTGCCTGTGCGGCGCCTCTGATTCATGAGACGACCCTTGTCCTCTCAGGGGATAATTATGTGGATGCTGCCTCCATCGATAAGATGGGAACGGAAGGCAATGCAATCATGGTCTCCGGCTCGCTCTCCCCCTCCCATTATGGGGTTGTCCGGGTGCAGGATGGTATCGTCACTGACTTCTTCGAGAAACCCGATGAAAAAGGCCCCTGTCTTGTGAGCAGCGGTCTCTACCTCTTCACCCCGGAGGTGATCAGCTCCATCAGGGAAGCGGATCTCCCGGATCTGCTCATCCGCATGATCGCAGACGGCATCCCTGTCAGGGCGGTCCGGGACGGCGAATGGTATGATGCCATTCATGCCTGGGATCTCCTCGGACAGAACCGCCACCTGCTCCAGATGAATGAATCAGTCCGGAGCGGGACGATCAGCCGTCTTGTCACGATCAGCGGCAGAGTGTCGATTGGATCCGGAACCACAATCGGACCCGGATGCTGTATTACCGGACCTGTCAGGATCGGGGATGGCATCACCATCGGTCCGAATGTCGTCATAGGGCCTGATGTGAGCATCGGCAACCGTGTCACAATCGAGCCCTTCAGCGTTCTTGAAAACTCCATCATCATGGACGATGTCCGGATCGGTTCACATTCCAGGGTGGTGGACTCGATTATCGGGGAAGGAGCCGGTATTGCCGATCATCTTTCAACGATCACCACCGAAGGGGTCTTCCCGCTTGGCGAGAACGAAGCGAAGCTGCTGCACAGGGGAACCTTCGGGGCAATCATCGGTGAGCGTGTCTCACTGGAATCATCTGTTGTCCTGAAAGGGTGTATCCTTGGGAATAATTGCCGGGTCCAATCCGGCAGGCGGCTTGAAGGAGTGATTCCTGATGGCTCGCAGGTGATCTGAATGTGCGGGATCTTCGGGTATATCGGCAGAAGGAAAGCCGCCGGTATCGTGATCGGGGGATTGAAGCGGCTTGAGTACCGGGGGTATGACTCTTTTGGCATTGCCACAAAGAACGATACCCTTCATATCTCGAAAAAGAGCGGCCGGATCTCTGATGGAGGTTCCGGTACAGCCGGTCTGCCGGGAACGATCGGTATCGGCCATACCCGCTGGGCAACCCATGGTATCCCAAATGATCTGAATGCCCATCCCCATCTCGATTGTACCGGAAAGATTGCCGTTGTCCATAACGGGATCATCGAAAATTACGCAGAACTCAGGCGAAACCTCACTGCCCGTGGCCATACATTCAGTTCAGATACCGATACCGAGGTGATTGCCCACCTGGTGGAGGAGCAGTACGCCGGCGATCTCGCTGCTGCTGTCAGGGCAGCCCTGCCACTCCTGGAAGGATCATATGCCATCCTCGTGGCTGCCGAGGGGGATGACCGGATCGTCGCTGCCCGGATGGCAAGCCCGCTTGTGATCGGGGTTGGCGATAGAGAGTTCTTCTGTGCCTCGGATGTGACACCGCTCATCGATCATACGCGGAGAGTGATCTATCTGGAGGATGGTGATTGTGCCGTTCTCAGCCCATCGGAGTACACAATCACTCATGATGACAGGACTGTTCTCCGTCCTGTCGAAGAGGTAGACTGGGATATCCAGGATGCCCGGAAAGGCGGATTTGCCCATTACATGGAGAAGGAGATCTTCGAGCAGCCGCAGGTCTTCTATAATACGGTTCAATCCGTGAGGGAAGCTCCGGATACCCTTACTCATCTTCTCATGAGCAGAACGGGCATCCTGATCGTTGCCTGCGGTTCCTCCTATCATGCTGGTCTCCTCTGCAAATACCTGATCGAGACCTACTGCGGCATTCCGGTGCGGGTGGAGATGGGATCGGAATTTAAATACTACACACCTCCCCTGCATGATCCGGTGATCGGCATTACGCAGTCCGGGGAGACGGCAGATACCCTGACCGCCCTGAAGATGGCAAAAGCATGGGGGTGCCCGACGATCGCGATCACCAATGTGGTCGGGTCATCTGTGACGAGAATCGCCGATGCGACTATCTATACCCGTGCCGGTCCCGAGATCAGCGTTGCGGCAACAAAATCATTCATGGCACAGCTTGCCGCCGTCCTTCAGATCGCAGGCAGCCTCTCGGATGATTGCACACTGGAGGAGGAACTTGATCGTGTCAATATCATGATTGAGGATGCGCTCACCATTCCAATCGACGATGCCGTCGTACTCTGTACACAGGCACAGTCGATCTTCTTTATCGGCCGCGGTCTCTACTACCCGGTGGCACTTGAAGGTGCCCTGAAGATGAAGGAGATCTCCTATATTCATGCAGAGGGGTATGCTGCGGGTGAACTGAAACATGGTCCTTTCGCTCTCCTCTCACCTGATACTCCGGTTGTTGCCCTTGCAATGCCGGGAAAGACGTACCCGGTGATGATCTCAAACATCAAGGAGATCAAGGCACGCGGGGCGCCGGTGATAGGGATCGGAACCGTCGGGGATAGGGAACTGCCGGAGATCGCAGATATCTTCATCCCGCTCTCCCCCTTGCATGAGGTGGCAGGTATTGCGATGGTATCTGTTATTCTCCAGCGTCTCGCATACCATGTCGCCGATGCACTCGGGTGCGATATTGATAAGCCACGGAATCTCGCAAAGAGTGTGACGGTGGAGTGAATGATGCAGGATCCCTTTTGAAAGGAAGGGTGATAGCTATTTATCTTAAATTGAGGAATAGTGTATCGTAATGCCGAAAACCTCAGCAGTATCGGGGGAGATATTCTTCCTCCATCACCTTGATAACCATCCTGAATGTTCTCTTCGCCTGGACACACTCCGGGAATCCATTCCAGAAGGGGTTTTGATCCATCCTCCCGTGTTAGCCGGGGTGGAGGAACTTGAACTCGTCCATACTCCGGCTCATGTGAGGATGATACGCCAGCTCTCGGAGTTTGGGGGTGTGAGGTTCATCGATCCCGATACCTATGTCACCTCTCATTCATATGAGGTGGCTTCATATGCTGCCGGTTCTGCCGTCTATGCCGCTCAGCGTGCCATGGATGGCGAGCGCTCATTTGCACTGGTCCGCCCCCCGGGGCACCATGCCGAACCTGATCGTGCAATGGGGTTCTGCCTCTTCAATAGTGCTGCAGTCGCGGCCGCCTCACTCCTCAAAGAGCGCGATCGGGTTGCTATTCTTGACTGGGATGTGCATCATGGGAACGGAACCCAGAAGGCATTCTATACCAGTGATCGTGTCCTTGTGATGTCAATTCACCAGAGCAACAGTTTTCCGAGGACCGGATGGATTGATGAGATCGGTGCAGGTGCCGGGAAAGGGTATAACCTGAATGCGCCGATCCTCCCCGGTGGGACTGTCTCTGATCACCTCTTCATCATCAGGGAGGTCTTCATCCCTGCAATGCTCAGGTTCAGGCCCGATGCCCTGATCATCTCTTCCGGGCAGGACGGGCTCAGTGACGATCCGCTTGCGGGTATGCATCTTGCACCTGAAGATTATGGTCTCCTGACACGGGCCGTCACCGACACATTTGATCTGCCGATCGCCCTTGTGCTGGAAGGGGGGTATGGTCCGTCAATGGGGAGAGCCATTCAATCAATCTTTTCTGCGTTGAAGGGAGATCCTATCTCCGTTTCTTCGTATGGAGAGCCGCAGCCGAGCACTCTCAGGATAGCAAAACTTCTGCAACGGGTACAGATCTGAGGCAGCACCGTCAATACTTTTATCTGCATGGAGATCGAGAAACCCAGTATGGCAACAGAGATCATGCCGGGGCAGGCGGTTCGGTATGGAAGAACCGGCACTGTTGGAACAATTACCCGGATAGAGGATATCGGGGGTGTTCTGTTTGGCTGTATTGATACAACCGACCTGCTCTATAGAATCGATCTTCTCATTCCGGTAGAGTTGAAGGAGGGGAAGGTGGTGAAGGTAAAGAAAGATGCACGGGAGGCCATTACAGAGGAGCGTCTCCGTGATGCTGTGGCAGCAGAGAGTGCCTGGCTCAATGTTGATGCGAGCTGTGAAGGTGGCGGATAAATCTTCAGACTTTATCTTTTAGCGGAATCGTTGTCAGTTTGACTGATTCGACTCCTTTTTGTGCCATCAGCCGCTCTGCAATATTTTTGAGAGCTGCGCCGTCACCCCTGACCAGTATGACCTCGAGGCAGCGTTCGTGGGTGACATGGGAGTGGAGGGATGCCTGAATCTCATTCATATATTCGTGCTGGATCTCGGTGAGTGTCTGGATCAGGCCCCGGTGTTCATGATCGTACACCATCGTGATGACCCCCTGCCGCTCCCCTTTCACATCGGACATCCACTGGTAGTAGGTGATGTAGCTCCTGATCGCATCCCTGATCCCCTCAGAGCGGGATGAGTACCCACGCATGTTTATTATATCATCAAAGGTATCAAGCAGGTTCTTTGGGAGTGATATTCCAATTCGGGATAATTCTGAATCTCCGGTCATATGTATTCCTATCTGTATCTACTGCATGCAACAATATTACTATTTCGGAAAAACCCTCCTGATAATGACATACATTGTATTCCATGAGGCCTGATAAAGAGCGGTACATCAGCGATGAAGGAACACCCGGGCACTGAGATATTATCTATGAGAAGAACGATTATATAGGCTAAGGAGGTTTGAGTTTCTTTGCATGATCCAACAATACCAAGTGTCAATATAGGCGTTGTCGGCCATGTCGACCACGGGAAGACGACGCTCGTCTCGGGGATTACCGGCACATGGACCGATCGCCATAGTGAAGAATTGAAGAGGGGAATATCGATCCGCCTCGGCTATGCAGATGCAACATTTTACCGTTGCCTCTCCTGCCCTGAGGAGGATGCGTATTCTGCATCTGAAAAATGTCCGGTTTGTGGTGGGAAAACAGAACCCATCCGTTCGGTCTCCTTTGTGGATGCACCAGGGCACGAAACCCTGATGGCAACAATGCTCTCTGGTTCTGCTATAATGGATGGCGCATTACTCGTCATTGCGGCCAATGAACCCTGCCCGCAGCCCCAGACAAAAGAGCACTTAATGGCACTTGAGCTGACCGGGATTACGCGGATCGTCATTGTCCAGAATAAGATTGATGTGGTTACCCAGCAGGCAGCACGTGAAAATTACAAGCAGATAAAAAAGTTCATTAAAGGAACTGTTGCAGAGAATGCACCAATTATTCCTGTTTCAGCGCAAAAAGGAATCAATTATTCCTCACTCATCGCAGTGTTGAATGAAACGATCCCGGATGTCGATCGTGATCCGGATCAGCCTCCGGTCCTTTTAATCGCGCGTTCCTTTGATATCAACAAACCGGGTTCGCGATGGAAGGATATTCGTGGTGGTGTCATCGGCGGATCACTCATCAGGGGTCTGCTTCATGATGGCGATGAGATTGAGATCCGTCCCGGACGCCAGCATACCATCGAGAATAAGACAAAGTGGGAGCCTATCCTGACGAAGATCAGCTCGATGCATATGGGCTCGAAGAAGATTGCCGTGGCAACACCTGGTGGTCTGACCGGTATCGGAACGAAACTCGATCCGGCGATCACCAAGAGCGACACCCTTGTCGGGCAGGTTGCAGGACGCCCGGGCCAGCTCCCGCCGGTCTGGGAAAAACTCAGGTTTGATGTTACCCTGATGGAGCGTGTTGTCGGTGCCACTTCCGAGCAGGTGATCGAACCCCTGAAACACAAAGAACCCCTGATGCTCTCCGTCGGAACAGCAGTAACGGTGGGTGTTGTTACCGGAACAAAGAAGAATTCCGTCGAAGTGGTCCTGAAACGCCCTGTGTGTGCAGAGGTTGGATCCCGGATTGCGATCTCAAGGCAGGTAGGTGGACGATGGCGGCTTATCGGAATGGGGGTTCTGACAGAGTAAGTGTCCTCCTCGACACAAATGCCCTGCTGATCCCCTCCCGGTCCGGGGTGGATATATTCTCCTGCCTGCAGGAGATCTTTGGTGCATTTGAACCGGTTGTTCCGGCAGAGGTGGTTGATGAATTGCGGGCGCTCTCGCAAGGCAGGGGAAAATCTGCGGCGGCGGCCCGCTTCGGACTTGCCCTTGTCCGGGAATGCAGGGTTCTTCCACCATATGATCTCCTGGCACCTGTCGATGAGATTGTTGCCCTTCAGGCTGAATCTCTCGGTGTCCCGGTTGTAACCAATGACAGGAAACTAAAAGAACACCTCCTTCAAAAGGGGATTGCGGTAATAGTATTAAGAAACCAGAAACGACTGGAACTGATAAGAAAGTAGGTATGGGATATGTATTACAAGCTGAAACTAGCCGATAAGGTGCGGGTTCCTGCACACCGCCTTGGTGAGGATCTCAGTGTTGTTCTTCTGGATGTCCTCCAGGAACAGCTCGAAGGGAGTATTGATAAGGAGATCGGGATCTTCATCGTCGTCACCGATATCGATGAGATTGGAGAGGGTGAGATTATTCCCGGTGATGGTGCGGTGTACTATGATGTCACGTTCGAGGCACTTGCGCTTCGGCTCGCTCTTCAGGAGATTGTTGAGGGGATTGTTGTCGAAACGACAGGATTCGGTGCCTTTGTGAGCCTTGGTCCAATCGATGCAATGTTGCATGTGAGTCAGATCTCTGATGATTACATCAACCATGATGAGAAGAACTCCCGCCTTGTCTGCCAGGAGACGAACCGGACGATAGGTGTCGGGGATATTGTCAGGGCACGTATCGTCTCTCTCTCATTAAATGAACGCGAACCCCGTGAGAGTAAGATCGGCCTTACTATGCGGCAGGCAGGTCTTGGAACTGCACAGTGGCTTGAAGACGAGCAATTGAAGCAGGTTGCCGAGAGGAATGCCGATGCCCGCGCGTAAGAAACAGGACCGGGTATGCAGGCAGTGCCACAGGGTGCTTGATTCGGATAAGGAGGCCTGTATCATCTGCGGGGATGCCAATCTCTCGACAGACTGGCAGGGGTATGTGGTCATCATCGATCCCAGACAATCTGAGATCGCAGAAAAGATGAATATCGACCTTCCCGGAAGGTATGCACTGAAGGTTCGTTGATGCTCCGTCTTCAGGATGAGTTCCGCGATCTCTTCAGGAGACCGTTTGGAATCCTCTTCCCGGATATTAGCGATGTTATACCACTCCTCTCCGGAAGGGTGGTGTATGCCGTCGGGGATGTAGTCACCGACTCTCTCCTCTCGCGTGGTATCTTTCCGGATATCGCAGTTATCGACGGATACACGATGCGATCACCTTTTCTCAGAACTCCTCTCTATGCAGGCGCCAGCCATATCAGGGTGAACAATCCCGCCGGAATGATCACTCCTGATCTGATCGCCGGGATTGAGCGTGCCCTTGCCGATCCTCCAGCTCTTGTGTTTGTTGATGGCGAGGAGGATCTTGCCGTGATACCCTTGGTTATCGCAGCCCCGGATGGAGTATTTGTGCTCTATGGGCAGCCGGGAGAGGGGGTTGTTCTCAGGGAGATTGATAGCGCTGCCCGGGAAGAGGCACAGGTTCTCCTTTCGTATTTCACCACTGAGAACGCCAGTATTAAATAACTATCATGATAATAATTCTGGGATACCGATGGATATTCAGATAACAGCCAATATCAGAAATGAACTCCTGCTCAGAAACGAGGTGGAGTTTACCCTGACGTTTGACGGCGCAACTCCGTCAAGGAAAGAGATCATTGGAAAACTCGGGGCTCTTCTTGATGCAAATGAAGAGAAGATGGCACTTGATTCGATCAAGACGCACTATGGTTCCCGTGTTGGAAAGGGCCTTGCACGAATCTATGATACACCGGAAGCACGTGCCCGGACAGAGCGTGAGTATCTCGTCGCCCGTGGCCAGCCAAAGGCAGAAGCGGAGGAGTAATGATGGCTGAGGGTCGTTACAAGCACTATGCAATCGAGGGTGACAAGGCTGTTTCACAGAAACGCCACTGCCCCCGCTGTGGCCCGGGTGTATTTCTTGCAACGCACTCTGACCGCGTATCCTGCGGCAAGTGCGGTTTTACCGAATTCAACAAGTAACTCTATATGCCTCGTGTCGGGCAGGTACTGGGTATTGAGGGGACGGCATGGAACCTCAGTGCCGCTGTTTTTGATGATGATCTTGTCAGCATGTCATCTTCTGCATACACGCCCCCCCAGGGGGGGATTCATCCGCGCGAGGCTGCCCGGCATCATGCGTCTGTCCTGAAGGATGTGATCGCAGCTGCTCTTGCTGATGCGGATGAGATCACCGGTGTGGCCTTCTCCCAGGGACCCGGACTTGGCCCCTGCCTCAGGACAGTTGGTACCGCTGCACGCTCACTGGCGCTCCGTCTTGGGGTTCCGTTGATCGGTGTCAACCATTGTGTTGCACATATCGAGATAGGGCGGTTTGCCACCGGATATGATGATCCAATTGTGCTCTATGCGAGCGGTGCGAATACGCAGGTGCTCGGCTACCTCAATGGGAGGTACCGGATCTTTGGCGAGACTCTTGATATCGGGATTGGCAATGCACTTGACAAGTTCGCACGATACCACAACCTTCCCCATCCGGGAGGGCCGATTGTCGAGGAACTGGCGAAAAAAGGATCCTATATTCCCCTTCCCTACACGGTGAAGGGGATGGATCTTGCCTTCTCCGGGCTTGTGTCCGCTGCAAAAGATTCCCCGGCCCCTCTTTCCGATGTCTGCTTCAGCCTTCAGGAGACGGCCTTTGCCATGTGTGTTGAGGTGACAGAGCGGGCACTTGCCCATACCGGCAAGGATGAGGCGATCCTGGTCGGTGGTGTCGGCGTGAACTCCCGGCTTCAGGAGATGCTCACTGTCATGTGCGAAGAGCGTGGCGCATCGTTTGCCGTTCCCGGGCGGAAATATATGGGAGACAATGGGGCGATGATCGCCTATACCGGGAGGATCATGCTCGAGAGCGGGCAGATGATTTCTGTCCCGGCATCCGGTGTGAACCCGTCGTTCCGATCAGATCAGGTGGAGGTCACCTGGAGGCATGAAACCGGATCGATCTTTGATCGAAAGGAGACTGATCAGATCCTCCGGGGGGCAGAAGCCGAAGTGAATCTCTCCGGCTCTGTTGCACGGAAGCATCGCCTGAAGAAGGGATATCGCCACCCTGTCCTTGATGCCGAACTGATCCGGGAGAGGACCCGTGCCGAGGCACGGATCATTGCGTCTGCACGGCGTGCCGGTGTGCCTACTCCGGTGATCATGGATCTGACGGAAGATACCATCGTCATGGAGGGGATCGAGGGTGAGACACTGAAGTATGCCCTTGATCACGCATCTGCAGAGAAGGCCGGTGCAATGATCGGGAGGCTGCATTCTGCCGGGATCGCACATGGGGACCTGACGACGAGCAATATGATCAAAAGAGGCGATCAGATCGTCCTGATTGACTTTGGTCTCTCGCAGATCACCTCCGGGATTGAGGCGCGTGGTGTCGATCTCCATGTCATCTTCCAGACACTAGAGAGTACACGGGAGGATGCAGAGGAGCTGAAGGAGGCATTTGTGAAGGGGTACCGGAGCACCTTTTCCGGGGCAGATGATGTGCTGGTCAGGGAGCATGAGATTGAGCTGCGGGGGCGGTATCTCTGATCATCACCGCTGTCACCAGCAACCTTCACAAGGCAGATGAGATCGCCTCGTTCTTTGCTGGTATCGCAAAGATCGATCATGTGAATCTCGATCTCCCCGAGATCCGGCATGATCAGGTCTCTGCAGTTGCCTCTGAGAAAGCGAGGGCTGCATGGGATCAGCTGAAGAGGCCTTTGATCGTCGATGATACCGGTTTCTTCATATCAGCCCTGAACGGCTTTCCCGGCACCTGTGCGGCATACTGTATGAAGACGATCGGAAATCCCGGCATCCTCAGGCTGATGGAAGGTGTGGCCGATCGTTCGGCATATTTTGAGACCGTTATCGCCTATGCCTCGGAGGAGGGGATAAAAACCTTCTCCGGCAGGATTGATGGCGAGATCCTTGAGGCGCCACGGGGGAGTGAAGGGTTTGGCTATGATCCGATCTTCCTTCTGGGCGGCCGCTCGCTTGCTGAATACCTGCTCTCCGAGAAGAGCGCTGTCTCACACAGGGGGAGAGCCCTTGCTCATTTCCGGGACTGGTTCGTCTCCAGAATGGACTGAATACAACAATGGTTAAGAGGTCGAAACGTCCACGTATAAGAAGCATATCTCTTGGTGTTTACTATGGCACGTTTTCCAGAAGCTGAAGCACGACTGCTCAATGTGAAGGTCTGCATGAAATGCAATGCCCGAAACGCAATCCGCGCAACTACCTGCCGGAAATGCGGTTCAAACCAGCTCAGAACGAAGAACAAGGAACGGAAGGCATAATCTCTTCCGCTCTTACATTTTTTTACGCGTTGTAATACGTAACTCTTTTTCCGGCAGAGCTGTACTCTCCGGCAAAGGTTTCGATATTTCGTTTGTATCCTATCCGATCGGTGATCCCAAAGGTTTTCAGTTTCTCGCGTACCCGCATCACTTCATCAACGTCTTTCCAGTCACTGGTATAGACATAGATGACGAGCCGGTCGTCACGTGATTGCGGGTTCTCTTTGATGGTGCTCACCTTTGCCGAGATGCCGAGCGTTCCTTCCCAGGTTGCATCCCGGATCAACGACCAGACGGCATCTGCCTGATCCCGTGCGAGGAAGATGAGCCATTTTCCCGCATCTTCTGCATTGACGGCATCGGGATGGATGCCGGGTGCATCCTGGATGATCCAATGCATTTTGTGGGTTTCTGAGGGGATGATGCCCTCCCCCCTCTGGTAGAGGCAGCAGATCTCGTCGCATCCGCCGATACTGGATCGGATGGCGTCGGCAAGATCGGGGTATTCCTCGGCGAAATGTCCAAAGGTCTCCTGGCAGGTGGTTTGGAGTTCATCTTCATCAGAGAGAAGCTGGAAGAGGGGTCTCCCTGCCGCTTCCAGCGCCTTCCCAAAGTATATCGTAAAGATGCCAAAGGCAAGATCTCCGAGCCCTTCGTCCATATCCTGTTCCATTGATTCCATCGTCTCATTCCTCCCTCACACCCGTTCAGATATTTCTCTGGCAAGGACGGCTGCATGTTCCCCTGAGAGGAGCATCCCGCCAAAGACTGGCCCCATCCGCGCTTCCCCTGCGACTGCATTGGCAGCCATGCCGCAGGCGATAAGGCCCGGAAAGATCTCCCGGGTATGGTTGATGATGTTTGTCTCGGCACGCTCTGCCCACATGAAACTCTCGCCATGGATGGTGATATCGCCACCCTTCCTGAGGACGCAGTGGGCGACGACGGCGTCATGGCCGGTTGCATCAACGGTCACTTTTGCTGCAAGGGTGAGCGGATCGACATGGAGCCCGGTCATCTCAACCGGTGATGTGGTGATCACAAGGCCGGATACCCGTCCGTCTTCCTTGATGACAACATCTTCGACCGAGGTGAGGTTAAAGAATTCTGCACCTGCATCACAGGCTGCTGCGGTTAATTTAGCAACAGATTCAACCGATGATGCGACATGATAGCCTGGTTTGTATACCCTTGATCTGATCCCAAACTGATCGAGGAGCCGTTTTCCTTCTTCCTGGACAACAATCCTCGGGAAGGTCATGCCGCCTCCCCACATTCCTCCGCCGACAGAGAGTTTCTTCTCGATGACGGCGACCTTCCTCCCATCTTCTGCAGCAAGGGCGGCACAGACGAGACCTGAGGGGCCACCACCGACGATGGCGATATCGAGATCGAGGTATCTCGAAGAGATCTCCGCATGTGTCTCCAGTATTGCCCTGCTGATCGTCACTTCATCGAGTTGCATCTGATTCCTCAATCGTATTAGGTGTGCTGATCTTACTAATATTCTCTTGATTTATGGTACCGATAATGGTCTTGGTCGCAGGTATTATGAGTGTGAAAGGTAAAGATAAAGATATGAAATGGAAGCGCGACTATGGCCTCACCATGAGGATGATCTTTACGTGGGTACTTCTGCTCCTCGTATACCTCATCTTCCTCACCGTGCTACAGGCGGTTCTGGGGCTGTCCCTTCAGCTTCTGATAGGTATCGCCTTTATCATGGCCTTCTCCCAGTACTTCTTCTCAGACAAACTGGTGCTGATGAGTACCGGTGCAAGAGTGGTTACTGAAGACGAGTTTCCCGAACTTCACCGGATGATTGAGCGGCTCTGTGCGACAGCCGATCTCCCGAAGCCGAGGATTGCGATCATGCAGTCGCCGGTACCAAATGCATTTGCAACGGGGCGGAGCCCGAAGCACGGTGTTGTTGCGGTGACTGACTCGATCATGCGGCTTCTTTCAAAGGAGGAGCTTGAGGCGGTTGTTGCCCACGAACTCTCGCATATCAAGAACCGTGACGTGATGACCCTGACTATCGCCAGTTTCCTGGCGATGGTTGCGGCACTGATCGTCCAGAACGCACTCTTTGCCTCCCTCTTTGACCGGCGTGACGGGAACCCCTGGATCATCGCATGGATCGTTGCGATCCTTGTATGGGTGGCGGCAACGCTTTTGATCAGGACGCTCTCGCGGTACCGTGAATTCACCGCAGACCGTGGTGCGGCATATATCACCAATAATCCAAAGGCGCTTCAGAGTGCGCTGATGAAGATCAGCAACAGGATGGATGTAGTGCCGCGGAAGAAGAAGCAGGAAGTGGAGGGTGCAAACGCCTTCTTCATCATCCCTGCACTCTCGGGGCAGTCCTTAATGGAACTCTTCTCGACCCACCCGCCTCTTGAGAAGCGGATTGCGGCGTTAGAGAAGCTGAATGAGGAGATCAGGGGTGGCTGGTAACCCCTCTTTCCTTTTACCTTTTACCATTGACGTGCAAATACGTAATCCTTAAATCTCTTCAATGAGAACATAAAAGACGCATCGCATCGATGGTCTAGTGGTATGACTTTGGCCTTCCAAGCCAATAGCCCGGGTTCAATTCCCGGTCGATGCATTTTTCACTTCTTTTTCAATGAGAATCCCATCATATCCTTCTTCTATGCATGTTGCCCTTTGAAGGTATCATGAGTGTTTTTACTTTCACAAATCTTTTTCAATGTTTAAGGTAAATGCCAAAGATGCGTGAAATATTTCTTTTAAAGGATGATCGCACTCTCCTGGAGATGAAGGAGGAGTTGTATGCTTCTGAAGATCTTCTCCAGTCACTTCTTGAAGATTACCCAGAACTTCTTTCAGGTGCCCAGATCAATCCCAACTCTCCGAGACGCTGGATACTGATAAAACGTGAAATGGGTATCCCGGATAAAGAGAAAGGAAGCGAAAGATGGGCTGTAGATCATCTCTTCCTTGACCAGGAGGCGATCCCGACACTGGTCGAGGTGAAGCGCAGCACCGATACCCGGACAAGAAGGGAAGTTGTTGCGCAGATGCTTGATTATGCAGCAAATTCTGTTCAGTATTGGGAGATTGAAGATATCATCGAATCCTACCAGAAGAACTGTCAGAAAAAGAATCTCAATCCTGATGAATGTTTATTGAATGTTTTAGGGACGAGCATTGAGCAGGATGATTTCTGGGAGCTTGTTCATGCGAATCTGAAGCAGGGGAAGATAAGGCTCCTTTTTGTTGCGGATATAATTCCTCCCGAATTACAGAGGATTGTGGAGTTTTTAAACGAACAGATGAATCCTGCGGAAGTCCTTGCTGTAGAGGTAAAACAGTATGCCGGGCAGAATCTAAAGACACTGGTCCCTCGTGTTGTCGGCAAGACGATGAAGGCAGTGGATATCAAGGCTTCCAGATCCGGGAAGTCGATACAATGGACAAAGGATTTGCTTCTGGAGCAGGTTCGTGATTTGAAGGGGGAGAGTATTGTTGGAGTAATTGAGCGGTTGATTATGTGGTGTGAGAGTAAAGGATATTATCTGAATTATGGGAGAGGAGTATCTGAAAGCTCGTTGCATCTGGGTTACGATTCTGGTTTCGGAAAGCCATATAGTTTTTTTAACATTATTTCCGGGACGATCTATGTTTGGTTTGACCAGGAACACATCTTAAAGTACCCCCCTTTTGATGATGAGTTGAAACGACTAAATCTTGTTAAGCGCTTAAATAACATCAAAGGGATGAATTTCAGAGAAGATAAACTGGCATCCTCCTCTTCTTCTGAACTGACTGGTCTTGTTGACGATACGGAATTTGAAAAATTCTGTGATATATTTGATTGGATGGTTGAAGAAATAAGAAAAAATGAAGATAGTTAGATAGCCCAATAAAAGCATTTATTATAATTGAGGTTCATTTCTTTCCCCTTTTCATAATCGTTATCTTTTTCTTTCTTCTCATTGAATCATTCTTAATGAAATGCTGGATTATGGGTCTCTGCCTGATTGTGCTGCTTGCCTGTGCGGGTTGTGTTGCTGAAGAGGAACCAATACCTGTTCTTCCTCCCTCTGATGTTGATCAATCTACTCCATCTGAAGAGGATCGGTATGCTGCAATGGAGATGGCGACATTAGAGTCATATATGCAGGATGCTGCATCATATGCGGCAGTTGCAGGGAAAGATGATGCACTGGCCGCATTTGGCGATCCTTTGGGTGAGTATACTCATGACGGCTGGTACATCTATGCCTATGATAACGAGTGTATCCTGCTCGCCCACCCCTATGAGCCTCAGAGTCTTGGGCTAGATCGATCCGGCTGGACAGACAGCCGGGGTCTCCCGGTGATCCGGATGGGCCGGGATGTTGCTCTTGCAGGTGGGGGATTCATCACCTATCTCTATCCGAAGCCCTCTGAGGAAGGAATTGATGAGGCGGCATATGCAATCTATGAGCCGAAGCTCGGGTATGTCCTCCCGGCAGGCGAGGGCTGGTGGATCGGATCCGGTGTTGCCCTCGCCGATCTCACTCCGGATGGAAGCTATCCCGGAATTGTTGGCGATATGATTTCACTTGTCGGGGACGGGGCCGCCTATGCACTGGCTGAGGGGGATGAGGCGGCCCT
The DNA here is from genome assembly GCA_013329165.1 of Methanocalculus sp. GTDB lineage: Archaea > Halobacteriota > Methanomicrobia > Methanomicrobiales > Methanocorpusculaceae > Methanocalculus > Methanocalculus sp9912u. The sequence continues at coordinate 25,651 of DUKV01000005.1, read as the reverse complement.
TGCCGAGATATCGGATCTCGATGGCCGGTTTGTGAATGCCAATGGCCACTATCTCTATGCGTACCGATATGACGGCACCCTGATCGGGCATCCCTATCTCCCGGAGAAGATCGGATCAAACCTCTATGATAGAGAGGACATATACGGGATGCGGACCATCGAAGCCCTTGCAACCACTGCCGGGGAGGGTGGCGGTTTTGTCGTCTTCATCTGGCCAAACCCTGATGAAGGGAACCGGGAGGAACTGAAGATCGGCTATGTCCTCCCGGTGAATGATGAGTGGTGGCTGGGATCAGGCGTGTACCTGAGCGAGGTGACGGGAGAGTATACGCCGCTTTGAGGGGTCTGTTATCCTCTCCATTTCGGTTTGAACCAGATTCATATAATTTTTGAAAAGCCTTATCCCCGAGGATGAAGAATAGAATAAGAGTACCAGGACTCGTGGTCTAGCTGGTTATGACGTCGCCTTCACATGGCGAAGATCTCGTGTTCGAATCACGACGAGTCCATAAATTATCGTTATTTTCCATAATGAATATCATTTTTTTGTTGGATTTATTTGAGGGGGAGCTAAAGATTACGGGCCTTAAGAATTGCGGTAAGAGGGTGTTTTCGTTCATTTACTATTGATCCACTTGCCTCATTCTTCTCGTAAAAATCCTAAATCAGCTCTTTCACTTCAAGGGGTGAGGATGGTAAATTTTACAGAAGATTTGTTATGTTTGCTTTTTTGGAATTGAAGGAAAGTCTTTTATTCTCGTGGTCCTATTAAAAAATGCTTTATTAATTGTGGGCATATGCAGTGGATGAGTGTTCTATTCAAACCGGATCCGGATCCTTTCGCAAGGGGACGATCTGAACTGTACAGGCAATTACAGGCGGGTAATTTCCCGATCGAAATGACGGTTCCGGATGATTATTGTCGCTGGTTTAATGATTATATCTCCTTAATGAAGCTGTTTTGATATATTGTTAACTAAGAGGTGAATGTATCGATGAGACACACAAAATATGTTGCACTGGTTATTATCATTCTCGCATCTGTCGTCATTACAGGGTGCCTGACCGCTCCTGTAGGAGAGTCTACGCTTATCATCGCGGTTAAGGATGCTCCCAAGACCACCAATTTTGGTACGATCACCCATCTATGGCTGAATATCAGCGAGGTGAGTGTTCACCGGGCATCTGATAATCAAATTGTTATTGAAGATGATGAAGAGGAGAATGCAACCGAATCTGATGATACTGGAACGGCTGGGTGGACGATTGTTGTCGATGAGCTCCAGACGGTTGATCTGATGCAATACATCAACGTGAGTAAGGTAATTGGTCAGAAGACGATGAGTCCGGGTAATTACACACAGATCCGACTGAAGATCGATTCAGGGACGATCACAGTCGATGATACTGAGTATATTCTTGCTGTTCCAAGCGGGGTGCTGAAGCTGAATAGAGGTTTTGTCCTCGAAGAGGATGAGATCCAGAAACTCACGCTTGACTTTAATGTAGAGCAGTCGGTCATCCGGACGGGTTCGGGTCAATATATGCTTAAACCGGTGATTGCAGTCATATCTGAGAGAATGTAAGAGATCTTCAAAGGTATCAGAGATCTATTATCATCTGTTTAATTACTTCAATTGGATCTCTGCTCTCCCTCTGTTTTTCTCTCATGATAAATCGTCATCAACTGGCGTTTTGATCAATGGCTGTGGCTGGAGCGTAGGTGGTCTTTCAAACGTCAGATGTAATCCTGGGTGGGTATTTGATCTGGATGTTCGTTTTTAGGGGGAAGGGAATCTTGGAGATGTTGCAAAATTCTTTTCTATAAATATCTTTTTATTCATTTTGCTAAAAGTGGATCAAAATTAAATGAGCGAAAACAATTCTGTTAGTGTATGTCATCTGTGTCCCACAATCTGATTTGTGGGACATATTGTGCGGCCTATGTCCCACTAACGTCTTTGTGGATCGTAGATGACCCACAACGTATCCCGGTATCCCGGCAGCTTGGTTTTTCGAGATGATCTGGTGGCTGCAAAAGGTGTCCGGGATAAGAACGGTTGCGTTCTGTAACATATGCAGGTACGGTGATTGTGAACACTATCATCCTCTCCTACAGCCTGTCTCCTTCTGTGATGGCAATCAGCCGGGGGAAGAGATAGGTTGTAGCACGACGCCCGCTTCCCTCAGCCAGGATGGTAATGATCTCCTGTTCACGGAGTTGTTGAAGTATCCGATTCGCTGTCTTCTTAGGGATCCCTGTTTGGTCGTAAAATTCAGATGGGGTGAAGATTGGTGTTCGGAAGAGGGCATCGATTGCAGCAACGGCATACTGCGATCGTGTTATCTCTGGAATTGTCTGTTTCATCTCATTATGGAGATCCAGAATGGTCCTTGCTTTCCGGCCGTTGGTTTCCGCCTGCTCCTCAATGGCATGGAGAAAGAATGCAATCCATCCGTTCCAGTCCTGATCCCGTGAAATGGCAAGAAGCCGTTCGTAATAGAGTGGTCTGTTCCTCTCAAGATAGTCACTGATATAGAACATGGGGCTTCCTATCAGTGCTTTTTTGTACAGAATCAGCGGGACAAGCATTCGGCCGATACGTCCGTTTCCATCGGAGAATGGGTGAATGAGTTCGAATTGTGCTTTGAGTATTGATAACTGGACAAGAACATCCCTCTCTTCAGAGTTCAGGTAGCTTTCCCAGTCTGCAAGCACTTTTAATACACTATCTGGTGAAGGCGGGACAAAGATTGCATGCTCGATATGTGCATCCCGCCCGATAAAATTCTGGATTGAGCGGATGCATCCTGGTTCACGGTTCATACCGCGGCTGCCTGTCAGGAGAATCCTGTGCAGATTGCAGATAAGTGGTATATCCAGATTTTGGGATTTGAGGGCATCAACCGCCGTGCGAAGTGCTTCCCGATAATTGATGATCTCCTGGATATCAGCAAGGTTTGCATCGCTGATCGGATCTTTTGGGTTTGCCTCAAACCTCATGACATCCTTAAGCGATGCCTGTGTGCCCTCGATTCGCGATGAGAGTACTGCCTCCTGCGTCAGGAGTGGGGAGAGGAGGAGTTCGGGGTTTGGGATCGCATTGAGAATGCCGTCGTACCTGGCAAGGGCACGGTTTGCTGATGCTATCTGCGGGATATGGCTCTCCCATTTGATTGTATCCGGGGGCAATGCTTCGGGGATATATGGCTTTACTGTCATCATTCAAGGGATAATCTACAACAGTCCGGGCACTGGTGGTGATCTGGGTCGCTGTTCCCCGGACTTTGTATTCTATGGTACTGAAGATACTTGCTAAATGATTATTGAAAACCTTTATGTTTTTGTTGTAATCAAAGGAATGCTCTCACCTTACTCCTCTTCATCTCCCTTCATCCCCGCCTCCATGCAAAAAACAGCACGACTGCCAGAAGAGCCGCTATGGTTGCATAGATGAGCGGGCTCTCTTCAGGCTCAGGCTCAGGTGTGGGGGTCTCTGGTTCCGGTATGGTAGTTATTGGTGCCGGCAGCTCTGTAGGTGGCTCTTTTGTGGGTGGCATACCCTCGAGCACGGTGATGGTTGTGGTGGCCACCTGATCCGTCTTCAGCGACGTAACCTTGATCGTGTACTCATCAGGGAGGAACGCAGCCGGGTCGACCTCAAAGAAGAACCTCTGTGAAAAGGCGTCGCCCGGAATCACCTTTGCTATCCCGGAGGCTCCGGAGAAGGGCCCCGGTTTCGTCTTGCTGGTGTGTCCAAATGCTGATGATACGACCTCGACGAGGAGATCACTTCCCGCAGCCAGGTTCGTTCTCCCCGTGATCATAAACCTCTCTGCGGTGTATATGGTATTTACCGGGTCAATCTCGATCCGGGGTTCTTCGATGAGAAATATCCATCTCATGTAGGTATCGTCGATATTCTGGTTGTCTAAAAGGCGAATGAGGGCTTCTGCTGCATTGGATCCCTGGAGGTGGCCGGGTCCTTCTGCTATGAAGACGTCCGCACCTGATGTTGCCACACTGCTTCTCATCCGCACATAGGTTGTTCCGGGTGTCGTTGTCCTGTCTTCGATCACATCGAACCGGTTGTTTGTCATCGGGTGCTGGACGACGGCGAAATACTGCCCCGGTGCCATCTGGTCTGTCCGTGAGCCGGTGAGTTCGTACGAAAAGCTTGCATCGGACTCAACAGACTGCGTATCCCTGAGATAGTAGTTGTTCCCGAAGATCCAGACTGCAACACCTGCACTGGGGCTTCCGTACGCATGCCCTTCGATGAAGATGCTATCGCCCTTTGCTGTCGAATGGAGCTATTCTGTTCCCGAGGCAATGGCCGGTACGGTGATGCACAGGATCGCTACGAGTACCAGTATCGTGGCAATTGCACCCCTCTTCCCTCTCTTCTCCCCCATATCCTCTCCTCCCGCCATTTAAGCAGGATAGATGTCATCTATCATCAATGCGGTAGGCATTTGATGGTATTATCATTTCAAAGACAGCTCCCTGACCTTCTTTTCCAATCTCCTGTATGATAATGCCGGTGATGCCGAGGATCTCCCTGATAAAGAAGAGACCGAGCCCTGTGTTCTTCCCTACACCGCGTTCGAATATCCGTTCCTTCTCCTTCTCCGGGATCCCAACACCATCATCCTCGAAAAAGAGGCTCACATCTTCACTCTCCTTCCTCTCAAACCACACACGAATATGTGAGAGATCGGCCCCACCATATCGGATGGCGTTCTCCATCAGGTTCGAAAAGACCTTTGGGAGGAGTGGATCAGCATAGAGAGCAAGTCCTGATGTTTCATTCCTGATTTCGATCCCATTACCTGGGAGTTCTTCGATCAAGCTGCTGATCTCATGCCATATCGGCTTTTGTACCCCCAGATTCTGATACTGGCGTGTAAACTCTATCTGATGCTGAATATTCTGTGATGCCGTTTCGATCAAGTTGAGGTACTGTTCCAGTTGTTCATCGTTATGTGTCTTCTGCGTCCGATCGAGCGCAAACATCAGATAGCCGTCCAGAACCATCAGCTGGTTGAGGATATCATGACGAGTAATTCCTGTCATAAGGTTGAGTTTCTTATTGAGATTCTTCAGAACGTGAGAGTAGCGGAGAATCTCATCTGCATGTTCTCTCTCCTCAATATCATGTTCGATCTTCTCGGTGATGTCCCGGCCGACTCCCTCGATTGCAACAATCTCCCCATCATCATTAAAAATTGGAATGTTCCTCTGCTCAACCCATACGATGCTTCCATCCTTTTTGATCCATCGAAGAGGGAGGGGTTTATCGATCGATCGGATGCCTGTGGCAATCTCTTCCAGGAGGTATCGATCATCGGGATGGACGAGTTTGTACCCGAGATCCGGATCCTTGTAATGCTCTTCGGGAGTATATCCGGTAATATGGTAGGCAGCCGGATTCACATAACTGAATTTCCGTTCAGGGAGAATTTCGATCCGATAGATGATATCCTGTGCATTCTCAGCGAGTCGCCGGTAGCGTTCTTCGCTCTCTGTCAGTTCCTGTCGTGTGGTATGTCTCTCTGTTATATCACGTATTGATTCGATTGCACCGATTATCTCTCCCCGGGAATTAAGGAGGGGGGCAGCTCTTGCCCAATGGATTGTATGTGTGCTTCCTGGATCTACACCATGCGTCGTTGCTTCGATTATATGCCCACGTCTCTTAATATTTGAATGTCTCAGGGTTATCTCATTATCATAGTGGAGTGCATAATCTATCAGTACAGGCAGCCGTTTGCCATAGATCAGCTCGCCGTAGATATAATCTCCCTTTCCAATGACATCTGATGCTTTTACACCGGATCTCTCCTCCAATGCACTATTCCATGCAACCACCTCTCCATCTGCGTTGATGGCGAAGGTGGCATCAGGGAGAAAATCGATGAAAGATGCTATTGCCTGCCAGATATCTTCTGATCTCCTGAGCGGGTCCTGATGGAGAATCACTCCAGTTCCCTCCATTTCTCCGTGTGTACTCCGTGTGGGTCTGCGCATCATGGTTTCATCATCTCCAGGAGATGTGATATCTGATATTCTCATCATATGATAATAAAAAATATCTGATTGGGGAACTCTGTCTGTCTGAACTTTCTGTTCCCCTGATCCGTTGCCACCATCTGGGAGATCCCGATTCAGCAGCATTATCTCCTTCCAATAAAAAAAGAGATCTGCGGAGGCGTTGTTATCAACCCGAAAGTGCTTCAGAAAAAGATTGAACGGGGAGAAGAAGCCCTGAATGCAGGTAGATATGAAGAGGCTCTTCGTATTTACAATGAGATCCTGAAGAAGAGGCCGGATCATGCCGGATTCTGGATGAAGCGTGCGGCCGCCCTGGTCTGCCTTGAGCGTGATCAGGAGGCGATCGAGTCGTTTGACCGCTCTATCGCAATACACCCGCTTGATGCCGCTGCCTGGATCAACCGTGGAGTCCTCCTTCATGAGATGGGCCGGGATGAAGAGGCGGCTGCCTCGCTTGCGAAGGGAGAGGAGATAGATCTGAGCCATCCTGCCCTCGGAAATGCAATGAAAAGGCTGAATAAACCAGTGATCTCTTCAGTTTCTGCACCTAAAACCGATCAGAATATACGGAATTCCAGGAAAGAACACCTTCTCTGGTGTGATTCCCTGAAACAAGCCCGGCGGTTCGATGAGGCGCTCAGGGCGGCAGAGGAGGGCCGGAAGAGATGGCCGGGTGATCTGAATTTCCAGAATATCATGGGCGCGGTGCTTGTGGAGTTGGGGCGGCCAGCCGAAGCCCTCCCTCTTCTTGAGCAAAATCTCTCACTCGATCCAGAGAGCGGGTATACCTGGCATTTTCATGGACGGGCTTTGATGGATTCTCACCGGTATATTGAAGCGCTTGAATCCTTTGAAACCGCCCTTACGTATAAGCCTGAAAATGCAAATACCTGGTTCTATCGAAGTATCACCCTTCAGAATCTTGGGCAGATACAGGAGGCAGAAACCTCAATGAAAGAGGCGGCAAGGCTTGATCCGGTAAACATCGGATTGACCGCCTTACGGTATCTGGCTGTCCTCTCAGATCTGCTCGAAAGGAGATGATTTACCCTTCACCTGGCAACGGATCCTCCGGCTCTCTGCCAGGCGGAGATCCCGCCTCCGAGATTATAGACCTCGGTGAAACCGAGATCTCCCATCATTTTGAGAGCAGATTCTCCCCGTACACCGGCTGCACAGTAGATGAGATACGATCCATCCCGATCGAGGTTCCCCACCTCATCAGCAAATGATGAGGAGATATCGATATTTGCTGCGCCGGGGATATGTCCGGCAGCATACTCATCCGGCCTTCTGACATCGATGATAGTAAGGGTGGGACCTGATTCAGTCAGGAGGATCGCCTCACTTGCTGTAATCGTCCGGAGTGTTGGAACCGGATCATTCTCTATGGATTCTCCCGGAGCAGTACATCCGGATACTGCAAGCAGCATAAGAAGAACGACTCCTGCTGACAAGACCGCATTTCGCATAGCTCTCTATTGTCTCACCCGGATATCTGTTTTTCCTGCCGGGGTGTTGGTACTATGAATCCAATGACGTCTGTTCTGCATCTCTCGCATTCCTGTAAGGGCCAAAGAATGCCCGTGCAGAAGACGGATCATCTGTTACTATCCCACGAACTCCTATTGTGGAGGCTTCTTCGAACTCCTCTTCGGAATTGAGGGTCCAGACAATCATTTTGAGATCGCCTTTGCCTGCTGCCCCGATCAGCCCCTCTGTCACATCAATAAACCGCGGAAGGATATATGGTGCCGGGATCGATGCCGCCACCCGGATCGGATCAGCTCCGGGAGAGTGGAAGATGTAGCCGATCCCGGCATCGGGGAGCAGGGGAGCGATCCGGCGGAGGCAGTCTGCATCAAAGGAGACGACCAGCACCTTCGAAAGCCCCGCGTCCCGAATCATCGCCGCAACCAGATCCTCGTATCCTCTCTCCTTCAGCTCGATCACAAGCCCGCATTCACCAAGGTCAAGGGCGATTCACCTCTGCAAGTGTCGGGATCGGCTCGCCCTCCCCGGCATCCAGTCTCTTCAGCTCAGCGAGGGTATACTCCCGGACACAACCGGTTCCGTTTGTTCTCCGGTCAAGGGTCGGATCGTGGATCACAACCAGAACGCCATCCTGGCTTATCCGTACATCTACCTCGACATAGTCTGCCCACCTGCTCCCTTCAAGGATGGCGGCGATGGTATTCTCAGGACGGGTGGCACGGGCCCCCCGGTGGCCGATGATGAGCATCCATCTCACCCCATCCTCACAATCGCTCCCCTGTTCCTCGCGGAGACCTCCTCCACCGTGCCGCCTATCTCCTCAAGTGCACGCCGTGCCGCCTCTGCAACCTGTGTGTCGCCCTTCTCGATGATCGCATAGACCGTCGGCCCAAATGAGGAGAGCCCCGCCCCGTATGCCCCTGCATCACAGAGCAGGGCGGGGAGGTTCCGGAGGTTCTCCGGCTGGAGCGATGCCTCCACCCGTTTGAACCCGATCTCCTGCATCCGGTTCACTGCCGCCCCAAACCGCCTGATATCTCCCTCGACAACAGAGGGAAGCATCTGCATCATCACGAGATGGCAGATCTCCTGCACCTCGGCAAGCGGCACCGGGCAGTATTCCGAGAAGATATCCACTTCTGTCTCCTCGGAAGCGCCGGGCGTTGTCTCCGGCGTGACCAGCAGGATCCCCCAGTCTTCGGGGAAGGGATGCCGGAATATGACCGGCGCCGGTGTCACCCCGCGTGATGCAGAAGAAGGCATAAATCCCGTCTTCTCCTGATCTGGTCCGAACCGGTGCCCCCCGTCGATGATGATTCCTCCGGCATCAAAGGCGGCTGTTCCGATCCCGGATGTCCCGCCCCGGCCGGTGATCCGGGCGAGATCCAGTGCTGTTGCCTCCCTCCCGAAGAGTTCTGCCACCGCCTTTGCTGCTGCAAGTGCAATCTGCGTCCCGCTCCCAAGACCCGAGTGGCGGGGGAGGAGGGTATGGAGGATGATTGTGGCACCCCCGGTGAGCCCGAAGTGTTCGATCACCGCAGCTGCTGCTTCTGCCGCACGCTGCCTGCTCTCCTCATCCCCTCCATGCACCGAAATCCGGCCGGCAGCACGCGCCTCGATGAGGAGATGCGGCCGGTCAAGGGTGATTCCGACCCCCCCGTCAACGCGGCCGATGCTCCCGTTTAAGTCGATCAAGCCGATGTGAAGGCGGGATGGGGTATCCACGATGACCCGCTTTGTATCTGAGAATGTGCCTGAGGGGAAGATCTCGGTGATCACCATCAAAGGCTCGTCCCTGTGAATGATCCTGTACCGCCGTGCAAAGAGCGGCTCACCCGGAAGAATGCCGAAGACGCTCGCAAGATGCTCGTCTGCCGGATATGAATCGATCGTCAGGATCTCACGACGGGATTCGACTTTGTGTCTTTTGAGGATGATTCCGATCGGAATGTCGGCCTTCATCATATCTGATCTCATCCCGGGAGCAAGCCGGTCGATCGGGGTATAGGAGATGGCATAGATGAGCGGCCGCCCCTCCTCACCAATACCGAGATCGACGATCCGGTGGTTCACCGGGTCATCCGGAGAGATGCCAAGCAGGTCTGCAACCTCACGATCTGCGGGGAGGACCTCCTGAAGCCGGGTCTTCACCCCCACATTCGACTCGGTTGCAAGCGAGAGAAGGTGGGTGACTGACCCGTCCGTTCCAAGGAGCACCTTCTGGAAGGGAGATAACTCTCCGGTATTCACCTCGATCTCACCGATACGAAGAGCGATCTCGGTTGCGCCAAGCGGGTGAATCTCATGACCGGTATTCATTATGATGAGGTACTCATTTGGAAGTTCTTACCTCTATTGATCCAATAATCCCAAACCATAACCACGATCAGGTGCACACTACTGTATATGCAGTATTCGGAAGGCACAGTTGGCCGCGTCTTCTTCCTCCGGTTTGATGATGGCGAGGATCTGATCGAATCGGCCCGTTCATTTGTACAGGAGCAGCAGATCAGCCACGGGGTCATCTCCTTTCTTGGAGCACTCCATTCTGCCGGGCTGGTAACCGGCCCTGAGGAGGCGGTGATCCCCCCGGTGCCCCATAAGGAGCAGATCGAGGGTGGCTGGGAGTGCCTCGGCACCGCCACCATCTATCCGGGTGAGGACGGCCCCTCGCTCCATCTTCACGCAGCCGCCGGACGGGGCCGTGATGCCGTCTGCGGCTGCCTCAGAACCGACTGCCGTGTCTATCTGGTGGTTGAGGCGGTCATCTGGGAAGCCCTCGGAATAGAGGGGAGACGCCTCCATGACCCCCGGATCGGAGCGGCACTTCCTGTGCTTGGGAACCGCCGGTAGTTCAGAATCAGGATCTTCGGTTTTCCTATGAAAACCGAAAAATCTTCGAGTCCTGGTTATCCCTACCCAACAACAGAAAGAGTAGATGATGGGTCTGCCCGCCCGTCTTCTCCTGACCGATACGGGGCGGCGGCTCATTCGCTCCCGAGCATGCTCTCATTGAGGAATTATATGCACAGTGGTGCTCTGGAGAAGCATTATCGACTCTTACTCGCATATCCACTATACATGACTGATGTACAGAGTGGACAGAAGGTTCTGCTGAAGACGACGATGGGCGATATCACCATCGAGCTCTTTGATGATATGCCGGTGACAGCCGGAAACTTTGCGAGCCTTGTGAAGAAGGGTTTCTATGACGGGATCATCTTTCACCGGGTGATCGCCGGATTCATGATCCAGGGCGGCGATCCGAAAGGCACAGGTACCGGCGGGCCCGGATACACCATCAAAGATGAGTTCTCGCCGAAGAGGAAGAATCTCCGTGGAACGATTGCAATGGCAAATGCCGGCCCGAACACCGGAGGCAGCCAGTTCTTCATCAACCTGGTCGACAATACTTACCTTGACGCAAAGCACCCGGTCTTTGGGCAGGTCGTGGACGGGATCGATGTTGTCAATGCCATCGGCAAGACGAAGACCGGTGCCAACGACCGTCCAAAGACGGACGTGAAGATCATCTCGGCAACGCTGATCTGAATACTCATTCCCTCTCTTTTTTTATCAGCAGGGTAGCGATCCCTCCAATGGCTTCTGTGAGCGGACTCTCCTCTCCGGCTGTGAGTGCTGTCAGTTCTTTCTGTCTGGTGAGCCTTTCATCATAGGGAAGCCGGAAAACCTCTGCAAAAAGGTCTGTATCTCCGAGAATCTCACGGGATCTCTGGAACTCTTCTTCATTCCGAATTTTGTTGATGACAAGGAGCCGGTTTTGAATGCCCAGTTCGCCTGCGAGTTCGGCGGTCCTGCATGCAGTTCTGAGTGCCTGTGCGGTCGGCTCGGATACTGCGATCAGGTGTGAAAAGCCCCTGCCAAGCCCACGGCCGAAATGTTCAAGTCCGGCGGGGGTGTCCATCAGGATCGCCTCACCATCCTTTACGCGAACCTGCCTCGCGATACTCCTGATGATGGTATTCTCAGGGCAGAGGCAGCCGCCCCCGGCGGAGTCCACAGTGCCCATGACGAGGAGGCCGATCCCGTCTGCTCTTCTGGTACCACAGCGGGTGACAATATCCGAGAGATCGGGGTTGAGATTAATGATCCCTCCGGATCCGACCTTCTCCTCGAGATATGCCCTGTTCATCGTTACCGGTACAATCTCAGCGGGAGAGAATCCCAGTGAATACGCGAGATCTTCCTGTGGATCGGCATCGATCGCAAGGACAGAGAGCCCTCTTTGTTTCAGCTCACCGGCAAGGAGGGCGGTGAAGGTGGTCTTCCCGACACCCCCTTTTCCGGTGACGATCACCCGGAGACCGGATAATGGCCCCTGAATTTTCCGTCTTCTCAGCCGAACCTGCTGTTTCATCTCAGATGCCAAGCGCCTTCCTCTTCTCTTCGATATGCGTGATGATCAGCTCTGCTGCCTTTACCGGATCGGGCTCCACTGCAAACTTCGCATTCACCACTCCCTCCAGTCCGTTTGTGAGGAGATCGACAACAGCGGGGCTTCCGCTGATATTCGGCATCGGTCCAAGCACGGTGTAGACGCCGGATGCCACAAAGTATGATCCTATGGATACCGCCTTTGGCGAATACCATTCGGGTGCCGCACCTGCAACCGGGAGCTGGTGGATGCCGACACCGAGAGCGTTTCCAAGTGCAGAGAGGAGGACAAGGATTCTCGAACAGTCCACGCAGGAGCCCATGTGGAGAACCGGCGGGATGCCGACTGCTTTACAGATCCCTTTCAGACCGTCCCCTGCGAGGAAGCAGGCATCCGGTGTCAGCAGGCCTGCCTTTCCTGAGGCAACCGCCGCACACCCGGTCTCAACACAGAGGATATCATGCTTGATCAGCTCCTTTGCAAGAGTTACGTGTCCGTAGTCATGCTTGATCTTTGGGTTATTGCATCCGACGATCCCAACAGCACCCCTGATCTTTCCGCTTGCGATCGCATCGATGAGCGGCTGGAGTGTTCCCCCGAGTGCCGCTGTGATCGCCTCCACCGAGAAGCCTGCTGTTACTGCAACAGGTTTTCCCGGTATGAAGATCTTCTCCGGCTCCCTGTTTTTGAAGTTCTCGACAGCGGTCTGGACAATCACCTCTGCTGCCGCACGGGCATTCTCAGGTGAGAACTCGACATGATAGGATCCGGGTATCTTTGCCTTCGGGCTTGTTGAGATAACTTTCGTATGGAAGCAGCTTGCGGTTCGCGGGAGTGACGGGAAGATACACTGGTAATCCACGATCATCGCATCCAGCGCACCTGTTGCGATAACCAGCTCCTGGTTGAAGTGGTTCCCCGCCATCGGGATGCCGCGCCGCATCAGCAGCTCGTTGCCGGTACAGCAGAGGCCGATGAGGTTGATGCCGGTTGCTCCGTTCTTCTTTGCGAGTGCCTGCATCGCCTCGCTCTCCGCAGCCTCAACGATCATCTCCGATAACATCGGGTTATGGCCATGGAGCGTGATATTGACCTGATCCTCCTTGATGACGCCGAGGTTCATCATCGACTCAACAGGTGTCGGGGTGCCGAAGAGGATGTCGGATACCTCTGTCCCGATCATCGATCCGCCCCACCCGTCAGCAAGGGCCGCCCTGAGGCCATGGAGGAGCATGTTGGCATACTGTGCCCCGACACCCATATGGACACGGTGCATCGCCTCAACGATCTCCCGGTCAATGCCACGTGGCAGGATCCCCGCCTTTTCCCAGATGGCGTATGTCGCTTCCGGGGCCCTCCGGCAGAGCTCAAGCTCGCCTTTGATCGTCCCGAACTCTTCAAGGAAAGCAAGAGCAAGATCGTGGGCCACCTCGATTGCTGCACGGTCGGTCGGGATATTGTACTCTTCTGCAATGGCAAACAGCTTTTCAGTGTCCTTAATAGTATAGCCGCTGCCTTCTCCTTTACCTACAAGCAATAGCGTTTCTGCAATCTCCCTCCCATGATCGGAATGGGCGGCTGCACCGGTTGTGAGCATATCAAGCAGGTTGCGGGCGACGATCAGATCGGCATCTGCCCCGCAGACGCCCCGCACCCGGTTCCGCTCAGGGATGATCCGGCACGGCCCCATGGTACACCTGCTGCAGGAGAGGCCGGTTGAACACCATTTGCAATGCGGCTCCTGCATCTCGCTCCTGTCCCAGACGGTCTCGATACCTTCTTTCAGGCAGTGCTCAATCGTCTTCTTCGCCAGCTCATCAATCGTCCGCTCTTCCACCTTCTCGGAGATTACTTTCGGGTTCATGAGCGACATCTTTGCCCGGTCAAGCTCGCAGGTCTCCATACGTTCCCCAACAAGCTGTGGTTTTGGCTTCTTTGCTTCATCAGACATGTTAACTTCACTCCAGGTTGATGAGATGCTTTATCCTCATCTCATAGCGATGAAAGAGCGCATGGGCTTTTATAGATAACGGTGTGAGGGAAGAGGGGGCGGCGACGTGTGATAGATCTGAATCTCTTGCGAATGATACAGAGAGCGGATACCCTGAAACAGATGAATTGTGTTAAAAAGGTGATTCAGGCCAGGGCCGGGACTCGAACCCGGGTCAAAGGATCCACAGTCCTATAGGATGTCCAGCTACCCTACCCTAGCATAAATGCTCATTATAATTATTAGTAAACTGTATTGAACCTAACGGATTGCCCCCTGCCGGTCTCTCATACGAGATTCATCAAGGGCTCTCACAAGAATTTTAATACTCCGAATGCGTTATAGACTATCACTTTTCGGGGTTATCCGGCAGATCACGGCTTTTCGGAGGGGGATGGAGAAATGGCAAAGAAGAATATCAGAACACCGATCGTCTGTGTACTTGGCCATGTCGACCACGGCAAGACATCGCTTCTGGATAAGATCCGGGGTTCCCAGGTTGTTGACTCGGAAGCCGGAGCCATCACCCAGCATATCGGGGCGACACTGATACCAATAGAATCAATACGCGAGATGAGCGGGGTTTCTGATGAAACCGAGATTAACATCCCCGGTCTCCTCTTCATCGATACTCCGGGCCACCGTGCTTTCACCACCCTCAGGGCGCGGGGTGGGGCGCTCGCGGAGATTGCTATCCTTGTTGTTGATATCAATGAGGGGTTCAAGCAGCAGACCCGGGAAGCGCTCCAGATCCTGAAAAACTGTAAGACTCCGTTTGTCATTGCGGCAACGAAGGTGGACCGGATACCCGGATGGCGTGTCCACGAGAATGAACCCTTCCAGAAGACATTTGCACAACAGAACGAACGGGTCCAGGGTATCCTTGAAACCCGCCTGTATGAGCTCGTCGGGACGCTCTCGGATCTCGGGTTCAACTCGGAACGCTACGATCGTATCAGGGATTTTGCACGTAATATTGCCATCGTCCCCTCTTCGGGGATTACCGGCGAGGGTGTCCCGGATCTTCTTATGGTGATGATCGGCCTTGCCCAGCGGTATCTCACCGAATCGCTCAGGATAACGGTCGACGGCCCTGGTCAGGGCACGGTCCTTGAGGTGAAGGAAGAGCGCGGCCTTGGGATGACCCTCGATTTGATCCTCTATGATGGTACCCTTTCGGTCGGTGATGAGATTGCCGTTGCCGGATCACACGGGTGTATCGTCACAAAGATCCGCTCACTCCTGAAACCAAGGCCGATGAAGGAGATCTTAATCGAAGATCGGTTTGAACGGGTAAAGTCCGTGACCGCGGCAGCCGGGATCAAGCTCTCTGCCCCAAATCTTGATGACGTGATCTCGGGATCGCCCCTCAGGGCAGTGAAAGGAAACCGGCAGGAGGTGATTGATGCAATCGATGCCGAGATGCAGGCTGCAAATATCTCCCTCTCAGGCATTGGGATCAGTATCAAAGCCGATACGATAGGGGCGCTTGAGGCGCTCTCAAAGGAACTGGAGGTAAAGGAGATCGAGATCATGCGTGCCGATGTGGGTCCTGTCAGCAGGCACGATATCATTGAACTTGAGACGATGCGCGATCCGCTCCATAAGGTGATCATCTCATTCAATACCGATATCCTTCCTGATGTTGCCGAGATGCTGAAGGATAGCCGGTATTCTGATATCGTCGTCTTCTCCGGCGATATCATCTACCGGGTGATCGATGAGTATGTCGAGTGGCGTGATGAGCAGGTCAGGCGTCAGAAGGCCCGGCAGTTTGAAGCGGTGGTCATGCCTGCAAAGTTCCAGCTCCTCCCCAACTGTGTCTTCAGGCAGAGCGGCCCCGCAGTTGTCGGTGTCCGCATCCTGGGGGGTCTTCTCAGGCCGAAGGTTGATCTGATGGCACCTGACGGTCGCACGGTAGGAACGCTCAAGATGATGCAGGATAAAGGTGAGACGGTCACCGAGGCGA
This sequence comes from Methanocalculus sp., assembly GCA_013329165.1. Classification (GTDB taxonomy): domain Archaea; phylum Halobacteriota; class Methanomicrobia; order Methanomicrobiales; family Methanocorpusculaceae; genus Methanocalculus; species Methanocalculus sp9912u. Next base: position 9,747 of record DUKV01000005.1, on the reverse strand, counting down.
CAGAAGGGATGGAGATCGCCGTCTCGATTGACGGTCCGACGGTTGGCAGGCAGATCAATGTCGGGGATATCCTCTATGTCCAGATTCCGGAGCGGCATGTGAAGGTGCTTGAGACCGAGATGATGCCGCATATTACTATCAGTTCACAGGAAGCCCTTGCCGAGTATGCCATGATCAGGAGGAAGGAGAATCCCTTCTGGGGTAAGTAGTATAAACCCGGACACTCAAACAGTATGGGTACTTCGGTTTCGAAATAGAACGAGGAGTTGTTTCAATACATGGTTGATTTAAAAATTGTTGTATCGGATCCACAGACCGGCCGTTCCTACAATACGGTAGCTGGTGGAGGTGCCGCTGGCGCCTTTATCGGAAAGACAATCTCATCAAGGATTGATGGTGGTACAATCGGTCTTGACGGGTATCGTGTTGAGATCACCGGAGGTAGTGACAAAACCGGAATTCCCGCACGGAAAGGGCTTCCCGGCTCGTCCCGCCGCCATCTTCTTCTTGGAGGTGGTGTTGGTTTTAATCCGACAAAGAAAGGCGAGCGGAGACGAAAGACCGTCCGCGGATCAGAGATCACACAGGACTTCGTCCAGATCAATGTGAAGGTTGTTGAATACGGAAAAACTCCTCTTGCTGATATCTTTACTCCAAAAGAAGAAAAGGCTGAAGAGTGAGCCTCTTCTCTATTCTGTTTTTTTCTGTGCTTTTTGAATGAGCTGTTCTGAGAGTTCGGCTCTGTATTTCCCAAATGGAACCTGATATCTCCGTGCCAGGATCACGACTGCTGCTTCCGGCATCAGGTTGCCATGGAACGAATCTGAGATGATCATGTTCATCTCGGCATAGATCGATTTTGTATCGGCTCCTGCCTTCTGTGCTATCTCACCAACAAGCCGTTCAACCGGATCATGCTTTTCAAGGACATCGGCTGAAGGTCTGAACCCGAGCGGTATCTCCACTTCGGCGGGATCGAATGCCGGGATCCAGGCGCCATCCACCTGGGTGATCAGCCCCTCGTCACGCGCCCGTTCGAGAAGGAGCGCGGCCTGATCCTTGTTCATCCATTTGCGGTCAATTGAGATGTAATAGATAAACTCGACCTTTTGAAGCCGCTCTTTTCTCAGGTGCCTGAAGGCTGCTGCCACCACCGTTTTGAGGCTCAACTGAGTGCACCCTTCAGCAGGTTCTTCAGATCAAGGGAGTCGATCTCTCCGGATCTCCCCTCATGAACAATGAAGCATTCAACCCTGCCCCCTCTGTCATCGATTCTGAGGAGGAAGGTATAGTTTGCCGCGGGATACCTGCCGTCACCTTTTAAAAGCGTGTCCCTGATCCTGAACGTGAAATCCGCACGTTCGGTGATCTCTTTCAGGAACTCATTGTCTGTTTTGACCGGTTCAAAACCTGTCTTCTCTGAGGCGATTTCAACTTTGATCTCACGTTTGAAGAGCCCGAGATCTGTTCTGAAGTTGGTCTGCTTTCCATTCATCCTGCATATTGAGGAGACTGCACGGGAGAACGGCACATCATGATCGAAGACGAGATCACAACGATTTGGAAACTGGTAGGAGATGCGACGCATAATACTCGTATATGTGATGATACATGGCTTAAACTCTCTCCCTCATGATCGGTGAGCTATCCTGTGATGCCCGATCGCCAACCCTTTGGATGGCTGGCCGGTTGAGAAGCTGCTCACCTGAAAGAGAGTGAAAAAAATTATGGGATTATTCAATCAGAACGGCGTTGACTGTGCCGTCCTGGCTTGGGCGGGAGATGATCTGGGCGCGCCCGATCTCAGTCTTTATAATCGCGCCTTTTGTGAGAAGGTTTCTCCGGACATAGTTCGGGTTTGCGGCATTTGACTCGACCTTCTCAATGGCGACCTTCTTTGTAATTCCTGTCTTTCTGTCTGAAACAGAAGCGAATTCTGCACGGAGTGCCCGTACCTTGCTGTTGCCGCCACGGGTGCGGATGATGCGGGTGCGGGTGGTTCCAACGACAGTGTCTGCCGGAGATCTTCCGATCTCAAAACGCTTCTTGCCTTGTGCGGAATGGTAACGTCCGCCAGATGGTTTTCGAACTGATCTTCCTTGCCAGAGCATTGATTCTCCTCGTATCTGATAGTATCTCGCGTAGGGGTTTTCCCAATTGGAGTTCTCTATATATCACTTTACGAGATATTTAAGTTTGGGTATCTCCTGTGCCTGTTTATTCTGCAAGGATGGCATCAAGGAGCGCCTCTGTGCCATCGCCTGTCTTCAGGTTTGTCCGGAATACCGGCATTTCCGGGTTATATCTCCTGATATCCGCCTCCATTCTATCGAGGTTTGATCCGATCAAAGGTGCAAGATCAACTTTGTTGATGACCGCAATGTCTCCGCCCCGAAACATCATCGGATGCTTGTTGACGACATCATCGCCTTCTGTAGAGCTGATGACGATGATCCTCTTCTCTGCTCCTACCTGGAAATCGGTCGGGCAGACCATGTTCCCGACATTCTCGATGAAGAGGATGTCAATTGTATCAAGTGGGAGATGTTCAAGTCCATGTTCGACGAGATGCGCATCCAGATGACATTCCTTTCCGGTATTTGCATTATATGCCGGGATGCCGGTCTTCACAATCCGTTGAAAGTCGTCATCGCCATAGACATCACCGGCAATGGCTCCGGCCTTGAGCCCACGCGCGTGCAGGAGCGGCACCATCTTTTCAATGAGCGCGGTCTTCCCCGAACCAATGGCACCGAGCAGATCAAATGCCCTGACGCCGTGGTCTTTGAGGTGCCGTGCATTGGCTTCTGCAAGACGGGTATTCCCATCAAAAATATCTTTCTCCATATGGATGTCGATATGATGCATATAGGTACTTGGCGTGATCTGTTTATAGGTTCATCGCGAATCTGGTAGGTATGGGAACACGCCGTATCCTGTACCCCTGCTACTTCAACCATGCCCTGACACGCGCTGAAGGCAGAAGAATCAGTATTGAGCATGCATTGAAGACTCCAAAGATCCAGGAGATCGAGCGGGCAGCCCGGAAGGTGGGTGCCACCAATCCTGTGATTGAGCCGAATTCCCACCCCGCACACTGGTTCAGGCGTGAAGGCCGTCTTGTGGTTGACTGGAAAGGGAGCAAGGAATCGCTGATCAAAAAGGTTGCACGAAAACTTGCGGAAAAATCATGATCGGTATGTACGATTTTCACTGCCACAGCACCCTCTCTGATGGCGATATGCTCCCTATTGAGATGGTCCGGAGGATGGCGGTTCTTGGTTATTCGACGGTTGCCCTCTCTGATCATGTCGATGTAACCAACCTTGGAGAGGTTATCCACGCTGTGAACCGCCTGAAGACGTCCGCATCACTCTTTGATGTCAATCTCCTCTGTGGTGTTGAGATCACCCATGTACCTCCGGAAGAGATCCCGGGGATTGCGCGGGAGGCAAAGGAGATGGGTGCAGATATCGTTCTTGTGCATGGTGAGACGGTCGTCGAGCCGGTGGCTCCGGGAACAAATCATGCAGCGGTCTCCTGCCCGGATGTTGATATTCTTGCACATCCCGGCTTAATCTCTCGTGAAGATGCGCAGGCTGCAGCAGAGCATGGAATCTATCTCGAGATCACATCCCGGAACGGGCATAACCGGACAAATGGCCATGTCGTTATGGTTGGACGCGAGCTCGGCTGCGAACTGATCGTACAGTCTGATGCCCATGAGCCACGTGATCTCCTCAATCAGGAAAGCAGGTGGCTTGTGGCCCGTGGTGCCGGTCTGAGCGAAGAGGAGACTCTCCGGGTGCTCAGCCACGAGAGAAGTATATTCCACCGCTTCTGACTTTTATAGGTTGTCGATACTTTTATATGTTATTGACAACTCATATATAATTATATAAAGGTTCCGAATTGTATTCGGATTCTCCCATTTGAGGCTGAAACTTGAAATTTGCAGGTCGGATACATCGTAATTGTAGTGATCGTCTTCTGGTTGCCACGTGTGACGCAGGCCAGCTGCCCCCGCTCTTCTGTGATGTGGTGGACAGCCGTATGAAACCGGTAGGACGGATCGTTGACTTGTTTGGAAATATTGCAGCTCCTTATGCGACGATCGTATGCCAGAATGATTGCCATGTTCTGGAAGGGGAGAAGCTCTTTGTGAAAGAGAAGGTGAATAAATGCAGGAGATAGAGAAGTTAAAACAGCTGAAATCCGAACGTGAAGCACAGAAATTACGCCAGAAAGAGGTGGTGGTCGAGAAGCAGAAGCATGAAGAGCATATCCAGACGGTCTGCCCCGAGTGTGGGGGCAGACAGCTCATTCATGATTATGAGCGGGCCGAACTCGTCTGCCAGGGATGCGGGCTTGTGCTTGATGACGACTTCATCGACCGCGGTCCCGAGTGGCGTGCATTTGATCATGACCAGCGGATGAAGCGATCCCGTGTCGGTGCACCGATGACCTTTACGATCCATGACAAGGGTCTCTCGACGATGATCGACTGGAGGAACCGTGACAGCTACGGCCGTGCCATCTCCTCGAAGAACAGGGCACAGCTGTACCGTCTCAGGAAATGGCAGCGGCGTATCCGTGTCTCGAATGCAACCGAGCGGAACCTCGCATTTGCCCTCTCTGAACTTGACAGGATGGCATCTGCCCTCGGTCTTCCACGAAACGTCCGTGAAACCGCAGCGGTCGTGTACCGTGATGCTGTTGACAAGAACCTGATCCGTGGCCGCTCAATCGAAGGTGTTGCAGCAGCCGCCCTCTATGCAGCCTGCCGCCAGTGCAGTGTGCCGCGTACCCTTGACGAGATTGCCGAGGTATCCCGTGTATCGAGGAAAGAGATCGGCAGGACATACCGGTTCATCTCCCGTGAACTCGGTCTCAAGCTCCTCCCCACCTCCCCGATCGATTATGTGCCGAGATTCTGCTCGGGCCTGACCCTGAAGGGTGAGGTGCAGAGCCGTGCTGTAGAGATCCTCAGGCAGGCAGGAGAGCGGGAACTGACGAGCGGCCGGGGGCCGACCGGTGTTGCGGCCGCCGCCATCTACATCAGCTCGATCCTCTCGGGCGAGCGGCGGACCCAGCGTGAGGTTGCCGAGGTGGCGGGCGTCACCGAGGTCACGATTCGGAACAGATATAAGGAACTGGCAGAGAAGTTAGATATAGAGATAATTCTCTAATCTTTTTGTCAGGGGCTCGTAGATCAGGGGTAGATCGCTACGTTCGCAACGTAGAGGCCGCGGGTTCAAATCCCGCCGGGTCCATTCGTTTTTCTCTCTTTTATTAAATAAAATGGATTTTCACTCGCTCTTCTTCTTCCAGTTCCCGGTTTCCTCGTCTTTTTCATATTTGTTTTTTACAGCAGCCCAGGCAACCCGATGCGCTGTTTCTTCACGGGATGCATCATCCTGCCGTTTCTCAGGGTCGCGATATTCTTCCCATGCATTGTTAAAGGCTGCCATATATATCTCCTGAGCATGATCGGGGAGATTATCTTTTACTGCATCTGGTAATTCATCAACGTTTTCGTATGGCATTATCGATCAACTTCTCTGTCATCCTCGTTTGGGAAGATTCAGTTGATAATATTTTCGGTGAAAAGAGCGTTTGAATGCTATTATTTCTGTAAAAAAGGGTTTTCAGGGTTGTACTGCATCCCTGCCATCAAGGAATGCCTTCTCATTGATGGGGATCGTCTTCTTCGGAACACACCGCCTGACCCCTTCAAGGAGCGATTCAAGGCCGAGGGGGATGGTGTGGGATGCTGCACCGAGGAGGGTGATATTTGTAGCCAGAGGACTTCCTGCGGCGGTTGCTATCGCGGTTGCATCGACGATTGATACCTTCCATCCCTTCAGCATGCCGATGATATCGCCCTCTGTGGGTGGTGCCTGCCCTGAAGTGAAGGTGGAGGTTGGAAGAACGAGCTGGTTGTTCACGATCATCTCTCCGCCCTCTTTCAGGTAATGCCGGTACCTGACCGCTTCCAGGAGGTCAAAGGCGATTAAGAGATCGGCTGTCCCCGGCACGATGAGCGGGCCGAACTCGCAGTCGATCCGGATCTGGCTCTCGACTGAGCCGCCTCTCTGGGCCATGCCATGGGTCTCTGCTCCCCGAACGCTTCGCCCCTCGACCAGGCATGCCTCTCCAAGTACGTTTGAGGCGAGGATCGTCCCCTGGCCGCCGATGCCGACGATCAGGATATCAAAACCCATCTTCATCTCTTCACCTCCTGCCGGATCGCACCTGCAGGGCAGATATCGGCACAGACCGCACACCCGCTGCAGAGGTCGTTTATGAATGCCTTCTCATCATGGAACTCGATTGCCGGGCATCCGTACTTGACGCAGAGCAGACAGCCGGTGCAGGTCTCCGGTTCCACCATGAAGCGGCGGCGTTTCAGCCCTTCCCGTCTGGCAACGATGATACAGGGCTGGCGGGCGATGATCACCCGGACTCCTTTCTCCTCTTTTGCCTTCTTCATCGTATCGAGCAGGAGGGTGAGATCATAGGGATCGACCGTCTCGACAAATGATACTCCGCAGGAGTGGCAGAGCGCTTCAAGTGAGAGCGGGATGCTGCTCACTCCGCATGCGGTCTTTCCGGTATTCGGGTTTGGCTGGTGCCCGGTCATCGCGGTGATCCGGTTGTCCAGGATGACGACGACTATATCCGCACCATTATAGACTGCGTTGATGAGCCCGTTGACGCCTGTATGGAGGAAGGTCGAGTCACCGATGGTGCAGACCACATCCCGCTCCTCTCCACAGAGATTGATCCCGCTTGCAACGGTGATGGATGCGCCCATGCAGATGGTGGTATCAACTGCGCCGAGCTGGAGGCCGAGGGTATAGCACCCGATATCGCTTGGAAAGATCCCGTCTTTGAAGACCTTCTTCATTGCATAGAAGGTAGAGCGGTGCATACAGCCCGCACAGAGGATCGGGGGCCTGACCGGGAGGTTCTCTGCCGGAGTGACCGCAGGATAGAGCTCCTCGCTGATGAACCCGGCCTTCTTCAGCGCACCTGCGATGACTGCCGGGGAGAATTCGCCCTCATAGGGGAGATACCCGTTCTTCTTGCCATAGATCGCCTGGCCGCAGGCAACTTCGAGGACTGCTCCTTCAATAACCGGCATCATCTCCTCGATCACCAGAATCTCGGTATGTTCGGAGACAAATGTCCTGAGCCATTCCTCATCAATCGGATATGCCCCGATTGTGGCAATTGAGACATCCTCCGGGACGACTTCACGGGCATAGGCGGCACTGATCCCCCCGGCGATCACCGCTTTTTTCCCCCGGATTGTCTGGGTATTGAATCCCTCTTCGATGAGCCGTTTCTTTATGCCGGGCTGTTTTTCATTCAGCTGCTTGTGGAGAGGCCTGGTATGGGCGGGGATAACAACATACTGCCTTGGATTTCTGGTGAATTCCCCGACACGGTGCTCAGTCGCCGGCTCTCCAAGTGTGATATCACCTTTGCTGTGGCAGATCCGTGTGGTGGGGCGCACCATCACGGGAAGACCGAACTCTTCGGAGAGGTCAAATGCCCGCTTCATTCCGTCATGCGCCTCCTGTATCCCGGAGGGGTCGATACAGGGAATCTTTGCAAATCCTGCATAGATCCGGGAGTCCTGTTCGTTCTGTGAACTGTGGGCAAAGGGATCGTCTGCTGCCAGCAGCACAAAGCCACCGGTGACGCCCGTGTAGCTGCTGGTCATCAGGGGATCTGCTGCAACATTGACGCCGACATGCTTCATGGTGACAAGGGCGCGGCATCCACACCAGGCAGCTCCAAGGGCATTCTCGAATGCGACCTTCTCATTTACCGACCATTCAAGATGGGGAATCTCATCTGCTACCAATCTCAGACGTTCAATGACTTCAGATGACGGTGTTCCCGGATAACCGCTGACAAAATCAACGCCCGCTTCCCTGCATGCATCTGCGATTGCAAGGTTTCCGAGGAGATATTTTCGTTCCATGTCTTCCTCCGGCTCGTTCAATAGTACACTTGTCGTCCTCTCACCATAAATAACAAAATGTTTGGAAATGTACCGGAACCTTAATCCCGAAGGATTTGATCTTCCGAAGCCTGGCAGAAGGAAATTAACAAGCTATAAATGCAGTAAATGAGAATGTATTAAGGTAACATCTGGGCCCGTAGCATAGCCCGGTGGTGCGCTCGGCTGATAACCGAGAGGTCATGCGTTCGAATCGCATCGGGCCCACTTTTCTTTTCTTGTTCGATCGAATTGCTATTTCGATCGAATTGCTATTGCTTATATCCTCTGAGTATAGAATCTCTCTATGAATTCACGGCAATCCCTACTCATCATCATCGGTGCGATCGCCTGTCTGGTGTCGGGAATTTTTATAGATATTTTCTTCGCTCTTGGTGTTGCGGTTATCGTTGGTACTCTCTACATGATGCTCTGGATCATGCAGGACGCGGCATTCCTGCCTCATGTTGTCTGCACGCTGTCTGAAGATGCAAAGTCAGTCATTGTTCGAAATATCGGGACCGCACCCGCCAGAAAGATCCATGTTGCACTTGTTCCGCTTGATATCGAATTTGATCTCAAGGAAATCCAGCCTGATGAAGAGGAGATCTTCACGCTTGAAAAGATGATAACGCAGGCGAAGGTGGTTGTCCGGTATACCTCTGCGGAGAGCGACCAGATTATTGAGAACTCCTATCCGATCTCAAGTGTTGACGAAGGGGCATACGATCCCCTCAAACCGATGTTCCCGATCTTTGGATGGAAAAAGCGCTTATGATGCCACCAAGGGCAACAGGCATACAAGATGAAAATGATGGTGTTCCCATGCATTTTCATATAAAATAGGGATATTATTCTTCTTTTTGCTGAATGAAGGCAAGCGTTGTGTCAAGTGCCACAACCAGCTCTTCCTGCAGATTTCCATAGTCGTGGAGTGCCCGGTAGAGCATGAAGAGCAGCTCAGGGCCATAGAGATCGATTGCTTCCTGGGGTGTGAGCGGGTTAAGGTAGCTGTCGATGATGAACCCGTCATCCGAGTACATGAGTTCTGCAAAGTTTCCATCCTCGGTGAGGACGCAGAACTGTTTCTGAACCTGTTTCTTCGGATCATCGGGCCGATAGTTCACCGGCTCTTCTGCACGTCCCAGGACGACCATCTTCTTCTCATAATGGGCGGTGTCATAGAGTTCGCCTTTGCTATCCTGCTTGCTCTTTTCAAGGAACTGGTTTCCAAGCGTTCCGACAAGCGGGGTTGCGAGTGTTGCCATCTTCTCAAGAAGACCGGAGAGATCTGAGACTATCTCCGCCTCCAGTGTACCTCTCTTCTCTCCAAGCTCCGCGATCGTCTCGGTGAGACGGGAAAAGCCTTCCTCAATAACTGCATCCATGGTTTATGCCTCCTGAATCATTGGTATATGTTGATAGACTCCGGTTGATATGGTTCTTCTGTTTGTACATGATTGACGAAAATAGAGAGAGAAATGGTCGGATCAGAGGATCTCAACAAGGGTGATCGTAAATGTCAGATCCTCTCCGGCAAGAGGGTGGTTCTGGTCGATCATAACGACCTCATCGTCAACGGAGATGATTGTGCCCCGTGGCTGATAGAGTGATATACCAACAACTGCGATCTCATCCGGCACCATCTCTCTTGGAACAACCAGGATCAGATCCTCATCATATGATCCGTATGCCTGATCGACCGGGATCGTCACGGTCTTCTCTTCGCCAAC
>DUKV01000012.1:5219-9524 GCA_013329165.1 Methanocalculus sp. | reverse complement strand
TCTGAGAACCATGCCAAGGGTAATTCCGGTTATTGAAACGGTGATTGTCATGAGTCCAAGGACAAAAAGGTTCATCACAGCTTCTGAAGAAACCGGAAAGTCTGTCTGGTTCATCATAAGCCTCCGCACCCTCCTTGAAGGCCGTACCTCAGCAGTTATCACAGGTTTGGCTGGTTTTATCCGGATTGTCATGACTTCACCTCCAGATGAGTATGGGAGTATACTAGTCCTGAACATATTTGATTGTTTTGTTCATACCAATAATGGATAATATTGAGCCCATTATCAAAATAATTAACAAATACTGACAGAGATTACCATCAGGCAATTGAGCTGGAGAATCGTGGCAACAGTTTTTTATGTTGATTTCTAAATCAGGAATGAGAATGATAGAAAGATACATTTATTGCATCTCAGATAAAAAACCACAGTTATTAGCAAGTGCTAAAGCTATTCGAAATCATTGTGCCATCAATACTATAGAATAGCAGAGGCGTTGGAGAGTACACATGACAATACCAGACTCAAACGATATTTTTCGTCAGGTTCTTGAATCAACCCAGGATTGGGAATCCCTGATTGGATCAGACGGAATATTTTTGTATGTATCACCATCCTGCCAGCGGATCACTGGTTATTCCCCTGAAGATTTTCGAAAAGACAAGAACCTGTTTACCAGGATCATCAAATCTGAAGATCTTGAACCCGTCAAAGCAGCCCTGGCCGTCCGGGAACGAGAGGAGAAGGAGGTAAAGTTCCGGCTCAAGCATAAAAATGGGAGTGAGCGGTGGGTTGGACTCCTCTGCACGATTGCGAAGGACAAAGATGGCAGGCAACTTGGGACCCGATGCAGTGCACGCGATATGACCGTTGAGATCAACCGGAAGATGAAACAGGATACCTTTGTGGTTACAGAAGTCACCCGGATGGTCGCAAACCTCAAAAAAGCCGCAAGGGGTGACACCGCATTCAATCTTCAACCCGCTCATTTTGACGAAGATACAAAAAATTTTGCCGCTTTAATCTCCAAACTCGATAAAAGCCTTGCCACCCTGAAGGAATCGCTTGATCATCTGACGGGAGATGCAAAGATGATGATGCATGGTCTGACCGAGGGTAACTTTGAGATCCGCGCTGACACAGGGCGGCATGAGGGAGAATTTCTGGAATGCATGCTTGGAATAAACGGCATGCTCGATGCAGTCACAAAACCCGTTCACGAAGCAATGCGTGTATGCAGTTCATTTGCACAGGCGGACTTCTCTGCGACATTCGATACAAATATCCAGATGAAAGGAGAATGGGAAGAGTTCAGGAAATCCCTTGACAGGATGGGAAAGGTCTTCAATAATACTGTCAAGGAGATCACCCGTGTCGCAAGCGCATTTGCAGACGGTGACTTCACCGCCCATATCGATGAGAAGCTCAATGTCCGCGGAGATCTCGTTGCTGTGAAGACTGCCTTAAACAAAGTTTCAGCAGATGTTTCCCGCCTCATTGCAGGATCAAACCGGCTGATGGAGGCGATGGTGGAAGCAGCAAACGAAGCCGAGACAAGCATCGATGAAGTTTCAACCGGTACCCAGCAGATTGCAAAAAGTACCGGGAATGTAAGCGGCCATATCGAGAAGGCAACACAATCCGCCCAGCAGGTTCTTCAGGCGATGGAAGATCTCTCCGCAGCCGTCCAGGAGGTTACCGCAAGTGCAGAATCTGTTGCTGCACTCTCACGAAACGCTGATGAACAGTCTCAGGAAGGAACAAAGGTAGCGAGACGGGCAGATGCAGGAATGGCCGAGATCACCACTGCAACCGCCGAGATCGATGGGATCATCAGGGATATCAACACCCAGATGGTCGAGATCGGAAAGATCGTCGGCGTCATCTCGGATCTGGCAAACCAGACAAATCTGCTCGCGCTCAATGCAGCGATCGAAGCCGCCCGTGCAGGTGATGCCGGACGCGGGTTTGCCGTTGTTGCTGCCGAAGTCAAAGCTCTTGCAACTGAATCCCGGTCCTCTGCCGAGCATATCACCGAGATGATCGGCAATCTCAGGGCCGGTGCAGAAAAGGCTTCAAATGCAATGAAAACCGCAAATACTGTCGTCAGGGATGGATCTGATCAGATGCAGCAGACGATCCTTGCCTTCAATGAGATCGTCGATTCAGTCGGGAAGATCTCACGCAGTATCGAAGAGGTTGCAAGTGCAACTGAAGAGCAGGCAGCCACTGTTGAGGAGATCACCGCAAGCATCCACGAAGTTGCCGCCCTGATGGAGAGGACAGCTCAGGAAGCAGGAGATACTGCGGCCGGCACCGAGGAGGTATCGGCAAGTATCGATGAGGTCGCCAGCATGGTGACACGCGTCACCGAGATCTCCCAGGAGATCCTGGAAGCAAATCGGAAATTCAAGATTGCCTGAATAACCAGCATCTCCTTTTTCTCCAGTATTATTCACGCAGTTCTTCTGACAACTCTACCAGCATCTCCTGCATCAGGAGCATCCGCTGCACCGGAATAGTGCAGCATGCCGGGGAGAGAACAATCCGCTCCCGAACACTCTGAGAGGGGAGAATCCCCTCTCCTTCAAGCTTAAAAGCGAGATCCATCTCATTGGGACTGTTATAATCAGAGACAAACATCATTTTTTTACTCACCTCACTGCGTAGCATCAAATCTCGTTTCTTCTCCGCACCCAGAAAAAAAGAGACCAGTGGAGCCAAAAGCCCGGCAGGTTCCCGTGGACATGAGAAGATCGGAGTTCGTAATTATACGAACTATACGTGTATAGACGAACCAATACTATTTATATTCATCCTTTGGAGCATATTAAAAAAAGAAAGGGGAGGGAGGAATGAGATTATCGCTCTTCCCGTTCCATTTTAATCGCTTTTTTAGGGCATTCCTGAGCACAGATCCCACATCCCTTGCAATAGTCGAGATCGATCTCATGGTCTTCATTGATACAGCCATCAGGGCAGTACATGGCACAGAGTCCGCATGCATTGCATGCTTCACGGTCGACCACCGGCCGGAATGTGCGCCAGGAACCGGTCTTTCCGGCAGCCCCCTCTGTTGGCCGGCTCATTGCAACAGGATCGGTCATAGTGTCAGCTCCTTGTAGGCAGCCTCTGCCGCCTTTACATTCCGCTCATCTGCAAACATATCACGGATGGCAGCTTCCGCCGATTCACGGGAGATGACACCCATCTTTGCAAGTGCTCCAAGAACCGGGGTATTCAAAATGGGACTCCCGGATACGACAAGATCGACTGAGAGTGCAATCCCCGTGAGATCGATGGTGAGAACATTGACACCGGGGAGATCAACCGGATGGGGGCTGTTGATCAGCACCGTTCCATTCTCCAAAATTCCCTGAAGGACATCAACTGCATCCATGATGCTTGCATCAAGGACAACAATCAGGTTCGGGGACCGTATCTGCGAGTAGATCTTGATCGGCTTCTCATCAATCCTGACAAATGAGGTGACCGGGGCACCCCGCCGCTCGGCGCCATAGAAGGGGGCGGCTGTTGCATGCTTCTTATCGAGGAAAGCAGCCATCGCAAGGAGCCGGGCGGCAGTCACACCACCCTGCCCGCCACGGGAATGGATCCGAATCTCAAACATCAGGCATCAACCCCGAACCAGTATTCTTCATTCATACGGCGATTCCTGACAAACTCAGCGATATCATCATAGGTGACCTCCTGGCCGCCAAGCCCTGCCACAACCGAGAAGATTGAGGCATCACGGTTGCGGGATTTGATCGAGTCCGAGAGCACACCGCCGAACCCAAACGAGTATCCCCGGTCAAGGACGACGAGATCGCGGTCCCTGATATCGAGCTCTGGGAACGGCCTGAACCAGCGGATCCGCATTGATCCTGCTTTGACACCTTCTTTCCTGAGGATATCAACTGCAACTTCTGCCTCCTTCCCGAGTGTTCCCATCGAGACGATCAGGATATCCGCATCATCACAGAGATACTCATCAGTCGGACCGTATTTCCGTCCGAATCGCCGCGCAAACTCTTCCTCGGCATCCCTGATCACAGAAGGCGAATGTCTCATTGCCTGTTCAATCTCCCACCGGAACTTGAAGTGATCATTTGGTCCGGTCAGTGCGCCATACCCTGTGGGATTTTCTGTATCTATTTTGTGGGGAAGAACCATCGGGGGGATGTAGTCTCCGACCTCCACCGTCTCAAGGGACTGCATGATATGCGAGAGGAGGAAGCCATCCAGGTTCACCATCACGGGAAGAAGGATACCGGTATCTTCTGCAATCCTAAATGCCATCAG
>DUKV01000012.1:0-5089 GCA_013329165.1 Methanocalculus sp. | reverse complement strand
CTATGTTCCGCCCAGACATTCCATCCCGGACCGAGGGCACGGTTGACATTCGCCATCACGATAGGAAGGCGTGCCCCGGCTGCCCAGTGGAGCATCTCGTGCATATAGAGGAGTCCATGGGAGCTCGTCGCCGTAAAGGAGCGCACCCCTGTGACTGAAGCACCGATACAGGCAGTCATTGCCGAATGCTCGCTCTCAACCGGGATATACCGTGCATCCATCTCACCAGCAGTGACGTATTCTGCGATCTGCTCAACGATCTCCGTCTGCGGAGTGATCGGGTATGCCGCAACCACTGCGGGTTTTGCCGCCTTCACTGCCGCTGCCACCGCTTTGTTTCCAGTTGCTACCGTCAGCATTCTCCTGCCTCCTCTTTTGCGAGCTGTGCAAGGTTCTTCTCGATCGCCTGCTCCAGCTCATTGACTGTCGAATCGGAGATTCCCTTGAACCGACCCTGTAAAGAAAGGTAATCCCTGAGTGGGGCCCGTTTCTTCATAGCACCCTTTGAGGGGGAGCTGATTCCGAGTTCGCCATATTTTCTCTCCCAGAGCACCCAGGAGCCGGTCTTCACCGCAAGCTTTCCAACAGTCACCGACATATCAGAAGCAATCCGCCATCCGGGGGGGCATGGAGCAAGAATATGAATAAACGAGGGGCCAGGAGTGGCAAGTGCTGTCTTCACCTTCTCATAGAGATCCTTCGGATATGCAGGGGTTGCAGTCGCCTGGTACGGAATATTGTGGGCAGCGACGATCCTGTCGAGATCTTTCTTCGCATCGGTCTTGCCGCCGGGTGTCGTCGTCGTCCTTGCGCCCATCGGGGTTGCACCAGAACGCTGCATCCCGGTGTTTCCATATGCCTCGTTATCATAGCAGATATACAGGAAATCTGTCCCCCGTTCAAGGGCACCGGAGAGAGCCTGGATCCCGATATCAACGGTACCGCCATCACCAGCATAGACGATGACGTTCGTCTTCTTCCCCATGCTCGCAAATGCTTCGCTCATCCCTGACGCACATGCTGCTGCCGCTGCAAAGGCAATATTATATACAGGAATATTAAATGCGGTATTGGGATAAATTCCCTGCAGAATACTGGTACAGCATGCAGGAACAACCAGCACCGTATCCGGTCCTGCCGCCTTCAGCACATAACGGAGAGATAATGATGATGTGCATCCGGCACATGCTGTCGTGCATTTTTCAAGGTACTCTTCCTTTGGTATCTCAGCCATCCGAATCAATTAATAGTCTGTTAGTCATGAATATTGAGCCTTCGGGTTTGGTCATCTCAGCTGAGCCGGGTATACCGGGTGAGGGATGCAGGAAATTTGAGAGGAATCTGGATGGGATGCACACCCGGTGTGATGATCTCAATCGTGGGTGAATGGCCCGGCTTGCAATTTGATAAGTACATCGGACGGATAAAGAGCGTCACCATATCCCCGGAGCAGAGTATCGGATCCTGATCGGGTGGTGCCGGTGAATAGATGGAAAAGTAATGAGCTGTTGGAAGGGGCGTATAGAGAGGATCGTTTGGACCGATGGACTCGTACGTATTCCTGCCGATGAGGTTGATGGTTACCATCCGGAGATCCACTGGATCCGAACCTGGAAGAAGCCTGATGGGAACGAGGATACCTTCAGCAATCTTTGGATCATCATTCAGGTCAACTGCATAGATCGATCCGGCAACAACAAGGCTTGATCCAGCTCTGGACAGACCCTCATGCACCTTGGAACCTGCATCATCAGAGATGCCCATACCTGCACTGATGATCACATGAGAGAAGACTGCACCGACAACCACAAACGCAATCAGGATAATCGCTGATTCAAGCCCGGTGAAGCCATCCTCATCCACTATCCACCTCGTAGTAGTTTTTCCGTGCAAGACCGGGAGGCACCTGGCATCGGACATTGACAGGCACCCCCCAGGGGGGATTGATTATAAGGGTAAAGGGAGTGTCTGGTGTCAGTAATCCGGCATCGGGGAGTATTTCAACCTTCAGGATCTCACCCTCTGAGAGGAAGCCATCCTCCGTGACCTGATTATGCCATGAGAGTGCAACCGAAGACGAAGGGATCTCATATATCCCAACAGGTGTCAGAATTGAGAACCTGATTGCGGATACCGGCACAGGCTCGCCAATTGCCTCACAGGAGAAGAAGAGTTTTTCGATATAGTGAGTGGTATCATCTGCCCGGCCGACGACTGAGCCCATGACCATCACTGCTGTCGGGGATCGTCCGCCATCAAGCACCACTTCTTTCGCCTTATCTGATGAGGAGAAACCTGCTCCAAGAATCGCAAATGAAAAGACCCCGGCAACGACTATAAACGCGATCAGTACAATTGCCGCCTCAAGCCCCGAGAAGCCATCCTCACCTGCCATAGTGATCATTAAGCCTGATGATATCATCCTCTCCGAGATACTCTCCGATCTGCACCTCGATCATCTCAAGCGGGATCTTCCCCTGGTTTTCGAGCCTATGAGAGGTATCGGAACAGATAATGGTGGTTTCACACGCATCAACGATATTTATCCTGAAAAAATCGGGCTGGAAATGAAAGCTCAGGATTGGCCAGAGACGGGTCCCGCTCCCGCCTGCAAGAAGAATCGTCCTGATACCGGATCACCTTTCCTGTACATTCTCAAAGATAAGGGATAATTCTTTTCAATCCAACTTCCGGAAGAGATTATTCATGCCGAAGCGCCTCAATCGGATTTGCTTCCGATGCCTTCCATGCCGGGTACAGCCCCGAGAGGACTGATGTTCCCACCCCGAAGAGTATGCCGAGGGGGATATAGATGAAGCTTGATGGGGCAAGGAGATAGCTCGTATTCTCAAGCATAATCAGGAGAGCGACATACCCCCTTGCAACAGAGAGAAGGCCGCCGACAAGGGAACCGGCGATCCCAAGCAGGAGCGATTCATAAAAGAACATACGCCGAATCTCCCGCCTGAGGCATCCGATTGAGCGGAGCACCCCTATCTCGCGGTACCGCTCCATCACAGAGGATGTTCATGCACCGATCTGTGCAGACATCTGCGCCGCCATTAAGGATGAGTGGGAGTCTGACGTTCTCGATTGCCGGGAGAAGCGGAATAAAAATGAACTGCTGGAAGATGAGACGAGATGCCGGCGGCGCAGGATCGTCAGATCATCATCACTCAACTCGCCGATGTTCTGGCCGTTTATGAAGACCTCGCCATATGTCGGGGTGTCAAGGCACCCCATCATATTCAAAAGAGTGGATTTTCCTGAGCCTGAGGAGTCCATGATCGCGATGAACTCTCCCTCCTCGATCGAGAGGCTCACATGATCAAGAGCAGTGACATCTCCGCTCTTCAGGGAGTATATTTTCGAGACATCCCGGAACCGGATCGTTTCAATCATCGCTTCTTACGCGAGTAGAGGAGTGCTCCGGCGACGATTACAACTGAAAGCCCGATGATCCCAATCACCATCGGGGATATGCCATCCTGTTCCGCAGTCGGCATCGGACCTGATCGAATCGCCACCTGGGTAATCTCCTCGTAGAGATTCCCATCATCATCCCGGTACCTGGTGACAAGAGGTACTGTCTCGGCATCTTTTGCAGTGAATGTCACCTCGAACGAGGAGAAGTCATCAGCATCAAGTGCTCCGACAACATAGACCCGGAAGGGATCGATCGGCTCTGCGGGCTCCTTTGTTGTCATCACGACAGATCGGGCGGTTTCAAGCCCTGCATTCGAGACATCACCGGTGATCCGGTACCCACCGGCAATTGATGAGACCACCACATTCGAGACGATCGGCTCAGCCACCCTCTTGGCAGTGCCCGGTACAATCGGGATGGTGAGAGGTATGGCATGCCGGTTCTGGCCGTTTCGGTATTCGACATTGAAGGTGATCTCCCCTTCACCGGTCGGGGTTACCGAAAATTCTGCATCCTTGCTCTCACCGGATTCAAGGCTTCCTATGAATATATTTGTTGGGACCACATCAGCTATTCCTGTCTGCGGGGTGATCGTGACACCGGATAGTGTATTCTCACGTGGATTTCCAACAGATATGGTAACTGTATCTTTCTTACCCTCCATGAAGATATCAGGACGGGTTGTAATACCGGCTTCGATTGACGTCTTGTCTACCTTGAGTGGAATGGGAAAGATTATACTACCGGAGGGAACAAAATTCACCGAAAAGCGGGGGTAATATATTCCTTCATTATTTCGTGCCTGTATGGTGAAGCTTGTTGTCAGACTGTCGCCTGCACCGAGGGTTCCAACACCCCTGTAGTGTGGAGTTTCGATCACATCGATATTGGTCGTTCCTGCAAGGTTGATTCTTGACAGTTCAACGGGGCTGGCACCCGTATTTTTAATGACAACTGTCACTGTTCCGGTATCATAGGGGAAAAAAACCTCAGGATCAAGGGTCACATCCATCACCCATATCTGCGATGCCGCACCTGATCCGACAATACCAAATACCAGCATGAAGGCAATAGCGAGCAGAACCGATCTTCCTCTCATCAGAATACCCCATATGATGCGATGACTACGATAAGATAGATTGCAACCGGAATAAGAACGGTTATCCCTGCATCCCGTGCAGTAAGCCTCCGTGCATGTCGGATTCCATAATACCAGATATTAACAGCCCAGATCATGAAGACAACGGAGAGGAAGGTCTGAAGGAGGGAGAAATCTGCCATCACCGGCTGATTCATAAATGCCTCAACCGCTTCCTCAGCTGCATCCGGATCCATGATGTCACGGATAACCGGTGCAACCACCTGATCGGCGACCATGGTAAGATACGCAATCCCGATACCGGCAGCGGCAATTAAGGGTGCCATCCCATACCCGACTGCTTCAAGCACCTTCTTCATCGATCCTTCTCCATGGAAGACCATGCTTATCAGATAGAAGATTACAGAAGCAATAATCCAGACTATGATACCTCCAATAAAGCCACCGATCGCTCCAAAGATCGCAATGATGCCGCCATACCCTTCAAGTGCTACATCGTACATCGGGGCCATAAGAGCAGCCATCTGGTATCCGGCAACTGCCGAGAGTATACTATAGATAAA
>DUKV01000036.1:1554-2804 GCA_013329165.1 Methanocalculus sp. | reverse complement strand
CCATACAGCCGGTCCCCGATAGCCGCTCCATCATCGGGCTCCCGTTTCGGATCAGGTATACCTCGCTCTTCCCGCAGACGATATCCGTCTCCCCGGTCATGGCGACGACGGTGTTCCACCTCTCGGAACACTGACGGGCAACCTCAATGGGATCACCGGCACACCCGCCCGAATCAACCCCTCTGACAGTGCCGCCGCTCCCGGCAAGGACCCCGATCTCACCGGCGTTTCCTTTCAGGATCGCGACTCTGCATTCATTCAGCATCCTCTCCGCACTCTCTGTCCTGAGCGTGGTGGCCCCGACCCCGACCGGATCGAGGATCACCGGTATGGAACAGGCATTTGCGGCTTTCCCTGCTGCGACCATCGCATCTATCTGTGCGGGTGAAAGGGTTCCGATATTCAGGACAAGGGCGCCTGCGATCCCGGCCATCTCGGCCACCTCCTCGATTGCGCCGGCCATCACCGGTGCTGCACCGATGGCCAGTGTCGCGTTTGCGCAGTCATTGATTGTGACGGTATTGGTGATATGGTGAATGAGCGGCCGGGTTGATCGAACCCTGCCAAGGAGTGTGGCTGCGTAGGTATTCATGCTGGTATATATTGCTGCTCTGAAGGGAAAAGTGATATGGAAGAGAGGAGGGGATTCTTCTATCCGATCTTCCATCTCCCTGCCGGAACAGCGATCACAAACCGTGCACCTTTGCCTGTGATCCCTTCCTCATGGATCGTGATCCCGGTGATTGCCAGGATCTCCCGCACCAGGTAAAGGCCATACCCGCCGTTTTTTCCGTATTTATAATCAAAAATACGCTCTTTCATCTCATCCGGGATGCCTGGTCCGTCATCTTCCCAGATGATCCTCAGATTTCCATTCCGCTCCTCACAGGATATGGTGATCTCCGTTGCCTCCTCTGCATGCCGGATGGTGTTGTCCAGAAGGTTTGAGAAGACTTTGGTGAGGAGGGGATCGGCGATGATCGAAAGGTTCCGGCAGGTGTTTATAATCGGGATCCCGGATCCGGCGAGTGGTTCGAGGGAAGCGCTGATCTCCTGCCATTCTGCCCCGGCAGTTCCGATTTTTTCATACTCCTTCATAAATTCAAAATACGTTTCGATCTGTTCGATGGATTGAAGGATATTCTGAAGATAATCTGCAATCAGTCTGTCAGGTTTCTCCTCTTTTATGAGCTCGATATAGCCCTGCATCACCATCATCTGGTTCCGGACATCGTGGCGGGTGATGCCGG
>DUKV01000036.1:0-1452 GCA_013329165.1 Methanocalculus sp. | reverse complement strand
GCCAGTGACATCCCGGTTGACGACGATCGCACCCTTTACTGTTCCGTCATCAAGGATCACCGGTGCGGTATAATTGTAGATGAGGCGTTTTTTTCCGTCAAAACAGTCGATCTCGAGAAGCTCATCGGTGATGGTGACGCGATCACGTATGCTGTGGGCAAGTGCCCAGTCGTCAGGTGCGATCTCCTCGCCTGAGGGGTACCTGCGGGCTTTGAAGATCCCATACTCTTCTATTCCCACGTGGGGTTCTCCACCCCAGATGGCAACCCCTGCCGGGTTCCCCATGGTGAGCTTCCCCTCGCTATCTGCAAACCAGAGCCCGATCGGGAGGATCTCCATTATCTTTGAGAGGATCTTCTCACGGATCATTAATTCCTCTTCGGCACGCCTCCATTCGGTGATATCCACAAGTGAGGCGATGGAGAGCCGCTCTTCTGGTAAGATTCCGATTGAGATGAGAATGATCCGCTCCTCCCCGTTTCGCCTGATGAACCGGAACTCGTAGCTGAGTGGAACCTCACCATTCTGGTGGCGTGCCTGATGATACTCCAGTACCCGATCGACATCCTCTGGATGAATGAATGCAGTGGGTGTTAATTTTCCTTCGATCTCAGCAGCCGTATATCCGGAGAGTTTCTCAAAGCGGGAATTGACTTTTAGGATCGTCAGATCCTGCCCGAAGATGGTAAGTGCAGAGCCGGCATTCTCAAAGATGCCCCGGTACCGCTCCTCACTCTTCCTGAATTTCTCCTGCGCAGTGATCGCCTCATCCAGGTGCTGGCGGATCTCCTCCTCTGTTGATGCCAGCTCCTCATGCATCGAGAGCAGTTCGCGTTCCTGGTTCCTCTGCTCGGTGACATCACGGATGGATTCGATGGCACCTGCTACCTCTCCTGTATCATCATAGAACCGTGAGGCTGTTGCCCAGAGCACCCTCTTCTCTCCCTTCGTCCTGGCGGAAGCGGTCTCGATGATCGCACTCTCACCATTCTTCCGGATCTCCGGGTACTGTCCGTCTGTATTGTCAAGCTCTCCTTTGAGGATATAGTCGATAAGAATCGGCCTTCTCTCTCCATAGAAGAGAAGGGAGTATTCATAATTGCCCTTCCCCAGCACCTCCTCTGCTTCAATCCCGGTCATCTCCTCAATGGCCTTGTTCCAGGCGATAATAGTGCCCTCTGCATCGATCGCAAATGTGGCGTCGGGGAGGAAGTTGATGATATCAGACAGCCTCCGCTCGCTCCTCCTGATCTCCTGCTCCCGTATTGCAAGCTCATCGAAGCTCGCCCTCAACTCTTCTTCATTGGCAGTGAGCTGTTCATATACGGCATTCAGCTC
Source organism: Methanocalculus sp. (assembly GCA_013329165.1). Lineage (GTDB taxonomy): Archaea > Halobacteriota > Methanomicrobia > Methanomicrobiales > Methanocorpusculaceae > Methanocalculus > Methanocalculus sp9912u. The sequence goes on along the minus strand of DUKV01000036.1, from coordinate 114 downwards.
ATCAAGGCTCTCGGCGATCCTCTTCTCAGCTCTCCTTGAGGCAACAGCCGACTGTATCTGATGGGCAAGTTCTGCAAACTGGGCACGGGGATTGCCGCCCTTCTGGAGGTAGAA
>DUKV01000065.1 GCA_013329165.1 Methanocalculus sp. | reverse complement strand
AAAGCGCAGGAGGTCGCTCTCTCAAGCAGGCCCCTTGATGTCGAGGCGAGGTTTGAAAAACCGATCCGCTATGATCTCTCGTTTGACGGGACCGTGGCGCCGATCGGCCTCTCGGGAAGACTCTCAAAAGTCTCTGTTCTTGATAATGCCGTGGTGGAGCCTGCCGTTGATCGGTACACATCGGATACTGATGTACGGGCAACCGAGGCGGCATCTGCCCTCTTTCAGGATGGAATAGATGTCTACCGGATTACAAGCCTTCTCACAGCAGGGCTCCTTGGCTCAAAACGGAAGTTTGTGCCTACCCGGTGGGCGATCACAGCCGTTGACGATATGATCTCAACAGATCTCAGGAAGCGGGTTTGCCGGCTGGTACCCCTTCAGGATATCCTCGTCCACTCTGCTCTCCTCTATGGCAACAGGATTGTTCTCCTCTTCATCCCTTCCCCGGACTTTCGGTTTGAGATGATCGAGCGATGGCAGAGGAACTCCCTCTGGGGTGGAGATGAAGATGTGGTTGTAGTCGATGGAGAGAAGAAGAAGAAACAGGGGTATTCTCCGATTGCGGGCGCCTATTACTCAGCCCGCCTTGCCGTTCTCGAGCATCTGGAAAACATTGGCAGAACTGCCCGGGTGGTTGTGGTCCGGGATATTTCCGGGGATTACTGGGCGCCGCTTGGTACCTGGGTGATCCGGGAGGCAACCAGGGCTGCACTGAAATCTCCTGCCATCCCCTGTCCCGATCTCCATTCAGGGGAGGCGATGGTCACGGCACTGCTTGGCTCATCATTCTGGCGGAGCCGATCGGATCTGATCCGGGATCTCCGATCCCAACGGACATTTGCCGACTTTTTCTGAAATGGTTTTGAGAACAAAACAATACCTTCATTCACGATCAGGGAAGAGGTATATCTGATTAAATGCTCTTTTCCGAGTTTTCCCTCTTATGTGAGAAGATAGAATCGCTCACAAGCCGTCTTGAGATGCGGGATACAATCGCAGATATCCTCCCCGGCCTTGCACCGGATGATCTTCCGATTTTTGTCAGGTTCATCCGCGGCCTGATCTTTCCAGACTGGAGCTCTGCACATCTTGGGATCGGACCCAATCTCCTCTATGATGCAGTTGCTTATGTGGCGGGCTGGAAACGGGGTGACGTGATCGCTCTTGTCAACCGGACCGGAGACGCCGGGACAGCTGTTGAATTCCTTCTGAAAGAGAAGACCCAGATGAATCTCTTTGCCGAAGAGCTCACCCTTGGCGATGTCTATGCAACATTCATGAGGATGGCCGATACCGCCGGTTCAAAGTCACAGAAGGAGAAACTGAGGAATGCAAAGCTCCTGTATTCGAATGCATCGCCGCTCGAAGGCCGGTATCTCACCCGCCTGATGCTTGAGGAGCTCAGGATTGGTGTCGGGGAAGGAAGTGTCCGGGATGCGATTGCGATCGCCTTCCTTGTGAGCCCCGATTCTGTGAACAGGGCACATCAGGTGATGAATGATCTCGGTGAGGTGGCAAGGATCGCGTCTGTTGATCCGGATGCCCTCCTGAACGTGAAGATCGAGCTCTTCAGGCCTGTGAAGATGATGCTCGCCCAGACGGGATCGATTCCGGAGATGGTTGCAGGCACAGGCGAGGTCTGTGCGGAGTACAAATATGATGGCAGCCGGTTCCAGTTCCACCGGAGAGGAGACCGTGTTGCCATCTACTCCCGGAGACTCGAAGATCTGACCGCTGCGCTTCCTGATATTGCCGATCAGCTCTCAAACGTCATCTCAGGCGATGTAATCCTTGATGGCGAGGTGGTTGCCATCAGGGATGGGAGGCCGATGCCATTCCAGACGGTGCTCAGGCGGATACGGAGGAAACATGATGTCTCTGCCCATGTGGATCAGATACAGATGATCCCCTTCGTCTTCGATATCCTCTACCGTGATGGCGAAGGGCTGATCGATCTCCCCCTTTCAGAGCGGCGCATACATCTCGAAGAGGTAATGAGCGGGTGTATCGCTCCACAGATCCGATCATCTGATCCTGGAGAGCTCCTGGAATTCTATCATACGGCACTTGGGGAGGGGCACGAGGGAATTATGCTGAAAGTGCCAGGTTCCCCCTATATCCCCGGCAACCGGGGGAAGCACTGGGTGAAATGCAAACCAAAAGTCGAGACGATCGATCTGGCGGTGATCGGGGGTGAATGGGGCGAAGGGCGGCGTGCCCATCATTTTGGCTCCTTCCTCCTCGCCTGCCAGGATGATGATGGAAGTCTCCTCCCGGTGGGCCGTGTTGCAACCGGTATCAATGACGAGACGCTCGCCCTCCTTCACGACCTCTTCAAAGACCGGGTGATCAGTACAACTGGTAAAGAGGTTTCCTTTGAACCGGGGATCATCTTTGAGGTCGGATACTCGGAGATCCAGAAGAGTACAAATTATGATTCCGGATATGCCCTTCGATTCCCCCGGTTTATAAGGATACGTGATGATAAGCGGATGGATGAGATTGAGACGCTTGCACAGATTGAGGATCGGTACCGGCGGTTTGAGAGCCGGTTGGCTCCTGCTCATGATCCGGCCAGAGAGCAATAGTCATATACCTGAGTGATGCGATCTCTCTTGTATGGGAGTGGGCACTGTATTGGATCTGATGCCGCATGATGATCCAGACCAGATCAGAGAACGCTTCCGTCTGTATATCCGGGAAAACAATGATGCAATAGATCGCTCTCTCCCACTCTTCTTCACCCATGTCGTCTCTGCTCTTGAAGAAGGAGATGGAAGGCTCCCCGATCCCGATTATAATTTTTTTCTGGATGAGATCGCCTGTGAGGTCTTCAGGAACAGTTCCCGAATGAATGATCCGGCTTTCGATCAGGAACTCGGTGCCATCCTTGCAGAATATAAACGTAATGGCGGGAGAGGTGGCCTTGATCTCGTCTCCGGCCTGCATTCCATCAGGAGAGGGCTGTACCGCAATGCCGTTCTTCTCCTGAAGAAATACCGGTTCATCGATCCGCTGATCGGATCGGCCATTGCCTATTGTTATATTCAGACGGGCAGTGAGGAGGGAGAAACGGATCGCCAGCAATCTGATCCTCTCCTATCTGCAAGGGAGCAGTTAATGGCGATGAGCGAACAGCGTCCGCCTCTTGTCTCACATCCCCTCCTCACAGAAGATGAGAATGATCTCCTCTCGTCCCTCTTCTGGGATGTCTATGAGCAGGCACGGGAATGGTTCCCCCATGATGAATGGTTCCCTGAGATTGCATTGTGTAAAGCCGGGGAAGATGGCGATTCCCGCCGGTATGATTCGGTTTTGACAGACGCACTCACCTTGTTTCCTGATGATATCAGGTTTCTGCGGCGTGCATTTCAGAGGGCGCTTGAGAGGGAATCGCTCGAATCCGCAGCAGTGATCCTCCAGAGGATGATCCGGGTGATGCCGGATGGAATGGAGCCGGCATATTATGGTCTGAAGCTGGCAACCATCACCGGAAAGGCGGAGATATTCTACCGGTTTAGAAAGCAGGCGATCATCCGGGGTATTCCTCTCTATCTCATCCATCTCATCGAGTATATATTTGAGATACTCCGGAGAAATCACGAAGGAGCGGTGGGGACAAGGCAGCGTTTCTCGGCATCGTATCCCCGCATTGGTTATATTATGGATCTCTTCACATACCTTGAAGAGGATGTCTTCTCTGGCGATCCGGTTCGTCAGAAGAGGGGTATGCAGGCACTACTGCCGATAGTTGACAGATTTGCAATGAGTGTATTAAAGATTGGAGAAGAGTGACCTATGCATGATGATCTAAGTGTTCAGGTTTTTTTGCGTTCTCCCTGTGGGATGCTTGTCCTTGAAAAGAGGACAGGAACTGTTGTTGCAATTAACTTATCCCTTTCAAAAATTCTAGGGTGCAGGAGTGGCCTTGATCTCTCCCTTCCTCTCTCTGCGGTTCTTCAGACCGGCGCATCTTCCCAGACCTCACGAGGGGTTTTTGAACAGAAGATACGGAATGCGGTCATGGAGGAGAGGGACGGCTTCACCCAGATGCTCCGCGATGCTTCGGGGATAAGTGCTGAATACCTGATCAGGCCACGTGCAATCAACCTTGACTATCGTGAATATATCCTGCTCTCAATATCAAAGGTCTCAGATACGTTCTCATCGAACCTCCTGATGGAAGAGGCGCTTGCCGAGAAGGAGGTGCTGCTCCGCGAGGTCCATCACCGGGTGAAGAACAATCTCCAGGTGATCTCAAGTCTCCTCCAGCTCCAGTCCCAGTTTGTGAGCGATCCAAAGATCCTCGGCTACATGACTGACAGCCAGAACAGGGTCAGGGCCCTTGCCTATATCTATGAACATCTCTACCGGTCAAAGGAACTCGGGATGATCGACTTTTCTGAATATACAACCCGGATCACCCAGAGTCTTCGGAGGGAATATGGCGCCAATGCACAGAACGTGGCCGTGCAGTTTGATATCCATGATGTGGTATTGAACCCGGACACCTCGGTCCCCCTCGGGCTTCTGCTCAATGAACTTGTTTCGAATGCGTTCAGGCATGCATTCCCTGATGAGCGTGAGGGGACGATTATGATCTCTATGCACCCGAACGAGAATGGAAGTTATACTCTTGTTATCAGGGATGATGGCATCGGGATGCCAAAAGGCATCAGGATTGAGAAGATCCAGTCGCTTGGTCTCCTTCTTGTCTCTTCCCTGGTGACACAGCTGGATGGAACGCTTGAGCTGAAAACAGATAATGGAACCGAGTTTCGGATCGTCTTCAATCCATTGCAATATAAAGAGAGGGAGTAAAGAGATGGCAGAAACCAGTGTTTGGATCGTCGAGGATGAATCTATCGTCGCAATGGATTTAAAGGCCCGTCTTCAGAAGATGGGGTATTCTGTTACCGGGATATCCGGCTATGCAGAGGAAGCAATAGAAGAGATCCGTCTGCATCCTCCGGATATTGTACTGATGGATATCGTCCTGAAAGGTACGATGGATGGGATCGAAGCAGCAGCGATCATCAGGGAGGAACTGGAGATCCCTGTTGTGTACCTGACGGCATATTCAGAAGAAGGAACGATCTCACGTGCAAAGACGACCGAGCCGTATGGGTATATCCTCAAACCGTTCAACGAACGTGATCTGCAAATCGCCATCGAGATAGCAGTGTATAAATCCTCGATGGAGAGGAGGCTTCGGGCGAGCGAACGGTGGCTGAAGACAACGATGCAGAGCATGGGTGAGGGGATCATCGCAACAGATACCGGGGGGGTTGTGAGGTTTATGAACCCGGTTGCATCCAGCCTCACCGGCGTCGGCGAGGAACAGGCGGCTGGGAGCCCTTCAGGCGCTGTCTTCAGGATTGAGAACGGTGCCGGAAACCGGGGTGCTGATCCTGTTCTACAGGCACTCAGGGATCAAAGAGCAGTCTATTCAGATCAGCTGATGGTTCTTGTCTCTTTGGATGGTACCCGGCGTTTTGTTGAGTATACTGCAACCCCGATTATGGATGAGAAGGCACATCTCACAGGGTCAGTGCTGATATTCCGGGATATCAGCGATCGCGTCCGGACTGAAGAGGAGCTTCGCCGACACCGTGAACACCTCGAAGAACTTGTTGCCGAACGGACACTGGAACTTCGAAAAGTGAATGCCCGGCTTGAACAGACACTTCATCATATTGATATGATAGAGAAGAAGTGGGTCGAAGATTCACTCGTCTCAGAAGTTGCCGGCAGCTATACTGCCCAACCCCGGATGCCGGATGGCCTTATCAGCGTTGATTCGGGTCTCCATGTCAGACTGATCAACTATGCGGCAGAAGAGATGATCGGATGGACGCAGAAAGATGCCGAGAACCAGCCGCTATCTGCAATTCTTTCGCTTGAAGGCCATTCCAAAGATGCAATCGCAAAACAGATCCGTTCGGTTGTTGTAGGTGGTGTCAGGGAGCCTGTGGAGATGGATTGTATCCTTCTCAGGCGTGATAGTGTGAGAATGCCGGTTCGGATCAGAGTCGAGCCATTCCGGGATCACTCCGGCGTGATCATCGGTGCAACCGTCTCACTACACCGGATGTAGCCTTCTTCTGGGGGAGAGATCTGTAATCGAATGTATCAGTTCTCTATCGGCAGGTTCGCTCAATGGATTCTTATCGGTCGGAAGAGGCAGGAGCAGTCGATCCCCGGAGAGGCCACCCGGAGATCGGTATAGGTCATATCGAGGCCAAGCGCCTCCTGTGATGAGGCGAAGGCAACTGAGGGCGAGTTGTTCACTTCACTCAGATGCGCGAGGATAACGGTGGAGACTGAGCCGTTCAGTTCCCTGAGGCATTCTGCTGCCATCGTGTTAGAGAGGTGCCCGGTCTTCCCCCGGATTCTCTTCTTCAGGTACTCGGGGTATGGTCCCTCAGCGAGCATCTTCGGGCAGTGGTTTGATTCAAGGACAATTCCATCGCTCTCTGCAAGTACTTCCCTCATCCGGGAAGTGATTATCCCGGTATCGGTCATGATCGAGAGTGTCAGGTCATCTGATCGTATAGAATAGCCGCAGGGTTCGGTTGCATCGTGGGAGACGGCAAACGGAGTGACCTCGAATGCCCCGACTGTCATTGGGGTATTGTACCGGCAGGCGATATGGGGTGGAGGTTTTTTGATCTGCTGCCGGATAGAAGAGAATGCCGAAAGTGTCCCGCCGGTTGCGATCAGGGGGAGGGAGAGAGCACGGGCGAGGGCATTGGCACTCCGGACATGATCGGTATGCTCGTGGGTGAGCAGGATCCCATCAACAATGCCTGGATCTCCGCCCGATTCTGAGATTTTTGTGATGATGTCCCGTTTTGCGATGCCCGCATCGATGATCAGGGCGCTTCTGCCGTTACTGACGTAGATGCAGTTGCCACTGCTCCCGCTTGCAAGCACTGTGCATTCCATCAGGTACGTATTGGTTGCTCCTGTTAGATAACAGGCGGGGTTATGTTCCCTGATCCCTTATATCTCACCGCCACGCTGCTCCAGCTCTGAAAAGACGGGAGCAAGAGTTCCGCTTAGAATTGATCGTTTTGCAAGCGTGATTAGGTACCTGACATACTGGATATGGGCCAGCTGAAAACTGACGATCAGTCCAAAACAGAGCGAGACGATGACTATCAGACTATAGTCGCTGAGGGTAACCATACTACAAACACCTTATGATTCACGTTCAATTTCGTCAAGGAGGGGAATGAGAGAATCTTTGTCTGAACATTCCTTCCCAACGATAAGAAATCTCTTCGTATAATACCTGGAGAGAGCGATATATCCTCCAACAAGTCCTATGCCAAATGCAAGAGCCCCGATGGCGACATAGGCGGAGAGGTTCAGCAGGAGATCACTCATTTCATCACCATGGGCACTTTTTAACCTCAGACTATATAAAATGAGCATCTATTTCTCTGGGATTGTCTGTATTTGGAAAGATTCAATGGATCTCCGGGTGTATAGGTACGTATGTGGAACCAATGTGACATTTCCGGCTGGAAGGAGAAGCGGCGGGGTGATATTTCCGGGGTTCTGGGTGCTGTCCGGGATATCGTCGATCAGATTGAACGGGATGGTGATGCTGCCCTTCTCGATCTGACAGAGCGGTTTGATCGGATCAGGCTGGATACTCCACGAATCCTTCCAGAGGAAGTGGAAGAGGCGTACGAAGAGGTGGATGATCGCCTCGTTGAAGCACTCTGTGAAGCAGAAGCCAGGATCACGCGGTTCCATGAACTCCAGAAGTCCCGTTCCCTCTGGCTCGAGGAGATTGAGTCGGGCATCACTCTCGGTGTCCGGACACGCCCTCTTGACCGGGTCGGCTGCTATGTGCCCGGTGGAAGGGCGGCCTATCCCTCAACAGTCCTGATGACGGCTGTCCCTGCAAGGGTGGCAGGGGTGCCTGAGATCTGCTGCTGCACACCGCCCCCGGCCGATCCGCTGACAGTTGTTGCGATGGATATCGCCGGGGTGACGGAATGCTACCGGGTTGGTGGCGCCCAGGCGATTGCGGCAATGGCTATCGGGACAGAGACGATCCGGCCGGTCGATAAGATCGTGGGGCCGGGGAATGTCTATGTGACCGCGGCGAAGATGATCCTCCGGGATCGTGCCGAGATCGATTTTCCCGCAGGACCGTCTGAGATCGGGATCATTGCCGATATGACTGCCGATCCCTCCTATATCGCAGCCGATGTCCTCGCCCAGGCAGAGCACGACCCCCACTCGGCAAGTGTGCTTGTGACGACTGATGCGGGGCTTGCTGAGCGTGTCGGTGAGGAGATCGCCCGGATGGTTGCGTCTTCCCCAAGGCGGGAGATCATCGAAGAAGCCCTCACGCAGTCCGGGTATGTGATTGCATCCTCCCGGAGTGAGGCAGTCCGGATGATGAATGAGATTGCGCCTGAGCACCTCTCGCTCCAGGTGGCTGACCCGATGGCACTCCTTCAGGAGGTCGGTCATGCGGGCTCGATCTTTGTCGGCCCCTGGACGCCGGTTGCCTGTGGGGATTATGCATCAGGGACAAACCATGTCCTCCCGACAGCAGGGTATGCGAGGGTTCACTCCGGGCTTGATGTCCACCACTTCTGCACCCGATCACAGGTCCAGATCCTGACTGAAGAGGGGCTTGCGGCGATCGGCGATGTGGTGGAAGCGCTCGCCGAGGCAGAAGGGCTCTATGGACATGCTGAGTCGGTGCGGGTGAGGCGGCGGGGGTAGGCTCCCCCTCCTTAGAATCTCTCCTATATCCTATACACCGCTTTTCCGCTCTTTTCTCCCCTCCACTTCCCCTCTCCGGGTTCAAGCGGTGCGATATCGTCTGCAACCTCGCGGAGGGTGGAGCTTGCGAGATCGGCGAGGTGGACTGCCCAGGCTTCAGATGTCCGTGGCATGACCTCGCCGTATTCTCCGTGGTGTGACTGGACGATATGGAGGAGGTGGAGGTAGGTGGCATCATCGAGGTAGTCCTTAAACCGGGTGAGGAAGGTGATCCCAAGCGGGATGTGGCCGATCAGATCATATTCGGGGCGGGCAGCATATCCGATCCCCTTCTCTTCAAAACAGAGGGCTTTTCCGATATCATGGAGGAGTGCACCGGCGATCAGGATGTCACGGTCGATTCTGTAGCTCTTCTTCGCACACGCCATGGCAACAGCAATTGTCGCCGTCTCAAGGGTATGTTCTGCAAGGCCGCCCCGGTAATTATGGTGGCGTTTCTTGGCTGCAGGCTTCTCGTAGAAGCCGCCCGCATCCATCAGGGCAAGGGAGACGACCAGTTTGAGCTGGCCGTTTCCAATCGTCCCGGCGAGGTTCTGTATGGCAATAGCGGTTTCTTTGATATCAACGGGCGAGTAGACGTACTCTCCCTTTTCTGATGCCGGGATGACAGCCGGGGCGGCGAGATCAAGAATCCCATCATTGATATTGATCTCGCATTCCCCATTGAAGACCTTGGCAAAGCCCCGGATCCGGTAGACTTCTCCCTGCTGGAGGCTCCTGCCGAGTGCCTCGATCTCGTCAGCCGATTGTGCCGGCAGACCCCAGATCTTGCAGGAGATCCTGCCGGTTCTGTCGGCGAGGGTGGCAAAGAGGTACCTGCCGTCATCTTTCTTTTTGCGTATATCGATCTGTTCGAGGAGGAAGAGTGAGTCTACCTCGCATCCGTCGTGTATATCAGTTATGGTCTGGGTTTTTGGCATGGGATCACCTGAAGGGGGATGTATGGTATTTTTGTCCGGGCTGTTTGTATGTGGATCTGGTTGCTGAGAAGTATTTTGTGTATCGATTGATACCTTGTGGGTGAGTTTTATATTTTGTGAATCCCTCGTATTAATGATGCCAACTGGTTTCAATAAACAGGCTATCCACCAGATGAGGCTGATCCCAGTAAGCAAATCAACCTTCTGTGACCTCTATACCTCTCAAGGATCCGGAACAGACTATTGATGATCTGATTTCAGTGATGATCCAAAGGGAGCGGGATCTCCGTGATTGGAAGAGGATTAGCGAGATCGATAGAGTTGGTGAATTTATTCCTTTTAATCCCGAAGAAATGATGCAGGATTATTGAGTTCCTCTATGGATACAGATCGGAGTAGAGGATATATCCCGTGATATCTCTCTCAATGTTTATGGTATTGTCAGTTCTCCCCATTTCGAACCGTTCTTTCCCATTGAGATGGTTCTTTATATAGAGTGTATCATTGGCAAAGAAAGGTTAAAGAATGGTGTATCCATATGAGGCTCTCACAACGTCTCTGGTTAAGAATCATCGGAATGAGAAAAGATCACGCACATTCTCAATCAAGCTCACCTGACAGGCCGGTGACCCGGATACTCTGTCTCTCTCCTCCCAGCTACGAGTGATCCGCCCGTTCCCCTGCCTCCCCTATCTCCTCATCAGAGGGATCGAGGATACAGAGCCTTGCAGAGTCACGTGCCTTCTTAAAAGCCTCTCTCGCCTCTTTGCTTCTACCGAGGCTGTTGAGTGCCAGCCCACGGTAGTACCACTGGAACCGGCTTTCTGCCACAAAGCCGAGTACCTTCTCCCATGCTTCCACTGCTTCAGCATGCCTGCCGAGGGCCTCGAGGGCAGCACCCCGGATGTACCATGGAATGCAGAAATCCGGGTAGATGGCTATCGCCTGATCGCATGATTCGATGGCATCAGCATATCTGCCAAGTGAGTAGAGTGAACACCCACGCAGTGCCCATGCATCCACATACCGGGGCTCGATCTTCTCTGCCCGGTCATATGACAGAATCGCCTCCTCATACCGGCCGAGGGCATAGAGGGCACGGCCACGGCTGGTCCATGCCGGAGCCAAACCGTCATCATGCCGGATCGCTTTGTCAAAAGCTTCAAGAGCTTCACCATACCTCCCAAGAGTACTGAGGACCGATCCCCGGTCATTCCAGGCACCTGCATGTTCAGGATTTATGGCGAGCGCCCGGTCATATGACAGAATCGCCTCTTCGTACCTGCCGAGCCCCTCAAGAGCACTGCCCCGGTTTATCCATGCGATGCAATGCCCCGGCTCGAGCTTGAGTGCCATATCATAGGATCTGAGGGCCTCTTCGTGCCGCCCGAGATTGCTCAGTGCCGCACCCCGATTATTCCAGGTGTCGACATGGCCGGGGTGATGGGCGAGTGCCCGGTCAAAATACTCGAGCGCTTCGGCATAGTGCCCGGCGACCGAGAGTTCTACCCCCTTGTTGAAATCGCTTTTCCTGAGAAAGTCAAAGAGTGGCATGGTGATGATCCTGGTTTTGTCTGCTACAGTACTATTCTCCTCCCCATTTATGTACTGTTTCGATCCAAATCTTCAAAATCCCTTAATAATTAATCGCATTCGATGGGCCAGATGGGAGGTAACAGCCGTCAACAAGAAATATTCTGGAGAGAAAACCTGATGTTCATGGCGGTTTCCAGTCATAGTTAACCGGTTACAAAAAGGGTTAGTTGTCCTTTGGGGAAGAAACCAGACCTGCAATAGAAATAATAAATCCTGCAACTCCGGCTACCGGACCAATAACCTGGAATAATTTGAGAAGGTCGTATTTTTGTTGAACATCACTATCAAACGCTCGTGTAAGAGAGCCAATGAGAGTTTCATATTCTGGTAGTTGGGTTAATGCAATCATATACAACGCGGTCCCAATTACTAAAATAGAAATTCCAATTATTAAAATCTTTGAATTCATGATATACCTATAATGACAATCTACGTTAAACATATACATATTGTTATGGGTGAGCAGATTCTTCTCCTCCGCCCTTTATAGATCATTCCAAAACACCACATTTCTGAGAATATGCTCAAATCGGGAATTATTTGCTATTTTCATCCATAAAGGTTCAATTCAGAAAAGAATCCTTCATGCGAATGGTGGTATTCAGGTATCGCTGACCGGTTACATACCATCAACATGTGATGGAGAAGGGTGTTCGCAAGTTTCCCATCACCACTCAACCTCCATCACTGCCCGTTCCTCCTCCTTCAGTTCAGGCATACCTGCCCCTTCGAACCGGTACTTCTCCATCGGATCATAGGCAGCGTGGAGGGCGCACTTGTCAAGGATATCCACAAACTCACGCAGGAATATCCGGGGGATCACATCGATGCGGCCGCCAAACCGGAGTGTGATCCGGTCGATCATCGCCCGTATGAACCTGAGATTCACCCGCTCCGGGTCCACCTCCGCGTATGCCTCGCTGTAGATCTCAAGGACGCGTGAGGCCACTTCAAAGAGACGTCTTTCGTCGAAGCGCTGGAGGATGATCTGGGTCTGGCGTGGATTTGCATACCCGTCATCCTCCATCACCTGCAACCGGTCATAGAGCGGGGGGAGCGACCTGATCCCTTTTGGCCCTTCGAAGAAGGATGGCGTCCCCGTGAAGAGGAGCAAAGAGTGGGGCATCTCGTTTCTGTCGACCGAATCGATGATCCGCCTCAGGTTCACATACCCCTTCTCGCGGAGGGGCCGGGAAGACCCCTGTGTCGTCTCCGCCTCGTCAAACGCGATTGCCAGGCCCCGGTACCCTGCCTGGACGATGATCCTTGTCAGCCCCCGGAGGAAGGGGAGTGCGGATCCTTCATCCACCGCACCCTTCAGGCCCGCTTCGGATTTGAAGCTCCTGCCGACCGTCTCCTCCCCGGATATCCAGCCGAGGGCAGCCTGTGCGATAGCAAAGTCGCCCCGGTTGTTTGCCTGGTAGTATGTCCTGACTGCTGCGGCAAGTCCGGAGTTCTCCTCTGATATCCTGAGCAGGGATGCCTCGATCTCCGCCGTAGCAGCCGTTGCCAGCCGCTCTTCATCCTCCTCGCCAAGTGACTCGATCAGCCGCTCTTCGATCCCAAAGATCCAGGTGTCGATGATGCTCTTTAACGCAGCCTCACCGGTTCCGGTTCTGAGGTTCTGTGCTATCGCACGATAGAGGGCGGCAAGCTTGTGGAGAGGGGTATCGGGCGAGATGACGACATGGGCTGTTGCAAACCCGCGTGTTCTCGCAATCTCAAGGGCACGGCAGATCAGAAAGGTCTTCCCGCTCCCAAAGTCGCCCCTGACAAACTTCAGGTCTGATCGGCCGGCTGCCACATACTCGAGCTGATCGGCGATCACATGCTCTTCGGTTGCGATACCGACTGCAAGCCGTTCAAGCCCTTCTGCGGGGACGGTGCCCCGCCGGAGGGCATTGATGATCCCGACACTCTGCAGTTTCCGGTCGTTCTGTGTATTATCTAAAGACCCAGGCATATATCTCCCCATTCTCTGAGATGCCACGCTTCTCGATTATGCTGATCCCTTCTTCGCCTGCCTTCCTGATAATCTCATTGATGATCCCGGCAACACGCCTCGTGCCGAGAAGAGATCTGAGTTCCATCTCATTTGCTTCTGAATGTTCCCGGATGAAGGCTGCTGCTTTCTCTTCATTCCCGGTGAGCATCAGCCTCTCCCAGATCGGCACCTCTTCAGGAACCGCATCCTCCTGCATCCGCTGTATCACCGGCCTTTCAGAGAGTGCATGATCTTTTGCCTGCGAGAGGAGGGGGATAAAATCCCCTATTCTGATCGAGGAGGGATAACAGGGCATCATATCAAGCCCGGTCAGGCAGTGCTCCTTGCATGCCTGGTAATCTCTTCTCTCAAGCGCATCGGATGCCGCATAGAGGGAGGCGACTGCGAGGATCTCTCTTCCGTTTGCCGTGAGATCCGGGATCATATCCATGAACCGTTCTATGAGGGCATGGGTGATCTTCATGTTCTGGTACAGCTTCTCATCCCCATGCACAATCTCCCCTGCCACCATCTCGAGATCCTCTCCTTTCCGGATATGGGAGAGGATATAGAGGATCACCTTCTCAGCCTCACGCCACTCATGGTTTCGGGCAGAAAATGCGGCATAAGGGATGCCACCACGGAGATAGTGGCTCCGGTATCCACGGTAGAAGGTATCACGGGCACGGGGGAGATCTCCATAGCGTTCATACATCTCTCCAAGGCAGACCAGGCAGACCCATGACGTATGGGGTTCAAGGAGGGTGCGGATCTCCCCGATGACGGAATCCTGCCCCTTTGTCAACTCAAGGAAGCCGATATACTTCCCGATGATCACCTTCAGCGACTCCGGGTGCTCAAATGACCTGAGCTGTTCTGAAAGGAGCTCTGCATATTCTTCGCCTGCCGCATCCATCTCACCTTTCGCCCTGAGCAGATCGCAGAAAAGAAGGTGGTAAATCGGCTCATCCTGCAGCTTCCTGAGAGAGTGGAGCATTGTAATAGCCTCATCATAGGAGTGAAGCTGTTTTGCAAGCAGCACTGCAGAGAAGAGGAGTTCGATGTCAGTAAACTCCCGGATATACTCTCTATAGCGATCATGGGCCTCTGCCGGATCAATCCGTGCGAGGGCAGATAGCCAGAGGCGGAGATAGATCAGATCGTTCTCCCTGACCCATGCCTCTTCTGCCTCTTCTGCCGCCTCGGTATATCGTTTTGAAGCGATCAATGCCTCGATGTACCCTGGATTTCCTTCTCCTGACGGTTTCATCTGCCAGTATATAGCAATCGCCTCATCAGCCTCCCCGATCGCAACCAGTGACCTGAGAAGGGAGAGGCAATCCAGGGGATTCTGTGAGATCCCGACAAGGGCCTTCTGCACAGGAATGGCACCACGGTGATCCCCCTTCCCGGCAAGAATCCGGGCATACTCCCGGAGGGCCTTTGGGTTACGCTGGTCGAGGCGGATCGCCTCAGCATATTCACCCGTCGCTGCCGGGATATCTCCTCTGCTTCGTAAAACCTCAGCCAGCCCGAGATGTGCCTTTGATGAGCCGGGGATAGCAGCGATGAGATCCCGAAAGGCAGCCTCGGCATCGCCCAGCCTCCCGAGTGCAAGCTGGTTCTCAGCAGCCAGAATCTCAAGCGCAATCTCCTTTGATCCCGAGCAGAGTGCTAACGATTCTTCATATGCTCCTGTCTCGTGGAGGAGAAATGCCTGTTGAATCCGATCTTCCGGTGCCGTATCTTTCATAAAAAACGAACCTTGAGGAGGCCGGTTATCATCGCTATCGAATCGGTCATCCTGACACTTGATCCACCCCGGTCAGTCCAGCTGATCGGCAGCTCGATGACTTCATATCCGGCATTACGGGCTCTCCAGAGGAGTTCCACATCAAACTCAAAGCCGGTGGATTGCATTGTATCCAGTATGGTCTCGATCAACTCCCGCCGGAATGCCTTTGCACCGCACTGTGTGTCTGCATATGGCAGGCCAAAGAGGATGCGTATCAGGATATTAAAGATCCTGCTCTGAACCCTGCGCACTATCCCCTGCCTGATCGGGATCATTGATTCAGGCATCCATCGTGATCCGATCACGCCATCTGCGTGGTCGAGGTGTGAGAAGATATGATTCATCTCTTCAATGCTGGTTGAGCCATCGGCATCCATAAAACCGATATACGTTCGTGTGGCCTGCTTCATGCCCCTGGCTATGCCACCACCTTTGCCGAGCCGATCAGGAGAAGAGATGCAGGTGATGTCACAGTCAGGATTCTCCATGGTGAACCGGGAGACGATCGAGGCTGTTGCATCGGTCCCATCTGAAATAATGATGATCTCACCGCCAAATCCGATGAGATCGTTGAGGTGGTTGCCTATTCTCTCCTCCTCATTATATGCCGGAATGATAAGGCTGCAATCCTTCTCAGGTACCCTGTCCATGGTGTTATGCATTCAGTGTCGAGACGATCGCTTCACCAAATGCCTTTGCGGCAGTCGGTCCATTGGCAGTAATGATCTTCCCGTCGACAACAACCGGATCATTCTGCAGGGATGCACCCCCCTCCTTCATCGCATAGGTTGAGGCGGGGCTCACAAAGACCGTTGCCTTCTTACCCTTAAGAATACCTGCAAGCGCAAGAACCGCCGGGGAGAGGCAGATGGCGGCCACGACTTTTCCATTCTCATAAAAGTCGCTCACAAGCGCAATCAGCTCCTTGCTGCTCCAGAAGAAGTCCTGAGCACCGAGTCCGCCGATGATCACGATACCATCAAATTCGGCAGCGGATACATCTTCAAATGTCACGGTCGCCTCGACACGATCCCCCATCATCCCTACACACTCACCGATCTGTGTGGATCCGATGACTGTTTCTACTCCCTTTGCCTGGAATATCTTCATCGGCTCGCTCAGTTCTTCATCACGGAACCGATCAGGTGCAACTGCTACCAAGAGTTTCATGTATACTGGTATCAGAAACAATCACATTAAGGGTTTTCACCGTTCAGCAGACCGGACCGGTTCCTCAAGCATTTCAGAGTTTACAATTCCGGTTGATCGGAAGGAGCATCCATCTGCTTTCTGAGGATCAGGCGGTCAATACCCGGCCCGAAGTAGTCGGGCTCAAATGAATCATCAATAAATCCAAGGGAGCGATAGAGGGGGAGAGCCGCATGGTTTTCTGGTGAGACCGAGAGAAGTACCTGCGCAACACCCATCTCTTCGAATGTTGTGAGGAGCTGATCCATCAACCTCCGCCCGATCCCGTTTCTTTTATTGTGTTCTGCTACCTGGAGCCGGAGGATCCATCCTGTATCAGGGGAAGAGCCGACGATGGATCCGATGGTATAACCGGCGATGTCGTCATCTGCCGTTGCGATGAAGAATGTATCGCCTGCAATCGCCTGCATCTGCCGTATAAAGACATATGCGCCATAAAGAGAGCCTGAACTCCGCTCTTCCATCCGGCTGATCTCTTCACAATCTCCCGCTTCAAACCTGCGAATGGTGATCATAGTATATTGATGGTAGCTGTATGAAAAAAGAGAAGTGAATTATCTCCGCCTGTAGGCGATGAGCACTGCCGCGCCGACTGCGCCAGCAAGAACTGCCAGGATCGATACCGGTGAGGGCTGGGGCTGCGTTGTTGCAACCGGCTGGAGGTTTGCATGAAGTTTGACGGTCTCTCCGGCTGCCGGCCAGTCAGTGATCTGTGAGGTGAAGTCAGAATACCCACTCATCGACACACGGTATGTCTGATAGGGGGTGGCTGTTGTGTAGACCTGCACGGTCAGCTCACCATTTGCAATGGTGCCTTTGTAGTCATTGTCAAAGTAGACGCTTGCGCCATCGACATTTGCATAGACGGTGTACCAGCCGATACTTCCGCCGATCGGTGGGGAGGTCGGGGTTGGCTGGGCAGGCTGCAGGGTGGCATACAGTGTCACCGTCTCGCCCATAGCTGGATAGTGTGTAATCTGTCCTGTATAGGGTGTATAACCCTCTTTTGTCACCATGAAGTTGGTTACTGGTGTTCCGGTGGTGAAGTACTCAACATAGAGTTTCTGATCCACCGTCTGCCCCTTGTATTCTCCTCCAAAATAGACATCGGCTCCATCGACATTGCTGCTGATGAGGAACCACGCCTTGTCTCCTCCCACCATCGCCGAGGCGGCAGGGAGGATCACCGCGATTGCGATGATCAGTGCCAGGAAATGCTTGATTGTAACCATTTGAATTCCCATCTTGTCAGAAGGTGTTGAATATATAAAAATATGGTGTCGAAATACTTATGCCAGGCTGAAGGCGACTCATAGATGATGAATTATCTTGAACGCCTGAAACTCGATTCAGATCAGGCGAACCCGTTTTTTCAGATGATGGGTGTCACTGTCATCTCATTTGCAGAAGGGCATGCCAATCTTTCGATGGAGATTTTACCAACGATGCATAATGGTGTCGGATGGCTCCAGGGAGGCATCTTCGTTGCACTTGCCGATGAAGCGATGGCGCTTGCCCTCTATACGGTGCTCACCGAAACCGAAGGGATCGCCACCATCTCCGAATCGACCAGTTTTCTCCGGGGAGCACGGGATGGAATGATTGTTGCGCGCGGATGGGTGGTCCGGCGTGGACGGAGGATTGCTTTTACAGAAGCTGAAGTGCGGAGAGGCGATGAATCAGGTGAAGTCCTTGCCAGGACGACCGCATCCTTTGCCATCGTCTCAAAAATGTGATCCCACAGATATCCCTTCTCTTACCAAGAGATGCGAAGGATAATAGTTTGAGAGAAGAGACGGATCTAAAGCGGGGATCTCTCTTGAAATATATTGTTGTTACCGGGGGGGTGATGAGTGGCCTTGGAAAAGGTATCACTGCTGCCTCAATTGGACGTATCCTGAAGAACCGGGGTTATATCGTAACTGCGGTGAAGATCGATCCATATCTCAATATCGATGCGGGCACGATGAATCCTGCACAGCATGGCGAGGTTTTCGTCCTTCGTGACGGTGCGGAGGTCGATCTTGATCTTGGGAACTATGAACGATTCATGGATATCGAACTCACCTCGGATCACAATATCACCACCGGTAAAATCTACCGGACCGTCATCGAGAAAGAGCGGCATGGGGATTATCTCGGGGAGACGGTCCAGATCATCCCTCATATCACCGATATGATCAAAAGCCTGATCCGGTCTGCTGCTGAAAACTGGAGGACAAACGGCGACCCGGCAGATGTCTGCATCGTCGAGGTTGGGGGAACCGTCGGCGATATCGAGAGTATGCCGTTTCTGGAGGCGGTTCGGCAGATGCATGGCGAGTCTGCACCCGGTGACTTTATCCTCGTGCATGTCACGCTCATCCCGGCAGATTCCATGGGTGATCTCAAGACAAAACCGACCCAGCACTCGGTGAAGGCGCTCAGGGAACTCGGGTTGTATCCTGATGTGATCGTTGGGAGAAGCGAACTGCCGGTCGGGGTCAATACCAAGCGGAAGATCTCAGCGTTCTGTGATGTACCGGAACGGGCGGTGATCAGTGCCACAACCGCACCCGACACATATCATGTCCCGATGGAGCTTGAGAAAGAGGGGCTTGCAGATGTCCTGATGGATCTCCTCCAGCTGGAGGTGCATTCCCTCTCAACTGACTGGTACCGTCTTGTAACCAGGGAATATACCAGCAGAATCACCGTTGCCATCGTCACCAAGTACGGGATTGAGGATGTCTATATGAGCATCAAGGAGGCACTGAAGCATGCAGGGCGCTCCCTCTCGACTGAAGTGAATATCAGGTGGATCGATGCCGAGGATTGTGAAGATTCTGCCTTCAATGAGGTTGACGGCATCCTGATCCCCGGCGGATTCGGGACACGCGGTATCGAAGGAAAGATCTCCGCAATCCGCTGCGCCCGCGAGGAGAAGATCCCCCTCCTCGGCCTCTGTCTCGGCTTCCAACTGGCAGTTGTCGAATATGCACGGAATATCGCAGGGATCAGTGACGCGATCAGCGCAGAGATTGGTGAGGGAACTCATGTCATCACGATCCTCCCTGAACAGGAGGATGAGGTTGATCTCGGTGGAACGATGCGGCTTGGAGACTATCCGGTTGCAATCACCCCGGGCACCATTGCGGATCGGATCTATAATGCTGCTGAAGTGATCGAGCGGCATCGCCACCGTTATGAGGTGAACCCGGAGTATATACCGGTGCTGGAAGAACATGGCCTTATCTTCTCGGGGAGAAACGGAAACCGGATGGAGATCCTGGAGATATCCGATCACCCGTTCTTCTTTGCGACACAGTTCCATCCCGAGTTCCGGTCACGGCCAACACGGCCGTCACCCCCGTTCCTCGGGTTTGTAACAGCATGTAAGGCAGTAAAAAAGACAACATAGGTGACAACCATGGTAAATGCACAAAAATTCATCGAAGAGGCAGTTGAGGAGATAAAAGTAGCTGCAGCGGACGGCCATGTTGTCATGGCACTCTCAGGCGGTGTCGACAGCTCGGTCTGTGCAGCACTTGCGGCACGGGCAATCGGGGATCGTCTGATCCCGATCTATGTGGATACCGGCCTGATGAGGAAGGGTGAAAGTGCCCGGATAAAGCAGCTCTTTGGGTCAATCAACCTCAAGACCGTGGATGCTTCAGATACGTTCTTCACCGCGCTCAAAGGGATCATCGATCCTGAAGAGAAAAGAAAGGCGATCGGAGAGCGGTTCATCAGGATATTCGAGCATGAAGCAAAGGAGACCGCAGCCGAATATCTCCTCCAGGGAACCATCTACCCCGACAGGATCGAGAGTGAAGGCGGAATTAAAAGCCATCACAATGTCGGAGGAATGCCGCTTGATATCCGGTTCAAAGGAGTTATCGAGCCGCTCCGCGACTTATATAAGGATGAGGTGCGGGTTGTTGCAGGTGCGCTTGGCCTGCCTCCAGAGATCCAGCACAGAATGCCGTTCCCGGGACCGGGCCTTGCTGTCAGGGTGCTCGGGGAGGTAACGCCCGAGAAGGTTGCGATTGTTCGGGAGGCAAACAACATCGTCGAGGAAGAACTGATCGAGACCTACTCCCCCTGGCAGTGCTTTGCCGCCCTTATCGGGCTTGGAACCGGTGTGAAAGGTGATGTCCGTATCCATGGCTGGATCGTCTCGGTGCGTGCGGTAAATTCCCGCGATGGTATGACCGCAGATCCCCTCCGCCTGCCCTATGAGACCCTTGATCGGATCGCATCCCGCATCACCTCGGAGATACCCGGGGTGGCACGGGTCGTCTATGATGTGACTCCAAAACCCCCCGCAACAATAGAATATGAGTGAGTACCTATGAACGATTACAAGAGCCTTGATGCCCGGTACTACATGCCTGCCTTCTCCCGGACGATGATGATCCGGCGTGGGAAGGGATGTACTGTATGGGATGCTGACGGACGTGAGTATCTTGATTGTGTGGCTGGTATTGCCGTCTGTAGCACCGGCCATTGCCATGACCATGTTGTCGAGGCGATCTGCGGGCAGGCCAGGGAGCTGATCCACTGCTCAAACCTCTACTATGTTCCCGGCCAGGCAGAGTATGCAGAGCGGCTGGCAACGGCTACACGGATGGCGCAGGTATTCTTCTCAAACTCCGGTGCAGAAGCAAATGACGCCGCACTGAAACTTGCACGTGTTGCAACAAAGCGAAAAGAAACAGTCGCCTTTATCCATGGATTCCATGGACGAACGATCGGATCACTTGCTGTTACGCATAAGCCTGCAATCCGCGAACCATTCGGCCCTCTTGAGCCGAAATGCAGCTTTGTTGAGTACGGCGATCTCGATGCACTCAGAAAAGCAGTTACCACCGATACTGCCGCAGTCATCCTTGAACCCGTCCAGGGTGAAGCGGGTGTCATCATCCCGCCGGAAGGATTCATCGAGGGTGTCAGGGAGATCTGCGATGAGAAGGGTGCCCTCTTAATCGCAGATGAGGTGCAGACCGGCATGGGCCGGACAGGCACCTGGCTTCGGATGCACCAGACGAAGGTGATGCCCGATATCGTCTCACTGGCAAAAGGGATCGCATCCGGGTTCCCGATGGGGGCAATTGCTGCGCGTGAGGATCTTGCATTTAAGAAGAGCGAGCATGGCAGCACCTTTGCGGGCGGCCCCCTGGCGATGGCTGCTGCAATGGCGACGATGGATGTCATCGAGCCGATCCTCCCGGAGATTGCAGGGAAGGGGAAGCGGTTTGCTGAAGCACTGGCGAAATGGAATCCCCGTGTCTGTGGGCTGATGATCGGCATCACCGTCGGCGAAGAGGAATGTCCGAAGATCCAGCAGCTCTGTCTCGATCGCGGGGTGCTGGTCAATTGTGCCGGAAACGGCAATCTCCGGCTTGTCCCACCCCTGATCATCTCGGAGAGCGAGATCGATCATGCCGCAGGAGTTGTCAATGAAGCCCTCACCGAGGTCCTTGGTTAGATCCTGCTTTCTGGACGGGGGATATGTCTTTGCTGAAAAAGCAGAGGATATTGCAGCGAAGTACGGATTTTCCGAGGTGGCACGACTCGCCTCAAACGAAAATCCCTCCCCTCCTTCTGATGCGGCACAGGCAGCAGCAGCAGAGGCCATCCTCTCCTGCAACCGCTACCCCGGCACCACGCATGAAGAACTGATCGAAAAACTACAGGAGATCTATGGCTCGTACCCGGTTGTCGCCGGTGCGGGGATGGATGGTGTCATCGAAACGGTTGTCCGGGCACTCGTCACCTATGGCGATTCGGTGGTTGTCTCCTCCCCCACCTTCTCCTTCTATGGTCTTGCCGTCACCGCACAGGGAGGGATGGTCGAATATGTGCCGAGGGGTGCCTCCTATGCAGTCGATCCACAATCATTCATTGCGGCTGCATGGGATGCGAAACTCTCCTTCATCTGTTCCCCGAATAACCCCACGGGAACGGTGAGCCCGCCTGAGGATATTGCGTACATCCTCGAGAATATCAACGGCATCCTCTTCCTCGACAATGCATATGTCGAGTTTTCAGATGTTGATTACCTGCCGTTACTGGGCAGGTATGAGAACCTGATCATCGGGAGGACGATGTCGAAGGTCTACGGGCTTGCCGGGTTCCGGGTCGGGTATGCGTTTGTTCCTGAATGGTTCAGACCCTGCTATTTGCGGGCGGAGACGCCGTTTGCACTGAATGCGGTCTCTGAGGCTGCCGCCGTTGGTGCACTATCGGATCCTGCCTATGCTGATCGCTACATCGCCCATGTTACACGGTGGCGGAGACGCTTCAGTGAAGAGATCCCCTATCCGGTTGCACCGGGCGGGGCGAACTTTGTGATGATCGATCTTGACCCCCTGACCGGGAGGGAGGCGATGGATGCACTGGCGAAGAAGGGTGTGCTGGTTCGGTCATGCGAGAGCTTCCCCGGCCTTGGAGAGAGCTTCATCAGGGTCTCGATCGGTGCTGACTGGGAATGTGAACGATTCCTCTCTGCGATTGTGTCACTATGATGATCGGCTTAACCGGCGTTCCCGGAACCGGAAAAACAACCGTTGCGGATATCCTTGAAGAGCGAGGGGTTCATGTCGTCCGCATCAACGACACAATCACCCCCTATATCCTCGGAAGGGATCCCGATCGTGATACGATAATCATCGATGAAGAGCTATGGGCAGAGGAGTTCCGGCCGGTTGATGGCGTGGTGGAAGGCCATCTTGCCCATCTCCTCCCCTGTGACCAGGTGGTGATCCTCAGGTGCGATCCGGACGTGCTTGTCGATCGGCTGATTCTGCGGGGATACTCTCCTGAGAAAGCCGAAGAGAATGCCCTTGCAGAAGCGCTTGACAGCACCCTCATCGAGGCTCTCGAGAACCATGATCCAGAAGTGATTTATGAGTTCGAGACGACAGATACAACGAGCGAGACAGTTGCTGACTTTGTTCTGGATGTCAGGGCGGGAGATGCCTCCCCCTCACATGGCACCTGTGACTGGTCCCTCTATCTCATGAACCGGATGCCATGACCCTGGACCAACTCCGCCCTCAGATGACCGGGATTGTCACCCCGGTTGCACGGCTCTCGATACGCCTCGGCCTCACCCCGAACACCTGCACGGTACTCGCACTTATCGCGGCAATGGTTGCCGGAACTGCCTTCTGGTACCGCGAGATCGGCCTCGGCGTCATCTTCGTCGCCGTAAATGCTTTTTTTGATGCTATAGATGGTGCAATTGCCCGCGAATCCGGATCTGCCGGTGTGAAGGGCGATTTCCTGGATCATGTGCTGGACCGGTATGCCGATATCATCATCATCATCGGGATCTTTGCCGGAGGGTTTGCCTCCTGGGAGGTCGGCGTCTTCGCCCTCACCGGTGTATTGATGTCCTCATATCTTGGAACCCAGGCTCAGGCGGTCGGGGTGGGCCGGTACTATGGCGGGCTCCTCGGGAGGGCCGACCGGCTGGTGCTGATCCTGCTTGCTGGGATTGCGGATATTCTCCTCCCGGCAGGACTCTTCTCATGGACCTTCCTTGGAATAATGCTCCTGCTCTTCGGCTTCCTCGGCCATATCACCGCAATCCAGCGTTTCCGTTTTGTCTGGCGGGAGCTGAACCGTTCAGAGTGATCATCGCCTGGTAGATGGCGATGATCTGCTGCACCTCAAGGACGGTCCGCTCTTCAATCGCTCTGGTCCTGCCGGAGTCCATCATCTCCCAGACAATACCGCCACCAGCTTTTGTCTCATCGCCGATGAACCGCTTCAGGAGATCGGTATGGGTGACCGGGTGCGGGATCGGATGGCGCTCCCTCAGGTACCCGATCCCGGCAGATGCGAGGTCGAGCACCCGGCAGCAGCAGAAGGTCTCGTAGAGGTCTTCTGGAGGAGCGATGCTGTTGATGAGTGCACGCGAGTAGAGGAAGGGAATGTCAAAGGTTCCGATCCCAACACCTGCTATGATCAGATCTGCTTCGTGCTTCTCTTTCCCTTCCAGTGTCGCCCACGCTTGTTGAAAGAGACTATAGATTGCTGCCAGGAGATCCCGCTCGGATTCATATTCCCAGACCCAGTCTCCCTGTATCTCGGGTGAGTCGATCTGAAACGGGTTGCAGCAGCTGAATGCACCCCCGATCAGATACACTCCCGGAAGATGCGGGTTTGCGGCAAGTGAGGGGACCCTCGGCCTGATCCGGAGCGGTTCCGGGACATATGCCTCAAGGTCGAAGAAGAGGATGGTGGTTTTTTCCGGGTTCAGTCGTGCCATATTAATGAGGTTTTTATCTGATCTGATGCAGGCCAATCTGACTGTTCATAGAGATGCATTATGTGTATCTGTGGAGAAAGAGATGTTTTGTTATTTGTGATACTATCCCTCATACCCGCACTGGCCCATCCGTGGCGAGTTGACAACAGGCAGTGTCATATCTTCATCACATTCATGCTCCTGATGACAACCCTCACAGAGAAATGCTTTTTCACTATCTCCCTCATAGAAGCATTCGAGGCAGATTATGTCTGCGGGAGCGCCGCAGGATGAACAGCGGATATCTGGTGGATGGTTCTGTGCAACGAGTTCGATACCGTTTCTCTCTTTGGGAGCAAATGGTAGGAAATCTAAGACTTTGAAGGTGAGATATGTGGAGTCGCCAAAATCATAGAGGTGTTCGCCTGAAAGACCAACCCGGAAGAGACTGTCTACGCTGACATTCATACCCTCTTCATTGTCGCCGTAGTTTCTATCGGGATTTGACTGGAATGTATGTCCATAGATGGTGAACTGCGAGAGGTGCCCGCAGCATTCAAGCCAGAGGTATCTCAGTTTTGAATCGATTGCCTTCAATGTAACATCCTTTCTGATAAGGAGGACGATCCAGTATCCGGGACGGTATTTACCCTGGAACTGGACAAGCCAGGATGTTGCATCCTGATCCTGGCCCCGTTCTTTGGTAAGACATTTTTTAATGTCGTTCTTTGCTTTCCTCTTTGTGGTCTCTGTACCGTCCACAAGACATACTCCCGGGTATGTACGTTCTGCCATGAAGAGTATCTGAGCCTGTTGAATAAAACCCCTCTCTTTTCATCTGATCACATATCAGATGAATGGAGGGATCTATCATCCCCATTCAGGAAACAGAAGGGATCTTCTGCATGGATATCGCCTTCGAGCCGGAGCGCCCGGACCCTGCATCCGCCGCCGCAGAGGGCGATATATCGGCAATTTCCACAGTGTCCGGTGAGGGGGGGTGATGCTTGCCTGAAGATCGAGAGGATCGGATGATCGGCTGTATCCCAGATCCGGGAGAATGGCTGGTCCCTGACAGAGCCGATCCGGAGCTCGTCTGCCTGTGCAAACTGGCAGGGATAGACATTCCCTTCCTGATCGATATTGGCAACCCGTGTCCCTGCACTGCATCCGCCTTTCAGAGATGCGACAAGCTCTTCTGCCTCGGTGATATCATCGGCATTGTCCCGTTTCATTGCAGCGAGGAGATGGATTGCATCCTGTGGGGAATCGACGGTGAGAAATTCCATCTTCTTCGGGTCAGTTTCTTTTGCCCGCGTGTAGAGGAGTGTGAGCGCATTATTTACCTCATCGCCGGAGAGCTGGAGCTGTTTGTAGGTGTCTATGCCCCGCCCGCTTGGGACGAGCCAGTAGAGGCAGAAGCGGGATGCCCCGTTCTCTTCTGCGAGATCGATGAGTGCGGGGAGTTCGGCATAGTTCTCTGTTGTCAGGGTCACCCGGACACCACACCTGACGCCCGCCTCCCTGCAATGTGCAAATGCAGCGATGGCTCGTTCAAATGCATCAGGTGTTCCGCGGAACCGGTTATGGGTCTCTGCAGTTGCACCATCAAGCGATATCCCTGCATAACCGATCCCGGTCGCCTTGATCTCTTCTGCAACATCTGGTGTGATCAGGGTGCCGTTTGTCGAGAGGGCGGTCATGATGCCTCTTCTCCGGGCATGATCTGCCAGGATCCAGATATCCTCCCTGAGGAGCGGCTCGCCGCCGGTGAAGAGGATCAGGGGAACTCCCATTGTCGCAAGGTCATCGATGACTGCTGATGCTTCCTCTGTTGTCAGCTCGTTAGGTGTGCCGTTTCCTGGACCCGACCGATTATAACAGTGGATACAGTTCAGGTTGCAGCGGTTTGTGAGGTTCCAGAAGATGACCGGACGGTAATCGGCTGCATAGGCGAGGTACTCTCCACGGGATCCGTTTCCTCCATTCTTCCTCTGATGCATCATACCGCTGATTGTCCCTTTTCCATGGAGGCACTGTGTGATCCTGTTCATCTGGTTCCTTCTCCTGTCTGATCGATCCGGACTGCCGGGACGCGCTTTAACTCTTCGGTACTGAAGAGCACCTGGTATCCGGTGATCTCTTCCTCCCCCGCAAACCTGCGTACGATGGAATATACTTCGTCCTGAGTACGGTTATGATGAACGGTATAGAGAGAGTACTCCCATTTTCCGGGAACCGGCTTTCTCAGGTAGCAGTGCGATACTCCGGGAAGATTCGCGAGCCGTGAAAAACCATCCCATCCCTCCGGCACATTCCAGGCGACAAGTGCGTTTGCTGAAATTCCGATCTCCCGCTGGTTGATCCGTGCCCGGATCTTCCTGATGATTCCTGTATCTTTCATCTTCCGGATGCGGGAGAGGATTTCTTCCTCCGGGATGCCGAGGCGGACTCCCATCTCAGCGAATGGCTGCTGCATCAGGGGGAGGCCCTCTTCAAGTTCCCTCAGGATTGCCCAATCAGTCTTGTCCATCTGATCCCTCCGGGATGCACCTGAACCTGACATCGATCTTGTAGGATTTGATGGTGGGAAGGTTGATCATATCCTCATCTGATATGCCGGCTCTCTTCTGAATATCTGATAGGATCAATTCGATCTCCTCCTCTGTTCCTCCGGCGATGGTGAACCAGATGGAATAGTGATGATCCCGCCGATAGTTGTGGGAGACCTCAGGATAGCTGTTGATGATCCCGGCAACCTCATCTATCCGCTCTTCCGGGATCTGAAAAGCGATGAGTGATCCGGCATTCAGGCCGAATTTCCGGGATTCAAGGATCGGTGAGATCGTCCTGATGATCCCGGATTCTTTCAGGCGGGAGATGCGTTGCAGGCACTCCTCTTCGCTGACCCCGATCTGATCCCCGATATCCTTCCAGGGGCGGGGTATGAGGGGGAGATCGTCCTGCAGGGCATCAAGGAGCAGGAGATCGATCTGATCCAACTCGTTCTCTGTTCTTATGATATCACCTCTCGTGGCTGGTAGGAACACCAGGGATCCTCTCCGAATATCTCATCTGCCTGGCCTTCCGGTGCGGCAAGCCCGTCACACCAGCGGGGTGAAGACGTGAGGTTCTGGTATGCACGGGCCCGGCATCCTCCACAGGCGGCCTTATAGGTGCAGCGGGCACATTTTCCCGTGATATTGTCCAGGTCACGGAGTTTTACAAAGAGTTCTGACCTGTACCATATATCGGCAAATAACGTCTTTTTCAGGTTTCCGGCAGAGACCGTGAGGTATGGGCACGGCGTCACCTCGCCGGTTGCATAGATCCGGCAGTATGTGATCCCGGCAAGGCATCCCCTCCCCCACCGTGGGTTCTCTATCCCGAGGTCATCTGCAATCCTCCTGAACTGGGGGGCACAGGTCGGCCGGATATTCAGTTTGCTGTCGTGGTACCTGGTCAGGACCTCGCGGATGATCCCCTCATACTCTTCCGGTGTGCTGAGGCTGATCGCTTCGCCCCGGCCGGTTCTGACCGGGAAGAAGAGGTGATAGTCTTTCACTCCCTTGCTTTTGCTATAGGTGATTACGGATTCGATATCCCCGATCACCGGCCTCGTCACCGTCATATTGATCTGCACCGGGATTTCTGCTGCATTGCAGGCATCGATTGCATGCACCGCCCGCTCCCATGCCCCTTCCACCCCGCGGAACTCATCATGGATGGCGGGGTCGGTCGAGTCGAGGCTGATTGCAACTGCCTTTATTCCGGCTTCTTTCAGGCGGAGTGCCATCTCTTCGTCAAGATAGTACCCAGAGGTGCCCATCACCATTCTGAGCCCTTTCTCTGTCCCGTACGCTGCTATCTCGCAGATATCTTCCCTGAGAAGGGGTTCGCCCCCGCTCAGGACAAGGATCGGACTGCCAATGTCTGCTATCTGATCGATTACCTCCTTTGCCCCGGCTGTGGAGAGGACGCCTTCCGGCTCGCTCTCCCGTGCATCCACATAGCAGTGGGCACATTTCAGCGGGCAGCGGAGGGTGATGTTCCATGATATGAGGCGGGGAGGACCTGGATCTCTCCCCTGAAGATCTGGGATGGACATTCAGCGCTTCTTCTCGATCTCTTCGAGGACTGATCTGATCCGGCGCAGTTCATCGAGGACGGGATCCTTTGATTGTGGCAGTGCGGTTTCGCCGCCGGATTCTGTTGCGATGGCAGGCCCGGACCTGACATATCCCATGATCAGTTCGCGGAGCTCTTCGGGGGCGGTAATGCCATTTAAACTGAGTTCGGAATTTGGCTGGGCTGAGTATCCGGCGGTCTGGATCTTCAGAGAGGAGATCCCAAAGAACCGCATGACGGGACCCTGATGGATATCGACGTTTGTGATCCTTGAGTAGGGGACGATCGCATTCTGCCGGAACCAGACACCCCGCCTCCAGCTGATCTCTGTCGGTGTCAACTCGTAGATGATTGAGCGGTAGTAGAGCGGCAGCCAGTAGAGGATGAAGAGGAGGACTGCTGCGATCGGTATGGTGATGATGAGTGCGGTGATATCCGGTGTCACGGCGAGGATGCTGATGCCGAAACCCCCAAGGAGGATGAGGACGATTGCGTAGGTGAGATAGTAGTACTTTTTCAGGGCAGGATCGGGATTGAATCTCTCCCCAATCCGATAGGGTTGTGCGCTCATGAAAGAGTAGTCGTGGTCTGAATATAAAGGGGTTATGTGGGAGTGAGTGAAAGAATGAGTTGATTGTCGCCTGTCATCTCTCTTCTCTTCCACCCGTAAGCTATACTTCCCATGAAGAACCGATCAATGGTATGGCGATGCGAACCATCCGGGTACGGGAGGAGACAAAAGCGAGACTTGATGATCTGAAAGATCATCCTGCCGATACCTGCGATTCAATCATCTGCCGCCTCATTGATTCCATCTATGATGACGAGCCCCTCACCAGGGAGGAGATTGAGGGAATAAAAGTGAGTGAAGCTGATATCCAGGCCGGCCGCTTTCGGAGTCTTGAGGAGATATCAAGGGAGCCTGGAGACGACCTGGTTGTCAGGTGATACAGAATGGTTACCTGTCGGCCCAGAGCAGATGGATGTTGCAGAACTCCCGTGCCTTCACCGGTTCTTCATCGGTCTCGAAGTACGCTGTCGGGGCCATACCTGGCTGTAAGTGTGCAACACATGTGCCGTTCTTTGTCTGGAGCTCGATCCATTCGATGTAATGATTGGGTTCCATCGGGTGCGGGGTCGAGCCGACGGTGATGAGGTATCCCTTCCCTGACTTTTCAATGATCGGTACATGCTTCTCTGTTGTTTTGTCGGCTGTCTTTTCGACCAGCAGTTCCATCTCTTTTCCGCAGCAGACGAGTTTGCCGTCAGCTGCATGAACGACATTGATGATGTTTCCACAGACGCTACATTTGTAAATCTGACCCTTTGTAGTCATATGCAATACTACATAACTTCAGAATAATAAAGGTTGGGGAAGGGATTTGGTTATTCCGCATGTTTCGTTGCAATCGTCTTTGCAAGCTGTTTCAGTGCAGTGAAATCCTTCTCAGTTGGGTGGCCCTTGATATAGACGGGATCAATGATCTCACATTTCAGGGGAGCGATCATATCGCTGATCTGCTTCACGGTCTTGCCGCCCCAGCCGAATGATCCGATGACTGTTGCGTATTTTGCCTTCGGCTTGATGGCAGCTGCCAGATATGCGCCATAGACGGCAAGCGGATGGGCGCCGAAGAGGACGGTCGGGGTGGCGATGATGATCGTTTTGGCTTCAACAAGGCTCATTGCCAGGAGGCCGGTATCGCTTACGCTGAGATCGAACCGCTCGATATCCACTCCCTCGGCCATGAGTGCGTTTGAGAGGATATCAACCATCTTCTTTGTGCTCCCGTGCATCGAGACATAGGCGATCACTGCGGTATTCTTTGGCTCGCCTGTTGCCCACTGCCGGTAGTATCCTACGATCAGATCAGGGTTGTTATAGAGGGGGCCGTGGCTTGGGGCGATGATCTCAACATCGAGGCTCTCGATTTTGTCAAGGTATGCCGGTATGCTTCCTGCGAAGGGCATCATAATCTCGGCATAGTAGCGTTTTGCCGATTCATAGAGCCGCTCGGGGTCATTGATATAGAGATCTGATGCAGCAAGATGCGACCCGAGGAAGTCGGTGGTGAAGATGATCCGATCTTCTGGTACATGGGTGAACATGGTATCGGGCCAGTGCACCCAGGGGGCGTGGATGAACCGGAGCGTTTTTCCACCAAGATCCACTTCCTCCCCGTCTTCAACAACCTGCACCCGCTCTTCGTCGATACCGAAGAACTCGACGACCAGTTCTTTGGCTTTTGGGGTTGCCAGGACCTTTGCGCCGGGATAGAGTTCCATCATCAATGGAAGGCAGCCCGAATGATCCTGTTCGGCATGGCTGACGACGATATAATCGATGGTATCGACCGTCTCGGTCATCAGGTTGGTGATGAGCTCGGCCTCGCCCATCTCGTCAACGGTATCGATGAGAGCTGTTTTGTTACTCCCCTGCACCAGATAGCTGTTATAGGTGGTCCCTTTTGGTGTCGGGACGAGGGCATCGAAGAGCCGTCGGTCCCAGTCGATTGCCCCGACCCAGGAGATTCCATCTTTAATCGATCGCGCAACCATGTCTCTTTCACTCCTTCTTCACAAAGAGGGCTTTGCGAGCTGCACAGACCGGGCATACCCAGTCTTCGGGGAGTTCTTCGAATTTTTTTTCTTCTTTCTCATCATTGTGTATATGTCCGCAGATTGTGCATTTCCATGAGCTCATTCTGTATTCCTCCTTTGCTATCTCAATTGGTAAAACACCGGATAATAGTTTTGATGGTGTCAGGTGCCCGTCAACTGCCAGACGCAGCCATACCTATCAGGACCCCAAGGGAAAGGCCCCCCTCGTGAAGATGGAACAGATCCGTACAGGGTGCCACCACCTATTTCTTTGAGCAGACACCATCTCCCCGTATGATTGCTCCGGATGATGCATATGAGTTCTTCAGGGGAGATCATTTTGCCCGGGAGAACGGGCTTGAACTCATAGAGGTCAGAGCGGGCCGGGCGGTCGTCTCCATGCAGATCCGGCAACGGCACAGAAACAGCCATGGCACAGTCCATGGAGGGGCGCTCTTTACCCTTGCAGATTGTGCATTTGCCATTGCATCCAATGCAGATGGCGTGCCGGCAGCAGCGATCAATGCGTCCATCTCATACCTCACTGCCGCACGGGAAGGCACCCTTACAGCGGTTGCAGAAGAGTTTGCGAAAAATCCAAAGCTCGCTTCATACACTGTCATCATCACCGATGACAACAACACCCGGATTGCACTCTTCCAGGGTATGGTATACCGCAAAACACCCGGGAACAGGGGAGAGAGGACAGGGACAAACGATTAAATACTACTATTCGATCAATAGTTGCCTTAATGGCTCTCGATGTGCTCCTGATCAATCCGCCTGACCAGAAATCCAAATACAAGAAGTACCTCAATATCAGGATCCCGCCACTTGGTATCCTCTATATAGCAGCAGTCCTCGAAGAGAACGGCATATCTGTCGAGGTGATGGATTGTGCAGCAGAAGATACGACATATGCTGATATCAGGGAACGGGTCGAGCGGACCCGGCCATTTATGGTTGGCATCACCTCCACAACACCGCTCATCAATGAAGCAGTGATGTCGGCAGAGGCAGTAAAAATGGCGGGAGATCCGTATATTGTCCTTGGAGGACCCCATGCCACATTTCTGCATCATGAAATCCTTACCGAAAACACTGCAATCGACTTCGTCATAAAGGGGGAGGGGGAGTATGTTTTCGCTGAGCTGTACCAGATACTCCGTTCCGGGGGGGATCCGGGGACAATTGAAGGTCTTGTATTCAGATCGAACGGGGCGATACAGGAGAACCCGGACAGAGAGGTTTGTGTTGATCTCAATACCCTGCCATATCCTGCGCGGCATCTCCTCCCAAAAGAGAACTACCGGATCTTTGATGTGAATATGCCGATTGCAACGGTGATCTGCAGCAGGGGATGCCCGATGCGATGTTCATTCTGTGCATCCTCGGCAATCCATGGAAGAACAATACGCAAGCGATCACCAGAAGATGTCATAGAGGAGATCAGGCATATCCGCGATACCCTGGACATATCGATGATCGCGTTCATGGATGATACCTTTACATTGATGCCGGGGTGGGTGGAGACATTCTGCAATCTGCTCATTGAAGAGGATCTGCATATCGAGTGGGGCTGTACGGCACGTGTTGACAGGATCGATTCTGATCTGATCAGGTTGATGAAGCGGGCAGGATGCGAAACCCTCTTCATCGGGGTGGAGTCAGGGGACCAGGAGATCCTGGACCGTATTAAGAAGGGAACAAAGATCGATCAGATCAAAACGGTATTTTCAACTGCACGTGACTTTGGGATGAGAACCATTGCGTCCATCGCACTCGGACTGCCCGGTGAGACGAAAGAGACAGCAAAAAAGAGCATTTCATTCGTAAAAAAACTTCATGCCAGCTATGCCCTCTTCTCTATTGCAACCCCGTATCCGGGAACAGAGTTTTACAACACTGTCAGGGAGAACGGAAACCTGCCGCAGAACTGGTCAAACTTTGATCTCTTCTCCCCGGTTGTCGGGACATTGAGCCTGACGCTTGAAGATATACGGGATATTCAGAAAAAAGCCTACAGGGAGTTCTACCTGCGGCCGATCTACATTCTGGAGACCCTTGCAAAGGAGGGCCGTCCGTTCTTCCATGCGATGAAAGTCCTTATATCACCCTGAAGAATCGACTATTTTTCCTTTTTTTTCTCACGATCTCCGGATTTCAAGCAGATCTCTTGGCCGGTCTGCTACAGGTTCCGGTATCTTTTCTGTAATTATCTCTTCCGGCATCTCTCCAGGGCTGATCCCTGTTCCACACCTGATGGAGGGGTGGCTCCGGGAGAAGAGAGAGAGGATTGCTGCCGTAAGAAGAGATCTGATCAATCATTTAGAAACTCTTTTAAGAGATAAAAAAATCTCTCTCCATGAAGGATACAATCACACGCGTTCGTTTCCGACATCTTTTTTCTCTTCTTCTTATTACCGCTCTTGTTATCCCGGCAACTGTTATGGGATGTACAATCTTTGGAATAACGCCCGGAGCATCTGAAGATGGCACAGTGTATCTTGGCCATACAAATGATGGTGTCGGGATGGACTGGAGAGAGATGGATGACATCTTTGTGACGTACATCCCCCCGGCAACGCACCAGCCCGGTGACACACGGCCGGTCTTCTTTGATCCAAACAGCGGATCTGATGCTGCGGGAAGTAAGCAGGGTTCGTCATCAAATCCTGTTCTCGGCTATATCGATCAGGTTCCCTCGACCTATGGCTATTACACCAGCTCATATGGGATGATCAATGATCAGAACCTGATGAGTGCCGAATGCACAGATTATGCAAAGTACGAACCCCAGGCCGAGGAGAACAGGAGACTCTTCTACTCTTCAGAACTCTCAAATGTTGCTCTTGAGCGATGTACAGGTGCCGAGGAGGCAGTCCTCCTTATTGGAGACCTGATTGATCGGTATGGATACTACGGCACCGGCGAGACCCTCATCTTTGCAGATGCAGAGGAGATCTGGGTCATCGAGATGTGCGGGAACCCGGAGGGCGACGGCGGGCTCTGGGTTGCGCAGAAAGTAAAGGATGGGGAGATCTTTGTTGCTGCAAATACATTCAGGATCCGTGATGTCTCTCCGGGGACGCCTGACATGCATTACTCCTCCAATCTCTTCTCTGTTGCAGAGCGGGCAGGCTGGTGGTCGCCATCAGATGGTCCGCTTGACTGGCTTGAAACGGTCAGTTATGGCGAATACTCGCATCCCTACTACTCACTGATGCGGGTGTGGAGGATCCAGGACACCCTCGCTCCATCCCTCAAACTCAGCCCGTATGTTGAGGATACGTATACCAGGGACTATCCGTTCTCATTTGCTCCCGATGAGAAGGTGAATTTCAGTACCGCTCTGAACCTGTTCCGGGATCATTACGAGGGGACAGAGTTTGACAGGACAGAAGGACTGGCGGCAGGGCCGTTTGGGAATCCATACCGTGTGCTCGGGCCTGAAGATGCCCATACGAACTTCCAGAATGAAACCACCCTTGAAGTTCGTGCGGGAGCCTATCCGAGGGCAATCTCTGAGATATTCTGTAGTTATAGTTATATCACGATGCTCCGTCCGGATCTCCCCGAAGAGGTGGCCGGTGTGCTCTGGTTTGGACCGGCAGTCCCATATGAGACGGTGTATGCCCCAATTTATGAAGGAGCCGAAGATCTCTCTTCCTCGTATACAACCGGCACCCGTCTTGAATATGATCCGGATACTGCATACTGGACATTTGGTTTCCTGACGAACTGGGCGGGGCTTGCGTATAATATGATGATCGTGGATATCCGGGAGGAGCAGCAGAGTCTTGAGGCAGAATCATTACGGCTCCTGATGGAGACTGATCAGGAAGCAGTCGATCGTCTCATTGCCGGTGATACTGCCGGTGCAAGGTCTGTCATGACCAACTTCACGGTGGAGCGGGGTGATGCCATCATCAAGAACTGGAAGAGCCTGACTGCAACCATGATCGTGAAATATTCAAATGGTCTGTTGACAGATCCGATCACCGAAGCGGTGGAAGAGCCCGGGTACCCGGACTGGTGGTACAATGATACCGGATATCAGTACGGACCAAGGATCTACCAGTATAAAGAACTCAGGGATACACCGGATCTCACCTATACCGGCACGCGGGTAGTGGTCTCAAAGGAGATGCCTTTTAACGAAATGAGAAAGCTGTTGTGAGAGATGCCGGTATCTCCTCCGGAGTGGTAGCATAGCGGGAACCTCTCTGGTATACTTCCCAACAATCTTTTGGGATCTCACATCCCCCTTTCATTCTCCTCTTCTCTCTCGCAGAGATCCCCATACGGACACCACTGGCACCGCTGATAATCCGGCCGGGCGGGGAACTCGCCTGATTGAATATTATCGAGCATCTCCTCCAGATGCTCTGTGAATGCCCTGATGCTCTCTTCGGTTGGCAGGTAGTCGATGATCCGGTTGTCTGCGAGATAGAAGAGCGAGGCCCGCTCCGGCAGTTCTCCATAGAGCTCCCTGATCGCCATTGCGTAGAGGTTGAGCTGGATATTCTCCGGGATATTCTTCTTTGTCATGTTTGAAGGTGTTTTCCCGGACTTGAAGTCGATCACCACATAGCCGCCGTCCGGGGTCTGCTCGATCCGGTCGATAAATCCGTGTATCTCGCGGCCGGCGAAGGTGAAACCAAACCGTTTCTCGGGGGCAATGATCGTGTTGGCGTTTTCCTTCTGCCACTCTATATAGGTTCTGAGCAGGTCCCGGGCTGATGCCTTATTCTGCTCTGCCTGCGTCTTTGATTCGAACTGGTCCGGTGTCCAGTGCTCCTCAAGCAGCTCCTCGATCTGTTCATCTGCCGGACGATCCGGGTCGAGGTTCTCGATGACGGCATGGATGCCGGTTCCTTTTGCAGCAGCTGGTGCAGGACCGGGGGGCTCTGCAATCTTCAGGATATGCCTGAACCTGAACTGAAGCGGGCACTCATTGTACTGTTGCAGCTTCGAGTACGAGAACGCCATGGTCCCGGGGATCACTGCCTGTTCAGGGGGTCTGCCGATGATCTCGGTGATCGGTGTTTCGGTCGAGGCGGCTGATACGAATGCGTCCCGATCAAACTCTTCTCTTCCCTCTTCGGAATATCCCCGAACCCTCTCGAGCGTCACCAGATCCTGGAGGGCGGTTGAAAGCCGCATCTCGGCAATCGCCCTGATCGCCTGCTCCTGGAGCCGGGTCCGGGCCTCCCCGGCCGGCGTCTCCTCAGGGAAGGGGAGATCCATATTCCATGCCGCCGGCTCGACCAGCGTGATCAGCGGGTTCTCTCGGAAGGAAAGCTCTTCAAGGAAAGCGGAGGGTTTTGTCTCCCGCTTGTTCTTCCCATACCATTTCGCATAGGTGAGGTACAGCCGCTCCTCTGCCCTGGTCATCGCAACATACAGGAGCCGCCGCTCCTCCTGGATGAAGAGTGCCTTCTCCTCCTCACCTGCACGGAGCCCTTTGGCGAGATCCGGTGGAACCACAAACTGTTTCTCCCGGTAGGTGAGCGGGAACTTCCTCTGGGCGAGATCGGCGACAAAGACGACCGGGAACTCTTTTCCCTTGCTTTTATGGATGGTGAGGATCCTGACGCAATCGGTCTCCTCCTGCTCCTCGATCTCCACGGAGAAGCCTGAGAAGTACTGGAGGTACTCGATGAACCCGCCGATTGTGGCATCTCGGGTGATCTGGTCGTACTCCTGTGTGATCTCAAGGAACCTGGCAAGGTACTGCCGGGTCATGGCAACCTCATCTCTGAGGGCTGATCGGTAGAGCCCTGATGCCTGCATCATCACCGTATGGACGAGTGCCGGGAGCGTCTGCCTCTCCTTCTCCTCGATGAACTGCCGGAGCATCCCGATGATCTCACTGATCCGGGTTGCATGCCCGGGGAGAACAGTCTCTGCATCAAGCATCGTCTCGTACACACAGTCGTTTCCGGGATCCGGATCAGATCTCCCGTCTCCGGCACGCCTCCGTGCCCCGGTATTGATCGCCTGCACCACGGTCTCGGGGATGGAGCAGAGTTTCATGATCCGGTTGAGTGCAATGCCCGCTATAAGGGGGTTGTTGATGATCTGCAGGTATGCGATCATGTCGCGGATGACCGGCAGCCGCAGGAAATCAACATCGGCCTGGTAGATGCAGGGGATATTGTGCCGTTTCAGGGCTGCCTGGAACTTTGCGCCATCTTTCCTGCTCCGGGAGAGGATGGCACAGTCCCGGTACCGGAGCGGCCGGGACGGCTCGCCGCCCCGTGCCGGGAGCAGGGTTCCCACGAGCCGCTCGATCTCGGTTGCAACGAACTCTCCTTCCCCCTCCTCGTTTCCGCAGGCTGCAACCACGACTCTCTCTCCTGCCTGTTTCTTTGATATGAGCTCCTTCTGCTGCCGGTTCGGTGCCCTCTGCATCAGCTGGAAGGCAAGCTGAAGAACTGCCGGGGGGTTTCTGTAGTTCTCATCCAGCAGGACCTCCGCATGCTCCTTCGCCCACTCCCGGAAGTCCCGGATATTGGTCAGGTATGCTCCCCTGAACCGGTAGATGGTCTGGTCGTCGTCTCCGACCACGCAGAGGTGATCGCCTGCAAGGAGCTTGACAAGCTCGAGCTGGGCGAAGTTCGTATCCTGGAACTCGTCGACGAGGATGTAGGGGAAGCGGTTCTGGTAGAGGCTTCGTATGCCCGGATTTGTCTGCAGCAGGCTGACTGCCAGAAAGATCATGTCATCGAAGTCGATGAGGTGCTCGTCCTGCTTGTACTGCTCATAAGCCTTGTACACCTTCAGGAGATCGGCGAGCTTGTTCTGATAATCCCGCTCCTCATCCGTGACGTCTGTCTGTTGTTTTCTCTTCAGGTACTCATCAAGCATCGCAGGCGTGATCAGCTCGTCACGGAATGCGCTGATACCATCGATGATCGCCGTGATGATCTCTGATGAGTTGTTCCCGATCCGGATATACTCAAAACCAAATGAATCGATATTCCGCAGCCCCCAGACGAGCACATTGGTCCGGCTGATGATCCCGTTTGCGATCGAGATCCCGCTTGTGAGCATATTCTCCCGGAGCATATCCAGGCAGAAGGAGTGGAAGGTATGGATCCCGATATCCTGATGCGGCCGCAGTGCTTCGATCCGCTCGCTCATCTCGGCTGCTGCTTTTTCTGAGAAGGTGAGGGCGAGGATATTTGTGGGGGAGATCCCCCGGTCAAGCAGGTGAAGGATCTTCTCAATGATCACCTTCGTCTTGCCTGATCCGGGGCCGGCGAGTACGAGCTGGAAGCCGCTGCCGGTGACGGCTTTCTCCTGTGAGGGATTGAGAGGCATACTGGATCGTATGATTGGTGTCTGGCAGGAAAAAGGTGGCGGGAAGGGGGTGGGAGGGGGTGACAGTATTCTTATAGTGTCTGGTTTATATGATACATAATGTTCATATGTATCATATGATACACATTTCAAGGAGTGATTCAGATGGTTAGCCAGAGTACCTATAAGCGGATCCCCGTCTCCCCAACGACATGGGAGAAGCTCTCGCTCATCAAGAAGCCGGGCGAAACATTCGACCAGCTCATCTCAGATCTGGTTGCAGAACGGGAGAAGCGGGATATTATCAGGCATGCAATGCATGTCAGCGAGGAAGGGGAGTACCTCTCTCTGGATGAAGCCCGGGATGCCTGGGGCCTGGATGAGGATTGAATGAGAATTGAGATCGAAAGGGCTGCCTGTGAGTTTGTTCTCGGGCTCCCTCTGAAAAGCAGGCGTATCATCCTCCGCCATCTTCGCAGACTTGAAGCCCTGGATACTCTCACTGGTGCCTCCGGCATCGAGCGGCTGGGTGGTGACATCTATAGAATGCATGTCAGCCGCACCTACACTCTCATCTTTCGCATCTGCCCGGATCAGAGCCGCATCCGGGTGGTTGAGATTCTCCCTATAGATCTCGCACATAAGCGGTATTTCCGGTATAGGTGAGTGTGTACAAGCGTGAAGAGTTCGATCTGGAGGATATCAATTATTATGTCAATTGGGGGATGACAGATCCATGAAAAGTGCCATGAACTGTGCCATAATCCAGGAATATCGTGAAAAAGTCCTGTCACACGCACAATATGAAGTAATCGAGGATGAGGAGCCATATTACGGGGAGGTTCCGGGACTGGCAGGGGTGTATGCAACCGGCAGGAGCCTTGAAGAGTGCCGGGAAAACCTGAAGCATGTAATTGAGGGATGGATACTGGTCAGAAGAGAGCACAATCTGGCTGTTGAAAGCATCTTCAGGAAAGCGGGTCTCGCTGAGGAAGAGGTTAAGGAAGTATTCTAAAGGGTGTTTACAATGGAGTCTATTTGAAGATCTCGAATATTCTCAGTTGATTATTAATAGATCCTCATAGAATACTAGCATACTCAGGAGGTTGCTCTCCCATGATGAGGAGGGTAGCAACTCGGGATGAGCAGAACAGAAGAATGAAACAAGAAGAGAGGTTGAGGGAAAATGGCAATATCAGTGAACTGGAGTTCAATGGGGATTGGAGCGGTGATAGCATTTTTGATCGGATGGTATATCTTTGGTCTGCTTGGGGCGGTCATTTTAGCAATTATTGTGATGGTTCTGATGGGTGTTATCAAATTTAAGTGAGCGTATACAGCAACAGATCTGAGCTGATCTGCCGGGAGATTCCTCACACCGTCTCTCTAGAGATGATGCATAATAAAATCCCGTAGTACTTTATGAGATGCCAGTCTTCTGACGATATAGTTTGTTATTTGTACCGTTTGCGTATCAAATAATCGTGTCACGATAAGCCCGATAATAAAGATGAGTACTCCCATAAAAACAGCTAAAATAACACCTATCTCTCCAAAGAATGAGACATAGAAGAAGGTGACAACGACTGCAAGGATGGACATGAGTGCCGATCGTATGATAAAATATAGCCTCTGCAACCATATTGAAAGCAATAATGCTTTAATAACCGCTCGTTTTTCGATGATTCGATCTGCTCCGGATGGGACACTCTCTATCTCATTGAAAATAGTCTGAGTGTAATTCAGATCAGATAACTGCAATATCTTTCTTGCATAGCTAGCCTCAGAGAGATCTTTTGAGCTTGCTGTTTCAAGCTCCTCCATAATTCTCTCAGCTATATCGGATATCTCATTATCTATCCTGGATAGACTTTCTGAATCTGTTTCTAGTGTAAACATCGTTCATCTCATGCTCTGGATGGTGACCATAGGTCGCTCATGCTGCCATCGTATTATGTAAAATATTCATATATTATATAAATAATCCTCGCTTTCCATAACATGTTGCACTACAGGAACGGTCGTATTGGTTGTTGTACATGGCGGCGTAAAAATGCACAAAAGTGGCGGTCTGTATTCGCCGATTCAAATTGATCCCCTAACGCTCTTCGAAAGATGCCCATGATGGCACGTGGAGATTGGATTGTCTCTCTTGTCTCAACTCGGGCTGTAACTCGGACCGCAACTCGGGCCGTGCTTCTTTACTTGTTCGGCTACTTGTTCGGTTACTTGTTCGGTTACTTTTTCGGTTCGATATTCAATACTCTTCGATTGACTCCCTTTGAGTGTATACCCTGTCCTTAACAGGTTAAGATAGAATGGGGTGTCTGTCTCCCTGAGGTCTGATAATCGGTTGGATGTCAGGATGAGGATATGGGTCTCAACTCCCACTTCCTCAGAGATTGCCCTCTCCATCCTTGCCGCCATCATCTCGAGATCCGGTGCATATTCGGGTACGAGAAGATAGAGATCACGATTGTATTCGCTCTTCGAAAAAAATGTTTCCACTTCAGAAACAGATCGTTTCCGCTTCGGGAACAAATGGGTACACATTGAAATGGAGAGATGATACTTTCTTTATGATGAATTACACAATCTAACTCTGTTGAAGGCAATGTACAGGGAAAAGGAAATCATATTCATTGCCTGGGAATCCCCGGAGGGAGGGTATGAGGCTCACTCACCCGGCCACTCTATCTTTACCCAGGCCGACAATTACGAGGAACTGAAGGCCATGGTGCATGATGCCGTATCCTGCCATTTTGAGGAGGATGAACGGCCCGGCATTATCAGGCTCCATCAGGTTCTTCAGCCCGGTGATGAGTGAGTTATTGAATGTGGGTGACGACATATGTCGGCTGGATCTGAGATCTCTTGTTTATATCGCCAAAAAACCGTCAGATCACGTATTGGTGAAGGTGCATCACTTTTTGATGAGGCAGTTGGCATAAAACAGTTTAGCGAAAGCAATAGCAGGGAGGCATCTTATATTCTGCCAGGAGAGATATTCACAACGGGGATGTGCTCATGATACATGCCATACGGAAAAAGGTGAAAATCGATTCTGATGGGCTCATTCAGATTTATGTTCCTGAATTTAAACCCGGAACTATAGCAGATGTGATAGTGCTTGCGCAATCAGATACGAGAAAGAAACGTTCCTTCACAAGCATTATTGGCAAAGGGCAGGGTTGTTTTGCACGTGCAGAGGA
The DNA here is from genome assembly GCA_013329165.1 of Methanocalculus sp. Lineage (GTDB taxonomy): Archaea > Halobacteriota > Methanomicrobia > Methanomicrobiales > Methanocorpusculaceae > Methanocalculus > Methanocalculus sp9912u. The sequence continues at coordinate 2,305 of DUKV01000065.1, read as the reverse complement.
GGCTGACGCCTTTATCCGAAAAGAGCGCGAATCATGGGAATAATCGATGAGATTGCCGACGATTTTTTTTTCCAGCCTGTTTGATCACCTAATACACAATTGATCCTGCTTTCTCTTCTCCTTAATCTCCCTCTCCACACCAGACAACCTCCTTTTCGACAGTATGCCGGATATATTTGCTAAATCCCTGATCGGTGACAAGGTCCACATTGCGGCCAAGGAGATCTTGAAGATAATAGACCAACTCCATGAAGTTTCGAAAGGTTGCCTCTCCATGCACAAATTCAACCAACAGATCGATATCACTCTCCGGGCGATCTTCTCCCCGAATCACTGAGCCGAAGCATCCGATTCTGGCAACATCAAAACGCTTCTTAAGATGGGGAAGAACTGCTTCAAGCTGATGGATAATGGGATCGTTCTTTTGCCGGTTTCCCAGCATCTCTCTGTTCACTTCCATTGACATTATAGCCGGATCATCGTTCATAACGGAACCGCTTCCTGAAGAATCCGTTCACGGACAGCCCAGTGGAGTCCCTTTTCGGTTACGACATCCACCTTTCGTCCAAGGAGGTCTTCAAGATCATGGATGAGTGCACTATGATCGAGGAGGCTTGTTCCTGGTTTAAAATCGACGAGGATATCAAGGTCACTTTCCGGGTTCTCTTCTCCGCGGATTACCGAGCCGAAGAGTCGTATATTAACCGCTCCACGTGCTGCGGCTAACTGCCTGATCTTCTCTTTCTGCCTCATCACTTCATTATAGAAGCTCATTGTATCGACTTGATCCTGATATTGTCGGGCGGAATGATAATCATATTGCCATGTAGCCAGGGGAGATCCAATCTTGATCTGGCGTCAATGGAACGGATAGCATCCGTTAGTAATATACGGCTTCTATACAATTCTTATCAACTAATTCCCATCCACGAGGAAGAGATATGCCTGATATAACGATCACCGTCCCGAAGGAGATAGTATCTGCACTTCGCCTTCCCCCTGATAGTGTGGAGTCCGCCCTTTATCAGGAACTTGCTGTTGCTCTCTACATGAGAGGGGTACTCTCTTCAGGATGGGCTGCCACACTTGCCGGTCTGAAACGCTGGCAATGGGAGGAGCTTCTCGGAGTACGGAAGGTTCTGCGTCATTATACAGATGAAGATCTCCAGATAGATATCGCCTATGGTTCGGGTGATGAGTAAGTAACGACATATGTCGACTTCATACTCCCCGATCCAATGGATAGCATAGACATATACTCTCGATGATACCTATGATACACTATGGAAAAGGATTCAAGGATCATCCTTGATGCTTCGGTTCTTGCAGGCAAACCAGTTATCCGGGGAACACGGATCCCGGTGGAGCTGGTTCTTGACCTTCTTGCTTCGGGTTGGGATGCGTCTCAGATTATTCAGGAATATCCCGGAATATCCCGTGAGGATATCCTCTCATGCCTCAGGTATGCGCAGGAGCTTGTGGCCTCAGAACGGGTTTACTGCGCAGATCAAAGAGGCAGGACTCCGAGTGAAACTCCGTCGATCCCTGATTTTGAATGATAATGTGAGTAGGGCAGCAATAATTAGCTATCAACGAAAACATTGTTAGCCTCAGAGAATGAGTAGTGAATATTGATTATAATGTATCATAGGAGTTAATTTATGTCTATCTATATATCTTATTTATACTATACTACTCCAATAGAAAACCTCTCTTCAATTTTCAAACATGGAATTCTTTCACACCGAAAGGCATCGCGGATTAACCATACTTCAATAGCGAATGATCAAGTTCAAAACCGAAGGGAAAATAAAAAAGTTCCAGGTGGCTTGTTGCTGCACGAATATGTTAATTTATATATAAATGCACGCAACCCGATGCTCTATGAGCGCATGAGAAATAGCTCTGAGAAGCTGTGCATTCTACTCATTGATGGTACTGTGCTCACATCTCCTGGTGTTGTCATCGCTGATCGAAATGCGGCGAGTGATTACGTTACTTTCTTATCTCCAACTGAAGCTGAGCACAAACTTGATATTGACAAAATATGTGCAAGATATTGGACTCATCTGGACAACCAATTTGAAGAGTGGGAACATAAGAGTCTTATGTGTGCAGAAGTATTAGTACCACATAATGTAGCTCCTGAGAATATCATCAGGGTATTCGTACCGAATAGTGGTTTAGGATCTGTGAAGAATTAACTTAATCACAAATTGGGTGAAATGGAGTAGTTCCAATCCCCATGAAACTCATCCCGTGCCAGATTGATATTCGAGATTTCATCATCAGAAACTTTGATTCC
>DUKV01000055.1 GCA_013329165.1 Methanocalculus sp. | reverse complement strand
TCGGTTGCGGTGATTGCGTCTTCCTGATGATCTGTATCTGGCATTCGTCTCTCCACCGTATCTGCCCTTACTGTATCTCTTTTAGACGGTGCTTGTTGATTATAGTTCTTTTCAGAATAGTTTTACAATAATCTATTAATGTAACACAAAAAACTATGAAATTACAAATAGGTATGTTAAAATAATCCTTATTATAACTTTCATATGATGTGATGTTATGAAAAATCACGCTTTTAGTATTATATCCGGAGTGCTTCTTATTGCACTCCTCGCAGTTGCGGGGTGCGTCGGTGAAGCCGGCCCCACCGCTGCTCAAACGGCTGAGCAAAAAGAGATGACCCTGACCGATGGCTATGGCCGCACAGTGACAATCCCGCAATCTGTAGAGAGCGTCCTCTGTTCCGGCTCCGGCACACTCCGGTATCTTGTGTACCTCCAGGGTGAGAATCTGGTTGCCGGTGTCGACAGCATTGAGAAGCAGCACCGTGATGAGGAAGGCCGCCCCTATGCACTGGTGCACCGTAGCTGGCTGAAGGATCTCCCGCTCTTTGGTGAGTTCCGGGGTAAGGACGATCCCGAGAAGATCATCGCCATCGGCCCTGATCTCGTCTTCAAAGGAGGATCAAGCGGGACTGCATATGGCACAAGTATTGCTGAAATAGATGATCTCGAGAGTAAAACCGGTGTTCCGGTGGTCGGGTTTGCCTATGGTTCGCTGAGAAACGAAGCCGAAAAAACCGAGATGTACACCGCCCTCCGGGTGATGGGCAAAACGATCGGACACGATGCCCGTGCCGAAGAGGTGATCGCATACATTGAGGCGACGATAGCTGATCTTGAGGCGCGTACCGGTGATATCTCTCCTGAAGAACGGAAGCGGGTCTATGTCGGGGGAGTAAGCTATGCAGGGGCTCAGGGTATTATCTCGACAGAACCGGCATATTCCCCATTCCTCTGGGTGCATGCAGATAATGTCGCGTCCGGCCTCGGGACAGCACATGCCGATGTTGCAAAAGAGGCGATCGTGGACTGGGATCCCGACTATATCTTCATTGATGCAGGTACAACCCGGATGGATAATGAAGGAGCAGTCGGCCAGCTGAGGAACGATCCGGCTCTTCAGGGTCTCAGCGCCGTGAAAGAGGGGCGGGTCTATGGAGTGCTTCCGTACAACTTCTATAACACCAACTATGAAACCGTCCTTGCGAATGCCTACTCTATTGGTAAAGTGCTCTATCCGGACCGGTTTGCTGACATCGATCCCGCTGAAAAGGCAGAAGAGATCATGACCTTCTTCATCGGAGAACCGGTCTTTTCTGAACTGAACAGCCAGTTTAACGACTTTGGATTCCGGCCTGTATCGCTCTGAGAAAAGATCTCCCTTTCTCCCCTCTTTTCGTGCAGGGGTGTCTTCAGTGGTTCTCTTCTCTCTTCGGTTCGGCTTCATCCGGCAGGGTGCTACTGTAAAAGGTGCCACGGGCGCCCCGGTATGATCTGATCTCTTCTGCCTTCTCAAGATCCCGCAGGATCTTTGCCACCTCGCCGCCGGACATGCCGGTGAGTGTAATAATATCCTCGATGGTCGAGGGTCGGCGGGAGAGCATGGCGCAGATCATCTCTTTCTCTTCCCCCAGTACGCCCGCTGATCCCGAAACAGGCGGCGAGAGGTTGATTATCTCAGCGATCTCTCTCCCGAGATGATCCCGTATCCTGTTGAGGTCGGTTTCAGATGCAGCCTGTACCCGGCGCTCCGGGGCGGGGCGATCGAGCGTATTCAGCTGCACACGATCGGGATTGATCGTTCCGATTGCGTCACGGAGCAGGGTGAGTTCTTCATCTGTCGTATTGATCCCCGGAATGATGAAGACCTCAAGCCAGATCTCACCCCGGTACGCTTGCCTGAACTCTTCCATCCCCCTGATAATTGCATCGATCGAGAGGGATGGGTGGGGGCGGTGGATCGCTTCAAATGTCTCCTCTTTTGCCGAGGTGAGTGTGGGTATCACCCGGTCTGCTGCCAGCAGCTCCGCCCTCACATCCGCCCGGGTGAGGAGGCTCCCGTTTGTGAGGACACTGCTGGTGTATGCAGGAAACTCCTCTTTTACCATCGCAATCACGTTTCCAAGCGAGAGCGAGAGGGTCGGCTCCCCCGATCCTGCGAAGGTGACCGAGTCGAGATCCGGGCTGGTGGAGAGGAAGTTTTTGAGCTCTTCCATCACTTCATCTTCAGGTATAAATGCGGCCCGCTGAACCGTCTGCATGGTGGTCTCACCGCATTCGCAGTAGATGCAGTTATATGAACAGGTCTTGTACGGGATGAGATCGATGCCAAGCGATCTGCCGAGCCGGTGCGATGCTACCGGGCCAAAGATATGTCTGTATTTCATCTGCTCCTCCTGCTTCTGGTGATTCGGGTTATCCGGAGATAACTGCTTCTTTTGCTGCATGCTATTCAACCATTTTTCATCAAAGTCAGCTTATTATGGCCTTTTTCCAGTACCTGCTGCATGTTGGTTGCAGTGATATATTCGATTCATAACAAATTCTAAAAAGATATTCTTATTTAGTCCTTTATCCTACATTGATCTGAGGGAGTATAATGAATATCAAAATTCGTATTAAAGAACGCCATATCAAATCTTCCGGATTCCGGGGTGTCTCCGGCACACTACAGGCAGAGATCAGGGGTGGATAATCCGTTGCATTTCGCAGATGGCGAGCTCCCCGAAGATTACCTGAAATATACCCGCCGGAAGTTTCTCTGGATACTCGGGGGGATTGGCGTTCTCTTCTTCATGCTTATCCTCTCGATCTCGGTTGGTGCTGTTTCGATTCCGCCGTATGAGGTCTTCATGACCCTGATTGGCCAGAACCTCACCGACAAGTGGGATCGGATCATCTGGAATATCCGGCTCCCCCAGGCCCTTGCGGCGATCATCTGCGGAGCAGGGCTTGCGGTTGCCGGGGTTGCAATGCAGTCGATCCTGAGAAACCCGCTTGCCTCCCCTTTTACGCTTGGTATCTCAAATGCGGGTGCGTTTGGTGCGGCGGTTGCGATCATCTTCCTTGGCACCGGTAGGATGACCTCAACGACTGCGGGTGCGGTGATCATCAATAACCCCTACATCACGACGATATGCGCCTTCGTCTTCTGTATGCTCGCAACCGTTGCGATCATCGCGATCGCAAAGATCAAGGCTTCAGCGCCGGAAGTCGTGATCCTGGCCGGTGTCGCCCTTTCGTCTCTCTTTACCGCAGGGGTGATGTTCCTCCAGTATTTCTCAGATGACGCACAGCTTGCTGCGGTTGTCCACTGGACATTCGGCGATGTCGGGCGTGCCGGATGGTCAGAAGTCACCCTGATGGGGGGGATTGTGATCGTTGCCTGTATCTACTTCATCGCAAACCGCTGGAACTACAATGCGATGGATGCCGGTGACGAGACGGCAAAGGGACTTGGGGTAAATGTCGAGCAGCTCAGAAATATCGGCATGATCGTTGCCGCACTGGTCACAGCCGTCCTCGTCTCGTTCCTCGGCGTGATCGGGTTCGTCGGGCTCGTCTGCCCGCATAT
>DUKV01000018.1:42114-43932 GCA_013329165.1 Methanocalculus sp. | reverse complement strand
CCGGATATCTGACAGAGTATCTCCGCTGCCACCCATACCGGCGTGTCATCTCGCATCTCGAAGGCGGTGCCAGCAACGTGGCGCGTGCTGCAGCTGCCGGGGCGGGCATTCAGCTTGAAGAGAGCTGCATTGATGATCGGCCGACATCACGGGAATCATTGAACCAGCTCTATGATGCACTGGCAGGCGAACGGAAGCAGTCTCCCGATATCGTCGGCGGGATGATCCAGTGGCAGTTTGGTCAGACGATCGATACGAAAGGGATGATCATCAAAGGGAAAGGGCCTGAGAAGAAGGTGTTCCGGGGGCGACAGCAGCTCTTCTCCTTTGATTCGGGAACAGGACTCCTGAGGCCGACCTTTGAAGGCTGGGATCTCCTCCCGGACTGCTACCGCGTCGGGATAGAAGGGTTTGTACCACAGGGCGATATCCTGGCACCGGGTGTTGCAGAAGTGGATCCGGCGATCCGCGAGGGCGATGAGGTGCTTGTCACCGGCGAAGGTGTGCGTGCAACCGGAAGAGCGATGATGTCCGCAGACGAGATGAGGCGATCGTCACGCGGTGTTGCTGTGAAGGTGCGCAAAGTAAAGAGATCGTAACGATAAACGCATACGAGATTATTGAGTGCTATCCGGAGTGGTGAAAAAGTGTATCAGGTAAGATCTGCACGATTATTGGCAGAAAATGTATATGAAACATGGATTGAAGTGCCCCATATCAGCAGGAATGCCGAGGCGGGTCAATTCCTTGTGCTCCGGATCGATGAGGAAGGAGAGCGGATCCCCCTCACCATATCAGGATTAGATGGGGATTCTGTCCGCATCATCTTTATGACTGTTGGGACAACCACCGAAAAGCTCGCTGCCCTGAAAGCGGGGGATGCCGTCCTTGATGTTGTCGGACCTCTCGGGCAGCCGAGTGAGGTGCACCACGTTGGAAGCTGTGTCCTCGTCGGTGGCGGTGTCGGGATTGCATGCCTCCCGATTATTGCAACGGCGCTGAAGAGAGCAGGCAACAGAGTGATCGGGATCATCGGTGCACGGAATAAGGATCTCCTGATCCTTGAGAATGAGATGAAGGAAGTATGTGATGAACTGATCATCACCACTGATGACGGGTCATACGGGATCAAAGGCTTTGCCGCAGGACCCCTGAAGGAGATCTGCGAGACCCGTCCCCCTGACGCGGTCTGGGTGATCGGGCCTGCCATCATGATGAAGGTGACCTCAGGCGTGACACAGCCGTTTGGCATCAGGACTTTCGTCTCACTGAACCCGATCATGGTGGATGGAACCGGGATGTGCGGATCATGCCGGGTTGTTGTGAATGGTGAGACGAAGTTCGCCTGTGTGGATGGGCCGGAGTTTGATGCCCACCAGGTGGACTTTGATCTCCTGATGAGCCGCCAGCGGTTCTACCATCCTGAAGAGAAGGAGTCGCGTGAACACTATCATTCAGGCGGATGTGGATGCGGGGGGAATCACTGATGGCTGACCGTTCTGCTGAAACACGGGTCAGCGACTTCTCCGAGGTTGACTGCGGTATCTCCGCAGAAGAGGCGGTTATCGAAGCAACACGATGCCTCCGATGCAAGAAGCCTGCATGTGTCGATGGCTGCCCTGTCGGAATCAACATTCCAAAATTCCTCCAGTATATTGAAGAGGAGGATTTTGGGTCTGCAATCGGGATCATCAAGGAGAGCAATATGCTCCCTGCAATCTGTGGCCGGGTCTGTCCACAGGAGGTGCAGTGCGAGGGCGGGTGTATCCTCGGGGTAAAGGATAAGCCGATTGCGATCGGCGCACTTGAGCGGTTCCT
>DUKV01000018.1:35606-41853 GCA_013329165.1 Methanocalculus sp. | reverse complement strand
CCTATGATGCAATCATCCTCGCAACCGGTGCCGGTCTTCCGGCATTCATGGGCATTCCCGGAGAGAACCAGATCGGTGTTTATTCTGCAAACGAATTTTTAACCCGTGTCAACCTGATGCATGCAAATGCCTTTCCGCAGTACGATACCCCTGTGAAACGGGGAGGAGACGTCGTTGTCATCGGCGGCGGGAATGTCGCGATGGATGCGGCCCGTGTCGCCCGCCGGATGGGTGCGGAGGTGAGGCTCGTCTACAGGCGGAGGCAGGAGGATATGCCTGCCCGGCTCGTTGAGGTGCACCATGCCGAAGAGGAGGGGATCCGCTTCCTCACCTGCACAAACCCGACCAGGATCCTTGGTGAGGGAACCGTCAGCGGGGTCGAGGTCGTCTCGATGGATATGTGCGAGCCCGACGACTCCGGTCGCCCACGTGCAAAGCCGATTCCGGGCAGCGAGCAGATCATCCCGGCGGAGGTTGTAATCGAGGCGATCGGCCAGAGTCCGAACCCACTCCTGATCCGGATGATCGAAGGGCTTGTCCGTGAGAAGAAAGGAAACCTGAAGGTGGACGAAGACGGCAGAACAACCGTTCCAGAGATCTTCGCAGCAGGCGATGTCGCAACCGGTGCGGCGACGGTGATCCTGGCGATGGGTGCGGCGAAGATAGCGGCAGAGTCGGTAAAAAAGATGTTTGATGGTGAATAAGAAAGTCGCTTCTTCCCATCATTTCATATTATCTCTTTCTTTTACAGGAGAGCGCTGTGGTGTAATCAGGAGGCCTCCGGCATCTCTCCCGGCACATAGTATCTCGGCGGTAGGATGCCTTCCTGCTGGAATGCCCTTTTTGTTCTCCGTGAGATCTCCGCCATACATTCAAATTCATCGCGGAGATCCCAGACATAGGCACGTGCCCTGAGCCGGACAGAATGAAGCTGGTTTTCAGTAAGGATGGTATAAAAGCATCTATCAGAGATGTACACATGCCGGGATGTGACAACGGCCTCCTTGAAAATCGTTATGGCACGATCGAGATCTGCTGAATGATCGATGTAGATATCAATGACAACCATCATCTCTGTGAAGCCTGCATTCGCGCTGGCAACGCTCTGCGTGATAATCTTATAATTGGGGATGGTGATATAATTGTCATCCGGGGTGACGATGCGGGTATCGAGCATCCCGATTTCTGCAACCTCACCATAATGCTCACCCATTGTGATCCGATCCCCAATCCGGAATGGTTTTTCAAATGCGATGATAACGCCACCGATGATGTTTGCAAAGACATCTTTCAGCCCAAAACCGATTGCCGCACCAAACAACCCCGAGAACGCGACAAGCTCGATCGTTCCGAGGGAAACAATCTGGCGCACCATGAGAAGGATGGCAGTTGAATAGATGATGATATTTATGATCGGCACTATCATCCGGACGGCGATCCGGGCATGGCCAAACTGATTTGAGAAGCGTATTAAGACAAAACTGAGGATCTTGGCGAGAACATAGGCCCCAATGAATATAATAACTGCATCAAGTGCGAGAGAGAGAATCTCATCATAAAACTCTGTGGATGTAAGATCAACCATACTACTCACTCCCAGATGATCCTCAGTCTTCTGAGGAGATCATGCACCCCGAGGATCGCCTCGGGGCAGATCTGGTATCCGCCATTTCTTTCCATGATGATGCCGAGTGTCTGAAGCCGGTAGAGTATCGGATTGATATCATATTCGAGAGCCGACACCTCCTCCAGATACTCCTTTGAAGTGATCCCGCTCATGGCAATCACCCCGAGGATGAAGGCGTCCTTTCGTATGAGAGGATCGGTGATTCTGATCGGCTCATAATCTTTCAGGTTGACGGTTGGATAATCGAAGCTCTTCTTCCAGATCGCCTTTCCAATCCCGGGATTTCCCGCAGCCAGCCTTGTGATCTTTCGAAATACCATCTCTTCATCAGAGAGTGTCTCTTCAGATTTCTGCCTCCGAAATGTCAGCCTGTCAAAATTGAATCTTGGAAATGGCACCATAAGGGGCTCTTTTTTGAAAGGAAGGGTAACTTCATGTTGTTTGATCTGGATAAATGACGGGAGTTCGACCTCCACTCCGCCGATGAACTGCAACTCTGCATCAGTATAGTCTTTCAGAATGCACTGGCGCATCCCGGTATCCGAGAGGGGAGGGATGAAGATTGTCCGGGGAAAGATCCGCTCCACCTCCCGTATCCTCCGGATGTAGTTCCAGGCATAGAGGTTCCAGGTCGTGATGAAGAGGGAGGAGGAGGTGACAACATCGTTAAGGAAATCATCCAGTACAGAAAACCCCCCGATATGCCGGGAGAAGAGGTACTGGCAGCCATCCATAAGGAAGATCGGCTTTGATGAACGGTAATCCAGAAGTTTGCGTTTACTCGTTATCTGCGATTCATATTCTACAAGATAGGTATTGTCCTTATACGTTTCATGAACTGCGGATATCAGGGTGCTTTTACCAGAATAGGGAAGGCCGATGACAGCAACATTCTCCCTTTTATGTGAGTGATAAAGATTGATCACGTCCTGTATCTCTTCAAACTGATTCTGAAACACCGTACATGGTGCACCGTTCATTGATTCTGAAGAATCAGCCGAATCACCTGTCATCAGACCACACGGCAGAATATCAGAGGATATCAAGATAAAGCTTCCTCTTTGGCTCCGGATCTGCCATCAGGGCAAGACATATCATCCTGAATGAGAAAGGATCTAGAGATTTCCTATACAGCAGGGCACCGGTTTCAGGAAGGAGGGATTCGGAGAAAATGACAAACAGTATCTATGTGATCGGGCATAAAAACCCGGATACCGATAGTATATGCAGTGCTATTGGATATGCCGCGTACTTGAACCAGCAGGATGCTGGCAGGTACATACCTGCACGATGTGGTGAGATCACTGCAGAGACAGCCTATGTCCTCTCACATTTCGGAGTCGATGCTCCGGTTCTTGTCGAGTCTGTGGAACCCACCGTTGCCGACATCCCATTCACCTATACTCATAGCGCACAGAAGGATCTCCCCACGATTGATGTTGTCGATATGATGGAGGAACAGGATGTCAGGAATATACCCATTACCGATACAGAAGGAACATTTGTCGGTCTTGTCTCCGAACACGGACTGGCACGGGCATATGTCCGCCGTACCCGGATCGAGCCCCTCTCTGTACTCCCGATACAGATCGGGACACTGGCACGGATCCTTGAGGCTGATGTGGTTGTACGGAACCGTGATCTCCTTGAGGGAAACGTCTATATTTCAATAGATGCGCTGCATGTCACCCTCTCCCGGCTGACAAAGAACGATATTGCCATTGTAGGAGATAACGAGCCTTCACAGCTTGCCCTCATCCAGGCAGGAATTGCCCTTTTGATCATTGCAGATGGTGCTCCGATCGGGGAGCGGGCGATCAATGCTGCCAGATCACATGGAGTATCTGTCTTATCAACAAAACTTGATGCATTCGGGGTTGCCAAGATGATCAACCTCTCATTGCCTGCAAGCGAGGTGATGGCAACCGATGTTCCGATCATCCACATGGATGACGGGCTGGATTATGTGAAACAGCTGGTAACAAACTCCAGGTACAGGACCGCCTGTATCGTTGACGAGGAAGGAAAGCTCCTCGGCATGATCTCACGGAACACCTTTGTCTATGATATTCAGAAATCCGTCATCCTTGTCGACCACAACGAGTACAGTCAGGCAGTGGATGGGATTGAGAATGCGGAGATACTCGAGATCATCGACCATCACCGGCTTGGCGCAATGACGACATTAAAGCCGATCCGGTTCATCATGGAGCCGGTCGGCTCAACATCAACGATCATTGCCTCAATCTATCAGGAGAGTGGACGAAACCTCCCCGATCCGATCAGCGGACTGCTCCTTGCAGGCATCCTCTCCGACACCCTTGGCCTGAAGATGTCAACGACCACAAAGAAGGACGAAGAGATGGCCACCTGGCTTGCAGAGAAGACCGGCATTGATCCGGTGGAGTTTGCGATCTCACTCTTCAGGGAGGGGATGGAGCTCTCAAGCTTCTCCATTGAAGAGCTTATGAAGAAGGATCTGAAACGCTATAGCCTGTATTCGATGGATGTTGCAATCTCGCAGGTGATGGCCCCCTCCTCCGAGTTTGCCAGACAACATGAAGAAGAGATCCGATCCACCATCGAGAACCTCAGGAGGCTGATGGAGGTTGATATCTTTGTGGTGCTTATTACGAGCGTCTTTGAGAATGGGTCAGATCTCTATGCGGCAGCAGATGACACTACACTCCAGCGTCTGGGTTACCTGAATCAGCCGGTCCGGCTTGAGGGTGTTATGTCCAGGAAGAAAGATTATCTACCGGAATTTGGGCAGTTGATCCGGGGATTATAACGTCCCCGGCTTCCGCACCATCGGGACAACGCCTGATCCTTCGAGATTGCCGAGGGCAAAGGCGTACCGCTCCCGGATCGTCTGTGGGAGATCAGCCTCGGGGATCTCCTCAAACCCATATCTGCCATACCAGCCGACAAGCACCTGTGTCGAGTGCATGTATAACCATTCTTCACTGCATGAATCGATCAGGGCATCTATCGCATATTTTGCAAACCCATGCCCCCGGTATGCCTCGGGGGTGAAGACGGAGTCGACTTCATAGCCATCCGGATGGCGGCGGCATCTCGCAACAGAGACGAGCACCCCCTCGGCAAAGGCGCCAAATACCCGGTCTGTCTCCGGGTCGGCCTTTTGTTGATGATATTTCTCCCACAATTTTTCAGCAAGAGGGAATTCAGAAGCCATCAGCTCACGCCCCTCCATCCTGAGGGTAAACTCAGGGTAGCGGATATACACGGGAATATTGGCTTGTGCGGCGATACCGGAAACGGTGGATCCAATCTTCGCCTGCTTCAGGTAATCAAGATGCCCAAATCGTGAGATGAGTATCATGGTTGCCTGAATTGTCTCTGCCACAGAGAGGATCGTGTTGACACGCTCTCCATGCAGGACAAGAAGAGAGATGGAATACCTATCACTTCCGGAGTTCATGCGATCGGCAGCGTCCTTGAGCTCTTCCCGCAATTTTCGGATAGCAGCATGATCGGTGGAGTCAGTCACATGCAGAAGCGTGATCTGGCCACGAATATTCAGACTCTTCACAAACGCCAGGATCTCATATGAGATGCTGGAGAGCTCAATTGGGATGAGGAGATTATCAAAAATATCCGGATGTCGGCTGTTTTTGATATAACGTGGATACTGCATGATCAGGAGATCCCGGCTCACATTGAGGAGGAGGTTCTCTGATACCGATCCAAGGAGGAGTTTTTCGACTGTGCCCCTGCCCCGTGCGCCGATGATGATGCAATCGATCCGCTCCTCTTCGGCAACCGATCTGATCGCTGCATTTATTGGTTCTTTGATCTGCTCCACGATCCTGATACGGGTATTCATCCCATGGGATGAGAGAAGCAGGCGATCCTCTTCCAGCTTCCCTTTAATCTTCCCGTTCGCTTTCCCTTCAGTCACATGGAGGATGACCGCCTCTGTGACATCCGGGATCTCAGAGGCCATCCCAAGAGCTGCATCTGCATACTCTGAAAAGTCGGTTGGTATCAGTATTCGCATTCCTATCCACCAGATGAGTTGATGGAAGGCTGAGAATATAAGGAGTGTGGATCTGGATTTGAATAAAATTTTTCATTAGATATGACTGTCAATAAATATATTCTTTTAAATATATAAGATGTGTTTATGTTTTCTCTGTAGCAATGATTCGTTCTACCTGCTGAATAAAAGCGTCAGCCTGTGAGATAACGATTGATACATCTTCCATTGATATCCGGTTAAAGATAGTATAATCGACTTCTTCTCTTAGAATCTCAATGCGGTTGAGTGCACGGCCATGTTCAACTGCAAGCTCACCAGACCGGATATAGTATAATCCAATTGCAGATATCAGTCCTGCATGAGTTTTAACCAGTATTCCTTTGCGTGCAAGTAAGGCTGACGCTGATAAATGCATTGCATAATATGCTCGATTCACAGCATCTTCATAAAGCCCTTCTCTACAAAGTAATCGTGCCGCCATAAGTCGTTGACGGGACTTCGTCAACATATTGCTAATATCAGAATAATCGTCCTCTATCATCACTCATACCGTAATTGCGTCAGCATAGACGTTTTTGAAGAATAAATGATGACGTCGTTCTTCAACCATATCC
>DUKV01000018.1:0-35368 GCA_013329165.1 Methanocalculus sp. | reverse complement strand
CCCCGTGCGACAGATCCGAAGAGAAGGATCTCTTCAATTGCACCACCATATGCTGCTCGTGCCCTCTCTGCATATAGCTGGATAACCGGACGGATCTGTCGTATCATATGATGAAAGATAGTACTCCCGGGATATATCTGTTTTTCGTGTTTACCGGGGCAGATGTTTTCATTCTTCCCTTCAAAGAGCATGGAGAAAAAGAGATCCGGATCCCCCCCTCACACAGGGGGGATCACCTTCACACCCTCGTTATCAATCCCGGTTGTAACCGCGATCTCAAGGCCGATCTTCCTGACAATTGCCTGCATCTCCTCTTCTGTCCTGTCGGTGATGATCGCAACGGTGGGGCCGACCGAGCTCATCGCGACAAACTCAAGCCCGGCTTCGCGGAGGCGGCTCATGTACTCATAGAGGGCGAAGCTGTGGTGTTCAATCTCAGCTCTTTTTGAGCCCCGGAACTCGATCTCCCACATGATATCGCCGATCGCCTTCAGGTCGCCCCGTTCAACTGCCGGGATTAAGTCCATCAGCATCATGTAGGATTTCAGTTCGCGGTCCCGGTAGTCGAGGGTCCGGGCTTTTGTCATCAGGAGATCAAACTCGTGTTCGCCCGCACTGGAGACGCCGGATGGGGGGATGACGATATAGACGTTCTTATCCTCTGCAAAGGAATGATGATAGACAAGGGTGAGGCAGTCTCCCATCACACCGATCCCGCCGTGCGTGGAGACGGCCGGGCCGACGCCGGTCTCAAATCCATAGACCACATCGCCAGTGTCGGTCTCCTCGACATAGTTGTTCCCGATAAGCATCCTGATCTGGTCTGCGTTAAGCGGGGAGCCAAGGGCGGCATTTGCTGCCTGTCCGACAGCGGTCAGGAGCGTGCTTGTCGAGCCGAGGCCCACATGCTCCTTTCCGTGATCGGTTGCCATGACCGAGAAGCCACCGGTATAGCCGGTTGCTTGTGAAAACGCGATGAGGAAGTGGCGGATGATCGCCTCACGCGGGTGGTTCACGGTGATTCCGTCCTTCTGGCAGGCGATCTCTGCCCGGCAATAGAGTTTGAGCGCAAATCCTAACCCCCCGCCACCGGGGTGGCCGGGTGCAAACCGGTTCATATCAAAGACGGTCAGGTGGATCCGGGCAGGGGCAACCGCGGTGAAGGTGCCTTTCTGAGGTGATGCGGTGACTGTTCCCTCAAAACCACATGTCCTGATCTCTTGGCCGGGAGCAAATGCCATGAACTCATACTCGACAAGGTCAAGGTCACCCCCGCGGATCTTCATCGTAGGCATGGTACTAATCTCTTAACGGTTCAGGATAGTGTATGATAGCTTTTCTGATCTGATCCCCGACACTTTCACCACCCGCCCGCCGGAGTTATTACCGGTTCTCTTCAATGAAGATGCAGACAAATGTCAGAACAACTCCGGAAACTCACATCCCTCTCACGATCCTGTTTTGATCTGGCGGCAGCAGACTCCGGGAGAGAGGCCACCATGGTGAAGGGAGGATACCTGAAGATGCTGCTGCATGGCAGATGCAGCTTCGACTGCGCATACTGCGGGATCTGCCGGAGGGAGAATGCGCCGTCATTTGCCCCAAAGGAGCTGGCTGATCTCATATGCTCCCTCTGGAAGGAGAGCAGGATCACCGGCCTCTTCCTCTCAACCGGAATACCGCGTGACTGCGGGAAGAGCATGGACGACCTGATCGAGGCTGCCACCCTCATGAGGCGTGGAGGGTTCACCGGATACCTGCACCTGAAGGTGGTGCCGGGCGCCCTCAGAACCGATATCAATGAGGCGGCCCGGCTTGCCAACCGGATCAGCATCAATCTTGAAGCAGTCGATAAAGACCGGCTCTCGGAGATCGCGTCTGTGAAGAACTATGAATCCGATCTGCTGAGGCGGCATGCCTGGGTCGCCGAAGCTGCCCCCGGCCGCCACACCACCCAGATCGTCGTTGGTGCGGCAGATGAAACAGATGGTGAGATCCTCTCCTTCATGCACCGTGAATACCAGAGGTTTGCCCCTGCAAGCATCTACTACTCAGGGCTCACCCCCCTCCCCGGCACCCCGCTGGCCAGAGCAGCCCCGGCAAAACCAGCACGGATGCGAAGCCTCTATGCAGTCGATGCACTTGTTCGGGAATATGGCTACTCTCAGGATGAAACAGCTGCTGCACTTGACGAAGAAGGAAACCTCCTGCCGGGCGATCCGAAGATCAATGTTTCAGGGGACAGGCGGATCGATCCATCTTCCGCTACACGGGAAGAGCTGATCCGGGTGCCGGGGATCGGGCCAAAGGCAGCCGGGCGGATCATCTGCATGAGGGGTGCCGGGCAGGTGGTGACAGAAAAGATGCTCAGGGAAGCGGGGGTTGTGATGAAACGGGCAGGGGGGGATCTTGTAGTCGGGGGGAGGGACCAGGGGGGGATAGGGTNNNGGAAGCAGGAGTTGTGATGAAACGGGCAGGGGCATATCTTGTGGTCGGGGGGAGGGTGCAGGGGAGGATAGGGTGAGAGACGGAGGAAGGGGAGAGCATTAAATGAGAGTTGCCAAATAGGATAAAAACTGGTTCACTCAGGAATTATTATCATAACCGGTAACAAATGTAATTTCGAAATTAAAGAAATCCAGGTGAAAGGGCAGAAAATGGATACCATAATCAAGGGAGAGATGATCAGGTGGGCAAGGGAACGGGCAGGATTGTCCCGTGATGAACTTGCGGCCAGATTACAGATTCATCCGGACATAATCAGCCATTGGGAAGCCGGAGAGACGCCAATTCCAATAACAAAAGCCAAAGCCCTTGCAAAAATCTCTTTATTACCATATGCCCTGCTCTTTGCAGACAAACCGCCGGATGAGACAATACCAATCCCTGATTTCAGAACTCATCCAAGGGGAATTATCAGAAAACCGAGTCCCGAACTACTTGAAACGATACGTGATGCGAAGCTGAAACAGGAGTGGTATCGTGATTTCCTTCTCTCCGAAGATGCAGAGCCCCTTGGGTTTATTCATTCATTTAGGATTCTCGAAAGTCCAAAATCCGCAGCAGAAGAGATGAAGAGAATTCTGGGCATGAGTGATGATGAATACTATCGCTGTCAGAATTGGGAGAGTGCATTTCGCTATCTGATCAACCATGCAGAGGATGCCGGGATTACCGTTATTGTCAATAGTACGCTCAGGAGCAATACACATCGTCCACTTGATACCGATGAGTTCCGCGGATTTGTTCTCTCTGATGAGTATGCACCCCTTGTCTTCATCAATGGAAGAGATGCAAAAGCCGCACAGATGTTCACACTCATGCATGAGATAGCACATCTTCTGATCGGAAAGAGCGGGGTGCTTGACAATACGCTTGAAACGAACCCATCCATTCCCGAGGAGCGGTGGTGCAACCAGGTTGCGGCAGATTTTCTCACCCCGGAAGATAAGGTAAGGGCTATCTGGGATTATACAGCCGCTCCTGACAAAAATATTGATACTCTCCGCTTGAAGCTGAAAGTAAGCAGGCTGGTCTGCATATTCCGTGCATATCAACTGAAGCTGATAGGCTATCATGAGAAGGAGAGCCTGCTATCTGAGGAGATGGCGCGTTTCGATGCTCAGAAAAGGAAAAACAAAGAGAAAGATGCACACCCGGATCCATATATTATCAGGAGATACAAAACGGGAAGAAACCTGGCTCTTGCTGTAATCTCCGAAGTACAGGCCAATCGGATGTTATATCGTGATGCATTCAGGCTTCTTGGTGTGAAAAGTGCTGAGAGTCTGAGAGAATTCTCAAGAAAGCTTGGATATTAGCATGAAATACCTTCTTGATGCCAATATTTTTATTGAAGCTAAGAACAGGTATTACTCCTTTGAGATTGCGGAAGGATTCTGGGAATGGCTTGCATTACTGGCAGATGAGCAGTCCTTTTTAACAATTAAGGAGGTACGGGAAGAGATCATCAACTCATACCAGGATGATCAATTAGTGGCATGGTTGAAGGCATTCCCCTTAAAGCAATTCATCGATACCGATTTAGAGATTCAAGCCAATCAAAGAAAGATTGCCAATTATGTATTAAATCACGAAGTATTCTCTCCGGAAAATAAATACAGGTTCCTTGAAAAGGCTGATCCATGGCTTATTGCAACTGCGATGACGAGAGGATACACTGTCGTGACCCATGAGTCGAAAGTGGGAGTGGGGACAAAGAAGGTGAAGATTCCAAATATCTGTGAGGTATTCGGTGTAGACTACACAAACCTGTTCGAGGTTATGAAAGCAAAAAAGGTGAAATTAAAGCTCTGAGTTGATAAAAAGAGGCAGCATACCTTCGAACATCATTGATCAATCCACCAGAACTAATCCTCACTTATACTCCCGCTTCGAGTACTGGTACTTCTCGTCATCCCCGCCCTTGATGGTGATATAGAGCCACTCATAGAGCGACTTCAATGTCCCAAACTGCACATACCTTCGCATCGAGAACTTCACCCTGAGCTTCCCATCCAGCTTCACACGGCCGATCTGCCGCATCCGGCGTGCGATCTCGAGATCGTCTCCGGCATCGATGGTGCGGTACATCCCTGCATCAAAGAACGGTTGCCGCCGGAATGCGGTGTTGCAGCCGAGGGTGTAGTAGAGGGTATGCGAATAGTAGCCGAGCCGTGCGAAGGTATTTGCGAGGGCAAGCGATATCTTGTGCTTGATCCCAGGCTCGATCGGCTCAACCAGCCCATAGAGCTGGACAACATCCGGGTCCCTGAACCCTGCCTCGATCCGGGCAAGCCAGTCATGTGGGATGATGCAGTCGGCATCGGTGGTGGCGATGATCCCGCCCTTTGATGCCTCAGCACCATCGTTTCGTGCGCCTCCGACCTTTTTTCTTGTCTGGATGAAGACGAGATCCGCATACGTCTCTGCAATCTCCCGTGTCCGGTCTTTTGAGTTTCCGTCGACAACGATGATCTCATACTCTGAGCGGGGGATCGTCTGGTTCGAGAGGCTCTTTAAGCACTCTTCAATATTCGACTCTTCATTATAGGTGGGAACTATAACGGAGATCATGCTTCATCTATGAGCCTTCTGTAGGTATTCAAATGTTCGTCTGCAATTCGATTGATATCAAAGCGCTCGGTGAAGGGGCGGGAGATCGCTTTGAGACGCCGGAGGGCGTTCTCATCCCGCATGAACCCTGCTGCCTCATGGATATCAGAAAAGAGGAATGATGCATCACCAAAGACTTCCCGGAACTCAGGGATATCCCGTGCCACCACCGGCACACCGGTTGCAAGCGCCTCAAGGAGCACCATCGGCATGATCTCAGCATAGGAGGGGAGCAGGAAGATATCTGCACCAGCATACGCCTCAGTGATATCCGGGACAAAGCCGGTGAAGATCACGTTCTTCCCACAACTCCGTTTCATCATCTCGATCTTTGCATAATCTTTTGACAACACACTGTATGGATAGCCACCCACCCAGACGAAGGTGACATCCGGCATCCTCTCTGCGAGCTTCAGGAAGTCATAGATCCCCTTCCTCGGCGTCTCCTGGGCAACCGTCAGGACAACAGTGGCATCATCAGGCACCCCGATACATCTCCGGAACCGCCTTCTCTTCTCTTCATCAGGATAGAACTTCTTCCGGTTCACCCCGTTTGGGATCAGGGTGGTCGGCATATCAGGGAGCATCTCCTGGATCTCACGGAGACTTGGTGGCGTGATTGCGATGATATGGTCAAATTTTCCATAGATCTTCGGGTATTGATTATTGATAATTGTCGAGAAGGCAACATTCCCATCATTCAGCCGCGGGGTGGAGTGAGCCGTTAATATCTTCACCCCTTTGGTATATGACCGGTGTGTCAGCGCCATCGGACCAAAACTATGGTAATGCACCAGATCAAAATCCGGTTGATAGGAGTTCCAGGCCACATCATAGGGGTGCTTCTCACTGATCTGGCGATAGAGTGTCTTTGCAAGTGTCGAACAGCCGATGTACTTGAAGAAGAAGATATCCTCGACAAAGATGTTTGCTCTCATACATTTCGCTCCATAAAAGAAAAGGTGCTCTGGATGCAGCCATCCATATTCAGGTACTCAAACTCGGAGAACCGCCCGACGAGATCAATTCCCTGTTCAGAAAGCCAGGATCTGACAATTCTGATATTTTCCAGGTAATCGAGATCATAGACCACATACGCAAATTTTGATCTATACACCGAACCATGGGCGATTGTGCCGTCTTCCGGGATGACACCCATCTGCCTGAGGCTCCAAATGGTATCGTCAAGGATCTCATCATCGGTACGCCGGGAGATCGGATCACCCTCATTATAGGTGATCTCGGCGAGTACCGAGGCATGCCCGGCCGGGGCGACAGCATCGCTGTAGTTTGAGGGGAAGGAGATCCGGTTGAAGTCTCCGGTGGCAGCATCAGGAATATAGACCCAGGAGAGTGGGGGTGCATCACCGGAAAACCCGATACAGACGCTGATAAGTGAGTTATATCTCAATGCATCGCAGGCCGTCTGTACCTCTGCAGGAACAAAATCCAGGCATGGCAGGAGATGCTGGAGCGGGATTGTGGATATCACCCGATCTGCCGAATATTTGGTTGTTCCATCACTGATCACCCACTGCCCGTCCCTCGTCTGAAGGGAAGAGACAGAACAGCCTGTCACAATCGAATCCTGCACCGGCCCAGAGATAGCCTTCACAAGTGCTTCGATCCCTCCAACAATCGGGTAGGTGAAGATCGACTGGTGGGCATACCCTTCTGTTTTGATGCCGATTGCCGATCTGATGATATCCTCAACCGGCGGCCGGGGCACCCGCCCCTCCATCCAGTGTGCGGACATCTCTTCAGTAGGATAGTTCCAGATCTTCTCGTTATAGGGAATCAGGTAGCAGTCGGCGATTCCGCGTCCGAAGGTGCCGAAGAGCCAGTCCCTGAAGTTTTTTGGAGGCGGTATCTCACCCTTCTCGGCGGCGATGATCGTTTTGATATATTCGTTGATACAGTAAAAAAGATCCTCTTTTGGAAGTTCATAGAGGCCGTTTTCGAATGGATAGGTAACCATCAGGCCTTTATAGAAGATTTTCGTATTCCGTCTCCTCTCTGCCTTGTTTGAGGAGAGGAGATCATTCATGAACGAGAGTACCGTCTCGTTTCGCGAGAAGATGATATGCGATCCACCGATATCAAAGGTAAATCCATCTGCTGATTCCGACCGGCATAAACCGCCGATCCGGTCCTCTCTCTCAAGAACGATTGCCTCTTCCCCTGCCTGCTGCAGAAGCCGGGCGAGTGTGACTCCGGTGAGCCCACCACCGAGAATTGCCCATTTCACACTATATCATATGTTGAGGTGCGTTATATGGATTTGTCCGGAAATCACCTATCGCCTTTTGAAGAGGTGCTCCAGATCAGCTGAGCCGAATCTGACAATCGCAGGCCTTCCATGCGGGCAGGTATAGGGCGGTCCAGCGAGAAAGAGCTGCTGGACAAGTCGCTCCATCTGCTCCTGCGAGAGATAGGCATTCCCTTTGATCGCCGCCCTGCATGCAATGGTTTTGAATGCACGCATCCGCCGCTCACCCACAGGCCCGCGGATACCCTCGATCACCTCGAGCAGAAGCGACGTAACCTCAGCCGGGTCATCCAGTTTCACCGGCCCCGCGGGCACTGCCTGTACTGCAACGCTATCCCCTCCAAACTCCTCGATGACAAAACCCGCCGACCGGAGATCCAAAATAGCATCCATAACAAGAGCCGCATCCTTTCTTGAAAGAGAAACCTTCACCGGGACGAGGAGCTGCTGGGAAGCAGAAGAGTCTCCCTCCCTCGTCTGGAGGAGATCAAAGACGATCTTCTCATGGGCGGCATGCTGATCGATGATCACAAGCTCCCCTTCATCTGAAATGGCGATAATGTACGTCCCGTTCACCTGTCCAAGTACACGGAGTGCCGGTGATGAAACCAGAGGAGCGGGTGTGGGTGATCCGGCCGGCTCTGTCACCCGGAGCTGCTGGTCAGACCTCCCATAGGTTGCAGCTCCTTCAGAGACAGACAATCCCGGTTTTCGGTGGCTCACTGACGAATCAAGAACCGCCTCTCCATGCCCGGATAGCGGCCTCTGGGTGGCGTGTGGAATTTTCACCTCTTTTTCTGACTTTTCCGTAAGAGCGGACCAGACAGTCGTCCTCACGGCATCCACCACCTGCCGATCAGATGAGAATCGTACCTCCCGTTTGGTGGGGTGGACATTGACATCCACATCCTCCGGGTTAATCCGGCAGTCGATCACAGCAAAGGGGTATTCCCCTTTTGCGAGGCTTGTCCCAAAACCGTCGCGTATTGCCCGAACAAGGGATGCTGAAGTGATCTGCCTCCCGTTTACCGAGATGTAGATCTGATTCCTGTTTGTCCGTGATCCGAGTGGATATGCGACATATCCCACAACAGGAATCTCGCCCCTGAGTGGAGCGAGGGGGATGAGTCCCCGGGCACGATCCGCTCCAAAGAGACCCTGGATCGTCTCAAGCAGATCCCCTCTCCCCGGCGTTATGAACTTCTCCTTCTCCTGATGCACCAGCTGGAATGAGAGCTCCGGGTGTGAGAGTGCAGTCCGCTCCATCAGATCAAAGACATGTGCAAGCTCGGTTGAGACTGTCCTGAGAAATTTCCTGCGTGCAGGGGTATTGAAGAAGAGGCTTTTGACCTCAATCGTGGTTCCGGGAGGGGCGGCACATTCAGAGACACTGGTGATCATCCCCCCGGAGAGTGTTATCCGGGTGCCGGCAAGATCGTCCCGCCGTCTGGTGGTGAGGGTGACTTCAGAGACTGCAGCGATACTCGCAAGTGCCTCACCCCTGAATCCAAGAGTGCTGATCCCGGCAAGATCTCCGGCTGTTGTGATCTTGCTGGTTGCATGCTGGCGGAAGGCGAGGTGTGCATCTTCCGGGGACATCCCGGATCCATCATCGATCACCGTGATCTGACGGATCCCGGTTCCATCGCTCTTCACCCGGAGACGGATGCGTGATGCCCCCGCATCGATTGCATTCTCAACGAGCTCCTTCACCACAGATGCCGGCCGCTCCACCACCTCGCCAGCGGCGATATGGGAGATCGTCTCTTCATCAAGGAGATGGATTATTGGATCTGCCATTTACTCACCAGCCTTCTTCTTCAGTTCTGCTAACCTGTTCAATGCTTCAATCGGGCTCATTGTATCGATATCAAGGGACGAGAGCTCAGAGAGCACCGGATGATGCTGCTTCTCTTCTCCTCCGGAATCCATCAGGAGAAGCTGGGTATATCGGGGTTTCCGTTTTCCCGGCACCTCGCCTCTTTCTTCTTCGGCCAATGTCTCTCTCAGGATGGTGCGGGCCCTCGTGAGCACCTTCTCGGGAACTCCCGCGAGGCGGGCGACATGAATACCATAACTCCGATCGGTTGCGCCGGGGATCAGCTTTCTGAGGAAGGTGATCTCATCGTCAGTCTCACGAACCGCGAAATGGTAATTCCTGACCCGTTTCAGCTCGCTCTCCACTTCGACAAGCCGGTGAAAGTGGGTGGCAAAGAGGGTCTTTGGTCCTGATGAACGCTTGCCATGGAGGAACTCAAGCACGGAACGTGCAATGCTGTACCCGTCAACGGTACTTGTCCCCCTCCCGATCTCATCCAGGATCACAAGGCTTCGGTCGGTTACATGCCGGAGGATGTATGCCAGTTCAACCATCTCCACCATGAAGGTACTCTGCCCGCCTGCGAGATCGTCTGAGGCGCCGACACGGGTGAAGATCCGGTCAAGGAGACCAATCTCTGCGAAATCCGCAGGGACAAAGGATCCCGACTGGGCCATGATGCAGATGAGGGCAACCGAACGCATATAGGTAGATTTTCCTGCCATATTGGCACCGGTCAGGATCAGAACCTGATCGCCTTCACTATCCATTTCTGTATCATTTGGAACAAAACCGGACTGCACACTCTCCTCAACCACCGGATGCCGCCCGCCCCGGATAATTATTGATGAGCCGTCAGTGAGCAGGGGGCGGACATAACCTCTCCTGGCAGCAGCATCGGCAAAGGAGAGGAGGAGATCGATCATCCCGACTGCCCGGGCCGCCGCCTGAAATGCAGGCACCAGTGGCCGGAGTTGCTCAATCAGATCAAGGTAGAGTTCGGCCTCACGGGCAAGTGCCTGTTCATCTGCAGTCGCGATCGTCCGTTCATATTCCCGGAGAGCAGGGAGGGTGAATCGCTCACCAGACGCAGTCGTCTGTTTCCTCTCATACTCCGGTGGAACGCGGCTGAGGTTTGGTTTTGTCACCTCGATATAGTACCCAAAGACCTGGTTATAGGCGATCTTCAATGATTTGATCCCTGTCCGTTCACGCTCGGACTGCTGGAGCGAGAGGATCCAGTCCCGACCGGATCCTGCCGAATTCCTGAGTGCATCCAGATCGGGATCATATCCATTGCGGATGACACCCCCGTTCCTGATAAGAAGGGGTGGATCATCGGTGATGGCAGATCTGATGAGGGCTATAGTTTCTTCAAAGCTCCCAATCTCCTGTATGAGCTGTTCCATCAGGGAGGGGATCGCACCTTCAAGAGAGCCGGTGATCCCCCTGACCGCAGCAAGAGATGCAGCCAGTGAGATCAGATCCCGTGGAGAGGCATTTCCAATTGCAATCCTGCCTGAGATCCGTTCGATATCCCCGCATCCGGAGAGAGCCTCAAGAATATCAGTTCTGGTAAGGGGTGAGGCAAGCAGCCATGCAACCAGATCGAGCCGATCATTAATGGCCTGTTTGTTGGTGAGAGGGGCTGTGATCTCAGAGGAGAGTGCCCGCCTCCCCATCGGAGTCTTTGTTGAGTCGAGGGTTGAAATCAGGGTTGCTTTTGAGCGCTCCCCTCCAATCGATCGGGTGATCTCCAGGTTCCGCAGGGTGACAGCATCCAGGATCATACGGTCAGACGCATGCATGAGCCTGATCCCGGACAGGTGGGGGAGGGCATTCTTCTGGGTGGCAATCGCATAGGAGAGGGCAGCACCTGCCGCACCAACGGCAAGCGGCATCTCCACAATCCCAAAGCCTTCAAGCGTTGCCACACCAAAATGGCGGCAGAGAAGGGATTCTGAATCCTCTGGATCAAATTCTCCGGGATGCCGATCGGTTGCCAGAACCGAATAGGATTCGAGGAGATGGAGGATCTCCGGATCTGTCCTCTCCGGAATCAGGCATTCTGCAGGGTGCGAGGACTCGATGACAGAGGCGATCCCCTCAGATCCTTCGCGTTTTGAAATCTCGCGGACGAAAAACTCGCCGGTAGTTATCTCAAGGATCGCAATACCAAATGATTCGGCCTTCCGGTCAGGGAGGAGCGCCATCAGGTACCGTGACTCAGGAGCATCCACAATCGAGGGATCGACTGTGCATCCGGGCGTATGCACACAGACGACATCACGCTTCACCACGCCCTTTGCCTTTTTCGGGTCCTCGATCTGTTCGCAGACCGCAACCCGGTACCCCCGCCGCACAAGGCGGGGGATATAGGCTTCAGCAGCATGATAGGGGACACCTGCCAGAGGAATCGGCTTGCCGGATGGATCCGTTGACCTTGAAGTCAGGACGAGACCGAGTTCGCGGGCACAGATCTCCGCATCCTCGTAAAATGTCTCATAAAAGTCTCCCATACGCATAAAGAGGATACAGCCTGGGTACTGGCTCTTCATATCCTCCACCTGCTGCATGGCAGGTGTCAGCGTTCCGGGTTTCGACATACCAGTATCTGATCTCATCTCTCTCCTGAAATAATCAACGATCAGTGATCGGAATTGTTTGATCTGAGGCGTACTTTTATAGCCGTATGAGCCATGATTTGTCGCATGGGCAGCATTGGATACTTCAGAGAAGCGATCGAGACGATGCCACGTGATGACCTCGATTCGGTCATCGATGAGCGTGTCAGATACACCATTCAGTATGCACATGATCATTCGCCATTTTACAGAAAGTGGTTCCAGAAGAATTCCATCGATATCAGGGAGAGCCGTGAGCACGAAGACCTCCTGAAACTCCCAAATCATCTCCGGGCAGACGATCAGGAACAACCAGCCTCCGTTCACCGACTCGTTTGAGTTCCTCTCTGCAAAGATGGATGAGATATACAATCCATGAGACGAGCGGCACAACCGGCAATCCAAAGGCATTCTTCCTCATCTGGCAGGACTGGCTGCGGTATTCGGAGAAGTACGCGAGGATCTTCCGATCCTATGGCATCTCAAGAGGTGACCGGGTCATCGTCTGTGCCAGTTACGGGATGAATGTCGGGGCAAACATGATGACACTCGCTGCACGGCGGAGAGGAACCACCATCATACCGGCAGGCAAATGCACATTTCCAATCAGGATGATCAGGAACTATCGGCCGACGGTGGTGATCGGATCCGTCTTTAAACTGATCCGGCTTGCCCGGAGGCGTGAGGCAGATGGGATCGATCCGAAAGAGTCCGGTATCGAGCGGCTTGTCGTCGGGGGAGAGAGTTTTGCCGAGGCATCACGGAGATATCCCAGTAACCTCCGGGACTGTGAGGTCTACAATACCTATGGGAGTACCGAGGGGACAATGTGCGGGGAATGTGTGGCAAAGGCGGGCCTCCATGTGCCCGAAGATCTCATCCACATGGACCTTTACAGCCCCCGGATGGATCAGTTTGTCCGGGACGGGGAGTACGGGCGGATCATCCTGACAAAACTCCTTCCTGTGGGGGAGCGGTGCGGCACATTCCTGATCAACTATGATACCGAAGATGCAACCGCAGTCGTTTCAAGGGATCGGTGTGCCTGTGGGAGGGACAGCGCTTCGGATCAAGACACCCGAGCGGGAGGGTGAGCGGTTCTTTGTTGAAGACCGATCCTTCAACCGTGTCGATATTGAACGAGGGGTCTTCCAGCCCGATAACATGCAGTACCTCACCGGCGAATACGAGGCATTCCTCTATGGGGGGGGGAGACGGACTCAACCGTCATCCGTGGGAGCCTTGAATGCACTGATCCTGCAGATACAGATACCGAAGCTATCCGGGAGACATTCAGGAAGGCGTTTTTCCACCTCAAACCTGAACTCCACGAGTCGTATATCAATGGAACACTTGAGATGCTCTTCCACTTCACGGGACCGGGGGAGCTGGAACTCTATAAGGTGAAGGGGAGACCAAAACGGGTCGCTGACCGGCGTGATCAAAAACCATCTGATTCAAGATAAATGCTAACCAATAGATTTGTTCATGTTGAATAAGGAGCCGAATATGCCCGATTATGAGTCGGTCTATCGTGATTTCCAGATCGATGTTCCGGAATACTATAATTTTGGGTTCGATGCCATCGACGCAATGGCAGAGAGAGACAGGAACAAACTCGCAATGATCTGGGTGAACCAGAACGGGGATGAGAAATACTATACCTTCCGTCACCTGATGAACCTCTCCAACCAGATCGCCAATATGTTCATGAAACGCGATCTTGGGAAGGGAGATCGGATCCTGATCATGCTCCCGAGGATCCCGGAGTGGTGGACATTTGCTATTGCTGCAATAAAACTCGGCGTGATCTTCTGTCCATGCCCGACGATGCTCACACCAAAAGATCTGAAGTATCGGGTGAACCTGGGCAAGTTCAGGATGATCGTCACCGATGTCGAGAATGCATGGAAGGTGGATGAGATCTGTGAGGAATGTCCGTCACTTGATCTGAGATTCGTCGTTGACGGTGAACTCCCCAACTGGATCAGCTATCCGGTGGAGCTGAACTATCCCGCACCGGCATCACACCGCCTTGCCCCCTTATCCGGTGGAAAGAAGACGAAATCAACCGATCCCATGGTCATCTACTTTACCTCCGGCACAACCGGAGAGCCGAAGATGGTCATTCACGATCATAGTTACCCTCTTGGACATGCGATCACCGGGAAGTACTGGTACGATCTCCGGGAGGATGACCTGCACCTGACCCTTGCTGATACGGGATGGGCAAAATCCTCATGGGGCAAGTTCTTCGGCCCATGGATCTGCGGTGCATGTGTCTTTGTCTATGATATCAGGACAAAGTTCAACCCGACCGAGATCATTCCCCTTCTTGAGAAATATGAGATCACCACCTTCTGCGCACCCCCTACGATCTTCCGTATGATGATCCTCGCCGACCTTGACGCATTTGACCTCTCACAGCTTCGCCATTGTGTCAGTGCTGGTGAGGCACTGAACCCGGAGGTGATCAAGATCTGGAAAGAGATAACCGGGGTCACCATCTATGAAGGATACGGACAGACCGAGACAGTACTCTGTGTCGGCACCTTCCCCTGCATGGAGCCAAAACCAGGCTCAATCGGACGACCATCACCGGGATGGGAGATTGAACTTCATGACGAAGAACAGAACAGGGTTCCCGTTGGGGAGGTTGGAACGATCGCCATTAAAACAAATCCCCGGCCGGTCGGGCTCTTCACCGGATACCTGGATAATGAGGAAGCAACAAACGAGGTCTTTATAGGTGATTTCTACTATACCGGGGATAAGGCGACGATGGATGAGGACGGCTATCTCTGGTTTGTCGGCAGAGACGATGATGTCATAAAGAGTTCGGGGTATCGGATCGGTCCTTTTGAGGTTGAGTCTGCACTTCTTGAACATCCGGCAGTGAAAGAGTCTGCGGTTGTCGGTGTACCTGACCGGGTGAGAGGAACGATCGTGAAGGCTTTTGTTATACTCAAAGACGGGTTTGAGCCTTCAGACAAGCTCGTCCGCGAGATCCAGAATTATGTGAAGCATGTCACCGCACCATACAAGTATCCCCGTGCCATCGAGTTTGTCGAGGATCTCCCCAAGACGATCTCAGGGAAGATCAAAAGAAAAGAACTCCGGGAGATGGAGCTGGAGAAGTATAATTCCAGCTGAATCACTCTTTTTTGTCAAACCTTCGTGCTTGAAGCGCAACGATTACAGCCGTAATCGGAACAATCCCTGCTGTATAGATGAGAAAGATGAGCAGTGCATACTCGGGAAGAAGCAGGATGAGGAAGAATATCACGGCAGCAGCCACAGCAAGTGCGAGCAGGCTGTTCCCAATCCATGCGATCAGTCCATCGGGATCAGCACAGGTCTGTCTGTCAAATCCGGCAATGAGGTTCGTCATCTTCCGGTATTTGATCAGGTACCCAAGAGCCAGAAAGACGACTGCGATGAACTCGATGATGAGGAGGATCAGAAGGGGTGCATCACCAATCATTTTTCACTCCTCTGCTGCCGCAACATAGGCATCGTACATGCTGTAGAGCCAGACAAGGATATAGAATGGGATCCCGATGAGGATAGTTGAAAGGCCGGCAAACAGTGCTGCCATCACAAAGAGGGCGATGGCCTTTAAGAGCTGTCCGGTATAGAACTGCCCAAGACCGGGGATGAAGAAGGACAGTACCACTGCCAGTAGGGAGGATGCCATGGTATATCCTTTCCACTGCGAAGAGAAAAATCTTATGTCGGATGCCGGTATTTGCGGATATCACCATACGCGACCAGCTTTCCTTCTTCAGGCACAGATACCGCACCATGGCCACCACAGATGAGGCATCGCGCACCCATCTTCTTCATATCAGAATCGATCTCGTCTGCAAGTGCCATCAGGGCATGCCGCTCCTGCTTCGCCAGATCAGAGTCGACATTCACCGAGGTGACCAGGAAATCTGCAATTGAGTTATACTCCTGCCGATCAGGAGTGAGGCTTCTGAAGTTCATCAGGGCATCGCTTGTGAAGAGGAGGCCGAGATCCGGTGCCAGCAGGAAGACCTGGCCATAGATATGCCCGCCAAGACTCTCCAGCACCTCGAACCGGTGGCCGGCCATCGGGAAAGTATCGATGACCGGAAAGATGCCACGCCTGCCGATCGTTTGCTCAGGAAAGAGGAGCCGCTCCTTCGGTGGAGTGCATCGTGAGAAGAGGTTGATGATCACCGTATAGACAGCTTCGAGGATCAGATCCTGGCTCCGTGAGCCATATCCCCGGTTATTGCATTCAATGATCGCATCGGTTCCATGGTGAAGATACGAGGGAACCGGGAAGAGTCCGGCGGCACCGCAATGATCGGCATCTGCATGGGTGCAGATGATCCGTGATATGCCTTTGTACCCCGGCTGGCCGATCTCATGGAGCATCCGCTCGATATCATCATGGTAGATCCCATATCCGGTATCGATCATCAGCCGCTCGGATCCGGCATCAAAGATGAAGACGCTCCCGCCTCCCGGAGGCTGGATACAGGTAAGCGAGGAGCCGTCCGGGGTTTCAATCTGCTGATAATCGGCATAGAACCCTTCCCCGGTTGTTTCCGTAAGAAATGTCCCGATCCGTTCGATCTGGTTGAAGACGAGCCGTGGATCTTCGCCACGGTTGGTCAGCTCCTGGACGACATGGTTCAGATCACCAAGCAGGGAGAGGAGGAATTCATCATTTGCCTCCCCGAGGAATGGCCGGATCTTCTGTGCAAAGCAGATATAGAAGATCGTCTCATCAAGAGCCCCGCCGAGACTGTCATATTCGAGGATCTCAAGACGGTACCGGCTCTTGATGAAATTGATCACCTCTTCAACCCGTGAAGAATCTACGATATTCAGGCGGATGGTCAGCCGGTCCGGGTGCCTGCCGGTATCATCAAAATCGATCTCTGAGACATCGGCCCCTGCCTCAGCACAGGCGGTAAGGACCTCATAGAGGGCGCCGGGGCGGTGCGGGGTCGGGAGATAGATATGAAAGAGGAGGACATTCACCGGAGGGATATTCGACTGGAGGTAGCCGATCTCACGAAGCGCATCCCGGATAAGCTGGTACTCCTCAGGGGTTGCACTCATCTCAAAGAAGACCGTGTTCTTATCGATCCGCCGGTTGAACTGGATCCGGGTGATGTTGCCGTTATGTTGCCTGATGATATCGGCCGCTTTCAGAAGCGAACCCGGCTCATCCGGCATCCGGGCGATGAATGAATGTTTCTCTTCCATCTCAGGTTATTCTTCGATGGTATTCAACATTATATCTTCTCCTTTGGTTTCTGATCACCACTATTATCTGATCGTACTCTGGATCTCTTTGTATGCAGATGATGATTGGCGATCAGTTCACCGAATCGGTCTCGGGTGAGCGCACCCGGATCACGAACCCATCAGACGGCACCCCTGCCGGCGAAGTTCCATCCGGAGGAGAAGAGGATGTCAGGCTTGCGGTGGAGGCTGCGAGTGAGGCATTTCTGAGATGGAGTGAGCTTCCCAATTCCCACCGGGGGATCGCTCTCTTCCGGTCAGCTGAACTGATCAGGAGGGAGGCAGACCGGCTCGCCCTCATCCTGACAACAGAACAGGGCAAGCCGCTCCGTGAAGCAAAGGACGAGGTGCTCGGTGCGGCGGCAGTCTTTGAGTACTATGCCGGATCGGCATCCCTCATTACAGCCGGATATTCGGACAGATTGCCGCGGTATGGGTATGGCGTTGTGCAGAGGAAACCGCTTGGGGTCTGCGCCGCGATCATCCCCTGGAATATGCCGGTATTGATTGCTGCCTGGAAGATCGGGGCTGCACTTGTGACAGGGAACACCCTTGTGCTGAAACCCTCCATCCAGGCACCGATGGCTGTGCTTGCACTCGGTGAAGTGATGCAGCGTTCAGGTCTCCCACCCGGAGTGCTGAATATCATCACCGGGAATGGTCCGGATGCAGGAGATCCCCTCATCCGGAATGATGCGGTGAGGAAGATTTCATTCACCGGCAGTATCGAAACAGGCCGGTCCATTGCCGGGGCAACAGCAGGCACCATGAAACGGTTGACACTGGAGCTCGGCGGGAATGACCCGATGATCATCTGTTCGGATGTTGACCCGGTCGCAGCCGCAGATGCAGCTCTTGCACTCCGGCTATACAACTGCGGCCAGATCTGCACCTCGCCAAAGCGGATGATTGTAATGGATGGGATCCATGATGCATTCGTGTCCCGGCTTCAGCAGACTATCCCGGAGGTTGTCATCGGTGATGGTACCGATCCCGCATCCCGGATCGGGCCGCTGAATAATGAAGCAGGGAAAACCGGCGTGGAAGATGCAATCCTGAGGCTTGAGAGGGAGGGGGCGAAAATTCTGAGAGGAAACCTCTCTGCAGGGCTCTCACAGAAGGGCTTCTTCTGCCCGCCTGCCCTTGCCACCGGATGTGCCACAGATTCAAAGGTGCTCTCTGAGGAGATCTTCGGCCCCCTCATCCCGGTCATCCGGGCATTTGATCTGGATGAAGCCATTGATAGTGCCAACAGCACACGCTTTGGACTGGGCGCCTCGATCTGGACACAACAGATCAGTACTGCAGAGCGGGCGGCAGAAGCGCTGGAGGCGGGTATCGTCTGGGTGAACCAGCACACGAAGCTCCCTCCGGAGGTGCCGTTTGGCGGTGTGAAGGGGAGTGGGTTTGGACGTGAGAACGGCCTGTCATTTATTGATGCCTATACCGGGGAGAAGACTGTCCTCATCTCCCGGTAAAATCTTTTATTGACTGCTCGCTATTTCATGGGGGTAGTTTGAAGCAGGTGCGGCGCGGGTATCGGGGGGCGGGGTAGAGCTGGATCAGGCTGACAGGGGTGATAAACCCTTGCTCATCAGAGCAACCTGAAAGGCGATTCTTCGAATCGGGGTTTATATTCTCTGGTAGCCCACAAAGCCTTCCCGCCCCTCCCGCGCTGCATCTGCGGCCGCCCGGTACAACCTCCCTGCGAAGCATGTGAGGACGGGGACGGGGCGGTGGGGAAAGCGCCTGAGTGAACAGATCCGAATGCATGATTCAAACATCTGATAGCCGGATGATGACTCGTTCCCTATGTAAAACCCGCAACAGATCAGCGAAGAGCCTTTTCAGTCCGCTTTTTTCAGCCGGATAACAAATGATACGCCCTGCGTGGGATCACCCGGCACCCGGTCTTCAACGATGATCGAGCCACCATAGCGATCAACTATCAGTGTATGGACGATGAAGAGGCCAAGCCCCTTCCCCCTCACCCTCTCGGTTCCCCGCTTGTATTTTGTGAAGATTTCCGGTTTTATCGCGTCCGGAATGCCGGGTCCGGTATCATCGATTCGTATCAGGAGATCATCACCTTCTGAAGTTACTGAGATGGTGATGCTGACATCGTCCCCGCCGAACTTCAGGCTGTTTGCGATGATATTAGATATTGCCTGGGAGAGGAGGGAGTCTGCACAGACAGCAATATCTTCATCCTCCATGAGAATGGCTATCCGATCGTCTCCATGCGCTTCTTTCCTGAGCAGAGGGGCGAGCCGGACAGGCTGAAGGGACGCCTCTGCATCCTGGATCTCCCGCAGGGTCGCGACGTTGTCGATGATCTCGTCACTCTTCTTCAGGGAATTTCGGAGCCCTTCAACATAAGGAGCAAGCGATGCATCAGCCTCGGATTCCAGGAGTTCGAGATAGAGGAGTGAGGTGTGGTTTGTGTTATTGATATCATGGGTGATCAGGTCAAGATAGAAGCCAACCTTCGCGTGAGCTTCTGTCAGGTCAGCGGTCCGCTCAAGCACCCGCTCTTCCAGCTCTTCATTCTGCACCCTCAGCTCTTCTTCAGATGCCTGGAGCCGGCCCATCATCTCCTTCAGCTGATCTACCATCTGCCGGATCGAGAGGGAGAGCGACCTGAGCTCGGGGGGTCCCGCGATCTCAATTGGGTGATCGAGATTGCCACCGGAGATGGTTTCTGTATCATTAACCAGGCGGAGAATCGGCTGTGTGATCCGTTGGGTGACTGCATAGGCGAGAATGCCCCCGATCAGAATGGCAATGGTGGCAATGAGGAGATGCAGCATCAGAAGATAATGAAGTTCCTGCTCAATCGGAGTAGTCGTATAGGTCATCTCTGCAACGAGGTCCATCTCAGGCGGGTTGCCATTTGAGGAGAGATCGACAAAGAGGAAACGGGTGAAGGTATCAGAATCCGGATTCTCAATTTCCAGTGACTCTCCGGTTTCCAGCACCGTCCCGATGATCTCAGAGCGCTGCTCTTCAGGAACATAACTGGAATTGCCCACCTCATCCCCTTTAAAATTAAAAATCCTGAGAGAGGTGAGGTACGGGTTCATCTCAATAATTTTTTCAGCAGGCTCTGTGTACCTGAGCGCCGATCGCATCTCCTGGATCTCAGCATCCATGTAGCTGATCTCCAGAATATAGCGGTGATCGGGAGTTGGATGATAGACGAACTTCCGGAACATGCCGGTTGAGAAATCCTTGACGATCCGATCCGAGACAAAGACATTCCCTGCCCGGATCTTTGTCAGGCGGGCATAGAATTGTGGATATTCGGAAAAATCCAGGAGATGATCAGGGGAATACGTGGTATATTCGATCACTCCTGTATCATTAATGATATAGAGCTCATAGCCTTCCCCAAATGATGCTTTCAGCCCTTCAAGATTGATTTTCCCGGGATCTCCTCCACTCTCCTGATAGGCAGAGAGGAAGGAATCCATCGGACCTCTGAGTTTGTAATCAAGAGACTGGTCAAAGAGGAGAAGCCCCTGATCGACAAGGAGCATCGACTGGATGAGCCCTTCTTCGTTTTTCTCCTGCAATAGGAGCATGGTGTTCTCGAGCTGATCCCGGGATGAGTTGTAGTTGACATTGATGACGACTGCGGTGACAATAAGGATGATGAGCAACATGCTTCCAAAAAGAAGCCAGCTGAACGGGATTTTCTCAGAAAAAACTATCTTCTTCACCACTCAACCCACACATCCGATCATAAAGTATAGTTTACGGGCGAGGGGAGAAAATAAGGGTTGTGATCGATCCTGATTACACCAATCAATTCCTACTTTCTTTTAAAGATATACCAGCCGGTCATCGTCTCATCAAGCACTTTCTGGCTGTTCTTTGTGGTGAAAAGGCTCACAACAACAAGGGCAATCAGTGCGAGCGTCACAGAATACAGGCTGAAATGTACAGGGAGCTTTGCCACGAACTGATGGTAGTACCCAAAGATACCTGATCCGACAAGTCCGACAGCCATTGATGCGAGTGCGCCTTTTGTGGTTGCCCCCCTCCAGTAGAGACCTCCAAGGATCGGGATGGCAAACGTGGAGAGCATCACGCCAATACCCATCCAGATCAGCCATGCGAGCATTTCAGGAGGGTTTATCGCAAGAATAAGCGATATGACAGCTGCGAGAAATACCGAGACTTTTGATACAGTGAGTACTCTCTTCGTTGATGCCTCGGGATGAAGGATATTCTTGTAGATATCCCAGGAGAAGATCGTCCCGATGGTGAGCATCAGGCGATCGGTTGTTGACATCACCGCAGCCAGCACGATAACGGCAAAGAATGCCCAGATAAGCATATTTGGTGCGGCAAACTCGACTCCAAGGATGAATGAAAAGTCCTGTGCATTTATGGCTTCGGGGAGAACGATCTGGCCTTCTTCAACAAGCACACGGACAGCAAATCCGACGAATTTGACAAGGAACATCACCACGAGGTAGATAAGAAACGCAATCAGGGGAGACCATTTGAAGTATTTCGTCTCTTTTGCAGCAAGGACATTGTTGATCACATGCGGAGCACAGGCAAGACCGACCATCAGGAGGATGCCAAATGAGAAGAGGAACTCCGGTGTTGCAAAGGCATATCCTGCATAGACCGGTGATGGATACCATGGCTGAACAAAATTCGGATCAATGCCGGCAAGCACTTCGTTGATATGCGCGAGGCCCCCTGCACGCATAATCAAAACCGGAGCGATGGCGATGACACCAAAGATCAATATCAGCCCCTGGATAAGGGTCGTCCATGAAACCGCATAGAGACCGCCAATCACCGTATAAGTCGTGATAATGATACCGGCGATAATCAGAGCCTGCCAGTGGGCTATCCCAAAGAGCCAGATCAGGACGATGCTGATTGCAGTATACTGGCCGACAAGATAGATCAGGGAGACAGTAATCCCGGCGATGGCTGAGAGGCCGCGGAGATGCTTCACACTCTCAAACCGATGGGCAAAATAATCTTCAAGCGTCAGATACCCGTTCTCACGCCCGACCGTATGGAGTTTCATCCCAAAGATCGTGATACAGAAGGCAGCGGCCGCAGGAACAAAGATCTGCTCCCAGATCGTCGGCCAGCCGGAGGCATATCCGAGCCCTGACACCCCAAGGAGCGTCATCCCGCTGCAGATGGAGGCGACCATCAGGATTGTGAAGACCCAGAATCCAAGCGATCTTCCCGCGAGGATGTAATCCTCGGTATTCAGAATTTTTCTGGAGGCCCAGGCACCGATCCCGATCAGAAGAAGGAAGTAGACGATGATGATGACAAACGTCATTGCATCTGCCATACTCAATCACCCTCCGGGAATCGCAGCGCCCAGATAACCAGCAGAATGATGATAACCAGTATCGTTCCAAGAACGGTATACACTGTTAGTTCAGGCAATCCAAATAGCATATGATGCAAATGTGTGCCATGCTAACATATAACATGCTCGATTCATAACCAGGATCCAATCAGAATGAACGCCCGATTCAGCCTGAACGTAATCAGATGCCGTTCCGGCGCAGGAAGAAAATGTGTCCCTCTGCAAGAGGAGGAGAGGCTGATACAGCAGATTGATGAAAAAAAAGAGTTATTTCCGGAGGAACTACTCTCCGGCCGTGGTCTTTGAACCACGCAGGACCGCGATTGTTCCCGTCCTCACCAGCTCCTTCACCCCGTACTGGCGGAGGAGTTTTTCAAGTGCATCGATCTTCTCGGGCGGGCCGACCACCTGCAGGATAAGTGTCTTTGATCCGACATCGATGATCTGCGCCCTGAAGGTATCTGCGATCTGCATCACCTCGGCACGGGTGCTGCCCGGGTTTGCAACCACTTTGATGAGTGCCAGTTCACGCCGGACATGCTCGTGATAGGTGATATCCGAGACCTTGATGACATCGATCAGCTTGTTCAGCTGCTTCTTCACCTGTTCGATCCGGGTATCATCCCCATGCACGGTGATGGTGATCCGGCTCATCTCGGGCACTTCGCAGGTGCCGACAGCCAGGCTCTCGATATTGAATCCACGTCGGGAGAACATTCCGGCCACCCTGGAGAGGACACCGGAACGGTTCTCAACAAGGACCGAGAGGGTATGGACGTTCATTTCTTCTCCCCTCCAATCATCTCATTGATGGCAGCACCGGCAGGCACCATCGGGAAGACATTCTCCTCCCGTTCCACCCTGAAGTCAAGGACGAACGGGCCTTCTGTATCGATGGCGGCACTCAGCGCCTCTTTGACCTGGTCTGCAGAATCAACCCGCATTCCGTCGATTCCATATGCTGCGGCAATACCGACGAAGTCCACAGACGGTAGTTCGGTATAGGAGTAGCGGCGATCATAGAAGAGCTCCTGCCACTGCCTGACCATGCCCAGATACATGTTATTCAGGATGACAACCTTAACCGGAATATCATACTGGACAATAGTGCCAAACTCCTGGATATTCATCTGGATACTCCCATCTCCCGCAATATCAAAGACCGGGGGATCGGGTCGGGCAAAGTGGGCCCCCATTGCAGCCGGCAGACCATATCCCATCGTACCAAGACCCCCGGAGGTGATCCAGGTTCGCGGGTGTTTGAAACAGAACTGCTGTGCAGTCCACATCTGGTTCTGCCCGACCTCGGAGACGATGATCCCCTCGCCATCAAGGAGATCGGAGAGGGTTTTAATGACTAGCTGTGGTCTGAGCACCCCGTCATCCGGGCAGGCCATCGGGTACTCCACCTTCCAGTGGTTGATCTTCTCGTTCCAGAGGGACCGGTCGGTTGTTCCGGTGAGCCGGTCAAGCATGCAGGTCAGCACATGGCGGGAGTCGCCGACGATCGGGAGATCAACCATCTTGCTCTTACCGATCTCGGCTGGATCGATATCGATATGGATGATCCTGGCATTTGGGGCAAAAGACTGAACCCTGCCGGTTACCCGGTCATCAAATCGTGCGCCGATGGTGATTAAGAGATCGCATTCGGTGATGGCATAGTTGGCATACCTGGTACCATGCATCCCGAGCATCCCGAGGTTGAGTGGGTGATCGCAGGGGATGGCGCCGATACCCATCAGGGTGGTCGTCACCGGAATCCCGGTCATCTCAGCAAACCGGATCAGCTCAGGTGACGCATCAGATGCAATGACGCCTCCACCCGCATAGATCACCGGCCGCTCTGCCTCTGCGATCATTGAGAGGGCTTTTTCAATCTGCCTGGGATGCCCTTTGAATGTCGGGTTGTACCCCCTGAGAGAGATCTCCTTCTGAGGCACCGGATCAGGTGCCTCGTTGGTGACGACATCCTTTGGAAGATCGATTAAGACAGGACCCTGCCGGCCGGTGCCGGCGATATGGAATGCCTCACCAAGGACAGTGTCAATATCCTCAGTCCTCTTGACGAGGTAGCTGTGTTTTGTGACCGGCATGGTGATGCCGGTGATATCCGACTCCTGAAAGGCATCGTTCCCAAGCAGTGCGGTTGGGACCTGTCCGGTCAGTGCCACCATCGGAATGGAGTCCATAAACGCAGTGGCAATCCCGGTGACAAGGTTGCATGCTCCGGGTCCTGATGTTGCAAGGCAGACACCGGTTTTACCGGATGCACGTGCATATCCGTCTGCAGCATGGGCTGCCGCCTGCTCATGTCGCACAAGAATGTGGCGGAGGGGGGAGTCGTACAACTCGTCATAGATTGGAAGTACTACACCACCGGGGTAGCCGAAGATAGTCGTCACTCCCTGCCGCAATAGTCCTTCAATAAGTATTTTAGCCCCGGTTTTCATCTTTTTCCCTCAATAACCTGTTCATTCCGGATATCATCGCCTCAACCGACGCCATGATGATGTCTGTCCTGGCTCCACGGGAGGTAATTAACTCTCCGTCCTTCATTAATTTAACCGTGACGTCCACGAGTGCATCTGTCCCGCCATAGATGGCATCGACATGGTACTCTTCGAGCGTGATATCTCCGACATCCTGTACTGCCCTCCTGAGTGCCATGATGACCGCATCAACAGGCCCTGTGCCGGTGGATGCCTGGGTGATATCCTCACCATTGACGGTCAGGGTAACCGATGCGGTCGGCATAACACTGTTGCCTGAGACCGTCGTGAACTGTTTCATCCTGATCACCGGCGTGCAGGAGATATTCAGCACCGCTTCTGCGATTGCATGGAGATCCGAGTCGGTGACCCTCTTTCCTTCATCGCCAAGCTGCTTCACCCGGGAGACGATCTCCTGGAGTTGCCGTGGCTCGGTCCTGTATCCCATCTCAGACAGAGCGGCCTCAACAGAGGCGCTGCCCGAGTGTTTTCCAAGGAGAATCCTCCGCCGTCTTCCGACCATCTCAGGCATGATCGGCTCATAGGTTGCAGCATCACGGAGGATGCCATGGGTATGGATCCCGCTCTCGTGGGTAAATGCCATCTCCCCGACGATCGCCTTGTTTATTGCAAGCGGCACATGGGTGAGCCGGGATACGAGTGTGGAGAGGTGGTAGAGCTCTTCAGCCGCAATGCCGGTATCCACCCCGTAGAGTACCTCAAGCGACATGACAAGCTCCTCAAGAGGCGTGTTGCCTGCCCGCTCCCCCAGACCATTGACCGTCACATGGGCGCATGATGCTCCGGATTTCAGGGCAGAGAGGGTCGTTGCGAGGCCAAGCCCCAGATCGTTGTGGCAATGGATCGAGAGAGGGGCCAGTTCTGCGAGCGGCGGGATGATCTCGCTTGCCCGCTCGGGAGTCATTACCCCGACGGTATCACAGAAGCAGATCCGATCCGCACCCCGATCCACACCTCCTGCATAGAGATCGTACAGGTATGCCTGATCGGCTCTCGATGCATCTTCGCCAGAGAGCTCTACGATTAAGCCGCGATCCTTTGCATATTCGACAGAATCCCATGCCATCTTCATGACATACTCCCGGTCTTTCCGGAGTTTCTTCTCGATATGAAGATCAGATACCGGGATGACGAGATGGATGGATTCAGCACCATACTCTGCTGCATAATCGATATCAAGCTGGACACCCCGGACAAAGGTGCAGATCTCAGCCTTCAGTCCTGCATCGGATATCAGCCGGAGAGAGGCTCGTTCTCCTTCAGATGTGACAACTGATCCAACCTCGACGACATGGACACCAATGTCTGAGAGAAGTGCAGCAATATTCAGCTTGTCATCGGGTTTCAGCGATACACCGGGGGTCTGTTCCCCGTCACGCAATGTTGTGTCTAAAAAGCGTGGGCTTTTAACAAATAAAGCAATCACTCATAGTGGAAAGCACCATTTTCATTATGGATCTTTGGAATATTTAATAGGTTGGCTCTTTTCAGGAGATTCAGAGACTGGGATGTTTCCTCTCTGGGTATACCGGATACCAGAAAAAAAGTGGAGATCAGATCCTCTTCCAACTCAGGCAGCGCTGTCATAGACGAGCGTCATGTAGCGTGCTGAGAAGATGGCGAAGGCCGGCATCAGGATCAAGAGCAGGAGCCGGCCAAGAATCGGGATGAGCATCAGAACAAACTGAATAATGCCGATGACGATTCCCAGAATGATGATCGCGATGATATAGTCGACCCATCCAATCTTGCCGATATGCCCGAAGATGGCGCTGAAGTTGAATGCCTCGCCAAATGATTCCATCCTTGAGAACCTTATGTAGGCGATCGGGACGATTAAAGCGATAATGATTGTCAGGATAAGAAGGACAAGCATGCCGATACCCATCGTGC
The DNA here is from genome assembly GCA_013329165.1 of Methanocalculus sp. Lineage (GTDB taxonomy): Archaea > Halobacteriota > Methanomicrobia > Methanomicrobiales > Methanocorpusculaceae > Methanocalculus > Methanocalculus sp9912u. Next base: position 8,493 of record DUKV01000018.1, on the reverse strand, counting down.
CAAGTGCCGCCATGTCCCCTCCTGCCATGGCGGTGAGGGATGAACCAACACCAACGAGAGCTGCAACAATGAAGACCGGGATGAAATACACAATCCCCACAATCAGCAGCTTGATACCGTCAATGAAGAGACCCCCCCAGTTTTCAAGTTCGGGCGCGGGAGTCGTTCCCTTGTAAATTCTCATTACATATCCATAGATAAGAGGGAAGATGATCGTTGAGATGATGAGGAGAATCCACTTCATCCACTTACCGACCAGACATTCCTTTGTATACTCAAAAGAATTGCTAAGTAATGTACCATATTCCATAGTGTCACCACCTCTGTGGTAATCTGAATACGATCTTCTTTGTATTTATATATAACTCACATACGGAGCAGAATAAAGCGTTATTTCCTGAATAAGAAGTGATTATCTGAGATGAATGACATTTCTGATGAAATATTGATCAATTGGAAGAACGAGGTCAGGATAACAGTATGATTCGATCAAAAGGGATTCAAAATTCATCTCCAGGAAAGAACGCATTGAAAAACAGATATAATATCAAAAATAATATGTTATCCTTTATTAAATTGGGGTTTTAAGTGAAGTCAGACAGTAGCCGATCTAATGCCTGAAGTACCGTACCCCGGTGAAGACCATCGCCATATTCCGCTTGTTGGCCGCCTCGATCACCTCGGCATCCCGGATTGACCCCCCCGGCTGGATGAGGGCGGTCGCACCCGCGTCTGCTGCGACTTCGAGGGTATCGGGGAAGGGGAGGAAGGCATCAGATGCAACAACCGATCCCTTCAGGGATTTCCCTGCCTTCTCGATCGCAATCTTTGCTGCATCCACCCTGCTCATCTGGCCGGCTCCGATGCCAAGGGCCTCCTCCTTGTTTGCAAAGATGATGGTGTTGCTCTTTGTGTGTTTGCAGACCCGCCATGCAAGCCGCATTGCCTCAAGCTCAGTTGCGGTCGGCTCACGCTCGGATACCACCTCCCAGTGTTCGAGATATGGAGGAGTGCGCATACAGAGGATACCGCCATCGATAGACCGGATCTCATCAGCCAGTGAAGGATGAGGCAGAATGAGAACCCGCATATTCTCCTTGGCCTTCATCATCTCCAGAGCCTCTGCTGAAAATGCGGGTGCGATGATCACCTCGACAAAGGTGCTGCAGATCGCCTCAGCCACATCTGATCCGACCTCGCGGTTCAATGCAACAACAGATCCGTATGCTGATACAGGATCGACATCACGTGCCCGTATATAGGCGTCAATTGGCTTTTTGCCTGTTGCTACTCCGCACGGGTTATTGTGTTTGACAATGACACAGGCAGGATCATCGAATTCTCTCAGGAGCCCTACTGCGGAGTTGAGGTCGAGATAGTTATTATAGGACATCTGCTTGCCCTGTAGCGGCTCGATCCCGGCAATCCCGACGGTGCCATAGACGGCAGCCTGCTGGTGGGGGTTCTCCCCGTACCTGAGCATCCTTCCGGACTGGAACTGGACCGTCAGGACAGATGGGAAGGTGGAGTCCAGGCTGTTGAGATGGTTGCTGATCGCGGCATCATAGGCAGCCGTGCGTGCAAACGCCTTCTTTGCAAGGGAAAGCCGCATCTGTGTGGTAAGCCCCCCCTTCCCAAGTGCCTCTGTAATCGCCGGATAATCTGCCGGATCGCAGATCACCGCGACATCCTTATAATTCTTGGCAGCCGCCCGGATCATTGCAGGACCACCGATATCGATGAACTCGATGAGATCCTCAATCGGCAGGTTCTGCGCTGACATTGCCTCGAAAGGATAGAGATTCACAACAAGCAGATCGATTGGGGGTATGCCGTGCTCCGCCATAACGGAGTCATCGATCCCACGCCTGCCAAGGAGACCCCCATGGATCTTCGGATGGAGAGTCTTTACCCGGCCATCCATCATCTCGGGGGATCCGGTATAGGCAGAAACCTCGGTGAAGGGTATGCCAGCGTCTTTAAGCGCCTTGCCGGTACCACCTGAACTCAGGATATTGACGCCTGATTCATGAAGAACGCGGGCAAATGCAACTATTCCTGTCTTGTCCCAGACAGAGAGGAGAGCTGTTGTCATGTGGGAAGTATTGATCGCGAGGAATATTAGAACTCACCCATACCGCAGACCCGCCAGGTCAGGGTGTGAAGTTATGAGAGGGGTGCCCATCCAGATCCATCCATCTGATTCATATTTGTTTTCGCTCGTCTGCGCACCCGGATATGCCCCTAATCCATCCAAAAATCTCATAGTACGCCACAAGACGATCAATTCAGAAGATGACGAATATCCGGCTTTTTCACTTCAGAACACCAGAGAGGCAGACATGACAATCTGCATTTCATTTACGTAAGGTAAAGGTAAAGTATATATAGAACTGCATTGCAATAGGTATTGTAACATTTAGATGTGATCTTCTATGGAGGATGATGAGACTCAGAGACAGGAAGCGATTATGGAAAACGAGAGTATAACGAGTGAATCAGAGGATATTGAGACGAATGGCATTACCTCTGAAGCATATGAGGAACTCAACAATAAATTCCTCAGGCTCGCCGCCGACTTTGAGAATTACAAAAAGAGAGCCGAACGCGAGAGGGAACAGATCGTCAGGTTTGCAAATGAACAGTTTGCACTGGAAATTCTGGATGTTCTTGACAATCTCGAACGGGCTCTCAAGGCAGAGGATGCCGATCTTAAGGAAGGGCTTTCACAGATTCATAAATTATTCCTCTCGATTCTGGAGAGAAACGGCATCACCCCAATCGAATGTACACATGCACGCTTCAACCCAAATGAGCATGAAGCGATCGCATCTATCCCCTCAGATTATGAAGAGGGGATCATTGTGGATGAGGTATGCCGCGGGTATTGCATGCATGATAAAGTGATACGATGCGCCAAAGTAGTAGTATCACAGGGTAAAAAAAATAATGAGTGATTATAATGGCAGAAAAGATTCTTGGAATTGATCTTGGAACGACATACTCCTGCATGGCGATTATGGAAGGGGGAACACCGAAGGTGATCCCAAACTCCGAAGGCGCCCGGACAACCCCCTCGGTTGTCGCATTCTCAAAGGATGGTGAGCGCCTTGTCGGGAGTGTTGCAAAACGCCAGGCAATAACAAATCCGAACAGAACCATCGCCTCGATCAAGAGAAAGATGGGAACGAATGAGACGGTCGCAATCGGCGACAAGAAATACACTCCCCAAGAGATCTCGGCGATGATTCTTCAGAAGCTGAAGGTCGATGCCGAAGCCTATCTCGGAGAGAAGATCACCAAGGCCGTCATTACCGTTCCGGCGTACTTCAATGATGCACAGCGTCAGGCCACCAAGGATGCCGGTAAGATCGCAGGCCTTGAAGTGATGAGGATCATCAACGAGCCTACAGCAAGTTCCCTTGCATACGGCCTTGATAAGGAAGGTGAATCTACCGTCCTCGTCTACGATCTGGGCGGCGGTACATTCGATGTCTCGATCCTGACCCTGGGCGACGGCGTCTTTGAGGTTCTCTCAACAAACGGTATCAACCGGCTTGGAGGAGATGACTTCGATGACCGGATCATTGATTTCTTAATCGATGACTTCAAGAAGAAGGAGGGTATCGACCTCAGGAAAGATCCCGTTGCACTCCAGCGGCTGAAAGATGCAGCAGAACGTGCGAAGATCGAGCTTTCAACCCTTCAGAAGACGAATATCAATCTCCCATACATCACCACATCCGACTCGGGACCGAAATTCCTCGACACCGATCTCACCCGTGCAAAGTTCGAGCAGCTGATCGGAGATCTCGTAGATAAGACGATCGATCCCGTGAAGAATGCACTGAAAGATGCAGGCCTTGAGGCAAAGGATATCTCGCATGTCCTCCTCGTAGGAGGTTCAACCCGTATTCCGCTCGTTGTCGAGACCGTCAAGAGGATCACCGGCAAGGAACCGGATAAGGGAATCAACCCGGACGAGTGTGTGGCTCTCGGAGCAGCCATTCAGGGCGCAGTCATCTCTGGTGACGCAAAGGATGTTGTCCTTCTTGATGTGACACCGCTCACACTTGGTATCGAAACACTCGGCAATATCGCCACACCGCTCATCGAGAGGAACACGACAATCCCAACCCGGAAGAGCCAGATTTTCTCAACCGCGGCAGACGGACAGACAAGTGTCGAGATCCATGTTGTCCAGGGAGAACGCCAGTTTGCCCGTGACAACTTCTCTCTCGGCAGGTTCCAGCTGACCGGAATTCCACCGGCACCCCGTGGTGTTCCGCAGATCGAGGTGACATTCGATATCGATGCAAACGGCATCGTACATGTCTCTGCAAAGGATCTCGGTTCCGGCAATGAACAGTCGATCACGATCACCGGGAAGAAAGATCTCGCAGACGATGAGATCGAGAAGATGGTCAAAGACGCCGAACTCCATGAAGAGGAGGATAAGAAGAAGCGTGAGGAGATCGAGATCAGGAACAATGCCGATATGGCAGCATACTCTGCCGAGAAGCTGATCAAGGAGAGTGGTGACAAGCTTGATGATGAGGATAAAACCTCCATTGAAGAGGCTGTAGCTGCACTCAGGACCACACTTGAAGGCGAAGACACCGTTGCCATCAAGGAGAAGATGGATACCCTGCAGGAAGCCGTCTTCAAAGTCACCACCAAACTCTACCAGAAGTCTGGTGAGGCGGCACAGGAAGCAGGTGCAGACCCCGGGGCAGAAAAGCCTGAAGACGATACCGTCGTCGATGCCGACTACGAAGTCAAGAAAGAGTGAGTTAAATGGTTGCGGAAAGCTACTATGACACTCTAGGCGTTCCCAGGAACGCACCAGAGAAGGATATAAAAAGAGCCTACCGCAACCTCGCCCGGAAATATCATCCGGATGTCTGCAAGGACGAGGGTGCTGAGGAGCGTTTCAAGAAGATCAACGAAGCATACAGCATCCTCTCCGATGCTGATAAGCGCCGCCAGTATGACCAGCTCGGCCACGAGGCATATACCAATGCCTCAAAGGGGAGTTATAGTGGAGCGGGCAATGCAAACTACGGATTTTCTTCAGACTTCTCAGGATTTGGAGACATTTTCGACTCTTTTTTCGGAGGTCGTGGAGCGAGGGGCGGACCCCAGCGGGGTGCCGATCTCCTGATGAGAGTATCTGTTTCGCTCCGTGATGCCGTCTTTGGAACAGACCGTGATGTCAAGGTGATGCATGCCGAACCATGCCCTGCCTGTGACGGAACCGGAAGCGCCAACAAGCGGCAGACCACCTGTTCCCGGTGTGGCGGGAGCGGGCAGATGCGATCAGTAAGCCAGTCCCTCTTCGGCCAGTTTGTCAGGATGACAACCTGTACCGAGTGTAATGGGAAAGGAAAGGTGCCTGAGCAGACCTGCAAATCCTGTAATGGGAGCGGACATACCCAGGTCCAGAGGACGATCACCATCCATATCCCTGCAGGTGTCGAGTCGGGGATGCGGCTCCGGATGGAAGGATATGGCGAGGCCGGGGATTATGGCGCCCCGACAGGCGATCTCTATATTGAAGTTCTGGTTGAGCCCGATAAGAGATTCGACAGGAAAGGCGACAATCTTGAGACCGCAGTCCAGATCACGCCTGCCCAGGCCGTCCTTGGATCGGAGGTAGAGATTGAGACGATCGATGATCGTAAAGTGACGCTCAAGATTCCACCCGGTATCCAGTATGGAACGGCCCTCCGGATCCCCGGTGAAGGAGTGCGGAGGCGTGGGCGGCCGGGCGATCTCCATGTCCGGGTGATCATCGCCACACCAAAGAACCTCGATCCCGAGGCAAAAGAGCTTTATCAGAAGATCCGTGATCTGGAGATGAAGACTGAAGAGAGCGGAGAGGCATCATCGGGGAAGAAAGGCTTCTTTGAAAAGGTAATGGGCAGATAAACCCAAAAACCATCATTTTTGTAACCTTTCAGGATTTTGCCTGCACAGGTATTTCTTCTCATATTACCAATATAATTACGGATGAAACTGCTTTTTGAGCTCTCTGGAGAACATCCCGAACTGCCTGCGGCCGAGATCGGATGTGTCGGGAAGGTGCTCCAAACAGCACCACAGGTAGCTATTGCGAACTGCCCGATTCCAGAAGATACAAAACGGCTCTCCCAGACACATGTCGTGATGGAGTATCTTGGGGAGTGCCCGGCAGAGAGGGGGGCTTTTGCCTCGCTCCTCAGGGATCTCAGCCTGGTCCCGGAAGAGCCGTTCTCCTGCCGGATCAAAAGGATTCACCCGGCTGATCTTCCTGCTTCAAAGATGGATCTGGAGCGGATGATGGGGCATTATATCGATGGTACAGTTTCCCTAAAAAATCCCGGAATCGAGTACCGTGCCATCTTCTCGGATGGCCACTGCTATCTTGGACGCGTGCTCCACCATATCGACCGTGGATCCTATGCGTATCGCAATCCGATGCGGCGCCCCTTCTTCCATCCCGGTGTGATGATGCCGCTCATGGCGCGTGCCATGGTCAATCTTACCGGCGTTCAGCCTGGCGGGATCTTTTATGATCCATTCTGCGGAACGGGAGGAATCATGCTTGAAGCAGCCTGCATCGGCGCAACCGTGGCGGGATCAGATATTGATCCGGCAATGATCGGGGGCGCACGGGTAAATCTACCCCATTCGGTCTGCTTTTTAGCAGATACAGCCAATCTTCCGATAGCGGATCGATCTGTCGATGCGGTGGCAACAGATCTGCCATATGGGCAGTCCACAGCGATAAAATCAGGGAGCCTTGAACAGCTCTATACCCAATCATTATCAGAGATCCAGCGCATACTTAAGAGAGAGAGTCGTGCGGTGATCGTAACCCACCAGGATATCTCCGGATTGGCAGGAGAATATTTTGAGATCATCCATTCATTCTCTCAGCGGGTACACAAAAGCCTGACACGGCAGATAGTGGTCCTCGCACAATAATAACAAAACAATAACAGGAATACCGGTATTCAATCTGCCTCCAGCAGGCACAGATCCGGTCATAGAGAATGACACATCAGTGTACCACAGGACGATAGCCGCCCAGGTATAAACGATGTCATTTAAGGAAAATGTCATGGCATCAACAGGCAAAAACGAAAAACCAGCTTTCCATCTGCCGGGAGGATTGTGGTGGTATTAGACTGGTTGAGAGAGAACTGCTCCGCATTTGAGCCGAACCGAGCTCTGGCAATCCGTGCTCTCCGGCATTTGAAGAAAGGTGACCACCTCAAACTCTTCTCAGAAGATATCATGGAGATGAGGACGGTTGAGGGATACTGGTATGAGGCACTCATTTATGAGCTCCTCCTCGAAACCGCAGTCAACACTTCTGCCATTAAAAAGATCGTCAGGAAGGGAGCCGATGCCCCAAGACGGCCTGTCAGGATTGCACTCGGCCAGAACGGCATATACTATGCTGAAAAAGGCGATATCAGGGTCCGGGGGAATGGACAGGATCTTGCCGAGGTAGATCTCCTTTTAATCGATTCCAATAACCAGATCTCGTTTGCCGAGATCATTACATCTCCATCAGATCTTAAGGATCTCGAAGCGGAGATCCATTATAAAAAGAAACTTTTTGGTTATCTTTTCAGACAGGAGACGGTTGAATTTTCCCTTTTTTCAGCAGTTGACATCTCAAATACCCAGGTGATCAAGCGGCTCTGCCAGGAAGAAGAGAATGCATACGTGGGCACCTTCTCCTGCGAGGAGCTGAAGGCTTCTATCCGATCTCTCCGGCTTGCATCGCTGTCACGGCAGGCAGTGAATAATCCAAAACTGATCAGTGCCCTCTCACTCCGCACACGCCCATTCGATTACCGTCAGTTCCATGATCAGGCACTCTCACGCCTGCTCCACCATGCAAACCAGGGGACAAAACATGCAGAGGCACTTGCCGATCCCGGAATCTCACCACTCGTCAAGAAAGTGATCTTTGGAGAGATGCATACGGATGCCAGAAAGGCACTTGTAAATGATCTTGGGCTTCGCGTGAAGAGTACCATCCTTGATTTTAATGCTCTCAGCCATGAGTATTCAAAGGTGATCTTTGCCATGGATCTCCCCGATCCATCGCCGGTTGTCTATATCAAGCCAAAGAAGAAGCGGATGTACTATAAGATGGTGCCTGAGAAGAACGGAGGGTTCAAGTACGAACGCCAGACACCAGGAAGGGTTGGGTTTTATCTCTGGCTTGAGTCAGCACAGCCGGCTGTTTCTGCAGATACAATGTATTCACTTCTCAATTTTTGCAACAGGCCATAATTTCGAAGCATTCACAACCCGGCTCAGCTCATTTTTTAAGGCACTGTAATGTGGGAGATATTTACAGCAATAAGTATTGCATAGAGAACAGTATCTCCGAAAGGGATCTATGACTTCCACTTGAAATAACGCCTCTTCTTTTTGAACCTCTGTAACAGACCGGATGTTAGCAAGGTTTAAATATTATGGATATCCATT
>DUKV01000010.1 GCA_013329165.1 Methanocalculus sp. | reverse complement strand
AGACCGATGCGCAACCCCGGAATACCAGAAACCAGGGAAGATCGTGCCCGAGGATACCGGGGCGGGAGGGGATCGCGCAGAGAATTACACCACATACCAGCCGGATCCTGCGGCAGGTACGATCGAGTGCGCAGCCAGAATCACACCGACATGATCCAGGATCAGATGGCGGGAACATAAACTCGTGCAACCAGTATCTCCCCGTAAAAGTCCTCCTGGATAAGATCGGCGCGGCCCTCAAGCATCAGAAAGAGGGTGGGGATATAGACATCATACAGGTGGCACCCGATCTCAGATGCAATACGGGAGAGAGGAACCGGATTAGACCCATCGGGATCGAGGAGAAGGAGCGTCGCATAGATCATGGATGAAGCCTCCTCAAAAGCCTCCTCATGGGCGATCTCGACAACATCCTCGGCGATCACAAAGAGGTCATCATCATCTGCCAGATGACGCCGCCTCTGCCGCCTTCGCTCCTCTTTCTCAGCCAGTTTCAACTGTGTGATCAGTTCATAAAGGGTGACAGGCCGTGTCCGGTACTCCTTTCGCTTGATACGCCGCTGGATCTCCCGTTCAAGCACCTCGATCGGACCCAGGTGAGATGCGATCCCCTCCCCATCCGGATCCCCGTCAAAGAAGAGCTCTCCCCCATAATCTTCATCATCCAGATCGTCAGCCTCTGGAACGGGCACCCGTTCGATCAGGGCATCGGACTTCATCCTGAGAAGAATAGAGGCATAGAGTAGCGTACGGCCTGATATGCGGAGATCGAGCTCGCGCCTCCGTTCAAGTTCGCTCAGAAAGCGATCGGTCAGGAGAACAATATCAACATTCCAGGGGTCGATCTCGCCACTTTCAGCCATCCTGACAAGGATCTCGATCGGTTCTTCGGAGATCGGCTCTTCAGTGATCGATTCGTCAGGCATTGCACTTCACACCGGTCACAAGGGTACTCTTGTCCGGGCGTATAGTCACCCCGATGATACGGTCGGCACCCTGAATCATCGGCTTTCGAAGAGAGATGGCAATAAACTGCGAAGCCTCAGAGAGACTTTTAATCATCTGCGAGATCCCCTCAACATTGGATCCGTCAAGGTGCATATCCACCTCATCAAGACCATAGAAGGGGGCAGGCATATGCCGCTGGATCGAGAAGATCAGGGCAAGTGTCACAAGCGACTTCTCCCCACCACTCATCATATTCAGCCTCCGGACATCCTTATCCTGTGGATGCACCTCAAACGTCAGGCCTCCGGCAAAGGGATCCTCCACATTTTCAAGGATAAGATGACCCCAGCCCCGCGCAAGACGCCCATATATCTCCTTGAAATTTGAGTTGATAGCCTCAAATGTCGAGAGGAATACCTCGCGTTTCATCCGCTCGAATCCTTCGATCCGCTCAATAAGATCTGATCGTTCACGGGAGAGGATATCTTTCCTCCCGGTACGCTCAGTCACCCGTGCAAAGACACGATCATACTCCTCAATCGCAAGCATATTGACCGCCCCCATCTTTCTGATCTGCCGCTCGGTGAGCGCAATCCCCTCCTCGATCTCCTCGGGTGAGAGATCGCATTCGACCTCTTCGGTCTCAGGTGCAAGCAGAGTGATCTCGGCTGCTATAGACTGCTGCCGCTCCTTCAGGGCTTCTGCCTGGATCATATGCCGTTCTTTCTCATTGGAATGGCGGATGAGCCGCCGTTCAATATCCGCAACCTGTTCATCAAGTGCACCCCTCTTCTGGCGGAGCGACTCCATCTCATCGGAGAATGTCCGCTGCTCCTCTTCAAGCCGTTGGATCAGATCGCGGGAAGTCTGTATCTCTTCTTCTAATGCCCTGTTCTTGGCTTCAAGCCGGATGTTCGCCTCGACAAACTCCTCCTTCTCTTTTGTCATCTCCTCGATACGTTTGGAGAAATACTGGCGTTCACGCTGGAGATCCGCGATATCCGCTTCTTTGTTCCGGAGACGCCGCTCGATATCCTCAATGGATCGCTTCAGATCCGAGACGAGTCCTGCCAGCCGTACTGTCTCGGATGCCTCCATCCGCTTTTTGAGCTCGTCCACACGGGTATTGATACCACTGATCTGATCGGTGATCGCATCAAGAGTCTCTTCCAGAGCATCGATCTCAGCGGCAATCTCCGTTTCACCGCCTTCGAGTTCGGAGAAGGCGCCAGCGAGCCCTGCAATATCAGTATCAAGCTGTGCTATCCGCTTCCCATATTCCTCCATGATCAGCTCAAGCCGCGCAGCCTTCTGTTCGCACTCCTGCCGGTCCGAGCGGAGCGCGTCAACCGCAGCATTCTGTCGAGTGATTGATGCAGCAAGCTCCTCTTCCTCCTGCCTGAGTCTGGTGAGTCTCTCCTGTAAAGCCACCATCTCACGATCGACGGCAGCACCAAACCCTTTTATATCACGTTTCACCGATCCGCCGGTCATTGCCCCGGTACGTTCGAGGAGATCGCCCTCAAGGGTAACCATCCGGTACCTGCCAAGAAGCTTTCGCGCATGCTCCATCGTATCGACGATGATCGAGGTTCCAAATACGAGAGAGAATGCCCGTTCATACGCAGGATCGAACTCAATAAGGCGGATCGCATAATCAACGACACCATCCCCGTCAACAGGCGGAAGCGGAGGAGGCACCCTCAGTTTTGAAAGAGGAAGGAACGTCGCCCTTCCCAGGCGCTGCTCTTTGAGGAACCGGATTGCATCAGCTGCAATAGAGTCATCCTGGCAGACCAGATGGTTGAGCCGCCCCCCGGCAGCAATATTCAGTGCGGTTGCATATTCGGGAGGGGCTTTTCCGAGCTGCGCGATGGTTCCATACACCCCATCCATCCCGAGCACCGCCTCTACAGCACGGCCACCTGCCTCGCCATGCGCCTGCTGTCGTGCCTCCAGCTGCATCAGTTTCTTTTCAAGAGATCGGATCTCGGATCTGACATCCTCATGCGAACCCCTGAGGGTCATCACCTTCTTCTCAATTGTGGAGAGTTGCTGATCATGCTTCTTCTGATCAGATCGGATCAGATCGAGATCAGCTGCTGCCTCCCGGATCTCACGTTCCTTTTCGCTCCGCTCATCCCGTGCCGCCTGAAGACGTGGAGCAAGCCGCTCACGTTCAGAAACCCTGATCCGGCTTCTTTCGATGACGCTATCTTTTTCTGAGAGGAGACGGGAACGCTCAGCTTTTTTTTCTTCAAGCTGTTGCATGCAGGAGAAGATCTCAGTCTGTGCCCCCTCGGAATCCCTGCTCGCTGCTTTGAGATCAGTCTCAGCCTTCTCCATCTTCGCTTTCAGGGTTGAAAGCTCCATCCCGAGATTTGCCCTGTCAATGGACAGGTTTCGTATACTCTCGGTTCGTTCCTTTACTGTTGCTTCAGACCGCCTGATATCAGCAAACTTCCGGTTGATCGCCTCCAGATTCGCCTCACGATCACGCGTATTGCGCTGGATACCCTGCTCGGAACTCCGGATTACACCCTTTGCCTCTTCAATCTGTGAGAGGAGACGGAGGTATTCCGGTCCGCTCTTCTGCCGGATCTCCTCGTCGATTTCTTTCATCTCATCACGGAGGAATGCCTTTTCATGCTCGTCATGGGCGATATCATCAGCGATTCTAAGAAGAGCACGATCGGTTTCAGCAATTATCCCTGCAATCTCAGTCTCTTCCCGCCTCTTCTCGCGGAGTTTTACGATATTTCTCTTCGCCATGAAGGAGTCCAGCTTCTCCTGAAGGCGGCGGAATGCAAGAGCCTCTTCCCGCTCGACTTTGAGGAGTTCCTGTCGCTCGATGAGTTCATGGAGGAGAATCTCTTCACGTTCAATCCTCCATCTCACCACTTCAAGCTCGGCCATTGACTGCTCACGCTTCTGATCGAATTCCGAGACCCCTGCGATCTCATCAATAATCTTTCTCCGCTCGAAATCCGACATCTCCATGATCCGGGCGACATCACCCTGCATCACGATATTGTACCCATGGGGTTTGATCCCATGTCCGGCGAGGAACGAGAGGATATCACCCTGTTTGCAGAGCCGTCCATTTAAGTAATTATATGAATAATACCCGTTTGCTGTGCGCTTGATCCGACGCGTTATCCGGGTACCATCCGAAAAACTGACATGTACCTCGGCGGTGTTTTTATTGGATCCGGTATTGATGAGATCAGTCAGTCTTTCGGCACGTAATCCACGGGCAGAGGTGATCCCAAGCGCAAAAAGAATACTATCTAAGATATTGCTCTTCCCAGAACCATTCGGGCCGGAAACAACAGTAAAACCTGTTTCAAGAGGGATCTTCGTCTTTCGTCCGAATGATTTGAAGTTGTCGATCTCAAGCAGGGTTATGTGCAAACGATCATACCTTCAATATCCGTTTATTTTTTACGCTGGATCGTCTTTGGAGAGGTATCATCATCCTTCTCTTTTCCAGAAATCACCACTCCGCTCTTCGGATCAACATCGGGCGCCTCGTAGATCTTGCTTTCGATCTTTCCCTTCTTCATTTTGGTCACAGGTGCATAGCCGCTGCTCGCCACAATGTAGTCATTCCGGTTCCGCTTCTCATGCTTCAGTGTGCCATCAGGCTGCATGATCAATTCCATATCCGACGTATCCACCGGGGGTTCTGCCTCGGGACCAGGAGTTGCTGGTGGTGGCGGTGAAGGGTGCCGCTCCCGAACCCGGACTGGCTCTTCATCAGGTACGATCCTTGATCGGGAACGTGGTTCTTTCTGCAGAGAGACTGCTGAAGCAGTATCACCGCCACGTATCTCCTGATCCTCAAGATTTCGGGCCAGTTTCCTCGTGACAGATTTGAGATCAAGCATCTCGGCAGTCACTCCTTTGAGCAGTGCATCCAGCTCACGAACCTTCCGCTCAAGTGCGGCGATCCTCTCATCCTCATCTGCTGTAGCGGTGTGTACCGGTTCTTCCTCGCGCTTCACCATCTTCAACTCCCGTTCCTTCTCCTCTAACTCATGTTCAAGAAACTTCATACGTGCATCCATTTCCCGCGCACTCCCCCTCTTCTGTACGATCTGACTCACTGATGATAATGGTTTGCCTCACTGATTACAAGAAAGGATATTACCTTTTTACCACCATTTCTATTTATATGTCATTCCTTGAACGCGACGATCCAGAAGTCGCTGGTATTATCGAAAAAGAACACCACAGGCAGGTCTTCGGGCTTGAACTGATCGCATCTGAGAACGTGGTGAGCCGGGCTGTCATGGAGGCAACCGGTTCAATTATGTGCAATAAATACGCCGAGGGGTATCCGGGCAAGCGCTACTATGGCGGATGCGAGTTCCATGACGAGGTCGAGAACCTCGCACGCGACCGCCTCTGCAAACTCTTTTCTGCGGAACATGCCAATGTCCAGCCTCATTCAGGGAGCCAGGCAAACCAGGCAGTATACTTTGCAACCATCCATCCGGGCGACGTGATCATGAGCCAGAGTCTGACCCAGGGTGGACATCTCTCCCACGGCTCACCGGTCAATATCAGCGGAAAACTGTATGAGGTGCATAGTTATGGTGTCGATTATGAAAGTGAGATCCTCGACTACGGTGCAATCGCCGAGATGGCACGGAAGACACAACCGAAGATGATCGTCTGTGGCGCATCCGCCTACCCACGCGAGATAGACTTCAAGGCATTTGGTGAGATTGCCGAGGAGGTCGGCGCGATCTGCATGGCAGATATCGCTCATATCGCAGGTCTTGTCGCAGCCGGCATCCACAACTCTCCAATTGATGTCTGCCAGTATACCACGACAACCACCCATAAGACGCTCCGCGGTCCCCGCGGAGGTGCGATCCTCTGCAGGAAAGAAGATGGACCTGGAATCGATAAATCCGTCTTCCCCGGCATGCAGGGAGGTCCGCTGATGCATATCATCGCCGCAAAAGCTGTCTGTTTCAAAGAGGCACTCCAACCTTCATACAGGGAATATGCTAAACAGGTTGTGAAGAACGCCCGTGTCCTCGCAGAGACTCTGGCCGAAAACAATCTCAGGCTCTGCTCCGGGGGAACCGATAATCATCTCATCCTCCTCGATCTCTCAGATCACGGAATCACCGGCCTTGAAGCGGAAAATGTGCTTGGGGACGCGGGTATCACCGTAAACAAGAACACGATTCCACGGGAGAAGAGAAGTCCGTTCATCACATCCGGCCTCAGGGTCGGAACCCCGACCGTTACATCCCGCGGGATGAAAGAGGAGGAGATGAAACTGATAGGGGACTGGATTGGCCGTGTGATAAACAATATTCACAATACCAATGCCATCAACGCAGTGAGAGAAGAGGTTGTTGAATTCGCAGGCAGATTCCCGCTCTACCCTGATGCAGTATGATCCTTGACGGAAAGAAGACCTCGGAGAAACGGCTTGCGCTTCTTGCTGAGAAGATTGAGGAGACAGGGCTCTATCCCCGGCTTGCCACCGTTCTTATCGGGGAAGATCCGGCTTCGCAACTCTATGTTAAGATGAAACACAAAGCATGCGAGCAGGTCGGGATCGGTTCAATTGGAATCGAACTCGATGCCGGCGTATCAACCCAGGATGTACTGGATGCGGTACATCGTCTGAATGACGATCCGATGATCAGCGGGATCCTTGTTCAGCTGCCGCTCCCCAGGCAGGTCGATACCCATACAGTGATCGAAGCGGTGGATCCCATAAAAGATGTTGACGGGTTCCACCCGACAAACCTCGGGCGTCTCTTCTCGGGATTACCACTCTTCTCTCCCTGCACCCCGCTTGGGGTGATGAGACTCCTTTCCGAATATAAGATTGATCCAGCCGGTAAGAATGCCGTTGTTATCGGACGGAGTATTGAGGTCGGCAGGCCGATGGCTGCTCTCCTGACAAATGCCGATGCAACTGTCACGATTGCCCATTCAAAGACCGTCGATCTGGCATCGATCACTCAGAAAGCAGAGATCCTGGTGGCCGCTGTCGGTCGGCCCCGTTTTGTCACCTCCGAGATGGTCGGGTGGGGTGCAACAGTCATCGATATCGGAACAAATTATGATGAGGATGGAAAACTCTGCGGGGATGTGGACTTTGCGATGGTTGAGACGAAAGCCGGAGCAATCACACCGGTGCCGGGTGGTGTTGGCCCGATGACGATTGCCACCCTGATGGAAAATACCTTCGCCGCGGAAAAGATGAGGTCATGCGGACCACTTGTATAGGCTCAATCAGGGTCGGGGGAGAGAACCCGGTTCGGCTGATGGGCGTCATCAATACAAGCCCCGAATCTTTTTTTTCAGGATCGTTTGTTCCCCCGGACGGGGTGCTGGCTGCCGCAGAACAGATGATCGTGGCAGGTGCCGATATCATCGATATCGGGGCGCGGAGCACCGCACCGGGAAGCCGGGAGATTTCTGTCTCAGAAGAGTGTGAACGGCTGAAAATCTGCCTCTCCGGGCTTGTAGGGCTGGGCATCCCGATCTCGGTCGATACAATGCATGCAGAAGCCCTTGAAGTGGCCCTCAGGTACGATATCAATGCAATAAATGACATCCATGGACTTGCAGATGAGAGCTATGCCAGGATCGCTGCAGAGAGCGGCCTTCCGGTGATCGCAATGGCAGCCATCGCTGCACCGGGAGATGCATGCGGTGCAGATGAGACAATGCAGGCACTGGCAATTGTCATTGAGCGATGCAGAAAGCATGACATCAGTGATCTGATCCTCGATCCGGGGGTTGGCCGCTGGGTACCAGAGCGGACCTTTGAGGATGACTGGGATATCTGCCGCCGCTTCAGCGAGTTTGCCACTTTTGAAAAACCACTCCTCGGTGCGATCTCACGAAAGAGTTTCATCGGTGATCTCCTGGGTAAACCTGCCGAAGAGAGGCTCTTTGGCACTCTCGCTGCAACCACCCTCCTGATCGATTCCGGAGCGGATATGATCAGAACCCATGATATCCAGGAAACCGCTGATCTCATAAAAGTCTGCGGGGAGATGAGAAGACGATGAGTATCTCCTTCTCTGCCTTTGGATGTAAAACAGGGCTTATCAAACCAGGTGATGATCTTATCGGAAGAATCCTGGCATCAGTCGGGGAAGCAGGAGAAATCCGTGATGGCGACATCATCGTCATCGCAGAGTCCGCACTCGCAACAGCAGAAGGGCGGGTGATCAGGCTTTCCGATGTGACACCATCGGATGACGCCCTGCGATATGGAGAGCGCTATGCTATGGATCCACGGGTTGCGGAAGTGGTCATCTCCGAATCCGATGAGGTGATCGGCGGGATACCGGGATTTCTCCTCTGTTTAAAAGATGGAACGCTTCTGCCAAATGCCGGAGTAGACGGATCGAATGCCCCGGAGGGTACCATCATTCCCCTGCCCCATGATCCGAATGCCTCGGCATACCGGATACGGAATGAAATTTTTGAGAGAACGAACAGGAAAGTGGCGGTTCTCGTCATCGATTCAAGAACCCATGCAATGCGGCTTGGCGTCTCAGGTGTCACAATCGGATGTTCGGGTATGGCGGTTATCGGCGACTGTCGGGGCACAAAGGATCTTTTTGGACGGAAGCTCATGGTGACCAGGCGTGCTGTTGGGGATTGTATAGCATCAGCTGCAGAGCTCCTGATGGGTGAAGCTGATGAAGCTATTCCTGTTGTAATCGTTCGGGGACTGGATAATCTGGTCGGAGAGGGGGAGGGCATAGAGACGATAGCACCAGATGAATGCCTGTTTATGGGTGCGGTAAGAAAAATGGAGAGAAAGAACTAATCATGTTCCTGCTCTCCCCTCACCACCCCGACCCGGCCTTTCTCATGCATCACGGAAAACCCAAGCAATTCAAGGTACTCCCGTGCTCTTCCCTTTCCATGGATCAACACCTCGACGAGATCCTCTTTCTCATCGATATCGGTTGAGAGGCGGAACGAATCAATGACATCCACCGAAAAACCGCACTCTGCTGCCATTACCAGATGCTTCTGAAAACTCGACCCATAGTACCGGGCATGGAAACACTGCGGGCGTTTCAGAAAGATCACATTGGTCCCCCCCCCACGGCCAGGAACAATTGCCATATCCGCATCAGTTGAAAGAACCCGCTGGAGTGACTTTGCGGTCACGAGCGGAAGATCGGCCATGATGATCAATGCCGGGCAGTGAAATTGCGGAAGCGCCCAGTCAATCGCCTCGTTGAGTCCTTCATCCCTGACAGCGACCAGTGCGCTCTCGCAGGTGCAAGGGGTGGTGGAGAGGAGGGTCGCCGAGCACCCCGTCCTGTTCACAGCAGATACAACATCCTGAAGCATCGCATATGCAAACCCTTCGCGCTCCTGCTGATCCATCACACACGAGAGCCGGGTCTTGGGGTTGATCGGCTTGAAGGGAATCAGGGCATGAAAGTACATTGATCAGGGTATAGCAATCAAGGATTAATACCAATCGATCCGGCTCCCAATTCCCATTGGTGGAGATATCCCCGATGCGGGAGGGGAGAGCCGCCGCAGAGGATAGCCATATCCTCTGTTACGACGCCGATGACTGTTGCGTCCACTCCCGCAACCGGGAACTGATCGGGCGGCACTGTTGCAATCAGTTCGAAGTCACCACCACCGAAGAGGAAGAGATCAGTTGCCCTCTCTTTTGGAATACCCGGTATGAGTGGGAAGAGAGCCGGATCGAGAGAAAAGCCTGCGTTCGATGCCCGCCCGAGATCGGCAAGCGAGAGGGCAATGCCATCTGAGATATCCATCATTGCAGTTGCCCCCCCTTCCGAGAAGGCTCTTCCTTCCACGACACGGGGAACCGGAGTGATCAGGTTCTTCCAGAACCGGATATCTCCCCCAAGACCCGCCTCTGCGCATCCCGGCATACCGGTGACACAGACGAGATCGCCGGGTTGTGCACCGGATCGCCTGAGGATCTTCCCCTGATCCACAAATCCGATCGCAGTTGAGACGATCGTCAGCTCAGTATGGCGATCGATATCCCCGCCTGCAAGCCGTGCACCGACAGAGCTGCAACAGGCAGAGGCACCCCGGGTGATGTCGGGGAGGCGTGATGGATCATCCAACCCGACGGCCATCAGGAGATCAGCAGGAGATGCTGCCATCGAGGCAATATCCGAGAGGGTGACAGCTGCTGCCATCCATCCGATCTCATAATCGGTCATTCCTTTCGGAAAATCAGTTTTTTCATGGAGCATATCGGTAGTCATCACGAGGTGGCGGTCGCTGAGATCGAGGACTGAACAGTCATCTTCAGTCTCCTTCTCACCGACAATTCCCCGGATCTCATCCAGCAGCATTCGATCATCCACCTTTCTTCACCTCCTGTTCCCGCATCGACCGGTAGGATTTGAAGAGAACCTCAATCGATTCGGCTTTCCTGCTCCTTTCATACTGCTCCTGCTCCTCCCGCCATCTGGTATGTCGTTCCAGAAGGGAACTTTTCGGGCATGCCCCAAATGATCCCTGAACCCGGATACGAAGTCCCTCACCCGAGAGAAGTGGGATCCCAAACTCTCGGAATGCTGCCTCAAGATCCTGTGAGCGGGGAGACTGCCCTGTGACGATCACTCCCGCGATCGGAGCATCGGCAAGCTCACGGATCGCATTCATACCCCATCCATCAGTCCTCAGAAGGTAGATCCAGTCATCAGGTGATATCCCCATCTCAGACCGCATCCTCCGAATCGCATCACGGGAGAGGGCATCAAGCACCTTCAGCGGCACGAGATCCTCTCCCTGTTTCAGATCGGCATAGGTCTTCAGCCGTTCAAGCTGTTTCCGCATCCCTTTGTTTCTTCTCTCTTCTTTCCTGAGATATCTCTTCTGATTGGTGATGATCCCCTGCAGACGAACCACCTCGGCATCCCGCTGTATCGTCTCCTTCTTCTTTGATCGCTCAGCCTTCAAAAGACGACGGAGGCGGGATATCTCCTCATCTTTCTTCTGCGATTCTTCATAGAGTTCAGAGA
The DNA here is from genome assembly GCA_013329165.1 of Methanocalculus sp. Lineage (GTDB taxonomy): Archaea > Halobacteriota > Methanomicrobia > Methanomicrobiales > Methanocorpusculaceae > Methanocalculus > Methanocalculus sp9912u. The sequence goes on along the minus strand of DUKV01000010.1, from coordinate 9,816 downwards.
CAAGCCGCCGAAGTTTGCGGATCATCTCATCGTATTCACGAGATTGTTTCGGCTCTGAGGGAGCAGCTTCAGGTGCCACAGCTTCATCAGAGCTCTCCTGAATTTCCTCCCCTGAAAGCTCGACGAGGGCCTGTTCCAGTGAGAGGCCACGGACGACGCGGGCGCGGACTTCATCAAGAGCAATCCCCGGAGGCAGTCGTTTGGAGAGGCGTGCAAACTTGTTCTTATAGTGCCGGTATGCCAGCATCGCCGCAGCATAGGCATCGCGTTCATGATCGTTTGTATAATTGATATCAGCGGCAAGCTCATATTTCTCGGGTATTGGAATATCACTCTTTGGGAGGAAAGAGACAGCGTTAAAGGACCTGCGGATCTTCTCCACAGTTCCTGGCATCTCTTTCTTATCCGAGGCGATGATCAGTGGGCGTCCATAGAGGGTGATCTCAGCTATTGCTTCTGCAACTGAGGTGACCCGGGAGCTGGAGAGGTGGATGAGATCTCCATCAAGGCTCAGAAGTGCAAGTGCCATTGTGGTTCCGGGATCAATTCCTGCAATCAGGTATCCCGGCTTGCTGGTCTGGGGAATAAAACGGATCCGCTCAAGCCGCGGCTGGGTGACGGAGACCTGCACATCGGAGCCGCGATAATTTGAGATCGGAACCTCTGATCGTTTGGCAGTAACATGGAATATCACCCGCGAATTGCCGCCGAATGCCCGGAAATCCTTTTTATCATATGGTACGCCTGCTTCAATCAGGGTCATCTCGATCTCCCGGCCTTTTGCCCGGACCGCGCCATGGATCTTCCGCGTATACCGGTTCTGGCTCCAGCCGCCTTTGCCGGGTGAACGCCTTCGCGAGACGGTGATCAGGCATGCATCGGCAAATGCTACAACCCGGCATCCGGCACCAAGCCAGGCAACCTGAGCGGATGTCCTCGCTTCTGCAAAGGGATCAAAACGGTTGAAGGTGAGGTTGTACCTGCCTGCTACCTGTGCCAGGCTCTCGCGATGGTCACCCCCGCCGGTGACGCAGACGAGATCGGTCTTTGGGGGAAGAGACTGGAGGAAGAGGTAAACATCTTTTGTATCTGCTGCCACTTCCTGAAGACTGTCAACTGCAAGAATATCCGGTTCCTCGGCGTTGAGGATCCGGAGCAGGCGGAAGAGCGATACCTCGGTCTCAGAGACAATCTCACCATCTTCAATCCGGCAGAGTGCAAATGAAGGGCGTCTTGACTGGGAACGAACCGAGCCCCTGACGATATCGATCCCATAGACCCGCATACCTATCACCCAGTGATTGCAGACAGTGCATCCTCCGGATCGATACCCATCCGGTATTTCCGGTTAAAGAAGGTGACGATCGTCTCAACATCCCGTCTGAGGAGATCCTCGGCATTTGGGTGGGAGCATTCAACCCATTGCGGCCAGTCGATGATCCAGCAGTGGTCTTCATTCACCATTACATTATATTCAGAGAAATCAGCATGGATGATTCCCAAGGAATAAGTCTTCTGCATCTCGCCGATCAGCTCTTCATAGACGGGACGGGGATCCGCCAGAGTACACTGGTTCAGGTTCACACCCGGGATATAGGAGATGGCTATCGTGTTTCTGCTCCTGTCAATTGGAACGGGCACCCGCACCTTTCCGGTGAGACGTAACAGTGCCTCGTACTCCTGCTCTGCAGAGAGGGCAGAGGCAAAGATCCAGGGGCAGTGAGCATCATCGGTCATATAGTCCCGTTTCAACCTGACCGACTGGAATGAGTGCTGACCAACCCGGTGGAATTTCAGGACGACCACTCCAAGGCCGAGCGCCTCATACACCTCCGACTCTTTCCCCACCCCGATGAGTGATCCAAGTGCCGAGATCGTTTTTCTACCCACAAGGGTATGGAGGGCGAGGCAGTCATATCCTGCAAAGACGAGTCCATACCCGGGATAAGGAACGGCATTGTAGCTGACGAGATCTTTCTCCATCAGTTCACCCAGCCGATATTCAAGTTCACTCTTCGAGAGACGGGTGATCCGTTTCAGGTCATCAAAAGGCACCCAGCGGTATCGTTTCATGAGACGTTCTATTGCATAGAGGATCGTATATTCGTACTTGTGGAGATCCCGCACTATATCGGCAGAGGGTGGCATTGTACTGTATTATAGGAGTGCTGAGATGAAAAATATCATGATACCTGCTTTTTCGAGTAACGTCTCACAAGTTCAACAGCCGTTGGGTAGGTTTCATCGTTACAGCAGATCAGAACAGGGTTTACAAGTGCTTTCCGGGCAATATAGATCTTCTTCTCATCCGGGATCAGACGAACAGACGCAACTTCCTTCCAGCGGATTCCACCAGATGCCTGCCCCCGGGAAAGGAGGCCGGCACCAGCGGCCGTTACATTGCCTGAGAGGATACCGAGAACTGCCATGGTATCAGTCATATTCTGAGCATCTTTTCCCGGCAGATACGCAACACCATCCGAATCGATGATGAAGTGGTAGAGATTGCCACCCCGTGTAATAGTATGGAGAAGAAGAACAACAATTCCTGCCAGCAACAAGATAAAGCCTGTCATGACAAGACCGATAAAGAGGTAATCGAAGACGGATGCGGGTGTCGGGCTTGCCAGTTCAAGTATGACCAGAAAAAATGTGAGTGCAAGACCGGCGATCCCGATTCCAAGAAATATATGGCGTATCTCTGTCTTCCCGATGAAGGGCATTTTCGCATCCCATTCAATCCTCTCCGGGACTGAGGCTGGTTCCATACCATCATATTTTCTGGTGATGAGATACACCTTTCTATTCAGGATGTGATCGGGCGTGGTGATGGATACGGGGGATCTGTACTGTACACATTGCAGGAGTCATGCAATCATCACACAGCACTATTCAGGACAAAAACTCTGCAGAGAACACTTCATCGTTGATCTGGAGGCAAAAGCCAAGCGGGAGATTCGCAGGAACCTGTGGCTCAGATCAGGGGATCGGATCGGCGTGGCTCTGGATGGAGGACCCGCATCTGCTGCTCTTCTTACACTCATGATGAAAATCACAGAGAAAAGAAGCGATATCGAACTCTATGCCATTTATATCGATGAGGAAGGAAAGGATAGCCGCAGGATAGCAGAAGCGATTGCTGCTGCCGCCCGCGTTTCGATTCTGGTAATGAAGAGAGAGGCGGGACGGAAGATGAATGAAAACCTTGCAGAATGTGCATCCGGTGCCGGGATCACAACCATTGCCTGTGGAAAAAACCTTGATGAGGAGGCAGAAGCTGTCTTCAAGGCTTTTGTATCCGGGGATATCGACTCTCTCAGCTCTGTGTGTGAGCCCGGGAAGATCCGATGGATATATCCTCTTGAAACCATTCCCGCAGCTGAACTCTGGCTCTATGCCGCCCTCCATTATGATGGAGTGACTTTTCATCATGAAGAGAAAGAAGAGTTCTCTCAAAAAATCCAGGCAGTTCTCGGAGCATATACCGCCCGCCATCCCTCAACGCTCTATGCAGTATACCATATCGGCAGAAGGATTCGATCCTGCATATCCGATACCAAACAGTAGTATCAGAGTACAACCTATCCCTGATCATCATGCAGTGTGATATTGGCTGTGAAAAGACCCGGATCGAGAACCTCATCAGGCAGGGGATCTGGTCTTCGGGAACTGAGGGGGTCGTCCTTGGAGTGTCAGGCGGCATCGATTCAGCGGTGGTTGCCGCTCTTGCCACCGCATCTCTTGGCAGTGAGCGTGTATGCGCATTCTTCCTCCCATCTGCTGCCACACCTCCGGCAGATGAAGAGGATGTCCGGGAACTCTGTGACAAACTTGGCCTTGAACTTCAGATCATCCCGATTGATGGTATCATCGAGGCATACCGCCACATGGAAGGATTTGTCGATGAGCCATACCTGATCGGCAACCTGATGGCACGGACACGGATGACAATGCTGTACTACCAGGCAAATCTCAGAAACCGGCTCGTCATCGGCACATCAAACAGAACCGAGTATCTCATCGGATACTGTACCAAATGGGGAGATAATGCAGCTGATCTTCAACCAATACTCCACCTCTCAAAAAAAGAGATCTATATCCTGGGAGAAGAACTGGAGATGCCTGACCCAATCATGAAGAAAGAACCCTCTGCCGGGCTCTGGCATGGGCAGAATGATGAAAAAGAGATCGGGATCTCATATGCTGAGCTTGATTCTGCACTTGCATTCCTTGAAGAGAATAACTGGAAGGCAGAGAATACGATCCAGGAGAAGGTTCTCGCGCTGGTGAAGAAGAGTGCGCATAAGCGGCTGCCCGCACTCAGTCTCGCAGGCACTGATCCCAGATCTCCGTGAACTGCTCAGGCCGGTTCATCAGATCAGCAATCATCTGATCGCCAATAAGATTGTATAGCGGCTGTTTCCGGACGATCCCGATATCAGGGTAATCAGCAGCTTCGAGGACACGAAGGTCGACTACACGCGTGTAGAGGGGATTCTTGATAAAACGGCCATTATCTGTCTCATAGTATGCTGCTCCCCTGTATGCCTGAAAGAAGGCATAGTCGCTTGAGAAGGTATCTGAGACGATATTTGCCGTCACCAGCGGATCATTGCCGGGGTTGATCGTCACATGGCCAAAACCGGGCGGGATCAGGATTTTGTCACCCTCAACTGCCGGGTGTAGGACGACATCAGTAAGATCTGCTGCCTGAAGGAGGAAGTGACCCCTTCCGGAGAGGACTTCGTAGACTTCCGGGTACGGAACGCCGGCATCGTTCTCTGGATGATGGTGCCCTTTTGTCTTGATGAATTCGCCACATACAGAACCGGGGGTGATCATGGTGATATCATACCTGATCTGCCGCAACCGAAGAAGCGCACGATCCTCATCATTCATGGCCAGATCCCGGTACATATAGTAGAGGGGACCTGAAGCATCACAGGAAGGATTGGCAAGCACCATCCGCATATCATCTACTGTCCTGACATCGGGTTCAGGAAGGGTGCCTTTCCAGATATCCATCAGTGTTCTTTTCGATGTAAGAATATTTAAAAAGCTGGATTGTGGGTCAGAGGAGATGTAGCATCAGAGGCAGGTGGAGGGAATGGGTAAGTCTGGGGAAGATTATTGGATGATGGGAGTGATTTTGGATGGAATTGGGGGGAGGAGCAGCAGGGCGCGTTACTGTCATTTGAGTGTATGCTGCTGGAATGTGACAAAAAGTCTTGCAGAAAGGGCTTGATCTGAAGAATGGGATACACTTCAGAAGTGCGAGATCGGATCCATCAGCCTGCAATCCATCAGACCTTTGATCGCAAGGGTGGTTACCGGATAGCCGTCCTCTTTCATTGCCGCAAATGGATTGGTGCCCCCTAGTGCAACGATGCCAAGGTACTGGGGGCTCACGGAAACACCAAGGATGGAGGCATTGGGCATCCCGACCTCCAGGATACCGGAGAAATGGCTGTCAACACATTCGTCAAGTACTTCGGCAAGGAGCGTCTCGGCCTCCATATGACATTCACGAACATTGCCAAGGATATTTCCATTCCCTTCCTTCATCACCCGATTCACTGATGTGAGATCCTGTGATGCCATCACCTGGAGGGGATCGAAGGTGGTTGCTTCATAGAGGATCATATGCGTGAACCTGCGGGGGAGGTTGGACTCCACCTCTATCACTCCACCGCCGATTGGGTTTGTGACGATCCCGCGCCTGAGAAGAATGCCATCCAGCGTGATACTGCAGAGGGTACATATCCCAAGCATACCTTCGGGGATTCTGTAGCCCTCCAGAGTCTCACCCGGTTCAACAAACCGTACCATATCCCCAACCGTAATGCCTGCTGATGTCACGCGCTTCAGGAGCTGGATCGCATATTCGCGTTCGATTACTGGTATAAGAAAGAGATTATAGACAATAGTCCCCTCATTCTCCAGCGGGTTATAGGTTACCTGCATAGAATATTCGACAATCTGGTTATTGATGAATTTCAGAGGAGTATCCATTATGTACTAGTCGAGCCGGTTCAATAAAACCCTTCGCCAGCGTGTGATGTGAATCGAAATATTGTTCTATTTACGGGCACCTGTATGGGTATGGATGAATCAGTACGGAGGCGTGCCATCCGTGAGATCACCCTGATCCTCGAAACCGCAGGATATGATATCGAGGAAGAGGGCGATCCCTTCGATCTCTCCGCAGTTGCAGGAAAAGAGTGTATTCTTGTGATGTGCACCGATGATCCCACACAGGCACGGATCTTTGATAATAAACCATATATCCTGGAGGAAGAGGGGGAGAAGATACCTTGTAAAAAGCTGATCTTCACCCTGAATGAGAGACTGACCACCCATGAAGCCTCCATCTGGCTGCCTGAGGAACTCGGGAGATATGCCGGGGAAGCCGCTGTGGCGCGGGTTGAGGGGCGGCGCTATCGGATCCGGATGGAAGAGCCCCCAGTACAAAAGCAGCAGAGAAGAGAAGGACGTATGCAGGAGAGGCAGACGGAGCGCCGGGCACCGGCCCCGGGTTCTATCGCATGCCTGTCGGTACATGTCAGCCAGCAGGAGGCAGCTCGTATCTCCGGGCAGAAAGGAGAGGGGCGCCTCAGGCTGATCCCACACTGGGCATACCAGTACTCCTGCATGGGGCAGGCCACATTCAAGGGAAAGCAGATCTGTTTTGATGGAGAGGGAACAGGTGCGATCAGCGCCATCAATGGCCTGCGTCAGGAGATTGATCCTGAAGGGGCAATCCCAATTGAGATCCCGGACAATGCGGAGGTTGTCAGGCCATCGATTCCTGCAAAAGATGCTGAATCCCAGATCCTCCAGTCATTGACAGACGCGCTCTCCCAGCGGGTCCGGATTAAAACCGAGAGTGGCGATGCGATCTTTTCAGAGGAGAAGACCTTCAAGCCGAATCGTGAGCAGATCAATCTGAAAGTCTGGCTGGTATATGTTCCAGTCTGGCAGGTCAGGGGAAGGAATATTGTCGAGGTGAATGCCACCACCGGTGAGATCCTTGCTGAACCAATGGATGAGGGAGTCGAACTCCTCTAGGCTGGAACATATGATACTGGTGCTTGGAGGTGGGCCCGCAGGCAGGATGGCGGCGATGAAAGCTGCCGGGGCAGGCGAGGAGGTCGTCCTTATCGAGAAGCGCAGCCTTGGCGGACAGTGCCTGCATGATGGCTGCATGCTGGTCTGCGGATTGAATGATTGTGCCCGGATGATCCGGTCTGCTGCCCTCTGTGAGAGATCCGGAATCACCCGCGGTATGCCCGAAGTAAGGTTCCCTGAGCTGATCGCCGGCGTTCATTCCATTCAGCAGACGATTGCCACAATACTTGATGAAGAGACAAAAGATGCCGGGGTTCAGGTGATCTATGGTGCCGAGGCTGCGATCATCGGTGGTAAGGCGGTTGTGAACGGCGAGGTGCAGGACGCCGACATGATTATTATCGCAACCGGTTCAAGGCCGCATATCCCCGACATCCCCGGAATCACCCTTCCGGGAGTATATACCCCGCATACTCTCAAAGAGATGAAACAGCTGCCGAAGAGGATAGCGATCATCGGCGGTGGGGTGATGGCAGCTGAGTTTGCCTATATCTTCTCTTCATTCGGGACAGAGACCCATATCATCAGCAGGAGCGAATTTCTTCATCAGATTCCCCCCCGCCTGAAGGCAGCAGCCCAAAAAGATCTCGGTGATGTCACAATCCATGAAAATACACGCGTTTTGGGCATTGGCGGAGAGGATGCTGTCTCTGGAATTGATACAGATGGGTTTTCCCTTGACTGTGATTGTGTCCTTCTTGCAGCAGGCCTCATACCAAACAGCGAAAAGATCGAAGGTGTTGAAAAGGGACGGAAGGGGGAGATCCTCGTTAACAACAGGTTTGAAACCAGTATCCCCGGTATCTTCGCCTGTGGTGACGTGATCGGAGAGCCGGGGCTCACACCGGTAGCACGGCTCCAGGGATTTGCGGCAGCTGATGCTGCCATCGGATGCGATCATCCGGTTGATCTCTCCTATCTTCCCCGCTCAATGAGTCTTGGATATGAATATGCCTGGATGGAACCGGTCAGCGATGAGGGGATCACCTATACACTTCCGGGACCTGCAGGGCCGGGAACATTCTGGTCGCTGCCCGAGAGGAGAACAGGGATCAGCAGCCTGATGGTTGATGAGGAGACCGGAGAGATTCTCAGTTTTGCTGAAGCCTCCCCGGATGCAGGAGTTATGGCGATGTATCTTGGATTCATGGCAGAGAAAGGATTTTCTGTAAGGGAACTCGCCGGGATCTTTGAGGTGCACCCAACAGCAGACGGAATGTACCCGACAATCCGGTATGCTTCTGCACATCTGAATAAGAAGCAGAGAGAGGACCCCGATCAGTCCCGGTAAGACTCGTGCTTCTTTGGGAGGACCAGAGAGAGGTAGAGCCGTTCGAAGTAGCGATCCGTCATGCCCGCAATGAAGTCGCGCACCGCACCGGCAGGAGAGATTGAGGCACGGTACTTTTCTGAGAGCCAGGGAGTGTCGAGGAAGTCCGTAAATATTTTTGATCTTTTTTGTTCATCTTCCAGATCGTCTTTGAGTGAAGAGAAGACCACCTCAAACATCTTCCTGATGATCGGATCCTGTGACCGGGTCTTTGGATGCTCGTAGATCTCATCGTAATTGAACTGTTTCAGGCTGTTTAATGCATAGCCAATCTCTTCTGAAAAACCAATTGTTGCTCCATCACTGCCTGCACTCAATGCCATCAGGTCAAGGGTTAGCCGGTTGATAATCTGCGTCTCATCTTCACCTAGAACAGTCCTGATTTCTTCAGGAAGTGCACCGAAGCCCTCTATGAGCCCGACTTCGGTTGCGTCACGAAGATCACGGGCGATATAGGCGATGGTGTCAGAGAAACGAACGACACAACCTTCAGGGGTGGAGGAGATCAGTTCGTCTCCCACAGAAGCTGCCCTGCAGCGATCTTCAAGCAACTCAAAAGCATGATCGCGATCCATTGGGATAGGTGAGAGGGTTGTGGCATTTGATTCGCCATCATGGCAGAGGATGCCATCGAGAACCTGATGAGTGAGGTCGAGGTTCTCGATCTCATTCAGGAAGCGGACACCCTGAATATTATGTTTAAATGATCCAAGCCCTTCACGCTCGCAGATTGAAGAGAGGCATTTCTCACCGAAGTGGCCAAAGGGGATATGCCCGATGTCGTGGCCAAGTGCGATCGCCTCGATCAGATCCTCGTTTAAGCGGAGGGATCGTCCAACAGTCCGGGAGATCTTTGAGACGAGCTGGACATGGAGGACCCGATGGGTGATATGATCGTTTTCAAGGAGCGAGAAGACCTGAGTCTTGTCGATATAGCGGGCATATGCCCGTGAATGGAGGATCCGATCTGCATCGCGGGAATAGGCGGATCGGATATCTTCTTTCTTCCGATCATATCTCCGGATGGCATCACTGCTCCGTGTTGCATTCTCTGAGAAGAGGGCTTCGCGTCTGTCAAGGTAGGCATGGGTACTTGCCATGAGCTCGTCCGGAGTGATCATTGATGAGAAGAGATCTGTTGTCGGTGATAATCAGGATGCCGGATGGGGTACGAAGAAAAGTAAAAATACTTCTTTGATACTGACAAAACCAGATTGGGATGGGGTGGGAGAGTCGAGTCGCATTTTTTCCGATTATTTCACATCAGCTCTCCCGAAGTCAGATAGCTTCTCATTACGGATGAACATAAGACGCACCTCAGCAAGAGGATATCAACAGTATCTCCGAAAGGGATCTAT
>DUKV01000044.1:6309-6431 GCA_013329165.1 Methanocalculus sp. | reverse complement strand
GAATAGATGGGTTTCTTTATCTTGCCGGGAGAATAGTGAGTATCAATGATGCTCCGGTGTGACCTGCATATTCATACCAATCATTCGCGTGACGGTGAGAGCCGTGTTGAGGATATCCTCAG
>DUKV01000044.1:864-6057 GCA_013329165.1 Methanocalculus sp. | reverse complement strand
GTCCTCGGGGTGATGGATCCGATTCCTCCCGGATTATCGGTTGGGCAGACGATTGCGATAGCCGGGCAGATGGGCGGGGTGACGATCCTGCCCCATCCGTTCCATATGTGGCGGCATGGGGTCGGGCTGAAACTGAAAGATGCTCTTGCCCTTGTCGATGCGGTGGAGGCTTTTAACTCCCGGTATATTGTCGGTACAGCAAACCAGAAGGCTGCACAGCTTGCCAAAAGGTTTGGAAAGCCCTGTATCGGGGGGAGCGATGCCCACCACTGGCGGTATGTCGGGTACGGCTCGACGCTTATTGATGCCGAACCGACGGTGGAGTCGATCCTACAAGCCATCCGTCAGGGGAAGACCATCGCCTCCTGCCGGATGACGCCGCTTCGCACCTATACCCGCCAGTCCCTCAAAAGCACATGGAGGAGGTTGCAACGGCGGATACCGAACCTTCGCCGATGAGAATCGCTCTTCGGATCAGCTATCTCGGGCGGCGATTCTCTGGCTCACAGCAGCAGCCGGATACCCGTACAGTCGAAGGGGTGCTGATCGAGACCTGCCTCCGCCTCGGTCTTTTTGAAGATTTCCGATCTGCGGGATTCGTCTCTGCCGGGAGGACCGATGCGGGTGTATCGGCACGGAAACAGATGGTCGCGTTCACAACACCCTATCCTGAGCGTGCAGTCTCTTCCTTAAACCGGATGCTCCCCTACGACTGCCAGGCAACCGGCTGGGCAGAAGTTCCTGATGATTTCAATCCCCGGTACCAGGCAAAAAGCCGCACATACCGGTATCTCTTCCCGGAAGAGGGGCTTGATCTGCAGCTGATGGAGGAGGCTGCATCCCGGTTCGTCGGACTTCATGATTTCCGCAGAATTGCACGGGTTGAGGAGGGTCGGGATCCAATGCGGCGGATCCTCTCCGCAGGGATCTTCAGAGATGAAGATCTGATCGTCTTTGAGGTGAGTGGGGAGAGTTTTCTCTGGAATATGGTCCGGGGGATGGCAACCCTCCTCTGTGCAGCGGGTGCAGGCGTGATCCCTCCGGAACGTATCAGTACGCTTCTTACCGAAGAGGGGGATCGGATCCCGGCTGCCCCCCCCGATCCGCTTGTACTCTGGGATGTGGACTGTGGCCTTACATTCAATCCTCTCATGAGATCAGAAAAGGCAGATCAATTGCTCAGGAATGAAGCCGACCGGTTGCGGATCGGAGAAAAAATGGTTGGGTGGTTAGGCGGGGACCGCCGAGATCTCTTTTGGAATGAGGAGATTCACGATGAACTGGGGCACCTGCTGTGATGTCTTCACTGCAAGATGGAAGTTCGCTGTCTGTGGATTAGAAAGACCGCGATAGGTGAGGTATATCTGGAAGTTCGTGTCGACGACGGTCTGGCCAAGTGTCTTCACAACCGCACGCCGCTCGGATATCAGTTTATTCTCTCCGACATCCAGTTTTTCGGTCTCTCCGTCAACTGCAATCATCATCTCGTCCTGGGTGGAGAGGGCGACCATATCGATCCCGCCGACAGTCACGGCCTTTCCAAGTGGGAACCAGACATTATATGTGGTGGTATAGGGGTACGTTGCTCCCTCAATTGGCGCATAGATCGTTACATTCAGGGTGGCAAAGACTGCGACCACACCGATCAGCAGGATCAGGAGGAGCACGCCGATGATCTTCAGCTTATTGCTCTTCTTCTTCTCCTCGGGCTTTTCCATGTACCGGATCTCGTGGATCGTCTCTTTCTCATGGCTGACCGTTGGTTCGGGAGCTGGTGCTGCCTTCTCTTCCGGAGCAGTCAGGGGATCCTGTGTCACCTCCGGCTCTTCTATCTTCTTCTCGTCATCTGTCATAGTGTATCAACACACAATGATAGGATGCAATCAAAATATTTAAATGCTATGGGTCAGAGGCGTGCTATCTCCTCACGAATGGAACGAGGGCAAGCACCAGATGAAGAATTGATCGTATCCTGATTCGTACCCAGATCTTCGCCGACCACCCTGCCTCTGCAAAATCAGGAATGATATTCAGGTGCAGCCTGGTTGTCCCAAGAGCTCCCCGGAGGGCTGCGATCCAGCCATAGAGCTTCCCTGTCTCACCGGCATCACCGGTTCCGAATCTGCCGCTGATTGTAACCGAGTCGATTGAGATTGGAAGCTTTAAGATGGCAGATAGCGGAAACCTGCTCTCTTTCTCTGCTTTCTTCAGAATTTCGTCGTCTTTTTCTTCCTCCTCACCTGCTCTTCCCTCTTCCTCTTTGGGTATGATATAGGTATAAACCGTCCTCTCAAAGAGCCGGAGCTCAAGGGTTCGTTCCGGGAGGAGGAGGAGGGTGATCGGGCCGAGGCCTCCCCCGGCATACCATCCTTTGGGGCTTATAGATCCGATCAGTGTGACACAGAACGACAACAGGATGAAGAGGATCACTCCTCCCAGGCATGCAATTGCGAGGAGTATGGGGTAGAAATCCATTTACTCTTTTTTGGATCCCCGGATCGCCTCGATCACCGAGGGGAGGGATTCAGCAGCGGTCGAGATCGCCTCTGCGACCTCACCTTTCTTTCCGAGTGTGAAGATCTGGATGCCCTCGGGTCCCGGAATGTCCTGGTGAATGACCATCACCGCAACCGGGGTGACGCCCGCACCGGCACCTCCGCCGACACCAGCACCATCTTCGGCTTTTCCTTCTCCCCCGCCAAATCCGAATCCCACCGACGAGATGGTCAAGATCGAACGATCTCCCGAGATGATCGGATTTGATACCAGGATGTCCGAGGAGAGCATCGTTCTGAGGTGCTCGAGGGTTGCGTCAAAGACATTTCTCTCTGTCATGGTAGTGAAGTATAACCAGGTGATTATTAATGATGTGTGTCAGTCTATTGAATAAATATGATCAGCAATGTATAAGTATATACATAACATATCAGAGTATATGCAAACAGAAGTACACAAGACGGTGATGCCATCGGACTGGCACCCGCCGCACCCGGATTATTCCTCCCGATAAAGGAAGCAGATCCGGTTGCGGTCTACCGGGCGCTAGCCGATGGCCCCGGTTATATTCTTGAGTTTCCCGGCCTTCCGGTAATGGTCGGGATCGGATCTGTGGTACTGGATTGTGAGGGCGATCCTTATGATGCTCTCAGGGCAATGGCTGCGGATCCCCCCTTCTCCCCGGCCGGATATCTCAGGTACGAAGGCGGGGGCAGGTTCCTCTCATGCCGTGATGCCGTCTCAATCGATCGAAACGGGATCACGCTCTTCTCACGTGACATGGATGAAGAGGCAAAAAACCGGATCCAGATGATGGCTGAAGCCCTTCTATCGCGTGATCTCTTCTCTTCTCCACCACCATCAGGTGATCTCCCTTCAGACTCAAGCACCACAATGGAGCGCCATCTCTTTACTGATGGCGTCAGGCAGCTCAAATCCCATATCGTTGATGGCGACTGCTACCAGGCGGTCCTCTCCAGGAAGATCCAGCTCCCGTTCACTGGTGATCCCCTCAGGATCTATTCTGCTCTCCGGTCACAGAACCCCACCTGTTATGGGTATTTCCTTGATTTCGGTGACGAACAGGTGGCAGGAGAGAGCCCGGAGATGCTGGTTGCAGCCAGTGGAAACACCCTCACCACCGTCCCGATTGCAGGCACCCGGCCGCGGGGCGGAGATCCCGATGAGGATGAAGCGCTCGCAGCAGATCTGCTTGCCGACAAAAAAGAGCGGTCCGAACACCTGATGCTCGTTGATCTGGCGAGGAACGATATCGGGAGGGTTGCAGCGTATGGAACTGTCTCGGTTCCCCGGTATGCAGAGGTGGCGAAGTACCAAAAAGTCCAGCATATCGTATCAACGGTGACGGCAGAGGCAGCTCCCGGAGCTGATGGCTATGATGCACTCCGCTCCTGTTTTCCCGCAGGCACTGTTACGGGAGCCCCGAAGAAGCGTGCAATGGAGCTTATTGCTGAAATGGAACAGGAACCCCGCGGGATCTATGCAGGTGCAGTCGGGTATGCAGGGAGATCTTCATTCTCGTTTGCGATCACCATCAGAACGGTTGTTGTCAGGGATGGTGCTGCAACTGTGCAGGCAGGGGCCGGGATCGTCGCAGGATCGGATCCTGACCGTGAGTTCGATGAGACTGCGATCAAGGCCGAGGCCTGTCTCCGTGCCATCGACTCAGCCGGGAAGGGATCGGCATGAAGGTCGTAATCGTTGACTGTTTTGACAGCTTCAGCTATAACCTCCTCCAGCTTGTGGGGAGCCTCGGTGGTGATCCGGTGGTGATCCCGGCAGACTGCCCGCTTAAGGCTGTGGAAGAGGAGGAGCCCGATCGGATCATCCTCTCACCCGGACCCGGAAAGCCGGGTGATATGGCACTTCCTATGGAGATCCTTGCCACCCTCTCAAAGACGGTGCCGACACTCGGCGTCTGCCTCGGGCACCAGGCGATCTGCGCTGCTGCCGGCGGGCGGATCATTCATGCCCCACGCCCGGTACATGGGGAGGTCTCGGAGATCTCCCATGAGGGCTCCGGGATCTACTCAGGTCTTCAGAACCCGTTTTCGGCGGTCCGGTACCATTCGCTTGTTCTTGACGAAGGTTCTCTCCCGGATGATCTGCTGATCACCGCATACTCCCTTGATGACCATCTTCCGATGGGTGTCAGGCACCGCCGCTTTCCGATCGAAGGGGTGCAGTTCCATCCCGAGAGTCTCCTCACCGAAATGGGAAACCGCCTGATCGCCGCATTCCTTGATGGAGGGATCGCATGATCCAGGAGATCTGCGTTGCGATGGCAGAGGATGCCCCCCTGCCACAGGGAGGTCTGGGCCTTGCCTTTGACGATCTCATCTCGGGCTCTGCAACACCTGCACAGGCAGGAGCGTTCCTCTATGCACTGAGGAACCGCACCCTGACAGGAGAGGATCTTGCCACCTGTGCATCGGTGCTCCTCTCCCATGCGAGAACGATCACGATCCCCGGATCAGATCGTGCGGTTGATACCTGTGGAACAGGCGGCGATCACTCGATGACGTTTAATATCAGCACCGCCGCCGCATTTGTCGCGGCTGGTGCAGGGGTTCCTGTCATAAAGCACGGGAACCGTGCGCAGACGAGCAGGTCTGGTTCTGCGGATCTCCTCACCGCACTCGGTGTCTGTATCGATGCTTCGGAAGAACGTGTGAT
>DUKV01000044.1:0-716 GCA_013329165.1 Methanocalculus sp. | reverse complement strand
CCGATCAACCGGATCATTGGTGTCGCCGATCCCGCCCTCCTCGGCCCGATGGCAGAGGCGCTCCAGAGACTCGGGGTTAAGAAGGCGCTGGTTGTCTCGGGCGATCAGCTGGATGAGCTCTCCCTGACAGGGGAGAACCGGATCTGTGAGCTCTCTTCCGGGCAGATCGATTATTACACGCTGACTGCAGCTGATCTCGGACTTGCTGAAGCGCCACGCGAGCTGCTGGTTGCAGAAAGCCCCGAAGAGAGTGCTGCAATCATCAGCCGGGTGCTTCAGGGTGGCGATGATGGTCCTGCACGCGATATCGTCCTCCTGAATGCTGCGGGGGCGATTCTTGCCGGGGGAGGATCAGCAGGCTTCTCCTCTGCCCTGAAAATGGCAGAAGATGCAATCGATTCGGGACGGGCTCTTGAATCACTCAGGCTCCTTGCGGAGATCACCGGGGGCATCTGAATGATCCTGGATGCAATCATCGCGTCATCGCATCAGCGGGCTGCTGCACTCCCGGATACGTTTCCGGGGGAGCTCTACCCGGTCCGGAGCCTGAAGCGGGCGCTCCTCTCCCGGTCGCCTGCGGTGATCGGTGAGGTGAAGTACGCCTCGCCGAGGGGTCCGACCGGCGCAACTCTCCCACCGGGACGGCTTGCGGCAGCAATGGCGGCGGGTGGTGCAGTTGCGATCTCGGTTCTGACCGAGCCGACGGTCTTTGCCGG
>DUKV01000003.1:10258-10670 GCA_013329165.1 Methanocalculus sp. | reverse complement strand
CCCCCTCCCGGCGTCCTCCCCCCCCCGCCCCGGGGGCGGGCCCCCCCCCCCCCCCCACCCCCCCCCCCCCCGGCGGGGCGCCCCGTCCGCCCCGTCGGCCCCGGGGCGGCGCCCCCGGCCGCCCCCCCCGGGGCGGGGGGGGCCGGCGGGGGGGGGGGGGTGGGGGGGGGGGAGCAACCCCCCCCCCCCCGCCGCGATTCCGCTTGCAGGGACGATGCCCCACGCCTATGTCCTCTCCTTTGACACTCCCGAATCGGCGTGGGCGGCATATGCGGAGTATGCCGATCCCGATCTGCCCCGGATCATGCTCTGCGATACCCTCTCCGATGAGAAGGCCGAGGCCCTTGCCGCCGCCCGGATCGGCTGCTCGGCGGTCCGGCTCGACACCCCCCGGTCACGCCGGGGCGATATC
>DUKV01000003.1:9503-9897 GCA_013329165.1 Methanocalculus sp. | reverse complement strand
CCCGCCGGGGCGGCCCCCCTGCTCGTGGAGCAGATCCGGGCCGGCCGCCCGGTTGCCGCCGTCAGCACAGAGGAATCCCGGCGGCGGGCGGCAGAGGAGATGCGGAGAATGGAGGAGTGCCGGGGGCACTAACAGGGGTACGAACAGAGGTAATGACAGGGGTACTAACCCGGGTTCGAACAGGGATACGTATAGAGGCAGTATCAGGGGCGCTCGCAGGGGCTCTTCCAGAGGCACGAAGAGAGGCATTACCGGAGACCCCGTGGTATCCAATAAACAATCTATTTATGCGACTCCTGCGAATAGTATAAGGTCAGTGGGCGTCATTGCCGCTGGATAATAATCATCTCAGGACGCAATCGTTGCTGGGCCGATAGATCAGGGGTAGATCGCT
>DUKV01000003.1:0-9414 GCA_013329165.1 Methanocalculus sp. | reverse complement strand
CATGGTAGAGGCCGCGGGTTCAATTCCCGCTCGGTCCATTTTGTTTTTGTGCTTTTTCGTATTATTGGTGGCTATTTTCAATAAATATCAAAAATTCTTCGGCAAATTCCACAGAATACGATGCTTCCTCCAATCCAGTCAGAGATCCTCCATATTGTATATTATGTCTTGAGAGCCTGAGTTTGTCGAATGTCTTCAGTAATGACAGCAACTCGGCGTTTGAGGAGAGAGCTTTCAATGCAGTTATCAGGCATGTATGGCTTCGTTCGACATATCCCATGGTGAAGAGTATCGATCTCGCACTATGGAATGCACTATTATATGCTGCAATCTCTGCCATCTCAAGCTCATCGATATCGAGATTCTTTTTCGCTGCATTCAGGAATCGCCTTGATGACTCGATGGATGTAATCACCCTGCCTTTCGCGGATTCATCTTTCCTGATCAGCCCTTTTGCAATACACTCCTCAAATTTCATAACTCTGCCCCAAAGAGAAGTATGTGGTTTTCAAGAACGCTTTGTACAAAGGGGTCGCCTTCTTTCTTCTTCCTTTCAAATCTATACCAGGGAATGACGGTGAGCTGTATTGGTCTTCCAATCTTCTTCTGAATAGCGAGGATCGTATCTTTATCGACATGGTCAGCTTCACCAATGACAAGGATATCCAGATCACTTGTATCATTGAAGGTGCCTGATGCAGCACTCCCGTACAGTGCAACCGACATTACATTGAGAGATCCCTCGTGACCTGATACTGCATAGGTGGATTCATCATTCTCTGATACATCATTTATTTCATTTCTTCCTGTGATCTCATCGGACATATCCTCGGTAAGTTCCCTTCTATCTCCGGCTATCTCCTCGATACCGTATTCATTCAGGAGAAGGAGTATGGCACACTTTTTCAACTCCTTGACAACTGGCTTTTCGTTCTTAAGGAGGATCTGGTGGGCGGTTCCGGTCTTCTCTATGGTGACAATCCCGGCCTCCTGGAATACATTGGCATATCGCAATACTGTTGATGGAGAGATGCCCAGCTCCCGGGCCAGCTCATTGATGTGGAACCTGGAATCAGGATTCATCAGGAGCCATTGGAGGATTTTGTTACCGGCAAAGGTATTGAACTCAGGTATCATTTGATATAGAGAATTATCGTTCTATGTATAAAATGGTTGTTCTATGGGTTGGATGGGGGTGGGTGGGGGTGATGGAGTTGTCTGTTTACAGAAAGAAAGGTATGTTGTCGGTGGGATTATTTGACAAATGCAAATTTTAGCTTAAAAATAAGGGGGATATTAATAATCCTCTATTTCATCACGCTCTATCCCAGCCTGTTTAAGGATCTCAAGGAGTGTTCCTGTAGGAAGATCCCGGCCATGCACCGGGACGATGGTTCGTCGCTTCGTCTCAGGATGAAAGAAGAGATGGTGGCTTCCTTTCACCCGGCTAAGTATGAATCCCTTCTTCTCCAGAATCCTGATGACTTTCTGGGGAGTGAGTGCCGGAAGTTTAGGCATGGGCTTCGATGGTGAGGGTGTATTCAAGAAGTTCTTCTTCAGTGGGAATATCCTCACCCTTCTCTTGAAGGTCTTCAATATACAACTCAATGGCCTCTCGTGCCATCGTTATTGCTTCCTCGATGGTTTCCCCGAAGGTGACGCAGCCGGGAAGCGTCGGCACGGTGACGGTATACCCGCCTTCCGGCTCTTTTCGGAGGTGGATACGATAATTCAGGCTTCTCATCATAATCTGCCCTTCTCGTGATAGTACATTACCTGATGATGTATAAAGTGTATCCGTTCCGGATACTACCCAATGTCAATGTCGGTCTGGAAATCCTAATTACACCGGATTAATTGTCCCCCCCCAATTCACTTTCACGACGCACGGTTCATCCATTATTACCTGGACTGCGTTCTTTATGGTATGAATTCAGAAAGCAGTTCGCAGATTGTCTCACGTAACTTCACCTTTTCCGAAAAAACGCTCTTTAAGGACGCCGATATCCTCGAGTGCGATCACATCCCCGACCAGGTGCTCTTCCGCGATGCCGAGCTCGAGGAGATGGCATTCCTGATCAGGCCCGGCCTCCGGGGCCAGCGGCCGGCGAACATCCTCTGCCGGGGGCTCCCCGCCACCGGGAAGACGACCTGCATCCACCATCTCTTTGCCGAACTCAGGGAGGTCTCACATACCCTGATCCCGGTGTACGTGAACTGCCAGCAGAACAGGTCAGCATTTGCAGTCTTCTCAATAATCTACCGGGAACTGGTCGGCCACGCCCCGCCCGGCTCCGGCATTCCGCTCAGGCGGCTGATGGATGCCGTCGCAAAGGCGCTTCAATCCAGGAGACAATCCGAGAGATCTGTTCTCCTGGTCTGCCTTGACGATATCCACCACCTGATCCATGAAGGAACCGATACCCAGATCCTCTCCTCACTTCTCAGGATCTACCTCGACTATCCCGGATGCCGGGCCTCGGTCATCCTGGTTGAGAGCGATCTCGCACTCGATATCTCCCGCAGGCTGGATCGATCCGTCTTCTCCAGCCTCTGCATGGAAGAGGTCTTCTTCGCCCCCTATTCAGCCGCCCAGATCCGGGGCATCCTGAGGGAGAGAGCACGGCAGGCGGTCTATCCGACGGTGATCTCACCTGAGATCCTCGACCTGATCACTGATATGACGGCATCAACAGTGACGGGCGATCTCCGGGTCGGCATCGATCTCCTGAAAAGCTCCATCCTCAGGGCAGAGCGAACCGGGCGGCCGGCCGTCACCGAAGAGGACGTTGCCGCCGCCTTTGGGGATGCCCGCACAACCCACCTCCGGGGCCTCGTCACGGTTCTCACGGAGAAGGAGCGGAGGCTCCTCTCGGTGATGATTGCCGGGATGGTGGAGGAGGGAGAAGAGGCTGGCAGGAAGGAGTATGGGGGGGATGGAGAGTATGGGGAGCCGGTGCCCCCGACCTCGGGAAGGCTCTACTCACGGCTCCTGGAGGTGCTGGCAGCCGAGCAGTCGGAAAAGCAAGAGCGAGCCATGAAGAAGCGAGTCATGGAGCAGGGAGCGATAGAGCAGCGATCCGGAGAACCGGTGGCATGTGCCGAGCCCGATCCGGGATACTCCACTGACAAAGGCCCGGACGGAAAGGATGGAAAGGATGGCCGGAGGCAGGATGAGCCCCAGCTCCCCGCACCCACCATCTCCTATACCTCCTTCTACGAGCAGCTCAGATCGCTTGCCACCTATGCCCTGATCCGGATCTCGGTCCGGCAGGCGAAAGGGAGGACGAGCGAGATCACCCTCCGGTACCCGGCAGCTGATGTGAAGAGGATCTGTGAGGGGAGGTGAGGGGTGGATAATATTTGTCTGAAGGAAAACAAATAGTTGGATTTCCAAACCTTCAACTCCCCCAATCACGATTCTTTTTCTTGTGCCTGGCCCGGAGGTATGACGAGGCTATCGAAGCTTTTGATAGGGCGCTTGCGATTGATCCTGATGATGAGGTGGTGCGCTATCACCGGAGTGCTGTTATTCAGAGGCAGGATTTACAAGAGATGGCGTTTCCGGTGGGGGATGATTGGTGGGGTTGTAGTTGTGGGATATGTAGGGTATATGGTGTGGAAGCGGCGTTGTAGATCGCCGTGAGGGTGTTTGAGAATGTTTGTAGGGGATAATCGACAGTAACAAGACAGCAATACAGAATATGACGAGTGAAAGGAAAAGAAAAACGGCAGATTGATCATTGTAAAAAGCAAAATTCGCTAAGTAGCAGGTTTTTTTATTTTCATAGTGTTACCGGTTCTCACTATAACCATCAATTCATTATTTTGTTCATCGACAGTTTTATCAGGAAAAAAGTAAAAATTCGTGCCCAGACTTTTGGGATTGTCATATGATAAACAGGAACTGACTTCACAATATTATGATATCACACACGAAAGTTCATAATAACTGCCATTCCATTCGACAAGCTTCTTATAATCACTTGAAAAAGGATCTTCTTGGCAATATTCTTCTTTAATTATTTTCTGTTCCTTACAGCTGACTCCCCGTGGATCTCGTATTAAAATCCTTGATAACGGTTTATCTCCGGTAATAATCTCCCTTAATACAGGATGTTTATTGAAATCTTCTTCTGAAAGATGAATTATTACATCTGTTCCAAAATCGATTTGATCTTTGTCAGTTATATCAGCATAAATAAAACAATTGGGCTGACTTAACAGGATAATAAGATATACTGCAAATATTATTATTAGAGCAATGAAGATTCCGATTATAATTTTTTTACCATTCGTGTTCATTACTTCTCCTTTAAGAAAAAATGGGATTGGTATAAAACTCTATGCATAACCCGCAGTAGTAGATTTTTGTATACGCAGAGCTCTCGCATTATCATGCGTCGAATCTCCATCATACTGTAGTGATGAATATTTCCACGTTGAAAAACTGCTTCCGAAATAACTACTCCACATAACGGTGTATTTTGGCACGACTACACTCTCCCACCATTGATAGGCCTGATTATATCCTCCGTTATCCTGGTGCCCTGCATTAAAATTATGGCCGATTTCATGAATTATGCACCATACTCTTGCATGATAAGAGCCATCATATAAGTCAATAGTATCAGCATCATCAACCATCTGAGACCATGCATATCTTCCGGGCTGGTAGGCAAGGCCCTGTTCTGGACCTTCTTTATCATTCCCGCCTAAATATATGGCAATATCTGCAGACTTGCTATTTAAATAAGATTCCGGGCAGATCTCACGTAGAAGGTTAAATGGATCAGTCGTCTTTCTGCCATCAGAGGAAAAAGTCGTTTTATTGGATGCGTCATAAGCTGCAACATTCAGAAAAACTTCTATGTCCGGTCTCTGGTACTGATATGCTGCCTGAGCCATATAGCCCTGTGCGGCAGACACCCAGTCTGATTCAAGAGCATAGAATTCATTGTCCGTTACAACGAGTACGTATACCGATTCCCAACTCTTGGTTGATTTTGTAACATCTTCTGAATTACTGGTGGTTTGTATGATAAAATCCGGGACTTTCTCTTCATATTTATCGATCATGGATATATCCACTTGTTCCATATCCTTTGAAGAATATATGATATGCAGAGGCATCCGCTCTGTCTTGAGTACATCATCGTACATGAGATGGTGCATCTCCTCGAACGGCGGCATAATGAACGATTCAGGGAACTGATGGACGGCTTCATGCCGGGATGGCGGCAGCATAAGGAAGGGCTGAAGGAGGTTCCATTGACAGAGGAATACTGGGAGGAATGATCCTGTCAATGGTGGAGAGTATTTCTATTATCTCCTGAAATTATCACGCTAATTTTTCTCAGGAAGATCTCAAACTCAGGGATTATCATCACCTGTGTGAAAGAGTTTTGAGTGATGTGAACGTAGTTGTCTTCCGAATGGCGTTCATGTCGCCTTCAATCTTTTCCACATCCCATTCCTTCTCCACTCCGCTCCTCACCGCCAACACCAACAACCTTTTCGTTATTTCCAGTCATGTTCTAATATGGCTCTCCCCTCTTCCCTCCCTCCGGGCATTTATGAGCAGCTCATCCATGAATATCTCTCATCCAAACTTAATCTCCTCGATAGAGAGAGGATTGACATCCAAACGGGAAAACTCGAAAAATATGATCCACAGGTGATCCTCTCCCGGTATCTTCATACATTAATCCTGAAGATGCTCCGGATCGCTGATGAGAAACATACATCTCTCGATAAACAAATTCTCATCTGTAACGATATCATCCAGCTTGTATCATCTCAGATGGATTTTGCACCTGCTGAACTCTGCAAAATAACGAGAGATGCAGAGCTCCTCCTTGCTATCAAAGAGAGGGAACAGACTGGTGTTCATTCTGAGGGGATCTCTCCCATTGGAGATCGGAGGGTTGATCGGCCACGAACATCGATTGCACAGACCAGTCTCTTTACCGGATCACCAAATGAACCGAGTCTGGCAAGTGAATTCAAACACGAGATCCAGTCCTCTGACAGGATTGATCTCCTCATCTCATTTATCAAATGGAGTGGAATTAGGCTTATCATCGATGATCTGAGAGGCTTTGTGAGCCGGGGGAATAAACTCAGGATTATAACAACCTCATATACTGGAGCAACTGATCTCAAAGCCATCGAAGAACTCACAAAACTCCCAAATACAGAGGTGAAGATCTCCTATGATACCGATCGGACACGTCTCCATGCGAAGACCTATTTATTCCACAGAAATACTGGCTTTTCAACTGCGTATATCGGATCTGCCAATATCTCAAACCCCGCGATGACGAGCGGCCTTGAATGGAATGTCAAAGTAACCGAGCAGGATTCATTGGATATCATACGAAAGATTGAGGCAACATTTGAATCGTATTGGGATAATCCGGAGTTTATCCTATATCGGCATGAAGATCAGGATCGATTGAGAAGGGCACTTTCAAAAGAGAGGCCAAAATATGATGAACTGGTTCCCGTCTTTGATATCCAGCCCTACTATTTTCAGAAGGAGATACTTGAGAAACTTCAGGCTGAACGACAAATCCATAACAATTACCGAAATCTGGTTGTTGCCGCAACCGGGACAGGGAAGACGGTTATTTCCGCATTTGATTACAAGAGCCAGATCGCCAGGGCACGGCAGTACCCACGCCTCCTCTTCGTTGCACACCGGGAAGAGATCCTCAAGCAGAGCCTGTCTGTTTTCCGGGGGATCTTACGTGATCCAAATTTTGGTGATCTTATGGTTGGAGGACATAAATCTTCACAGATTGATCACCTCTTCATCTCCATTCAGAGCCTGAATAGTGCCGATCTCCCTGCTCTTACTGCTCCTGATTACTATGATATGATCATCGTTGATGAATTCCACCATGCTGCTGCCCCTTCGTACCAGAGGCTCCTCACCTATTATATGCCACAGATCCTCCTTGGTCTGACTGCAACCCCCGAACGGATGGACGACCTTGATATTCTGGAGTACTTTGATGGGAAGGTCAGTGCAGAAATTCGGTTGCCAGAAGCGATTAACCGAAAACTCCTCGCCCCATTTCACTATTTCGGAGTGACAGATATCATTGATCTATCGGGGGTCTCGTGGAAACAGGGGAAGTACGATATAAGCGAATTATCAAAGCTCTTTATCGCATCCACCCAACGGAATCAGAGAGTAGATCAGATCATTCAGGCAATTGAGCAATATACCACAGATATTCATGATATCGTTGGCCTTGGGTTCTGTGTCACAATTGATCATGCGGAGTTCATGGCAGCATCATTTAATGAAGCCGGTATCGCTTCTGCCGCTCTCCATGCGAATAGCTCAAGAGAAGAGAGAGATACGGTCCAGAACCGCTTGAAATCAAGAGAAATCCACTTCATCTTCATTGTTGATTTGTACAATGAAGGTGTTGATATCCCAGAAGTCAATACTACTCTCTTCCTCCGGCCAACTGAGAGTCTCACCGTCTTCCTCCAGCAACTCGGCCGTGGTCTTCGTCTCCATGAAGGTAAGGAGTGCCTTACTGTCCTTGATTTTGTTGGAAGGCATAATACACGGTATCGATTTGGTGAGAAGCTTATGGCTCTCCTTGCACCTGGTGGGAAGAACCTCTATGACCAGATTAAAAGGAATGACTACATACTCCCGAAGGGATGCCATATCCATCTCGAAAAAGTAGCTCGGGAGAATATTTTAGAAAATATCAAGGCAAATATGACGAACAAACGGTATCTGATCAAACGAATAAAAGGGTTTGAGAGAGAAACTGGAAAACAACTTTCCTTTAAACACTTCCTTGATCATCATACATTGAAACCACTTGATGTCTATCTGATAGGGACATTTACTGACCTCGCTTCTGAGGCAGGTGTCTATCCAGAGAGATACTTAAGAGAGAAGCTCTTTTCAAAAAAATCTGCTCAACGCTTATCTTTTATTGACTCCCCCTTCGCAATCGCATGCATCCAGTCATTCCTGCATGATCCAAGAACGTTCTCCTCCCGATCACTTTCCCCACAGGAGGAGCAGATCATCACTCTCTTCTATTATTCTCTCTATGATGAAGCACTACATGAACAGGCTATGATAGGAGATGGTAGCCGGTTGGAACGTGCCTTTGCCGATATTCTTCAAAACAGTGAGATCAGGGATGAAGTAGATGATCTCTTAAGCTACAACTATGAACATATCGATTTCATCCCAAAACCACTCGATCTTGGGTATGAAACCCCGCTTGAACTTCATTGTACCTACACCCGCGATCAGATCTTTGCCGCTCTCGGCCATCATACTCTGACACAACGAGCGAGTGCTGGTATGCGTGAGGGTGTTGTTTATCTTGCCGATAAGAAGACGGATGTCTTCTTTATCACCCTGAATAAGACTGAGGAAGCCTACTCTCCTTCAACAATGTATGATGATTATGCAGTGACTGACACCCTCTTCCATTGGCAATCCCAGAGCACCACATCTCCATCATCGGGGACCGGCCGCCGTTATATTGAACATCAACGATTGGGAACAACAGTCCTCTTCTTTGTTCGGGAATACAAGAAGGTTGGCGGCATAACTCAGCCATATATCTTCCTTGGTCCGGGCCGCTACATCTCTCATGAGGGAAGTCGGCCCATGAGCATCATCTGGGAACTGGAATCACCAATGCCGCCAGCCCTCTTTGCAAAGGCGAACAAGGCAGTGGGGGGATGAATAACAATTCTTCTCAAAATAAAATGTCGACACAGGTCGTCACTTACCCTTCTTCTCCCTGTTTCAACAGAAGGGAACCAAACGAGGTACTCATTATATCTGGATTGATTAATCGTTTCAGGTAGGCCTCTGATAATTATGGACATGTTATGGACATGTTATGGACATGTTATGGACATGCCCATAACTATCGCGTTCTCTTTTTTGTGCGCACACATAAATCCGCACATATAATCTCTGTGATGGAAAAATCAAATGAATAAATGAGCGGGTAAAACACCTAAATATCCTCACGAATGCATAAATTTCATCATAGAATGTCGCTTGTATTCGCTCATCAAAAACTGATCCACTTTTAGCAAAAACGCTCATCATAAATTGATCCACCCTATCATCCCCTCTGTCCATTATTGGATCGGGAGGGGAAATGTAGGTGAAATCGATGAGCGATATACAGCGCATTGTAGAACTCTATAACCTCTATGGATCAAAGAGAAGAGTCGCCAAAGAACTTGGAATGTCCCGGAATACTGTGGCACGGTATCTCCAAAGGGTTCAGGATGTCAAGGATGGAGTTGAAGACGAAATACTTCCTAAGAATCGCCAGATACAACGTCCCTGCACAATCCTGACTCCGGAGATCCGAGGATGTATTCATTCAATACTGGAGGAGA
>DUKV01000026.1:2392-32973 GCA_013329165.1 Methanocalculus sp. | reverse complement strand
CACACTGGATCACTTCCGGATTCTTCGGAAGATTGCCATGGCAGAACTGGTGCGGGCAGTTTGTAAAGAGCGAATTGTCAAGAGGAATGATCTCCGGCTGGATTCCGGGCATAATCGAGTCTGAATGTGGGATCACACCATCCCCGTCAAATGTCGTTTCCCATGTTCCATCCTCGTGAAAGATCCATGTTCTTCCGGCGAGTATTGGGAAAAATGATTCTGTATGGGTGATATTCCTGCTGAGGATGCACCGGTAGCGAATATCATCCCTGAGCCCCGCAGACTTCAATGTAGCCATGGTGACACTGCCGGGGCGGACCTCCTGCACAAGGCTGTCGTCTCCGGGATCATATCCCGGAGGAACAAAGATGCCTTCGAGCAACCGGATCATCTCCTCCCCGTAGATGGGATCGCAGAAGAGTTCTGCCATTGACGATCCATTATTCGGGGGGCCGATCCCGATGAACTGCCTCACCCTCTCAGCCTTCTCCTTCCCATCCTGGACTTCGAGGAGGAACCGGGTGATATGGGTGCCCATTGAATGGGTGATGATGTCGATCTCACCCTGGTACCGGTTTTTCCTCCGCATATCAGCGATGAAATCATGGAGATCTTCTGCGACGGTGACCGGGTGAGGATCGGGATTTTCAGCATAACCGAAGTTCCATGCAGGTATCCCGGCTGCTTCCAGTCCGGCAATCATTCTTTTCCAGATCCCGGGATGGCTGTTCCATCCATGGATCAGGAGAACGGGGCAGACGCTCTTATTCATTCTCTCTCAAACCTTCTTTCGTCTGTACACAAGTGCCCCATCCTCCGGGCAGATCTCAATGCACCGGCGGCAGAGGTAACATTCAGATTTACTATCTTCTGCTTTCACCTCGTTTGTGGGGCATGTCTTCTCACATTTCCTGCATTCAATGCATGCGTCTGTCCGCCTGATCTTATATATAGCTGGAAACGCTCCCGCCTGGAGGATTGCCCCGACAGGGCAGATAATCCTGCAGAACGGGCGGTATATCAGGATGGAAATGAGGAGAATTACGATAAATACGGGTGTTCCTGCCGAGAGCGTGAGCTTAAAGAAGTCCGAGAAGCCGAAATAGTCGAGGAGCTCGATCCCGAAGAGAAATGCCCCTCCAATTATGGCAACAAGGAAGAAGGCACGGATCGCAATCAGGATACCTTTCTGTTGCACGGGAATCTTCTTTGTCGGGATGGTGTAGGCAGCCTCCTGTACTGCTCCGATTGGGCAGAGGTACCCGCAGAAGTGGCGGCCAAAGAGGGCAGCAAGGAGCGTAAGGATGCCAAGTCCGATAACTCCGGAAAAGAGGATGATGCCGATACGCTCTCCATCTGCAAGGCGCTCGATGATCGTCTGGAACTGATGTGGGATCATCGGAGAGAACGTGGCAAACCCGAGTATGATGGTGATGATGAGGAGCAGGTACCTGACTCTTGCAGAGAAGCGGCCACTTGCCCAGAGGTATGCTGAGACAATTGAGATGGTGATTGCATATACTATCCCGATGAGGAGCACCGGATTGAAATTGGCGCCAACCATAAATTCATATGAGTGGTTAAGGACGAAATAAATTTTGATGTTTTCGTTTTGTCTCGATGAAATCGTCAGTCCGGGCTATTTCAATTCAGCGTTTCTGCTCTTGGGCGTGTGGCTATCTTCTGGCTTTTTGTGTGATAGAAACTGTAGGGCGGGGGATTACCAATGGTGCCAACGCTCTTATACCCGTGCGATACACTACCATGCATGCCGGATGTGAAACGTGATGAGGTTGGGAGGAGGGTATTCCAACTCAAGCAGCAGCAGAGTGTTGAAGGGGCAATAGCAATCATACGTTCTGCACAGGGAAAGAAATGGAATGATATCTCCGAGGAGGATGTCGGGTCACTGCGCCTGATGCTTGAGGAACTCTGGTTGCAGGCCGATCGGGAGACATGGAAGAGCTACTCCTTCTCACGGCTGAAACTGAATGATATCCTGTCGATTGTTCGAATGGGTTATTCCGTGAAGAATGGTATGCTCCCAAAGAAAGAGGCACTGAATCAACTCAGCGAGATATTCGGGCGCACAACTTCAGATGCCTGATACACTACATTATGGTCTTCAAATAATCTTGCGCACAGAAATTTAAAATCAATTCTCTATTTTTTAGAAAATAACGTAATATTGGGGATTTTAATGGCGCGTATTATATAGCGCTCTCTACTTTAATTTGAATAATTTAAACAATGGAGGCTCTTCCTAATGAGTTTTTAGAAAAGTTATAAATACTTTTATTACAATTACACCTTTGATTTCCGATGGCTGCAGCCGCCGGAAAATGGAGGTAACCATCACGTTAAAACTCCCACTCAGCCCGGTTCCAACCTGATTTTCGGAGGGCGAAGAGCTGCCCCCCAGCATCCGATTTTCAGGGATGAGATAGGCAGGGCTGCATTGGGTGTATAAGAACAGAGTCAGCCTGACCGGAGGTGGCAACTTCGGTATACTGCTGACCATCAGGAAGTATAGATAGACCTCAAATGGTGTTGGTAAGATATGGTGTCTGAACAATCGCTCCTGCAGACAATCCGGAAGAAAGAACTCGAGATGAATGTCTTGATTGAGGAGGCCCGATCTGAAGCAGCTGCAATGATCGAAGAGGCGAAAAAAGAGGCCGAAGAAATCATTATGCGATGTGTCGGGGCAGGTGAAGAAGAAGGCAAAATCTACTATGAGAAGGAGATCGAGGCGATAAATAAAGAAATTGAAGCTATTGCCGAATGGAGACGGGAGGAAGAACTCGCCATTCGCAACCGATGGGAGAAGAATATACAAAAAGCGGTGGAGACACTCGTAGAATATGTAGGGGCCGGGTCGTAGGCGATGCTCCAGAGGATGGTTAAGGTTCAGGTATTGGGTCCGAAGAAGGATCTCGAGTCTATCGTTGATACGCTCTACCAGGTCGGAACCATCCATCTGGAAGATGCCTCACGAAGTCATGAACAGGGAGGGATCATCCTTCAGAAAGTTGAGGCTAAAGAGGCAGATACGATTGCTGCAAACCTCTCAAAAATTGAAGGTATACAGCTGGTTCTTCCAAAAAAACCCCCGGATCTTACAAAACAAACAGAGATAATACAAATATTAAGCCAAAAGGGCCAGGAATCAATCCTTGAACGGGCTCAGGAGGTAATCCATGAACTTGAGGCTAAAACCCGGGATCTCATTACCCGGAAGACCGATCTTGAGTTTACTATCGCAAACCTCTCCCGATACCAGACGGTAATAGAGAAGATCCTACCTATAGAAGGGCAGATTCCTGCACTTGAGGGCTTTGAGATTACCATTATCCTGATCCAGGGAGAATTTGAAGGAATCCTCGAGTTGATCAAGGAGAAACTCACCAGGATCACACATAACCAGTGTGAGCTGATCTCAGCCCCAATTGATGAAGATACTATTGCTACCGTCGTCGTCTTTAACAGAAAGTATTCCAGCGATGTCCATACCTTTCTCTATTCACAGAATGTCAACGAACTCAGGCTTCCGAATGAATATCTGAATCGTCCGCTGAATGAGATCCTTCTTCTCAATGAAGAGAGACGGGTTGCTGCCGTCAAAGAAGTCCTGGAGGTTGAAGAAGAACTCAGGGAACTCTCACTCACCTGGCAGGATGAGGTTGCGGTACTTGCCCGCCTCTTAAAAGACAGGCATGAAGAGATCAAGGTCTTCAACAAATTCGGCCAGACCGATTACACCTTTGTGATGCTCGGGTGGATTCCAAGGAAATTTCTGGATTCCACAAAGAAAACACTCCATGAAAGGTATGGAGATTCGGTTGTCATCAATGAACTGCCTGCAAGCCCTGAGATGATGGATGAAGCGCCGACATTCTATGATAACCCGGCGTTTATGAAGCCATTTGAATATCTCCTGAGCGCTATCTCGCATCCGAAGTACCGCGAGATCGATCCCACTCCAATCTTTGCCGTCTTCTTCCCGCTCTTCTTCGGGCTGATTGTAGGGGATATCGCGTATGGTTTCATTATTCTGGGCATTGCGCTTCTGCTGAAGAAGAAGTTTGGAGAGCGGCTCGACTGGATACACCCTCTCATGAACCTGATGATCATCGCCTCGTTCCCGACGATTATTTTTGGATACATATTCGGGGAATTCTTCGGAGATTTTGGAGAGAATATGGGCTGGTTACATCCGCTTGAGATCATGGGCGTCACCTGGCACCGACTGGATGCATTGATCCCGATGCTCGTCCTGTCAATTGCTATTGGGGTATTTCATATCATCTTAGGCCTTTCCCTTGGCATCATCAACCAATGGACCAAGATGCGATGTACCAAGTACGTCTGCGAATGCAGGAAACATATCTGTGAAAAAGCAGGGATGATCATCGTCATCGTCAGCATCCTTATCCTGCTCGGGGCAATTATACAGATTATACCGGAGATCCTGATGTACCCGGGGATTGTGATGCTGATCATTGCCCTTGCCTTGATCATCTATGGCGGCGGGGTGATCGCCAGTATCGAAGTCATCAGTCTCATCTCCAATATCCTCTCCTATGCACGTATTATGGCAATAGGAACCTCATCGGTGATTCTTGCACTGGTTGCCAACCAGTTTGGAGGGATGATGGAGGTAGCGATTGTCGGGGTGATTGTCGCAGCATTAATTCACCTGATGAATATCCTGTTGAAGATGTTTGTTGCGTCTCTCCATTCATTCAGGCTTCATATCGTTGAGTTTGCTCCCAAGTTCTCTGAAGGTGGAGGAAAACTGTATAATCCCTTTGGAAAGGGTGATCGGGGTTGATTCGATGATATGAACAGCCTGTTTGGTGAAAGTGAGATGAACAACATGGTACAATCACCATGTCTGGTGCGCAATATCTCCATATTCGATTCGAATCCCGATTTTGGGGCTTTTGTGCAGGGAATGAGTGGGTCTGTCAAATAATACACATCAGGTACACAAAAGGAGTTGAGTAGAACTATGGACTTTGGTATGCCAATTGGGGCTGGCATTGCATTTGGGCTTGGAGCACTGGGTGCTGGAATCGCAATGTCGAGGATCGGTGCAGCAGGAGCAGGGACGGTGGCTGAGAAACCTGAACTTTTTGGATATATGCTGATATTGCTTGCAATTCCGGAGACGCTTGCGATCTTTGGTTTCGTCATCGCCGCGATGATCCTGATCATGTAAAAGGGGGTGGAAAACAGCACCACTGAAAGCCGGGGAATATCGGAGCAATCCCGGGGCTGTTCTCCAGTGGTTAATCAAATAATCGAATGAGTTATGGAGTGGCAGATGACTGATGAACTGATACAGGCAGTCGAGGAATCAGCTCAGGAGGAGATCCAGAGCATTCGGGAGCATGCAGCTGCACAGGTGGCGCGGATAAAAGAGGAGGCACGAGCCGAAGGTAGAAAATTACAACAGCATTATCCCGAGCACTGGAAGAATGTGGCTCTCTCCGAGCGGACAGCGATTGTTGCGGCTCGTGAAAAAGCCAGACTTGAACTATTGCAGATAAAGGAGGAGATCTTTGAGGAGACATTTCGTCGTGCCGAAGAGGAACTTGCCGGATTCAGGGATCGTCCCCGTTACGAAGCGTTCCTGAAACATGTCATTCTGGAGGCGCTGGCAGAACTGGATGGTGCATCCGCTCTTCTCCATGTTGACAAACGTGATGAAGCACTCTGTAACAGCATCCTCAAAACAGAGAACCAAAACCATCTGGTAATTGCAGATATCGAGTCGATGGGTGGGGTGATTGCCAGTACAACCGATGAATCCATCATCATCAGGAACACCATCGAATCCCGCTTGCAGAGATCGAGGGAAGTGCTCAGGAAAGAGATCTTTTCGATCCTGGATGGAGGATGAGGCGTTATGGATGAGATGGATTACTCGTATGCAAATGCCCGGATCAGGGCAATGAAGAGCCGACTCCTTGACCATCATGCACTCAATGAACTGACAAACAAACCGGATATTGATACCCTCATCGCTTCGCTTGAAGAGACAGCCTATAAAAACGAACTCCAGAAGGCTGGTATCGAGCACTCCGGTATTCTCCAGGTTGAGACTGCATTGCGACGGGATCTCGTCTACAAATTCAGGCAGATACTCCGTTTCTTCCTGGATGAAGACGAGAAGATCTATATCCGGATCATCTTAAACCGCTGGGATCTACAGAATATCAAGACAATCCTACGGGGAAAGAAGATCAATGCCCATCATGATGAGATCGAGGAGAACCTTGTTCCTGCGGGAGAGCTTGATTATGCTGCACTGATTGAATTTGCAGAGCAGCCTGATATCAGGGCTGTCATCGACCTCCTCGCCACCTGGAGGATCGAGTATGCACGCCCCCTCACCCGGAGGTTGCAGGAGTACCTGGAGAAACGCGATCTTGCAATCCTGGAATTTGCCCTTGACCGCTTCTACCTTGAGAATGCCCGCAGAGCCTTAACAGGGGACGATAATTACAGCCAGGGCATTGTCCTGGATCTCCTGAAGACCGAGATCGATGTTGCGAATATCAGAATGGTATTGCGGGTGGTTCGGGACAGAATACATGTTGAAGAACCAGGTGATTACCTGATCGAAGGAGGAAAGTACCTCTCATTGGATCAGCTCGTGCAGATGTTGGCTGCACGATCCATTGAAGAGGTCGTCAAAGAGCTGATCCAGACGCCATATGCATTTCTTGCCGAGGTTGGCAGGGAAGATCTCGTCCTCGGGCGGATCTCTGTTCTTGAACGTGAACTGGAACGGTTTATGATCAAAAAAGGGTGTAGCAGCTTCCTCAAGGATCCTATGAGTATTGCCATCCCGGTCGGGTATATCTGGGCAAAGCAGAACGAAGTCACCAATATCAGAATCATTGCACGTTCAATCCTGGGTCAGGTTCCTGAAAAGGAGATGCAGAGGGTGATGACCTATGTATAAATGCATGGTGGTCACTGATCCGGAAACTGCCCCCGGATTCCGGATGGCGGGTGTTGAAGTGATCGAGCTTGCAAACCCCGATGATGCGGAGAAACTCGTCACAAAGCTGCTCCACCGTGATGATACCGGCGTTATTGCGATGAATGAGGATTTCATCGAGAGACTGGATCACAGGATCATGGAGCGGATCGAGCGGTCGTACCGGCCGATCATCATTCCAATCCCATCGGGGAAAAAACAGTTGGAGAAAGAAAGTTACATCGATCGGCTTCTGAGGAGAGCGATCGGCTATAATATTGTTGTGAGGCGATGAGCGTGACGACAGGGAGTATTTCACGAATATCAGGGCCGGTTGTAACCGCCGAGGGGCTGAGAGGATCGATGATGTATGAGGTTGTCCGGGTTGGGACTGATGCATTATTTGGGGAGATCATCCGGCTGGATAAGAATGAGGCGGTTATTCAGGTGTACGAGGATACATCCGGCCTGAAAGTGGGGGAGAAGGTGGAGAGCACAGGAACACAGTTCTCTGTTGCACTCGGTCCAGGCCTCCTTTCTTCAATCTATGATGGTATCCAGCGCCCTCTTCCGGTCCTCTTTGAGATGAGCGGCGATTTCATATCACGCGGGGTCTTTCCCCCCGGCCTTGATCTCAATAGGAGATGGAGTTTTACTCCGGCGGTTTCTGTCGGAGACACTGTGAAGGAGGGCGATCTGATCGGTTTCGTTCCCGAGTTCCATATCGAGCACCGTATCATGGTTCCACCGTCTGTATCCGGGAAGGTAGCAGAGATCCGGGAGGGTGACTATACGGTCACTGATCCGGTCTGCATCCTCGATGATGGGACGAAAATTGCGATGATGCAGCTCTGGCCTGCCCGAAAACCCCGGCCCTACAGGAAGAAGATGGATCCGGATACGCTCCTCATTACCGGGCAGCGGATCTTTGATTGTTTGTTCCCTGTTGCCAAAGGGGGGACTGCAATGATACCGGGTGGTTTTGGTACCGGGAAGACGGTTGCAGAACAGACTCTTGCCAAATGGTCAGATACCCGGATTGTTGTCTATATCGGATGCGGTGAACGGGGTAATGAGATGACGGATGTGCTCTATGAGTTCCCTGAGTTGATCGACCCCCGAACCGGCCTGCCCCTCATCGAGAGGACAGTTTTAATCGCCAATACCTCAAACATGCCGGTTGCCGCCCGTGAAGCATCGATCTATACCGGGATCACAATAGCTGAATACTACCGGGATATGGGATATGATGTCGCATTGATGGCAGATTCGACATCCCGGTGGGGTGAGGCCCTCCGTGAGATCTCCGGACGTCTTGAAGAGATGCCCGGCGAGGAGGGCTATCCCGCCTACCTTGCCACCCGGCTTGCTGCATTCTATGAACGGGCCGGCCGGGTTGTCTGCTGGGGGAAGGATGAACGGATCGGCTCAATCACCATCATCGGAGCGGTCTCCCCTCCGGGGGGCGACTTCTCAGAGCCTATCACCCAGAATACGCTTCGTGTTGCCGGGACATTCTGGGCGCTTGACACTGCCCTTGCATACCGGCGGCATTTCCCTTCTGTCAACTGGATCAAAAGCTACTCACTGTATCTTGAGAGTTTGGAGGACTGGTACGGGAAGGAGGTTGCAGAGGACTGGAAAGATCTTCGGGAGGAGGCGATTTATCTCCTCCAGAAGGAG
The DNA here is from genome assembly GCA_013329165.1 of Methanocalculus sp. GTDB lineage: Archaea > Halobacteriota > Methanomicrobia > Methanomicrobiales > Methanocorpusculaceae > Methanocalculus > Methanocalculus sp9912u. Next base: position 24,296 of record DUKV01000026.1, on the reverse strand, counting down.
GTTGAGCTTCAGGAGATCGTCCAGCTGGTGGGACCCGACGCTCTCCCTGACAGCGAGAAGCTGATCCTTGAGATCTCACGGATGATCAGGGAAGATTTCCTCCAGCAGAGTGCTTTTCATGAGATTGATTCATTCTGTTCACTTGAGAAGCAGTACTGGATGCTGAAGGCGATCCTTACCTTCCATGAGATGGCAAAGCGGGCGATGAACAGGGGTATTGGGATCGATTCGATCATGCAGCTTCCGGTGAAGAAGGTGATCGGTCGGATGAAAGAGCTCCCCGAGGCGGGGATGGTTGAAGGGCATATCGAAAGAATTGCGAGCGATTTTGCGTCACTCATGGAGGAGGACTAAATGACCGCTGTTCTTGTGAGCCGGGAATATAAGACGATCAGCAACGTGGCTGGTCCCCTGATATTTATCACCAATGCAAAGGATGTCTCATATGATGAGATCGTCAGGATCTATCTCCCGGATGGCGAGGAGAGATCGGGGCGGGTTCTTGAGATATCAAAAGACGTTGCGGTAGTACAGGTGTTTGAAGGGACAACCGGGATAGACAACAGATCAACAAGGGTGATCTTCACCGGCAGGCCTCTTATGATGAAGCTTTCCCCGGATATTCTGGGGCGGACATTCAATGGGATCGGGAAACCCCGTGACGGAGGTCCGGATATCATCGAGGAGATGGAGGTTGACGTCAATGGAATGCCGATCAATCCCGTGGCCCGTGATAAGCCTGAAGATTTTATCCAGACCGGGATGTCAGCAATTGATGGCCTGAATACGCTTGTCCGGGGCCAGAAACTTCCGATATTCTCGGGAGCCGGTCTTCCTGCAAACAAACTGGCGGCACAGATTGGCAGGCAGGCGAGGGTGCTTGGGGAGGGAGAGCAGTTCTCGGTGGTCTTTGCTGCAATGGGCATCACCTTCAGGGAGGCGTCTTTCTTTACGAGATCATTTGAGAAATCCGGGGCTCTTGGGCGGGTGGTCTTCTTTATGAACCTGACAAATGATCCGACCATCGAACGGCTGACGACCCCCCGGTGTGCCCTGACGGTTGCGGAGTACCTTGCGTATACGCTGAACCATCATGTGCTGGTGATCTTAACCGATATGATCAACTATTGTGAGGCTCTCAGGGAGATATCAACTGCCCGTGAGGAGGTGCCGGGGCGGCGGGGGTATCCGGGGTACATGTATACCGATCTCTCGACGATCTATGAACGTGCCGGGAAGATCAAGGGGAAGAAAGGGTCTATTACCCAGATTCCCATCCTGACGATGCCCGATGACGATATCACCCATCCTGTCCCCGACCTCACCGGGTATATCACCGAAGGCCAGATTGTGCTGTCACGGGATCTCTTCAGGAGAGGGGGAGATCCGCCTATTGATGTCCTACCCTGCTTATCAAGGCTGATGAACTCCGGTATCGGAGAGGGGAAGACGAGGGAAGATCACCGGAATGTTGCCGATCAGCTCTATGCCTCATATGCGTATGGCAGGGATCTGAGGAGGCTCGTTGCGATCGTCGGTGAGGAGGCCCTGACCGAGCTGGACAGGAAATACCTCAAGCTTGCCGATGAGTTTGAGAAGTCCTTCATCTCACAGGGTGATGAGAACCGCGGGATTCAAAGGACCCTTGAGATCGGCTGGGATCTTCTTGCCATGCTTCCGGAAGAGGAGCTCAAGCGGATCAATGTGGACTATATTGAGAAGTATCATCCCGGATATCAGGAGGTATGAGGGGTGGAGCAGGTCAAGCCGACACGAATGGAGCTTATCAGGGTGAAGAACCAGATCAAGCTTGCTGAACAGGGAAAAGATCTCCTCCGGCAGAAGATGGATGCCTTGATCCAGGAATTCTTTCTGATCATGAGGGATGTGTCGGACTCCCGGTCAGAGCTTGAGGCAATTGATGCCTCTGCCCGCGACTCACTCCACCTGGCCGTGGCAGTCGATGATTCTGTCGCAGTCCGTTCTGCTGCCCTTGCAACGCGGAGGGGTGTATTTCTGGATATTTCCGGGAAGAATATCATGGGAGTGCCGGTGCCTGTCCTTGAGAAGAAGGTGATCTCCAAAGGAACGTTTGAGAGGGGTTATAGTGTGCTTGGTGTCTCCGGCAGAATCGATGAGGTTGCCGAGAAGTTCGAACGCGAGCTGGATCTGATCATCGCACTTGCCGAGACCGAGACTTCCCTCAGGAGGCTTGGGGAGGAGATCCAGATGAACCGGAGGAGGGTGAATGCCCTTGAACAGGTGGTGATACCTGAACTCAAAGAGATGGCAAAGGGAATTAAGATCGCAATAGAAGAGCGTGAACGTGAAGATCTCTTCAGGTTAAAGAAAGTAAAGAAGATTATAAACCGCAGGAAACAGGCAGAGAAGGCAGAAGCATAAGAGCCGGCTTAACTCCCGGGTTGTCTCTGCCTGTCTATTCAGAGCCCGTGCTGGTTCCGCAGCACAGATGTGATGCCATATGAGGGGTTGCAGGGTTTTGGTTTTCTCCCTTTTGGCCGCTTCAGGGCTTCATCGATCCGATCCCGGCATCGGGCAAGTGCCTGTGTCCTCAGCTTGTCGATGGTGCCAGATGCCTTGTCCGAACACCCACCGGACGATCCTTCATTCATAGCAATCACCTCCTTATTGTATGCCATCACTGGCTATTTTGTAATGGCGCTTGGTGTATTTATATTTAATTCATAATGTAAAAATTAAATGATTCTGAATTACCGTTATTATGTCAATAATTGCAAAAACAAAGGCGGCGTGGTTTCAATAGTTGATTCTCTCATCTCCGGATGCAAGGTTTCCTATCCTCTTCCCACAACGCTTATCATCTCCTGTGATAATGCGAGAGCAATGTATCATCATGCTCAAATTCCCCGGCCAAGAATGGTCCGGCCGGGCGATCTTGCCGCGACATTCACATTAAAGGATCAGTCGGATGAGACCTTCAGCCTCCTTGAAAACCATGAGAGGCGGGTTCTCCTTTCGTTCCATCCGCTTGCGTGGACTGATAAATGTGCAGCCCAGATGCTCTCGCTTGAAGAGAACCGGGAAACATTCTCATCCCTGAATACGGTTGCAGTTGGGATCAGCGTTGATTCCGTTCCCTGCAAGAGGGCCTGGGCAAAGAGCCTGGGTATTACCGCCACCCCTCTTCTCTGTGATTTCTGGCCTCATGGTTTTGTTTCAAGGCTCTATGGGCTCTTCCGGGAGGGAAATGGATTTTCTGAGCGGGCAAATGTCATCGTTGACTCTGATCAGGCGGTGGTATTCAGCAAGGTCTATCCCGTGCATAGTGTTCCTGATATCAGTGAGATCATCGGGTTCCTGGAATCTGATTGATGGAAAAGAATAGGGTGTTTACCCGTCGCGGATTGATGCGTATCGTCGGGATATCTCTCTCATCATCCCTCTTCTCTAACCTGCGAAATTTCCTGACTGCCCGGAAGTGTTGTCCGAATCAAGCATTCTAAAGTCTTTTAATTTGCTTTTCTGGCTCTATGAGGGTCGATATAATATTTCAAAAATACGGGACGTCCTTTGTGAGCTGGAATTGCTTATGGGATACCTTTATGTAGCCGTGTAAACCACGCAAAAGGAGACACTGGTGATTATGATTCAATAGTAAGGAGGAGACAACTCTATGAACGCGAATATGTATCAGGAAGGAACAGAAGAGACACGGGACTATGATGCACTGAGCCGGAACATTGCCGCTGGAAAAGCCGTCGCAAAAGCCATCAGGACAACACTTGGACCACAAGGGATGGACAAAATGCTTGTTGATTCAATGGGGGATGTTGTCATCACAAACGATGGTCTCACCATTCTGGAGGAGATGCAGATTGAGCACCCGGCAGCCAGGATGATGGTTGAGATTGCAAGGACCCAGGATAAAGAAGCTGGTGATGGCACAACAACTGCCGTTATACTGGCGGGTGAACTTCTGAAGATGGCTGAGGATCTCATCGATCAGGATGTACATCCGACCACCATTGTTGAGGGATACCGGATTGCCAGAAAGAGGGCAGAAGAGATACTCATTGAGACCTCTTTTGAAGTAAACCTCGGGGATACCCAGATATTAAAGAATATCGCTGAAACAGCGATGACGGGTAAGGGTGCAGAGACTGTTAAGGAACGGCTATCGTCACTTATTGTAGAGGCAGTAGAGATGAGTGCGGATGATCAGGGTAAGGTCGATGCCGGGGATATCAAAATTGAGAAGATGATTGGAGGATCTGCTGAGGATTCCATGATTATCAGGGGGATAGTTATCGATAAGGAACGGCTTCACCCTACGATGCCGGATACAGTTGCTGATGCAAAAATTCTTCTTCTTAATGTGGCAATCGAGTTTAAGGGGATAGAGACTGATGCTGAGATCAGCATCACAAACCCGGATCAGATTCAGGCTTTTGTTGAGAAGGAAGAGGAGATCGAGAAGGCACTTGTCGATCGGATTATTGGATCCGGTGCAAATGTTGTCTTCTGCCAGAAGGGAATCGATGAATTTGCCGAACATCATCTTGCGAAGGCGGGCATCCTTGCAGTTCGACGTCTGAAGAAGTCAGATATGGAGAAACTTTCCGAGATGACCGGTGCGACGATCATCTCGTCCCCCGATGCGATCTCCGGAGCTGATCTCGGATTTGCCGGGAAAGTTGAGGCAAAGAAACTCTCAGGAAAAGATATGATTGTTGTTTCTGAGTGTAAAGACAAGGAAGCTGTCTCTCTCATCATGAAAGGAGGTTCGCCACATACGGTTGATGAAACCATACGTGCCGTTGAGGATGGAGTTTTCGGAGTCTGTGTCGCTCTTGAAGATAACAGGTTTGTTGCCGGAGGCGGGGCCTCTGAAATAGAGCTTTCACGCCGTCTCAGGAAGGTGGGATCAGATGTTGGTGGCCGTACACAGCTTGCCATTGAGGCATATGCAGATGCTTTTCTGACCGTGCCACGGACTCTTGCAGAGAATGCCGGGCTTGATCAGATTGAGATGCTTGCTCTCCTTCGTGCTGCCCATGAGCAGGAGGGAAGAACCAATGGCATTGATCTCGAGTCTGCAACACCGATCGATATGAAAGAAGCAGGTGTTATTGAACCCCTTCGTGTCAAGATGCAGGCAATCAGCTCTGCAACTGAAGCGGCTACGATGATCCTCAGGATCGATGAGATCATTGCTGCATCCGGAGCAGGTGGTATGCCCTCTGAAGAAGAGATGGCAGCAATGCAGGCGATGGGAGGCATGGGTGGTGGCATGCCCGGCGGCATGCCGATGATGTAAACCACCAGTCAATTCTTTTCACTATGGCTGGCCGATGAGCAAGCCACCCTCCCAATATTGATATTTTTTGTCAATCAGAAACACTATAACCCCACACACCTGACTCAGTATATCATGTTCTCGAGACTGCGTGCCCTCCTCGGCCGCCCGGATACGCCGCCTGAAGCGGAGGTGATCCCGTTCTCCAGCCTTCCTTCCTGGCTTGATGAACAGGAGAATGAGATCACATCCCGGATAGCCGGGAAGTTCACCGCTCCAATAACCGAGTTTGATCTTGCGATTAATTCTCTTGAGGAACTCATCCATGCATTTGAGGAAGAGCCTTCGAGCCTTGACGAAGAGATCATGCTCCACCCAAAGGTGAAATCGGTATTAAAGACCGCCCGCCCCCAGACCGTCCGTTCACTCACGCAGGCACTGGAGAAGAAGCCCTCCGGCGATCCAGAGGAATACTATGCAGCCGCAACCGATATTCTCAAAGGGGTGATTGCCGCTGCGAAGGGGCCAGGAAAGTACCTTCACCTTGTCTATAAAGAGGAGATGCCTCAGATGCGCCGGATCATCAAGGAGATGGGGCGGGCAGTGAACGATATGACGGCTGCCCTTTCCACCGTCACTCAAGAGAGAGAACGGATCGGCGAGATCAGATCCCGGTACCAGAGGCTTGAAGAGATTGAACGACTCCTTGAGGAGGCAGAGGATCGGTCACAGTCCGGACAGGAGAGGGAAGCATCCCTGATCAAGGATATAAAGCGTGCTGAAGCGAAGCTCGCAGCCATCAGCACTGTTCTTGTAAGGGAGAAGCTCTCCTCTGCCGAACGTGAACTGGAGGCTGCACTTCAGAGCTATGCACAGGTGAGAGCTCCTGCGGCTGGTGTGATCAGGCGGGCAGAAAAACTCCTGAAACATCACAAATCACCAACTGATGCCCTCAAGCCACTTCAGGATCTCTCTGAAAGGCAGGTGCCTGATAGGGAGATCTCTCCTGATCTGGAGCCAGCACTCCAAACGATCAGATCTCTTGTCACATCAGGTGAACTCCAGTTAAAGAACCGTGATGAGCAGCAGCTCTTTGGTGACGGGACTCTTCCTGAGCAGGTGAAGGCGGCCTCTGCCGAGTACTGGCGCCTGGAAGAGCAACTCCGGCAGATCAGGGAGGAGGTGGAATCCAATCCCGCTGTACAGGAGGAGAATCGGCTTGTGCAGGAACTGGATCAGATGAAGAAAGAATTATCAGGAATCGGTACAGCTGCTAAATCTGCGGAAGAAGAGAAAGGCAGGCTTCTGGAAGAACAGGCCCGCCTCCGTGATGAATTGCAGGAGCGGCTTGGCAAATCCGTTACTGTCGAATTCAGCTAATCAGCACGAATATAGATGATCCCCTTCCGCCTGCAGTACCGTATGCCCCACCCTCCGCAGTCGCGGATCGGGCGATGGTGATCTGATCGGCTGCTTCCAGATCGTTCCGGGATATGATCCGTTCTTTTCGCATTATCGGGGGCATACGGTAGCTGATCCCGTCAACCGATACATCTGTATCCAGCCTGAGCACTGCAAAGAAGATGGGGAGCAGCACCCCGAAGGTGAGGATGACTCCTATCTGAAGCAGCACGGCGACCGGTTCTGTTACAAGGACGCTGTACCAGGTGATGATGGCAATCCCGGCAATAAGGGCGATGAGCCATGGCTGCCGGGTGATTGACAACGTCAGAAGAGGAGGGGCAGTAGAGACTGTCTCCCGGTTGTTTAAAAAAATAATTAATTCGGGGGGCGGTATATCCCTTTGATCAGGACAAGGGGTGTCCCGGCATCGGCTGATCCGGTGATGAGATCCGAGAGGCTTGCCAGCACATCCTCCATACGGCGGGGGGTTGTCCCTTCGCACTCGATGCAGCTGATACCACGGGCTTTCTGTGATTCCTTCTCGATCATCTCCATGATCTCAAGTTCAGATCGTCCCTCTTCATGATACTTGTCGATCAGATACTTCATCTTCACGCCTTCACGAAGCACCTCTTTGATCCCCTTTGTTGCAGCAAAGGCAGCTTTTGGGTCAGCCAGTTCATAGATGCCGCTTGTCGGATCCTTGTATGCACCGTCTCCAAAGACCAGAATTTCAATATTCTTCCCGGTTAGTTTTTTGATCTCCTGCTGGAGGAAACAGACGAACTCTTCTGACTCGAAAGGAGCGAGCTTGAGCCGACAGCTTGAGGACATATTGCTCCCTAAAAGCCCCCATTCAGATGTGGGTGGGCAGGTGCCGCTGCTGCATATCTCCTGAAGGGTGCAGCAGTTGCCGATTATTGTCTTCAATACTTTCTTTGTCTTCTCACGAGGGTGGATATTGGCGATGATGACCCCGTCGGGATTGAATTCCGCTATCCGCTTTGGGTCATTGCAGAGGATGATTTTTGGTGTCGCACCTTCGCCTTTGATGATCTCTTCATAGAGTGTGAGATAATTGACGCCGGTTAAGGGGTGGGTATAATTGCCATCTATATCATCCGGTGTGAAGAGACCGCCATGCCGTGAATCCAGCTCCTCGGCAACCTCAGGCGGGAGGATCTGGTTGCCTACCTCGTCATCAGGATAGGAGAACCAGACGATCACTTCGCCTTCCGGAACAGCTTTTGCTATGGATTCGAGGATGAGTGAAAAGCGGTTCCGGCTTGCTATCGGGAAGACGACAGCAACCCTGCTATCTGGTTTGAGATCCAATGTCTTTCTGATCTCTTTTGCCGTCTCTTCTGTTGTGATCATATTGTTCTGTGCCCGTGCCACCACCGATTCGGTGATGGAGAGGACATCGCCGTCAGCGAGCATCCCGTCTTCATTCAGCCTGACAGCTTCCTCAAGCAGCATCTTATGAAGATCTGATCCCGGAACGACCATGCCCATCTTGATTCCAAAGGCACAGGGGCCGACATATGATGGTAATTGAAACACGACAATCTCCTCTTCGGTACACCGTTCCTATTCGGACGATGCTTTTTGGTACTTGTATCTACTGAAAGGCTTTAGCGTTTCCGAAATGTTGATGGGGGTGGGTAGGCGCATACCGCTTCCATCCGGATGCTTTTCCCGGATGGATAGGTTTGCAAGGCAGATTTGTCTCTTCTCTTTATCGAGAGGCAACAGATACTGACCGGAGATTTGATAGAGGCTCAGGCGCATTGATGTATATGGCTTTGATCGGTCATCAGGTTCTTGGGATCAGCGGGAGTCCGAGGAACGGCGGCAATTCTGACACTCTTCTTAAATATATCCTGAAAGGAGCTGAACTTGGTGGATATTCCACAGAGGCAGTTCATCTCCGTGACTACCAGTTCTCCTCGTGTACCGGGTGTGAGCGGTGCAGAAAGGATAAGAGCTGTACCGGGCTTCGTGACGGCATGACGCTCCTGTACCCGGATATTCTCTCCTCAGAGGCGCTTGTTCTCGTCTCCCCGACCCATAACTACAATATCACGGCACAGATGAAGGCTTTCATCGACCGGCTCTACTGCTTCTATGATTTTGAAGATACCCGTCCGAGGGCGTGGTCAAGCAGGCTTGCCGGGCAGGGGAGGCGGGCAGTTATTGCCTCGATATGCGAACAGGAGAACCGGGAGGATATGGGATTTGCACTGGACGCCCTCCGGCTCCCACTTCAGGCACTTGGCTATGAGATAGTCGCGGAGGTTGCCGTCCTCTCACTCTTTGACCGTGGTAAGGTGCGGGACTGCCCTGAGGTGCTGGAAGAAGCTGAGGAGGCGGGGAGGAAGCTCTCGTCCCAACTCACCCCGCTGTCACGGTGATATCGATCTCCCGGAGGATTATATCCGGGAGAAGATCCATTTCGGAGGTATCGATTCTCCATATTCTATTCTCATTATTCTCAAAAAGGACTGGAATCCCTGTTTTTGAAATGAAGGCGGATAATGAGTGCCCAAGCGATCTGTTGAGACTTTCCCTGAATGATTCAGGTATACGCTCCTGAGTTGATACCCGGAATTCAAGTCCTGTAGCATTACCAACGATCGTCTCGGATCTCGCTGTTGAAAGGGCTATTTTGGCGTTGGCATTTCCGCTAACAAAATTCTGGCTTCCTTTGGAAAACGATACCCGTTCGATTCGTATCGTTACTTTCTGCGTGAGATTGCCAGTGATTGTACCGTTTTCAAATCGTTCGGGAATGAGCCTTTCATCTGTTTGTATTGTAAGGAGCGAACCCGGGAATCCGGAATCAAGGATTGATTCATTCGCTTCATTCATTGTTGGGTATTGAAGCGGGGTTTCACGACTCCCGGAATGAACGAACATGATTCCCCATCTCCAGTGATACTCCTGATCACGCCAGAAATTTCCAACCGTTGAATAGCTGACGTTAATAAGATGAACCATACTGGTTATGTTGGCATTACCTCCACCGGAGTCCTCGTATTGTATTGATACACCGGCAACAGGATACGATCTGTTCTCATTCATGACATGCAGGGTTCCCCCCGATCGAATCGAGTTCAACATGGTATCACCTCCTCCAAGCTGAACCGTCTCAGAAAAGGAGAGCGGCTGTTTCATTGCTGCTGCTGCTTCGATATGCGAGGAGAACCTGAGAAGTGCCATCTCCACACCGGCGATATGCTCCATCTCTGATCGCTCCTTCATTGCGGGAACGACCGTTACCTGAAATGCCGAGAGGAGCGTGACCACGATTGCGAGGATCAGGATCATGGCAACAACCGGAGCAACCGCGCTATCGTCTCTCATGGCTTCACCCTCCCCGAAAAGATTACCGCACGATGGGTGAAGAGGAGCACCTCTTCATCGCCAAAAAGCGGTGTGCCAGGTACGATCGTGAGGTTTGCCCCAAGGTCGAAGGTCTGTGTATTCGGGTCCAGAATGAATACATCTCTTCTGAAGAGTTGGTCATGGGTCTGGTTTCGTATCCTGACAGAGAGTTCGCTGACCTGTATCCAGTCGCCCCCTTTATGGTAGAGTGAAACAGAGTCGGATGAGTGTGCCATTATCACCGACACCTGTGGTTCCCGATCTCCTGGAATGAGATTGAAAGCGGAGACTGCCATCACCGATACCAGAATAAGAACAAGCGAGAGCATCAGCATCTCCCCTACAACCGGGGAGACGGCCTCGTCATTCTTTAAAGAACGAAACTTCTTCATAAAGCAACGCCCCCGATCACGACAACAAAGCAGATTACGGTGATGACAAGGAAGATGATCGTGTGTTTCAGCCCGGCAAGCGGGTTGTTCACCGACAATTGTCCTGCCATGATACCGGAGAATCCTCCAAGAAGGATTGCGACCCAGAACATATCATGGATATTCTTGGATGCGTCTATTGTGGCAAGTTCGGAGAAACTCTCAAGAAACGAGACATTCAGCTGGTATGCAGTATAGAGGAATACGCCAAATGAGAGGTAGACAATTGCCACATAGGTAAATGCCGAGGTGAACCGCTCCTGTTTCAGTTTCAGGTAATATTCAAAGTCGGAGATGGCTATCATCAGGACCTCCTGAATCCGATCGGTTACTTCGCTTGCCTTGATCACAAGAGATACCGCTCTTTTCACAGAGAGAACGCCTATCCTCTGCTCCATCCGTTCAAGGGACGATGAGAGCACCGATCCGCTTTCAAGTTCCTTTGATACCACCTGGAGTTCCGTGCTGAGAACGCCCATCTGCGATCGCGAGATGCGTGCGATTGCGTTCTGGATGGTCATGCCGATATCCTTCATATCCGCAAGCATCCGGAGAAATTCCGGAATCTGCCTTTCAAGCCTCCGGATATAGAGAGCCCGTCCTTCGTATGCCAGGGCGGGTGGAAGAATCCCTGAGATTATGAGGGCACAGATCCCGGTCTGGAATTCATATCCTGGTGCAATCTCGTTAAAAAACCCGTCGTACAGGATATAGCCGACAATAGCGGCAGATATGGCGCCAAATACCACACTCCATGTGTAGTCTGAAATAAACTGTTTTAAGGGGTTTTTTAACTTGAGTATTCGTGAGAAACGTGTCCTTTGCGTCCGGACCTTTTTTTTGTATGTCAGAGTTTCTTCAGTCTCCTGCAGAACAGGGTTGTTGATAAAAAATTCCTGTTCTTCAACCCTTCCCTGCTGGATTTCCATTCCTTCCGCTGGAAACAGGATATACAGGATTGCGATCATTGCCAGTGATCCAAGGGGCACTCCGAGATAGATCATCGGCATATAATCTGTTCCCTGCCCCCCGGAGAGCTGCTGGGCAACGATCATGATCATCGCAATAATCGGCCCTGCGACAAAGGCAGTGACATATACTTCTGCAATGATCTCTGTTGTTTTCATATTCTTCTGCATATCCTGCTCAGCCACTTCCCGGTAATAGCGGGCACGGGCGGCAAAGAACTGGGTGATACTTCCCCCGCTTTCTGATAAAAGAATAAGATCGTTGATAAAATCCGCAAAAGAAGCAGACGGGGTCGTATGATAGATATTCCGCATTGCGGTTGTGAGGTCATCACCAAAAACTTCAATATCGCGGATAATCGTACTGCATTCATGGGATACCTCGCCGAAGAGATCTTTTGCCAGCGCAACCTGCCGTATTGTCTCATACAACGTCATCGTCGTCGAGAGTGCCTGCATGTAGGTGATCGCATAGGGCAGATCCTGTTCTATCCGGTTTTTTCTCCCCGAAGCTATCAGAAACGGATAGATGTACGTTCCAATGCATCCGATGGCAATGAAACCAAAAAGGAGAATAGTGCGTGAGATTGAATCCGGAATCATCCCGGCGATTGAGATCCCAAGTCCGAGATAATCAAGGATGATGTTCATTCCTATCCAGGACATTAAAGCCACAATTGCCGTTGCGGCGATATAGAAGAGGTAGGTATTTACCGTGAGCGGGATGCGCCCTCCGCGGAGTGCTTTTGCGAGATCGGCGGTGACGGAATGTTCAGGCATTCTCTCCTCTCCGCACAGCCTTAATTGCTTCACTCACCGAAAGCTGATCGAAGATACTGTTTTCAGCAAGTCTCTCAAGACATTCTTTCCGAACAGCAATTTCTTTCTTAAGCTCCTTTTCTGACCACCCACGCATCATGCGTATTTTGTCTAGAACTAATGATCCTCCATCCTCATGGACAAAAAGGTCTTTTGAGGGATTATACGTGAGTATCGTGTTCCAGGTGATTACGCTGTCCCTGCCCCCGACATGGATTTCATGAACAGAATCACATCTCCTCAATGCCAGCCCTTCGTGGTAGTGAAGGCCCTGGATGACGACCAGTTCGAGGGCTCCGAGCATTGCCGGAGCCACACTGATCGGCTCATTGATCAGGCGGTTGATTGCCTCGTCTACTGTTCCTGCATGGAGGGTTGAGTAGGTGGTATGGCCGGTGTTCATCGCCTGGAAGAGTGTCTGTGCCTCCTGCCCCCGCACTTCCCCGACAAGGATATACTCAGGTCTCTGCCGGAGCGATGCCCTGAGAAGAGAGAAGAGGTTAATATCTCCAAAACCGTCCCGGTTTCCGCTCTCACGGGTTCTCGTGGGGAGCCAGTTCTTGTGTGGGAGCTGTATCTCCCTCGTATCCTCCAGTGAGACGATTTTGGCGTTTTCCGGGATGAAGAAAGAGAGAGCGTTCATCGTCGAGGTCTTTCCGCTTGCCGTTCCGCCGACTATCAGCATGTTCATCCGGTTCTCAATACAGAGCCAGAGGATTGCAAGTGTTTGTGCGGAAAAGGTTCCAAAAGAGAGGAGATGTACCGGGGTCATCGGGTCTTTCCGGAACTTCCTGACGGTAAATGAGCTTCCCTGGGTGGAGATGACATCGCTGTAGCTGATCTGAATCCTGGAGCCGTTTGGGAGCGATGCGTCCACGAGAGGGGTTGAGAGCGAGAGTGATTTGTTGGCCTTCTGGGCCAGTTTCAGGACGAAGCGGTTCAGCTCCTCATGCCCGTATATAAGTTGTGTCGGGATGCTTCCATACCTGCGGTGGAAGATAAATACCGGGTGTACTGCCCCGTTACAGCTGATATCCTCAATAGCTTCGTCATGCATCAGCGGATCAAGACGGCCGTATCCCTGGAATGTCCGCTTCAGCATATACGTCAGTACCTGTTTCCTCTCCCTCACGAGGAGGGGATCGAATTTGAATAAGGCATTTCGAATATCCTTGTCCGAGATATTCATCTCTCCCCGTTTTCCGGGAGACTCATAGAGGATGATATCCCTGAGATAATGGTGTACTTCTTCGAGGAGGATATGTTCGTGGGGCGTAATTGAAGGTTCAATAATATGGTAGGCAATCGCCCACCTCTCCTGCATAATGGCTGCCCATGCATGAGGCGGGGTAAGCCAGTACCGTTCAAGGCATTCCCCGGAAAGGTCCTCAGGGAGATCGGGAAGAGGGGGGATATCGATGATCCCCTCATCGCTTTCCTCCTCCTTTTTAGAAAAGAAACGGTTGGTAAGGTCTCTGATGGATTGAATAGATAGTGAACCCTGTCTGGAACCATTGCCGGCAATACACGCCCCGGCTTGTTCCTTTTTTGTTTTTCGGATAAGGGGCGGGATGATTGAGTATGTGTTTGTCTTCAGGGATGCATCTGGAGCTTCGGTTTCCCGTTCCTCTTGATTTGCTTTTCGTGTTATGAATGGTATATTCATCCCTATCACGCACCCTGCAATGCTCTTAAAACGATTTCGATCAATGATATAGGGTTTTCCATGCAGTTATCATCAGACAATATTCTCCTGTTTCCAGTCTCTGTTAATAGATCGGCTTATGGCTCTATATTTGTATGAAATATTATTTGCTATAAATTAAATAATTTTGCTCAAAGGTTGGTTTCAGCAACCACATATCAACTGTCCCCCCATGAACTCCTCCGTTTGCCGGTAAATTCGATACGCAGGGTCACTCCATTTCTTCTTAAGAAATGGTGTTTTGATCAACTCATTTGTGTTTAATAGTGTACTTTAGTATGACTAAATACTTCCTCAAAAAAAATTAGTTATACTGTTGCCCGCCTGAATGTTATAATACATACAGAGAGAACAACAACCGCACCGATCAGAAGCCCTGCAATCGTTGTTGCCGGGAAAATCCCCTCTTGCAATGCCCGGATTGCATCGATTGCATAGGATACAGGGTTGAGATGCGCAAGGAATGCAAGCCATCCGGGCATCTGATCATAGGGCATCAGGGCGCTGCTTGTGAAGAAGAGCGGCATAGCTATCATAGAGTTGAATGCTGCATAGGAGTCATGATCCTCAAGGCTGAGGGCGACTGTGGTCATGATGGATGAGAGGAGAACGCCGAAGATGAAGAGGATCAGGTATGTTTGCAGGAGGAAGACCGGATTTAGCAGATGGGCTCCGAGTATAAGAGCAATCACCAGTATGACCGTTGTCTGTATCAGTCCTCTCAGGGTTATTGCGAGGATCTTGCCAAAAAGGATGCTCTCTCTTGGCGCAGGCATTGCAAGGAACTTCTGGAGGAACCCGAGGATCTTGTCAAACATCAGGAGCGCTCCACCCTGGAGCGATGCCCCGAGCATCGTCAGGACGAGAATACCGGGGGTGATGAAGTCGAGGTAGTTGTCGGTGAAGCGGATCGGGAGTGCCAAACCGACAAAGATGAGCCATGCGGCGGGCATAACAAGAGAGGTGATGACGTTGATCCTCCCCCGTATCCATCGGCGCAGATCCCTTTCCATATACGTAAATGTGCGTTTCATGCCCGCCTCCTGAGCATCGTCCTGAACCGATGGTGATCAAATGCCATGGTTTCTTCCTGTTCTCCGATGAGTGAGAGGAATACATCGTCAAGGGTTGGCTGGCGTATGACAAACGAATGAATCTTCATTCCGGATTCATTAAGTGCCTGTAAGAGGGGAATTCCTGAATCTTCGCCCGATATCGCCTGGAAACGGAGTTCGTCACCGGTCTTTCCGATGAAGGTTACATCAGGAACAACAGTTCCTTTGTATTCTCCCTCCCCCCGTATCGCTATGATCTCATGGCAGTGGAGTGACTTCAGGGCAGCCGGGGTATCCAGTGCGACAATTTTTCCCTTGTCAATGATCCCGACCCGGCCGCATGCATGATCGGCTTCGTCCATGTAATGTGTTGTCACAAAGACGGTCATCCCACCATTCTTGAGGCTGATGATATGCTCCCAAATCTTCCGCCTCCCTGCTACATCAAGTCCGATCGTCGGCTCATCAAGAAACAATACCTCAGGATCGTGGACAAGGGCCTGCGCAAGTTCAAGCCGCCTCCTCATGCCTCCCGAGTATGTTTTTACCATATCATCGGCACGGGAGGCAAGATCCATCTGGGCGAGCGCCTCGTCTGCGGTTTCACGCGGACGGGGAATACCATAAAGATTTGCGAAAAAGATGACATTTTCCCGCCCGGTCAGCTTCATATCAACTGCCATATCCTGCGGAACATAGCTGATTCGATCACGAACCTTGCTGGGCTGTGCCGTAACGGAGTGTCCGCATACTGTTGCCTCGCCTGAGGTTGGGGTGAGGAGTGTGGTAAGCATCTTGACGGTGGTCGTCTTCCCCGAACCATTTGGACCCAACAGCCCGAATATCTCACGATCTATTGAGAGTGTCATCTCATCGACAGCAACGAGATCATTAAATTTTTTTGTGAGTTCGGATGTTTCGATTATTGCCATAGTAGTAATCATTTCCTCATTCTATTATCACATTTTGTTATTATGCCGGGCGCGTAATTCTCCAACAGTCATAATATCAATTGCACCACCCTGAACAGTTCCATCCCTGCTGTCAAGCCGGTCCTCAAGCCACCCTTCCGTTTCAAGGTATGCCTCCCTCAGGCCTTCAGAGATCTCCGGATCAGGGTTCCAGAGCCCCCTGCTCTCAGCTTCAAGAAGCCTTCTGCCGATCTCTTCGAGTGCAAACGGATTTTCCTCTTTGAAGAAGGCGCGGTTATCGGGATCGAGGACAAAGGTCTTTGCAATCTCGTCAAAGATACGATCATCGACCTCGCCTGTGGATGCTTCCCACCCATATACGGTGCCGACACGTTTTGCAATATCTCCGGCACCTTTGTACCCATGCCGCTTCATGCCCTCGATCCATACAGGGTTGAGGAGTTTGGTGGTGACGACACGCCGGAGTTCTGCTGCAAGAGTCCTGACTTCGACTTTTGATGGTGTCCGGGTGTCTCCGTAATATGCCTCAACATGCCTGCCAGAGAGATGGCGGGCGGCAGCAGTCATTCCGCCGTGAGTTCCGAAGTAGCAGCAGCAGCCGGTGAGGTCATATTCGTCGGTTGCGGTTTTGTTGAAGGTTGCATCGACATGTGAAAGCAGGTTAGAGAATCCATCACGGTTTTCTGTGCCGGAATCACCGTCTCCATATGAGAAGCTGTTCCATTCAAGGAATATCTCAGCCAGATCCTTCTCTTCTTTCCATGCTGAAGCGTACACCGCAAGGTTGACACCATTGCCATAGGTGCCTGGCCTGCTTGAAAAGATCCGCTTTGCGGTTCCACTTTCCTGTGTATGGGCTTTTATAGGGTTATCTTCATCTGTCTCATCAAGCCCGGCAACCATGGCTATGGCCTTGTCAAGGAGCTCGATTGAACAGAAGAAACAGTCTCTGAGGATCCCGCTTGCACGAATCGTCACATCAACCCGTGGCCGGCCCAGCTCAGAAAGCGGAATGATCTCAAATGAGACGACTTTGCTTCCCCGCCAGACTGGTTCAACACCAATAAGATGGAGTATCTGGGCAAACTGTTCGCCATCAGCCCACATGAGATCGGTCGACAACCAGTACATTGCTACAGATTCCGGGTACCGGCCATGTTCATCCATGTATGCTGTTAATAATGCATCAGCCAGTTTTTTCCCAACCATCCAGGCGGCTTTTGTGGGTACAGTCTGTGGATCAAGAGAGTAGAAGTTCCTCCCTGTTGGAAGGATATCCGGTTTTCCGCGAGTGATCAGCCCTGAGGGTCCGGGTGGTATAAACCCTCCGGAGAAGCCGTTTAAGAGGCTGCCTATCTCATCTGAAGATTCGATTCCAGCGTCAATCATGGTGATCAGGTCGATCATTTCTACGAGTTTCTCTTCGGTTCCAGGCAGTGGCGGACGGCCGCATGCTTCAACCACAGCTTCTTCCATCGGGATGTCAGCAAGAATTGATCTGATAAAAGACAGTTCTGCCTCTTCGCGTTCATGAAGAGATCCCGGGTTGTCCGGCAGTATCTCCTCTCCAAAGAGTGCTGAAGTCAGGGCATCATCAAATCGTGCAGCTGCCTGGATGAACTGCACTCTTGCCTCGCCTTCCGGCCGCTCCCCGAAGATATGCATGCCATCAGGTATCCGGGACGAGGCGATCATCCCGAGATGCCGATGAATACGCTCAACAAATGCAGTGAAGTCAGATGTACCCTCCCGGAAGCTCTTTAGGTCTGTCTCCTCTCCAATTCCTCCTTCCTCCACCGAATCGATGATCAGGTGCTCAAGGGTATGGGCACGGGCAGGATCGCTCTCTTGTGCACGGGTATATTCTTCGAGGAGCTTCTCAAGATCCTTGAGTGCTCCATATAATCCGCTTGCCTGCATCACCGTCTGCATATGGTTTACAAGTGTTGCACAGGCACGCCTTTTTGCGATTGTTCCCTCAGGGGGGTTATCTGCATTGTAGATATAGAGGTGTGGGATTGTTCCAATTGCAATATCAGGAAAACACCGGTTCGATGGAGCAGCGGATTTTCCGGGCAGGAACTCAAGGTTTCCATGCGTTCCCACATGGACGATAACATCAGCGCCAAACACCCGTTCAAGCCATCGGTAGGTCGCAAGGTACTGGTGTGTCGGGGGAATCTCCGGATCGTGGAGGATCCTGCATGCCTCACCATCACACCTCGCGCCGGCACATCCCCGCTTTGGCTGGACGCAGACGACCGCATTACCATAGGATACTCCGGTGACAACGATTTTACCATCATGCACCATCGCTGCCGGAACACCGTCCATCTCTTCTCCCGGCGGCTTGCCCCATGACTCTTCCAACCGTTTTTGAACAGATGGTTCGAGTTCGGAGAACCATTCCCGGTACGTCTTTTCATTGACCAGATCAAGAGCACCGCCGCAACGGACGATTGATCCGACCGATGTCCATCGGAAGTCGCTGATCGCCCGCTTTTCCATGATCTGATCAATCAGTTCCTTGCCGCTTGAAGGGGGGTCAACGGTATAGCCCTCTTGTTTCATCACCTGCATGATCCGTGCAACACTCTCAAGTGTGTCCAGATGGGCACCGGCACCAACTGTTGCCTCGACAGAGGAACAGGGTTTGTTGTGGAGGATGAATGCGACCTTCCGTTCTTTCGGTGACTTAGCCTGAAGTTTTAGCCATGCTTCCGCACGTCGGCAGATCCGCTCAATACGATCCGGGATCGGTTCATGCATACCAGTCTCCTCCCCGGAATCTATCTCCGTACCGACAGCGAGCATCTCAATCATCCCCTGCATCTCAGGAAGGGCAATGCTCCAGCCGATCTCCATGGCAGATGGTCCGAGTGCGGAGTCGAGCCATTCCTGCCGCGTCTTATGATAGAGGAGGATTGGGTGCATCACGGGAATATTCAGGTCAGAGAAGATATCCCCTGAAGCTTCACTATTCGAAGAACGGAAGACTGGCTGGAGGTTGACGATGAGTGATACCTCATCACTGAAGATCTCCCTGGCAACTACGGGACCCGGGCGTGCACCGAGATCGACATCCCCACCTGAGAGGCAGAAGATCGGGATGACATCTGCAAATTGCTCAATTCTTCTGATAAGTGCATCGACGATACCGTGATCGCCGTTTGCCCAGTATGTCCGAGAGAAAATAATTCCAACTGACTGGTTATGCCTTCGGGGGTGGTTCGAATAATACGCATTCCGATCCGAAAAAGGCTCCGGGCTATCCGGGTGATAGATGCCTTCCCATGGCATTGGCAGGGGTGTTTCAGGTTCAGCATCTTCTCCTTCTGCGATCTTCCGAAGAAACCGGATCATCCGGCAATAGTTCTCCTCTCCCCCGTGTGTCATGTATGCCGAAACAGCGGCAACAGATCTGATTGGAATCGTTGAGAGGGACCAGAAATCCTGATTATGCCCAAAAGAGACGATTGGGATGTCTGTTCGAAGACGTGGTATCAGGTCGTCCCATGCGGCATCGTGAGATGGATGAAGGAGGATGAGATCGGCATCTTCCTGTGACCGGAGAAACCGATCCTGCACCTTTTGATCGTCTACATTGTGGACACCGGTGATATCAATATGAACGCCTTCACGGCGGGCTGCTGCGTCAAGGAGGGGGATATCCGATCCCCAGACAATAGCTGCTATCTTCATAATGCTCCCCCGACTACTGCACGGAGGGGTGCAACAATCAGACCTGCCTCGGGGTCATGCAGGATTCGTGCATCGACATTATAGACTTCCCGAATACGATCGGGCGTGATTAGTTCCTCGGGTTTTCCGATGGCAACGATTGCTCCGTTCTTCAGCATCATCAGCATGTCGGCATATCTAGCCGCAATGCTGAGATCGTGAACTGCCATTACGACGGTCATCCCGGTTGAGCGGGAGATATCAGATATGGTGGCGAGTGCCTCAAGCTGGTGGTGGATATCAAGGCTGTTAGTCGGCTCGTCAAGGAGGAGAAGTTTTGGGTCCTGTGCAATCGCCCGGGCGATAAGCACCTTCTGCTGCTGGCCCCCTGAGAGGTCATTGTATTCTCGCTCAGCCAGATCTTCAATGCCGAGGAGCCGGATTGCATATTCGATCCTCTCGATGTCAACGTCTCCAAGCCTCCAGCTCATATGAGGGGTTCTCCCCATCATCACAACGTCAAAAACCGTTGCAGCAGCTATCTTCGTCCCATTTTGCGGTACATAGCCGATTGTAGTTGCAAGATCATTCCTGCTCATCTGATGGATATTCTGTTCATTGATGAGGATCGACCCTTCGGGGTGCAGGATTCGATCGATGCACCTGATGAGCGTTGTCTTGCCAGAGCCGTTTGGCCCGACAAGTGCGAGGATTGTGCCGGTTTCCAGCCTGAAAGTTACGTCATAGAGGACGCGGGCACTTCCATATGAAAATTTTACTGTGTCTGTTGCAATAGTTACCAATAATTTCGCCTCCTGCTGAGGAATAAGAATATGAAGAACGGAACTCCGAGGAATGCGGTCATGATCCCAACAGGCAGTATCTGTGGTGCCATGATCGTTCTGCCGATACTGTCTGCTCCAAGAAGAACAAGTGCTCCAACTACCGCAGTGCCTGGCAGGAGGAAGCGGTTGTCACCTCCAAGTATCATCCGGGTGATATGCGGGGCGACAAGCCCGATGAAGCCGATTGTTCCCGTGAAGCAGATCACCCCTGCTGTCAGGAGGGATGCACCGGCCATGCCTCCAATCCGTATATGTTCGACAGGAACCCCGAGACTCTTTGCCGCCTCATCGCCTGCGGCAAGGGTGTTTATACTCCTGGCTGAGAGGAGGAAAAGGGGGAAGAGAGCACCAACCAGTATCGCCACAACCCCCACCGTCTCCCATGTTGATCGTCCAAGGCTTCCGAACATCCAGAAGACGACGGCGTGGACGTCTTCTGTGTCGCCGATGTACTGCAGGAAACTTGTTAGTGCTGAGAAGAGGTACATGATGGCAATTCCTGCCATGATCATTGTTTCAGGGGTAATCCCCCGAAACCGGGCAAGTCCGTACACTGCACCTGCTGCTATGAGGGTGAAGAGGAATGCATTTCCGATGATAAGCGATCCTCCTGCGGCCACACCTGCTCCAAGAACAATGGCAAGTGATGCGCCAAAACTCGCAGCAGAAGCAATACCAAGGGTGAAAGGGCTTGCAAGAGGATTTCTGAGGATCCCCTGCATCATGGCTCCGGCAAGCCCGAGGGCGGCACCGGCGAGAATGCCCATCAGGATGCGGGGAAGCCGGTAGTCCCAGACGATTGTTGAAATATCGGAATTTCCGCCCGGACCTGCGAAAATTGTCTCATAGACCTCTATCACTCCGATCGGGTATGAGCCGAGTGTCGCTGCAATGCCTGTCAGGAGAACCAGGAGGGCAAGAAGCCCCCCGATTATCAGGATACGGATATGTGTCCGCTTTGCATACCCGGTTCGGATGGCGGTGTCGCTCATAGTTCCCTTCCATCAGGGTAATAAAATGTTCCCTGCTCGTGGATCTCTGCTCCGGTGCGGGTGAACCGTTTGAGGTATTCGGCATGGATTTCGGTCGTGTTGATATATTCAAAGAGATCTGGATAGAGCCATTTGGCGACCTGAACGAGGGCTGCGGGCGATCCAGTCCCAAAAGCAAACCCTGATGTGACGATATAGATACGATCGTTCTTCACTGCCTCGATACGCTCGAACCCGGGCGTTCCCATGATCTCTTCATAGAGCTGAATGACTTCATCCCGCTCACCCATTTTATACCCGGCTTTCCCAGACCAGATCAGGATGACATCGGGGTTCTGGTGTATGATCCATTCGTTTTCAACATCGGCATAGCCAGTGACATGGCCTGAAGCGATGTTCACTCCTCC
>DUKV01000026.1:0-2139 GCA_013329165.1 Methanocalculus sp. | reverse complement strand
TTTTCATCATACCATGCGAGGTAGTCGGCACAATTATCCTCTTCATTGAAGATTCTCCCGGTCTTTACCATCTCTTCGCGGAAGACTTCGGCTTTATAATACTCCATCCGGATAACCGGGATCCGGGATGGCAGGTGCCGTTCCAGTTTCTCCGGCTCCGGCCACGTGACATAGGTCAAAATGAGATCGGGGTTGAGTGCCAGAATGGCCTCAATATCCGGTTCAGTCCACTTCCCAACGCTTGGAAGCTGGCTCAGTTCAGGGAATTGCAGGGTGTTTGTGTTAATCGTTGAACCCACCCCGACAATCCGGTCATCCCCACCGATAGCGATGATGGACTCTGCGGCATTTGCGTGCATCACCACCACCCGCTCAACAGGGCGGTAGAAGGTGAATTCCGTTCCTGCCGTATCGGTGATTCTGCGGGGATACTCCGGGTAGAGAGTGGCGGCATCCCGGAGCATCACGAGGCCCGGCCCGCCACCCTGGAGGTGGTCGAGGATGCCGGTTGCCAGGATCAGGCGGGCTTCTGCTGAATAGTCATCGGGGTTGTCGGATCCCTGTACCGGACAGATGATAATACCGATGGCGAGGGTGAGGATGATGAGTATCGTGCAAACCTGTTTCATCGTTCTTTCCTCTTGATGAGAATTGCCAGGGACAAGAGCGCTCCGAGCATGGCGGCTACTGGTGCCGGGGACTGCTGTGTCCCGATGTCCGAATGCGTGCCCGCTCCAAGATCAAGTATGCTCCCCCGAATATCCGGTTCACCCTCTCCCCTGATAAGGTATGTAATGGATTCCTCGCCGATGATTGCAAAAAGAATCGTCGATCCATCGGCCCGGATCTGATCTGAGGGGTGTGTCGATCCAAGGAAGGTGTATCCTGCCGGGAGTTCCTCGGTGATCCCCCCGATCATGCCTGGTGGGAGTAGCACCTCCACCGTGATCTTACCCTCCGCATCAGTGGGGTGAATGACCCTCTCTATTGTCCATTGCGGGGTGTTGCTGGTTGTTGCTCCCGAGACCGTTCCGTTCAGGGCGATACAGGTGAAGAAAAAGAGCAGAATGATCAGTATTGTTTTGGGCATGCGGGGCATGATGAATATTTGTGACACCAATTCATAAGTATCTTTCTTTTCATAATATTTGATAGGATGAATGGAAAATGTATAGCACTAAATCAATCTAAATCCTGGACCTGTTGTACTTATCCCGATCTTTTTTGAATACATGTATGATTATTATTTCTAAGGTCATAATAATATCAATGAAAGTCATAATCAGTAACACAGATATATTATAAAGTATTATAGATCCGTTTATTCAGCAGTGGGGGGTATCCGGCTCCGGCTTCGGTTTCCAGATCATATGTCCGGCTCTGGTCATGCTCCGGCTGATGGAGGAATTCTTTCATGAATGCAAGAAAAGATATTGATTTGAGAAAAAGACGCGATGACGCGGTCTCGCCGGTCGTCGGCGTGATGCTGATGCTCGTTGTCACGATCATCATCGCCGCGGTGGTGAGCGGCTTTGCAGGCGGGCTTGCAGCCAGTGCTCAGAAGGCACCGAATCTGATGATGGATATAGAGATCAAGAATACGGGGTATCCGGGCTCAAGTTCCATTTTTTATCAAGTATTAAGTGCAAGTGAATCTATATCAACGAAGGATCTGCGGATCACAACTTCATGGACAACAACAAATAAAACAAGTGGTGAGAGGATAACAGGTGGTGCTACAGTAGTTGCTAGTACCGAACCAAATACAGATCTGAGAAATGGAACTTCCGCGAATCATATTTATCATTCGCCACTTGGATTTGGAACTGGTGTCACCCCTATGAATCTTGGACTTCAAAAGGGGTTTACTCCATATGACCATGGACAATTTTTTGGTAATTACTCTTTAATGCCAGGCACATCAATGAAGAATTCTGCTGGATTTGGCGGTGGTTATGGTTATGGACAAGAAGAGCCTTTTGCGTATAGCTACGGACCATCTGGTTCTGACTATCCTACAGGTGCTAAAGATGGTATGATGGCTAATCTTGGTGAGGAATGGTATCATCTCCGCAAAGGTGATACAGTCAATGTGATGATTACACATATACCAAGTGGGCAGGTCATATTTCAGAAGAA
>DUKV01000008.1 GCA_013329165.1 Methanocalculus sp. | reverse complement strand
CCATCAACAGCCTTCACCGGTTCGTCCCCGGCGAGGGGCAGGTGGCAATTCCTGTCCGCGAATCCCGCCAGATGGCAGGGCGGGCCGGGAGGCCGGGCCTGGATCCCTATGGGGAGGCGATCCTGATCGGAAAGAGCGAGCCTGCTGTCACAGAGCTCTTCAACGAGTTCATCTGCGCACCGGCTGAAGAGATCGATTCGCAGTGCGCGAAGCGATCCACACTCCTCTCCCGGATCCTTGCACTGGTCGCAAGCAGGGAAGCAACAGATAACGACGCGATCCTCTCGTTCTTCAAGGGAAGTTTCTATGCAGTCCGGCATGCCAATCTGAGCCACCTCACCCGGATATGCAGCCGCGTGACGCGGGAGCTTGAGGAGATGGGGATGGTTGTTGATCTGGGGAACCGGATTGAGGCAACGGAATTTGGGGAGCTCACCTCAAAACTCTACCTCGATCCCAGATCCTCGGTGATGATCGCCGCTGCATTCAACGAGAGGGAGGAAGTCACTCCTTTTGGTATCCTCCACCTCCTCTGCGCCACACCGGATATGTTCCGGCTCTTCCTGAAATCAGCCGATCATGAGGTGATCGAACAAGTCCTGGAAGAGCAGGGAGATGAGATCCTCATCGGCGAGGGTGAGCACTGCTTCCCCTGGCTCGGATATGAGGACTTTTTCCAGGCGATCAAGACCGCTCTCGTCCTCCAGGACTGGACAAATGAGGTCCCAATCGAGATGATCGCCGAGCGGTATTCGGTTGGACCCGGAGATATCCACGGCCTCGTCGACGGGATCGGCTGGCTTGTCCACGGGGCACGTGAGATCTGCCGGCGGGAGATGCCTCCTCTCCTTGCGGATATTGCAGATCTTGAGATCAGGATTCGGCATGGTGTGAAGGAGGAGCTCCTCCCCTTGATCAGGCTCCGTGGGATCGGCCGTGTCCGTGCACGATCCCTCTTCAACAGCGGCTATACCACCCCTGCCGAAGTAGCAGATGCAGGAGTTGAGGGGATTGCACGGATCGTTGGTCAGAAGACCGCAGAATCCATCATCGATCAGATCAAAAAGGGAACCGGGAAGAGTGGCGGTACTCGCGGAAGCAAGGATTCGGAGGAGCGAGATCCGGAGAGGAGAAGAACCCGGCATGATCCCGGATCAGGGGATTCAGAGGAGAAGGAGGGCAGAACGAAGGGAGAGAGGAAACCACGAGAGGCGGAGGGGAGAAACGATGAAAAGAAGAGCGGGCAACAGAATATACTGGATTACTGGTAGATGGATTACTGGTAGAGCTGAATTTTCATGGATAAGGGAAGTGATATGATGGAGAAGGGTGGGATGGAGAGGAAGGCAGCTCCACCCGATGATTCGGGTGGGGGCCAGGATAGGGTTATGGCCTATCAGGTGAGATTGGCCCAAATGGAGATTCCATCAGTTCCAAAACGGCTTGCAGAACTGAAAGAGGCTGCCGATCAGGCAGGTGTTTTAATCATCTGCATGAATGCGGAGATGATGGCCGGCAGGAGGCATGCAGAAGAGGCGATCCGGCAGGCGATCCGTGCCAAAAAGGAGGGGACCATGACCGCACGGAGCCTTGAGATGGAGGTGCTCCTCTATGTATCAGGACAGCGGCAGACGAGTATTGCGATGGGATTTGGGCTGCATGAAGGTGGGATGCTCACCTGGATCGGGTTGGTTCCTCCCTCTGATTTGGCATGGGCGATGCTCGAGGGGCTGATAAGGCTCTGCCCGGATGAGGAGGAGATCCCGGCATCCCGCATCCCGGGACTGCAGGAGCTGTTTGGGATCACCGATGAAGAGATCAATACAGTCGGGAGAGAGCGGATCTGCGATCTGGTGATTGAGAGGACCGCCCTCCTGAACATCCTGAAGTAATTTTTTGAATTTTTATCTGGGGCCGGCATGTGAGAGGATATGCCGGATCTGGGGGATGATGATCTCCTCGACCGCAAGCCGGACCGCCTTTGTGGATCCCGGGATACAGAAGACCGCTCTTCCCTGGATCACTCCTGCTGTTGCCCGTGAGAGAATGACTGCAGCTCCAACTTCCGCGATACTCTTCTGCCTGAAGAGCTCGCCAAACCCATCCATCACCTTCTCAAATGCAGGAGCAACGGCTTCGATCGTTCGATCATCGGGTGTGAGGCCGGTGCCGCCGGTGAAGACGATACAGTTTGCTTTTTGAAGAGCCTCATCAAGTGCCGCTCTGATCGCCTCGTCCTGATCCGGGACGATTCTGTAGAAGGATACCGGTATTCCGGCTTCTAAAAAGAGGTCGGTTGCGGTTTTGCCGGATGTATCATCTGCCTCTTTTCTGGTGGTCGATACCGTGATCACCGCTCCGGTGATGGTGATCTCTTTCTCATGATGACTGCTCATAGGAGAGAATGGATCGTTTGTTGTTATCTGATCTTCGATATGAAGGGGTGATGCCTGTATTGGAAGGGGATAGAGGAGTGGGATAGGAGTGGGATAGGAGATACGATCAGGCGATTCGAAGGGGGGATGCTGATAAATCACATACACATCTCCATCTCATTACCATGGGAACTGCCCTGGATCTCGTATCTATCCATGATAGAGACGGGTTTTTGCCTGGAGTTCCAGTGGAAATCAAGGGGTTAATTATCTGAGGGAATTGATCCCCAATTGTCAGACATACCCGGGAAAAAAACCAAATTAATAAACTTTCTAGGGGAAATAATCCATATTCGGGGTTATTTTTTTCGATGAGCCAAGGTGAAGATGATGAGGGGGAGATTCGATGATGATGATTGGTGATTGGAAAGGAGTTTAGGGGTACCCCTTTGTTTCCACTGGAGATAATAAAGGGGGAGGGGAGGGGAAGTGAGAGTGAGAGTGAGAGTGAAAGTGGACAAAATGGAAGACAAATTAGAAGATAAAGTAAAAGGTAAAGGTAAAAGATAAAGGTAAAAGATAAAGTTAAAAATTAAAGATAAAAGTAAAAGGTAAAATTTAAAGGTAAAGTGGAAGACAGAGATCAACTATGGGTCTCATGCAAGGTGTTGGAGTTAATTTATTTATATATTTATAAATAAAATAAAATTATATGGTTGAATTCGAATTCAGTATGTTTATATAGTATCAATGTCTAATATGAAAATGGCTTCTTCTGTTATTTGTTTTTATATTAATTCTCTTCTGAGCGGTTATTCTCTTTTTTTTTTGAAAAAAAGGACAGAAAAACCCCGGTTTCCCCTCCCTCTATGATCTTCTTTCTCCCCTCATTCTCCCCTTTTCCTCCCCAAAATCTCTCCTCTTCCTCCCCTCATCCTCTCCTCTTCCTCCTCAAAAACCTCTGTATCTTTCTCCCCCCCAAAAAAAACTCCAGTCGAAATAATAGGGAGGGGGTTAGCAAATTCCCCGGACTATCTGTTTATCATTTGGATCTCGTCCTTTTTTACCCGTTCTCTTCAGGTACACCGTTTTTCCTCCAAATGATCCAGCCTCCTGATACATCCAGTGGCAATCCAAAATAAAGCAAAATTATCATTCCATTCACTTTTTAAGAACCAAAAATGCTCCTTATTCCTATAGATCACATTTCCACTCGAAATAAAGGGGTTATAAAATCCTGAAAAATCAGAAGATCCTCTGTTCCTCGCCTCATCCATTCTGGTTGCGGCTAATCCCGCTTTATCTGGTCACGCATGATCCCATATCCCCATGATACAGATTATATTCCCATGATACAGATTATACATCTGACGGGAGATCCTGCCATGGATCAGATCCTTTCACATAAACATCTGATACATCTGTTTACATCTGGTTCCATGTGATATCTCCAGTGGAAATAGTGGGGTTTAATATCCAGTAGTGATTCATATAATCTCTACTTCAGTAAGCGGTTCTATGGTTGAACCAGATCAGGGGATGTGATTATGAGTGGACGATGAAGGCAACAGATCAATGGGTCTTTTTAAAAAATACCTCGGAAACAACAAGATTTTCAAAAAC
Organism: Methanocalculus sp.; assembly: GCA_013329165.1. Lineage (GTDB taxonomy): Archaea > Halobacteriota > Methanomicrobia > Methanomicrobiales > Methanocorpusculaceae > Methanocalculus > Methanocalculus sp9912u. The sequence goes on along the minus strand of DUKV01000008.1, from coordinate 15,821 downwards.
CGTGAGATACTCAGACATAGCTATCGGCCACAGACGCTTCCCCACAGAACACCCCAGATCGACTCCATCGCGGCGGTCCTCGCCCCTTCACTGCATAATGAAACTCCCTCAAATATACTGATCTATGGCAAGACCGGAACCGGAAAGACGGCATCTGTCCGGTATGTCGGAGCAGAGCTTGAGAATGCCGGGAGCCACCTGAACACCACCTGCCGCGTTGTACACTTAAACTGCGAAGTGATCGATACCCAGTACCGGGTGCTTGCCCAGATAGCAAAACTCGTCGAGAATGTCGATGATCTCAGCTCTGAGCGGACCCGGACTCATATCCCGATGACCGGGTGGCCGACCGATCAGGTCTATGCCGAACTGAAGAATATCCTGGAGAACTCAGGCGGGGTCCTTGTCATCATCCTCGACGAGATCGATAAGCTCGTCAAAAAGAGCGGAGATGAGACACTCTATAACCTGACCAGGATTAATTCAGATCTCGAACGCTCCAAGGTCTGTATCATCGGGATCTCAAATGATCTCAGGTTCACCGATTTCCTTGATCCGCGGGTCCTCTCCTCACTCTCTGAGGAAGAGATCGTCTTTCCCCCCTATAACGCCCCCCAGCTCGTCGATATCCTGAAACAGCGTGCTGATGAAGCTTTTGTTCCAGGAGCGCTCCATGACAGCGTCATCCCCCTCTGTGCCGCGCTTGCTGCACAGGAGCATGGCGATGCCCGCCGTGCACTCGATCTCCTCCGTGTCTCAGGGGAGCTTGCCGATCGGGAGAGCGAAATCTCGGTGACTGAGAAGCATGTCAGGCAGGCACAGGATAAGATCGAGACTGACAGCATGGTGGAGTGCATCGCCACCCTCCCCACCCAGAGCAAGGTTGTCCTCTATGCGATGCTGCTTCTTCACCGGATAAACCAGAAGATCTTCACAAGCGGGGAGGTGATGCGTCTCTACCGTGAGGTGACCCGTGAGATCTCCCTTGAAACTCTGACCCACCGCCGGGTGACCGATCTCATCAGTGAATTAAATATGCTTGGTGTCATATCTACACGTGTCATATCAAGAGGAAGATATGGACGGACAAAAGAGATCTCCTTCGATGCAGCAACTGACCGTATCTGGGATGTTGTCCTGAAGGATCCTCGTCTTGTTGAGCATAACATCTCCAGATTTGATGAAGAGCAGGCCGGGAAACTCTTTAGGTGAAAACTATGGATGAAAAAAACAGGGAGATCCTGAAGGTTCTTGAATCGGATTCGCGTATCGGGCATGCGGATCTGGGAACGATGTTGAATCTGTCACAGAATGAGATCAAAAAGCGAATCTCCGCGATGGAGAAAGCCGGGGTCATCAGAAAGTATACCGCTATAATCGACTGGAAAAAGACAGGTGAGGATGCTGTCACCGCAGTCGTTGAGGTGAAGGTCAGCCCGGAGAGCGAATTTGGATATGACCGGATCGCTGATCGGATCGCCAGGTTCCCTGAGGTGAAGTCGCTCCGGCTTGTCACTGGAAGCTATGATCTTCAGCTGCTCGTCACCGGGAAGACGATGCAGGAGGTCTCGGAGTTCGTCTCCGGACAGATCGCCTCCCTTGAAAGCATCAGGGGGACGGTGACCCATATTGTGATGAAAACGTACAAGGAGTTTGGCTGTGAGTTACAGAGAAGTGAAGGGGTCGAGCGCCTCCCCTATAGTTTCTGAGAGAGGGGCGCTTAACCCGCAGAAGAGCTATGTCTCAGAGCGGGCGGCGATGATCCCCCCCTCCGGGATCCGGAAGTTCTTTGATCTCCTCCTCACGATGAATGATGTGATCTCACTCGGCGTGGGTGAGCCTGACTTCAATACCCCCTGGAAGGTCTCTGTTGCCGGTATCGATTCTATCGAGCGCGGCGCCACTGCATATACCTCGAACAAGGGTCTGGAAGATCTCCGGGATCTCGTCTCATTGTACCTCATCTCGCGGTACGGGACGAGCTATGATCCCCAGAATGAGATCATCATCACAGGCGGCGTCTCGGAAGGCCTCGATCTAGCCGTCAGGACGGTCGTCGATCCGGGTGACGAGGTCCTCGTTGCCGATCCCTGTTATGTCTCCTACAGCCCCTGTGTGATGCTGGCAGGTGGCGTCCCTGTCCCCCTCCCCTGCCCAGCAGAGGACGAGTTCCGGGTCACTCCGGACGCCCTGATGGAGAGGATCACAAAGAAGACCAAACTCGTGATGCTCAACTACCCCAACAACCCGACAGGCGGGGTCATGAAGCGTGAGGATCTCGAAGCGATCAGTGATATCATCGTGGATCACGATCTCCTCCTCCTCTCTGATGAGATCTACTCTGAACTCACCTATGAGGGCAGTCATGTCTCACCTGCATCCCTTGACTCCCTCTGGGAACGGACGATCACCTTAAATGGGTTCTCAAAGGCGTACTCGATGACCGGGTGGCGTGTCGGGTACTTCTGTGCACCTCCTGAGATCACAAGCGCGGCGCTGAAGATCCACCAGTATGTGATGCTCTGCGCACCGACGATGTCCCAGTATGCCGCAATTGAGGCGCTGAAACATGGAGAGGATGCCAAGAACCGGATGGTTGCAGAATTCAAGATGCGAAGAAACCTCTTTGTCGCGGGACTGAACCGGATCGGCCTCCCCTGCCATCTCCCCAAGGGTGCATTCTATGCATTCCCCTCCATCGAATCAACCGGGCTCTCAGATGTGGAGTTTGCGGAGCGGCTCCTGGTCGAAAAGCAGGTCGCTGTGGCTCCCGGCAGTGCATTCGGCCCATCGGGTATAGGCCATATCAGATGTGCCTATGCGGTCTCACGGGATGATCTGGGTGAAGCGGTCAAGAGGATTGGGGAGTTTATCGAGTCGCTCTAAAACTCCGCTTTCCTTTCTGATTATCCACAGTGTATCCTGAATAATCCAAAACCCCCCAACCCTTTCTCATTGTACCTTTCGTCACAGGGGATCCGGATCAGAGGTATAATTGGATCAGAGATCCAATGAGAAACTATGCTCGTCGAGCAGGAGATCATTGCCAGGTTCTGCGAGGCCGGCCACCTGGTCGATCCGGCCGTCGTCTCCTACCTCAGGGAACGCGGCGATCCGGCTCTTATATCTGGTATTCTTGCGGGTATCCAGGAGGACTGTGCGGTCATCCTCCCTTCCCATATCCCCTCTCTCTCTCCACACCGGGATGGCATCAGGTTCACGGCCGATCCCCGGCTTGAGGTGGTCGAGGGGATGGAAGGATCAGCCGGTCCTGTTCGGCAGATCGAGGATTATGTCTCCCTCTTCAGGAACCGCTATGACTGTCTCGGCTCTCTCATCAGGAAACGATCGGGCGCCATCCCGATCGAGGCGCTGACCCACTCCTCCCGGTTCCGTGACAGCGAGGTCACCGTCATCGGCATTGTGATTGATGTGAAGTCGACTGCAAAAGGGCACCGGATCCTTGAACTGGAGGATCCGACCGGAACGATACCGGTCCTCTTCAATAATGGAAGGGATGGATTTTCGGATGCCGAGCGGATCGTCCCCGATGAGGTGATCGGGGTCCGCGGGAAGCCCTCTCCGGAAGGCAAACTCTTCTATGCGGACCAGCTCTTCCGCCCCGATGTTCCGGTGCAGCATGCCCCCTATACCCCGAAGAATTCCGGGAAGGTGGCGCTTATATCGGATATCCATATCGGATCTGATACCTTTCTCCAGGAGCCGTGGGAGCGGTTCTGTGACTGGCTCTCTGCTGCCGACGATATCAGCTATCTCCTTGTCGCAGGAGATCTGGTTGACGGGATCGGCATCTATCCGGGCCAGGAGAAAGAGCTGACCATCCCCAATATCTATGAACAATATGACCGGCTCGGCGAGATGCTCTCAACCCTCCCCTCGGAACTCAGGATCGTCCTCGCACCCGGAAACCACGATGTGGTGCGGGGGGCAGAACCACAGCCGGTGATCCCGCCTGAGTTCCGGTCACAGTATCCAAAGAACTGTACTTTTGTTGAGAACCCGGCCGCCGTCTCGATCCACGGTGCCCGGGTGCTGATGTATCATGGCAGGAGCATCGACGATCTGATCGGGATGATTCCGGGCGCCCGGTATGAGGCCCCGGCAGAGATGATGGAGGCGATGCTGAAACGACGACACCTTGCCCCGACATACGGGCGGAGAACACCTATACTCGCAACCGAACGGGACCGGCTCTTAATCGATACCGTCCCCGAGATCCTTCATACCGGCCATGTCCATATCAGCGGGATCTCCCGGTACCGCGGTGTCCTTGCCGTGAACGCCGGTGCCTGGCAGTCCCAGACCGCCTTCCAGAAGCAGATGAACATCAATCCGACCCCCGGGCAGGCGATCATCATCGATCTGGAGAGGATGGAGCCTGAGGTCTATGATTTCCTCTCCTGATCCTCTCCTCTCCATCCGATTCCCTCTTCTTCGATGCATACATCCTGGCTGGTTTTCAATGCTGTGTGATGCCGCTCATTAATACGGTATAAATAGCAGAATCACCTAAAAAACCAATGATCAATGAAGCTGTACCATCTGCTCTACCTCTGCCTTATTCTCGGCATAATTCTCATTATCCTCCCCCTCCCCTCACAAGCCGGGATCGACTCAGCCGCAGCATCCACCCTCTCTCTCATCGGTGATGGCCTCTCCTCGATAAACCAGGATGGAGCTGCCGCCTCTTCCTACTCCTATGCCCTCGCTTTCAATGAAAATGATACCACAATCCTCGGGAAGATGGGCGAATGCCTGTACAGGCAGGGGGATTATCTGGAAGCAGGGGAGGTGTATTCCCTTGCCGCCAAACTCGATCCGGCTAACCCGTTATACCTGGTTGGAGAAGGGCGTGCCCTCCTGCAGGCCGGCGATCAGGGTGGTGCGGAGGACTGCTTCAATGAAGCCCTCACCCGGAACCCTGCTGATCCCGATGCCCTCAAAACACGGGCGGTCGCCCTCCTCTCCCAGGGGCGCTACCAGGAGGCGATTGTGGATCTTGATTCGCTGATCGCTGCAAACCCTGAGAATGCAGAGTTCAGGATGTACCGGGGCGATGCATACATGTTCATCACAATGAACCATGATGCAGAGATGAGATCGATGAAAGGTGCAGACCAGATCATGAGCTCAGGCGGAGAACAGGCACGGCTCGCATCCACTGCCTACCAGAAGGCCTCAGAAGATTATATGAAAGCGATGGAGCTCAATCCCCTCATGACATCTGCGGTGGCAACACGGATGATGACCCATGCAGAGAGCCTGGTTGAAACGTTTGGTACGATCCTTGAATCACTCTGAGACCTCCCGGCCAGCTCCCCCTCACCTGCGCGCCGGGTTTATTCTCCCGAATAAGAGTTCGTTGATAGACGTATACAACCAGATAAATTCCATATGATATATATGGTTCTCGTTCCTTCTTCTATGGAAGGCATTCCGAACACATTGGAGGTACCTACACTATGGATCTTATCTATCTAGCACCTGTTGCTGCCCTTATCGCCCTTGCATTTGCAGGGTACTCCTTCATGATGGTGAAGAGAGAGGGGACAGGAACAGAGGTGATGCAGAAGATCGCCGCCGCGATTCATCTCGGCGCGATGGTCTATCTGAACCGCCAGTACCGTGCAATTGCAGTTTTTGTCGTTGTACTGGCGATTGTTTTGGCAGTTGGAATATCACCCCTCACCGCGGCATGTTTCATCCTCGGTGCGGTTCTCTCGGCTGCCGCCGGATACATTGGCATGTATACGGCCACCGCAGCGAACGTGAGAACCACAAACGCTGCCCGCCGGGGTATTGCAGAGGCATTCAGAGTTTCATTCTCAAGCGGCTCTGTTATGGGCATGGCTGTTGTGGGTCTGGGTCTCTTCGGACTCTCTGTCACCTATCTCGCCCTCTCCGCAATGGGTCTTCCCCAGGAGACGGTTCTCTCGACCATAACAGGATTTGGTCTTGGTGCATCCTCGATTGCACTATTCGCGCGTGTCGGCGGAGGTATCTTCACAAAAGCTGCTGATGTCGGTGCCGACCTCGTCGGGAAAGTCGAGGCAGGCATCCCCGAGGATGACCCAAGAAACCCTGCCGTCATTGCAGACAATGTCGGTGACAATGTCGGCGATGTCGCCGGTATGGGTGCAGACCTCTACGAGAGCTACGTCGGCTCGATCATCGCCGCGATGGTCCTCGGTATCACCGCAGTCCATACCGAGATGTACACAGGTCTTGACCCGATGCAGCTCGTCCTCCTCCCGATGCTGATCGCGGCACTCGGTATCTTCTCGGCAATCATCGGTTCATTCTTTGTCAGGACAAACAAGACCGAGTCCAGCGCCATTCACATGGCCTTCAACAAAGGTCTGATCGTTGCAATTATCCTTGTTGTGCTTGCGACATACTTCCTTGTCACAACCCTGATCGGACCAGAGTATGTCGGCATCTTCTATGCCGCAATTGCCGGTCTCGTCGCAGGATTTGCAATTGGTCTCATCACCGAATATTACACATCCTATGACAGGGCACCGACACTCTCGATCGCCAAATCCGCCCAGACCGGATCCGCAACCACGATCATCAGCGGATTTGCAAAGGGCATGGAATCAACCGTCTTCCCGGTCCTCTTCGTTGCAATTGCGATCATCATCTCTTACCAGTTTGCAGGCCTCTACGGTATTGCAATCGCCGCAGTCGGTATGCTCTCGACGCTTGGAATCTCCCTTGCAGTTGATGCATACGGCCCGGTGGCAGACAATGCAGGCGGTATCGCAGAGATGTCACACCAGGATCCAAAGGTCAGGACGATCACCGACACCCTTGATGCAGTCGGCAACACCACCGCCGCAATCGGAAAGGGCTTTGCTATCGGCTCAGCTGCTTTAACAGCACTTGCCCTCTTCTCTGCATACACCCTCGCAGTCGGGCTCCAGATCATCGATGTCACGAACCCGATGGTCTTTGTCGGTATGCTCATCGGTGCCATGCTTCCGTTCCTCTTCTGCGCACTCACCATGACCGCAGTCGGAAAGGCAGCATACGAGATTGTTCTCGAGGTGCGCCGCCAGTTTAAGGAGATCCCCGGACTGATGGAGGGGAAGACCGATCCTGATTATACATCCTGTATCGCAATCTCCACAAACTCCGCACTCCGTGAGATGATCGCACCCGGCGTCCTCGCCGTTGCGGCACCACTCCTGGTCGGATACTTCCTTGGCCCCGCGGCTCTTGGCGGTCTCCTTGCAGGGTCCCTTGTGGCAGGGTTCTGTCTTGCAATCACCATGGCAAACGCCGGTGGTGCCTGGGACAATGCAAAGAAATACATCGAACAGGGCCACTATGGTGGAAAGGGATCCGATGCCCACAAGGCAGCCATCGTCGGCGATACCGTCGGTGACCCCTTCAAAGATACCTCAGGTCCTGCCATCAACATCCTGCTGAAGCTGATGTCGATGGTGGCACTCGTCTTTGCCCCGCTCCTCATCCTCGTCTGAGGATGAAGAACACCTTTTCTCTTTTTACCACTTCTCTCCTTCAGATCATCCCTTCTCCACATAAAGCCGGACTGTCCTTTGCAGGCATCAGAAAAAAAGAGAGAGGCTACTTCACGCCGCCCCGATACCGAGATACCAGGTTGCAATCGAGAAGTAGATGAGAACCCCTGTGATATCAGCAAAGGATGTCACGAGGGGTGTGCTCGCCACTGCCGGATCCCTGCCGAGCCGGTCAAAGAGGAAGGGGAGTGTCATCCCCATGAGCGAGCCGATCAGAACAATCAGGGTCATCGAGAGGCCGACAACAACTGCAATCTCAATCCCTCCCCTGAAGAGACCAAGGAGCATCACTGCTGCGGCAAGGCTGACTCCGAGTGCAAGGGCGATCAATGCCTCGCGGCCGATGAGCGTTGCATAATCGGTTGCCCTGACATCACCTGTTGCAAGCGACCTGACCATCAGTGTCGCAGACTGTGATCCGGCATTCCCCCCGCTGTCGATTAAAAGCGGGAGAAATAAGACGAGCACGACATAGGCAGCAATGGTCTCTTCAAAGTATGCAATACCGGCCCCGGAGAAGATATTCATCAGCACAAGGATGAGGAGCCATGGAAGCCTCTTTTTGTAGAGGATACTGATGGTTGCATCCTTGACACTCATCCCGATATCCTGGACCGACCCGATCTTATGGAAATCCTCGGTCCCCTCCTTTTCAAGGAGATCCATTGCATCGTCGAAGGTGATCGATCCGACAAGCCGGTTTTCTCCGTCAAGGATGGCAATTGCCGGGAGATCATACTCGGCGACGAGCTCGGCCGCCCTGATCCTGGGATCGGCCGTCCGTGCAAAGATATCAGGGCTGGTTGCAAGATCCCCGATCACCATATCCAGACTCGCCTTGAGTAGGCTGCCTAGTGTCAGGTGCCCTTTGTAGATCCTTCCCTTCCCGATTGCATAGATGACACCCATCTCGTCTGGACGGAGCGGGCTTGTATGGAGGTTATGGAGAACCTCGCCGACCGTTGAGCGTGTATCGGCCGAGATATAGCGTGATGTCATAAACCGGCCTGCACTCCCTGCCGGATACCCAAGGAGCCTGCTTACGGTTGCCGCATCTTCGGGCTTCATCCCCGCAAGGATTCGCTTAGCGATCTTTGCAGGCAACTCCTCCATCAGGCGGGTCTGATCGTCGGGGTCAAGCGATTCGATCAGGTGCAGTGTTTCGGGATCCTCCATAAGGCCGATTAAGCGTGCCTGCTGATCGGGATCGAGGGATTCAAAGACATCAAGTGCGAGATCCTTTTGAAGAAGGCGGAAGAAGATGGCGTAGTCTGCCTCCTCCATCTCGGAGAAGAGCTCGACACATTCACTCCGGGAGAGTGACCTGACATAGCTGCGAAGGCTTTTCAAGTTCCTCTCTTTCAGAAGCGTAGATATTGTTTCCCTATGCATTTCCGGCTATCCTCAAGTATACGTAATACTGGTTGTTTCTTCGTATATATAGTTAAAAGCCCCGTACCAGAAGAGATCCTGCTCCCGTTTTCTCTTCTTTCCTGCGAAAAATCCCGCACCCATCGCCATCTATAAAATCAGGAAAGACAGTATCTTCAGTATCAGGACGTGACTGATATGAAAAAAACACTCATTCCTCTCCTCCTCCTTCTCCTCATCGGCCTCTCTGCCTCGGCAGGCTGTATGATGGCAGATTCCGGGTACCAGTCTGCACCGATGGTGACCGAGTCGGTTGCTGCCTATGACAGAAACATAGCAGAAGAGTACCAGGCAGCCTATCCCGATCAGAAGGTGATCAAAGATGCCTGGGTCCGCCTCCGGTCCCCTGATGCGAAGGCCGCCTCTGAGGAGATCACCACGATCGCAGAGCGGTATAATGGTCGTATCCAATCGCTCTCCCTCACCTCGGACGGGATGAGGGATGGCCGCGAGCAGTTCTCTGCCACTATCGTTCTCAGGGTGCCTTCAGATTCATTTGAAGCTGTCATGCAGGAGATCGAATCTGTCGGCATACTCACCCAGCGGGAGGTAAAAAGTCGGGATGTCACCGCGGAATATACCGATCTCCATGCAGAAAAACGGGCTCTTGAGAACCAGGTCGGCCGCCTCACAGAGATCCTTTTGAAAGCCGGGACTGTTGAAGAGATCCTGAAGGTTCAGTCAGCAATTGATTCTGCGCAACTGAACCTTGACCGGGTGACGGGCAGGCTGAACCTCCTTGAGTCTCAGATCGATGAAGCGACCATCACAGTCTCGGTCCAGGAAGGCGAGCCGATCGGGATCGATTCAGGGTTCTCGGTTACCAGTGTCATAAACACCGGCATTGCTGCGTTCCTCTTTATGATCGGAATCATCATCGTGGCTGTCTGTGCACTTCTTCCGCTTGTGGTAATCGGCGGGATCGCCTGGTATATCGTGAAGCGAAGAAAAGAGTAGGAGAAATATCTCCTACATTTTTATCGTCCTAAGCGCCATCCGCATATCGAGACTGAGATCAAAATTTTTCACAGAATGTGTAAGCCAGCCCGAGGAGACGAGATCGATCCCGCATCCGGCATATGATCCGGCATTTGCCGGGGTGATGCCGCCGGATATCTCAAGCCTCACCCTCTCCCGAAGCCCGCCGTCTTTGAGGAGCTGAACCGTTATCATCACCGTCTCCGGATCCATATTGTCGAGCATGATGATGTCAGCACCAGCAGCAGCAGCAGTACATGCATCTTCAGGTGTCTCCACCTCCAGCTCGATCACCCGGTACTGCGATACGCTCCTTGCACGGGTTACCGCCTCCTCAATTCCGACGAGAGCGAGGTGGTTGTCCTTGATCAGGAAGGCATCGGAGAGGGAGTTCCTGTGGGGATCTCCCCCGCCGAGGATGATCGCTTTTTTGTCAAAGAACCGAAGTCCGGGTGCAGTCTTTCTGGTACCTGCGATCCGGGCTCCCGGTATCACCGAATCGATCAGGGCAGAGAACCGGCGTGTGGCAGTTGCGATACCCGACATCCTGCCCATGATATTCAGCACCGTCCGCTCTGCAAGAAGAATCCCATGAATTGGGCCTGAGATATCAAGGAGCTGCTGATCCGGATCGATCCAGTCCCCATCATGTGCCAGTGATCGGGCCTCCACTCCACATTCGGCAAAGAGGAAGATCGCCTCCTCAAGTCCTCCGACAACCCCGGTCTCCCGCGAGATAATCGCAGCTCTTCCTTCACTATCCGGAATGATCGAGCCGGTGGTGATGTCGCCATAGGGTGCATCTTCTGCCAGGAACCGGCGGAGTGATTCATGCTCGATCATGCTCTCGTCTCCGACTAGTGATCATCGCCTCGACCGCCTTCCGTGCAGGCACTGCTATCTCGTCAGGAATCTCCACTTCGAAAATACCGTCACGCAGTGATCGGTGGAGGTCTTCAAGGGTCGTCTTCTTCATATCCTTGCAGATTGCATCAGGATTAACATGGAAGTGCCGGTCAGGATGGAGTTTTTTAAGACGGTACCCCATCTCCCGCTCGGTGCAGATATACCACTCATCACAGTCGCATGCATGCTGCACCATCCCGCCGGTCGATGCGATCAGGTCAGAGGCTGACTGAACCGGTGGGCGGCATTCGGGATGGCAGACGATCCGCCACCCCTTTGCCTTCGCATCCCGGATCTGATCCTCTGTGAAGGCGGTATGGACATAACAGTGCCCCTCGGGAGGGAGCGGGATGATGCGTTTCTCAGGCACCTGTTTCTGTACAAAGGACGCAAGATTGGCATCCGGCCCAAAGAGGATCGTCTCTGCTGCAAGTGATCGCACAACCTCAGCCGCATTTGCAGAGGTGCAGGTGATATCTGCGGCTGCTTTTACCTCCGCACTCGAGTTCACATAGACGACAACCGCAGCACCCGGATACTTCTGTCGTGCATCATGGATCATCTCCGGGGTGAGGAAATCTGAGAGTGGGCACCCGGCATCCGGAGCCGGGATCAGGACAGTCTTTTTCGGAGAGAGGAGTTTTGCCGTCTCTGCCATGAACCGGACCCCGCAGACCACAAGGACCGGTTCATCTGCTTCTGCCGCCTTCACCGCGAGCTCAAGGCTGTCGCCGACGATATCCGCAACATCCTGGATCTCTCCGGGCTGGTAATTATGGGCAAGGATAAGGGCTTTTCTGGCGACTTTTAACTCTTGTATTTCTTCCTGAATCATCATGTTCCGATCACCAGCGGGTTATCGAGGTTCTCCAAGAGGGAGAGGATGGAGAGGGCGGCAAGGTAGCTTGTTGCAGGATTATCAGGGCTTGGGAGATTCCTCACCCGGATGTATGCATCGCCAAATTCACCTTCGATGAAGATCTCATGGGTGTTTCGGTCAGCTTCAGGATCAACCCAGAGCTCGACATCCACCTCGCGGCCTGCTGCGAGGGTGAGTGCTTCTGAGACATTGGTGTTCTTTGGATAGTTCCTGATACATTCGTTGGCTTTTCCCGAGAAGATCATCATTGGTTTTTCAGCATCAATATTGAGCGATTTGGGGCTCTTTGTTGTCCTGAGGAGGAAGGTGGATATCCCGGATATCTGTCCGACCTTGATGTTGTCCAGCCCCATCACCGCACCGGAGGGAACATAGATCTTCTTTCCCCTCTCTTTTGCCAGCGTCACAAGCCTCGCGCAGAAGGCTGAATCTGAGAGTGCACCGACACTCATCACCACAAAATCACGGCCTGAGAGGAGGATCCTCTCTCCGTACTCCTGCGCGGCTGCAACCGAGGCCGCCTCGACAACAATATCAAAGTCAGCTGATAAAAATGCGTTAAAATCTGTGAAAGGAAGGGCACCGGATGCTGCTGCAAGTTCATCAGCCCTCCCCTCAATCTGGTCAAAGACTGCTATAATCGAGAAACCATTCTGGTTCTTTGCGATGATATGGCCGATATTCCCGCAACCAAGCAGCCCGATCCTGATCATTGCTAGTCTTATTGCTTTTTCCCGGTATAAACGGTTCTGATCCAGATCAAACCAGCAATCATCCTGCTCTTCTCCGGGATGACAGATGCCCTGTTGCCACCCCCCTCTCCCCTCTCTCCTTTATTGCTTCTTCTCTTTCTTTACCCTCTTCTTCTCCTCCTTTACCCTCTTCTCCTCCTTTTTCTTCTCTTTCTTCCCCATATTCACGGCTTTGCCTGCTTTCTCCTGAATACCGGCATGGATCATGATCAGCATCATCTTGAACCGGGTCACGGGCTGTACCGCATGGGGAATATCTGCGGGCATGATGATCATCTCACCCTCTCTCAGGTGGTGAGGAGTCCCGTCGATGGTAATCTCCGCCTCACCATCAAGTGCATAGGCAAGGGCATCAAAGGGGGCGGTATGCTCGGAGAGACCCTGCCCTTTATCAAAGGCAAAGAGGGTGATAGTCCCCTCACGGCTCATGATCAGTGTCCGGCTTGCGATTGTATCCTCCTTATAAATGACCATATCTCGTGGCATCATGCTTCTTCCGATGATCAATTCCTTCTCATCTTCGGGCATACAGAAGGGATGGGTGTTTGAGTGTATGAACCTTATGGTATACTGCCATGCACTGTATGCAATCTCCCATCTGCTGCTGTATTGCGGTAAAAATTGGATATCCTGATCAGACTGGAGTTCAATTGCGTTTTACCTTCTATTGGTGGAGTATCGAAGATCATGTTATTTAATTGTTATGCACAAAATCCAATGAAATCACTTCAAATCTGAATTGGGGCAAATATATAATTTATTCCGTTCATTTTAAGGAATATGGTAACAGACTATTATAGTGAGTTGAAATTATTATGGAATTATCTACCCCGATACCAAAACAAAACGAAGACTATACTGACATAGACCATGATGCACCCCAGTGGAAGGACTGGAGATGGCAGATCGCCCATACGGTCCGGGATCTGAATACCGTTGAGAAGGTGCTTGGGATCACGTTTCCGCCTGAAGAGCGGAAGAAGCTTGAAGAGACGATACAAAAATTCCCCCTGGCGGCAACCCCCTATTATCTCTCCCTGATCAAAACAGAAGACTATGCCCAGGATCCCATCTTCCTTCAGGCAATACCCTCGCCCAGCGAACTGATAGTCGAAGAGTGCGAACTGGAGGATCCGCTGGCAGAGGAGAGCGACAGCCCGGTTCCCGGGATCACCCACCGCTATCCCGATCGCGTCCTCTTCCTCGTCTCAAATGTCTGTGCAATGTACTGCCGCCACTGTACGCGGAAGCGGCGTGTCGGTGACCGTGACCGTGTCCCGACCTGGGAGGAGATGGAAGCAGGCATCGCCTATATCCGTGAACATCCTGAAGTCCGGGATGTCCTTCTCTCCGGCGGCGATCCCCTGATGCTCCCCGATGAGCTGATAGATCGTATCCTGACAGAACTCCGGATGATACCGCATGTCGAAGTGATCAGGATCGGATCCAGAACTCCGGTTGTCCTCCCGTTCAGGATCACAGACAAACTCGTCTCTGTCCTGAAGAAACACCAGCCGATCTGGCTGAACACACACTTCAACCATCCGCAGGAGATCACCCCCACCGCCGAGCGGGCACTGGCAAAACTTGCGGATGCCGGAATTCCGCTCGGCAACCAGTCGGTCCTCCTCGCGGGTGTAAATGACTGCCCGAGGATCACGAAGGCGCTTGTCCAGAAGCTGGTGAAAAACCGTGTCCGGCCATACTATCTCTACCAGTGCGATCTTTCTGAAGGACTGTCGCATTTCAGAACCCCGGTCGGGAAGGGGATCGAGATCATCGAGAACTTAATCGGCCATACCAGCGGATTTGCCGTTCCCACCTATGTGATAGATGCACCCGGCGGCGGCGGAAAGATCCCGGTGATGCCGACGTACCTTATATCATATTCGACCAATAAGGTGATACTCAGGAATTATGAAGGTGTGATCACGACCTACAGGGAGCCGGATCATTATACCACAATCTTCTGCGATCGCAACTGCAAAGATTGCTCACTCCAGCTGAACCTGAAGGGGGGCGAAGAGCAGCATGTTGTTGGTATCGCCCGGCTCCTCTCGGATTATGACGAGGCAACAGCCCTTGTTCCTGTAGATTCGGAACGGATGGCACGGAGAGATGACGAAGAGGAGTGATCCCATAATCAGGGTGGGGCAGAGCATCATCCAGCATGGGCCCCACAACAACCGCATATATCTGCTACGGCTGGATCCGGATGACGGTGATCATGTACTTGCATGGATCGAAGAGACCCTTGAAAAAGAACGCTATACCAAAGTATTCGCAAAAGTCCCTGCAACCTCCGCTCCGGCATTTTTAAAGAACGGGTTCACCGTAGAGGCAGAGATCCCGGGGTTCTATCCGGATGATACAGCCTGCTTCTTCCTGGGAAAGTACACCGATCCTGCCAGGCAGAAATACAATGGATTGGGGGTTTCAGAAACCCTTGAGATCTCGTGGCAACGTGCAGGGACAGGTCATCCACCCTTGCAGAAAGGATGTACGATCAGGGAGGCGTCCGTCTCCGATGCGAAATCGCTTGCAGAGATCTATGCCTCGGTCTTTCCGACGTACCCGTTCCCGATCGATGATCCGGATTATCTCTCTGATCTGATTGTGAGTGGGGATGTCCGGTTCTTCCTCCTCCTTGATGGGGATGAGATCGTGGCTGCTTCATCGGCCGAGCTTGATCCATCATCAAAAACGGTCGAAATGACCGATTTTGCCACCCTCCCCTCAGCACGGGGAGCCGGTGCTGCCGGTGCTCTGCTTGCCCATATGGAAGAAGCAGTGCGTAAGGATGGTTTCCATCTTGCGTATACCATCTGCCGGGGCGAGGAGCCTCCGGTGAATATCCTCTTTGCACGGGGAGGGTACCATTATGCAGGCACCCTCCCGAATAATACCCAGATCGGGGGAGGATTCGAGAGCATGAATGTCTGGTACAAGCCTCTTAATCCTGGCTTTTCGTAGTATTCACCAGACTCATCCCATCATCAAGGGTTGTCAACATATCGCCGACATGCGTCTCGTTTGAGAGTCCAAGGAGATCCATTGCACTGGTGAAGATCCCAATCAGCTCCCTCCCGAGCTCAACAAGCCATTCGACAAATTGCATCATTGAATCAGCCGATCCAAGAGGGGCAGTGGGGTACTCTGCTGCCGAAGCGGTTTTGGCACCAATTGGGGATAAGAGGAGGATGATGGCGATAATGAGCAATGCCCTTTTCATGGAATACACTGATCTGCCCGATAGCATAATACAATCGCCCGGCAGGGATAGGAAAACCCGGCTATCAATAGTAT